>CAVXYG010000007.1:0-55452 GCA_963766005.1 uncultured Actinomycetota bacterium | reverse complement strand
TCCGCGATCTCCTGCCAGCGGTCGGGGTCTGCCAGCTGCTCGTCGGCGATGTCCCACAGGGTGTCGCCGCGGGCCACGGTGTAGTCGCGGTCGCCGATGTCCATGTCTTGGCCGGGGTAGAGGGCGGCTGTGGAGGGGCTCGGCCAGACGGTCGCGGACGTCGGCGCCGCCATGCGAGGCGACCGCGGCGGCGGGCTGGGGTGCGGGGGCGGCCAGGGCCGCCCGGGGCCGCCGGTGAAGGCGACGGCGACGGCGGTGACCAGGGCCGCGGCCGCGGTCTGGGGGAACAGCCCGCCCAGGCGGGGGGTGGGCCGGCCGCGGGCCTGGGCCGCGGCCTCGCCGAGGAGGGCGGCGGCCCAGCACGCCGCCAGGCGATCCAGCCCCGGGCCAGGACGAGGAGCAGGAACAGCCCACCGGCGTCGGGACGGGCGAGCAGCCCGGCGGGGTCGGACAGGTCGGGCAGCCACTCGGCGGCCGCGCCGGCGAGCGCGAGCAGCGCCGCCGGCCAGCCTACAAGCACCGCGACCAGGACGATCAGCGCGCCGAGCGCCGCGAAGGGTGCGGGTGATCACGGTTGCCTCCTTCGAGGCGACCAGTCGGCGGCGGCCGACCCGGCGACCGGCATCGGCCCGACCCCGATCGCCACAGCAGCACCGGCGTGTAGGTGCCGGTGGTGGTCACTGTCACCCGCGCCCGCCGGGCGCGACGCTGACCGTGCCAGCGACCCCCGCCGCGACGAGGTAGCAGCGGGCCGCGGCGGCGGCCGGGGCGGGGTG
Organism: uncultured Actinomycetota bacterium; assembly: GCA_963766005.1. Lineage (GTDB taxonomy): Bacteria > Actinomycetota > Actinomycetes > S36-B12 > CAVXYG01. The sequence continues at coordinate 54,676 of CAVXYG010000007.1, read as the reverse complement.
GGCCCTGGGGGCGGCCCCGCCGAGCACGGCGGCGGGGCTGATCGCCTGCACCGCGGCGCGGGCGGCGGCGCGGGCGGCGTCGTCGGCCTCGGCGGCGGCGCGGGCCTTCCCGCCGCCGTCGACGACCAGGCCGGCCATCGCCAGCAGCCCGGCGGCGACCACGACGAACAGCAGCGATACCGAACCGCGGTCCTCGCGCAGCGGCGGCGGCGTCATCGGGCGGTCCAGGTGTCGACGGGGGCGCGGCCGGTGGCCCGCAGGGTGCGGGTGCCGGGGCCGGGGATCCCGAGGTCGGTCCATGTCACGGTGCATTCCACGGTCACGGCGACCGTCCCGGGCGCTCCGGGGGGAGCGGCCAGCGCTGCGGCGTCGACGGTCACCGTCCGGGGGGCGCAGTCCAGGCCCTGCCCGGCCAGGACGCTGTCGGCGCGGGTCGCCGCCGCGGCGGCCGCGGCGGCCGCCGACGGGTGCAGGGTGGCGTCGCGGGCGGCCTGGGCCGCGGCCTGCGCGACGGCCTGGGAGGCTATCGCGGCGCGTCCGCCGGCGATCACCAGCGCCAGGACGGCCAGGATCGCCGGGGCCAGGACCACCAGCTCCAGGGACAGCGATCCGCGCTCGCCGCGGGCCCGGCGGCTCATCCGCTGATCACCGCCCGCAGTTGCACCACGTCGACCGGGCGGGTGCCGGACATGTCGAGCGCGATGGTGCCGGACTGCCCGGCCCCGGACCAGGCGACCTGCCAGTGGGTGGTGGCGGTGATGGTGCGCCGCCCGGCGGTGCGGTAGCGGTAGCCGCAGTCGGGGGAGTCCCCGGCGCCCATGGCGGGGGACCACGGCGTGCCCTGCCCGGTGCAGGTGACGGTGCCGCCGTCGCCCATGTCCCAGACGACCCTGGCCACCTGCGCGGTCGCGGTGACCGTCACCCCGCCGGCGGCGGCGGTGCGGGTGACGGGTCCCCAGGAATGCTCGCCGGGGGCCTCGATCCACAGCCAGGTCGGCAGGCCGATCAGCGACACGGCGTCCGGGGACGGCAGCGGGGTCGCCCCCACCGCGGGCGGCCGCAGGTCCATCGATTCGACGGCGGCCTGGGCGAGCACGGCGGGGTCCACCTGCGGCGGCGGGGCGGCGGACCAGAAGTAGGTGACGTTGCCGGTCCCTCGGAAGGCGGGGGCCTCCGGCGGCCAGCACAGGTAGATCGCGCCGGCGGTGTTGCCCTTCCACAGGGGGCCGCCGGGCGGCGGCTGCGGGCTCAGCGCCGCGATCCAGCACTCGCGGGCCGGGCTCCACCAGGCCCCGGGCGCGGGCGGCGGGGAGCACCAGGTGCCGGGGAATCGGTCCTCGCAGGCCGCGGGCCGCGCGGGGGCGCCGCCCTTGACGGGGGTGACCGTGCCGGGGCGGCCCGGCGGGGACGCGGTCACCGAGCACACCTGCCCCGCCGCGGTCCTCGCGCACTCGGCCGGGGCGTCGGCCAGCGCCGGGACGGTGCCGCCGGTCAGGGCGAGGAGGACCGCGGCGGCCAGGGCGGCGGTCCGGGTCCGGGTCAGCATGGCTGCGGCTGGTCGAGGCCGGCGGGGGGCTGCACCTGGGCGACTGCCCACCCGGGGGCCGGGAGGTAGGTGGTCCTGACCACCCGGTACTGGGATGCTTCCCGGCGGCCGGTCCACGGCTGCCCGTCCTCGGTGCCGCGGGCGGCGGTCCGGTCGACGCACACCAGCAGGGTCACGGTCGGCGGGTCCGCGCCGAGATCGACCCCGACCGGCGCCACCGGGCCCAGCGCCACGGGGCCGGTGGACTCCACGGTGATGGTGCCGGCGGCCCGCAGCTGCTGGATGTTGCCCAGCTCGGTGTCGATCTGCGGATCGGTGAGCACGCCGTACAGGTCGTTGATGTCGGCGGCGGGGTCGGCGAGCAGGTCGTAGACCGTCTGCTCGTAGGCCAGGACCACCGCGGCGGACTCATCGACGGCCTGCTGCTGGTCGGCGGGCAGCGCCGGGGTGGGGGTCGGAGCAGGGGACTCGGTAGGCGCGGGCGCGGTTGAGGGCTCCGCGGTAGGAGTGCCGCCGCCGCCGGTGGCCAGGACGATGCCGCCGGCGATGAGGGCCACGACCGCGGTCCCGGCGAGGGCGGCCCACAGCCGCCGCCGGTCGCGGCCGGGGCGGGGCGGGCCCGGCGGGGCGGCGGGGCCCGGCGGCGGCGGGGTCGGGGAGGCGGGGATGGTCATGGTCGTCCTCCTACCCGGCCTGCTCGATCGGGCCGATGGCGGTCTGGGTGAGCGGGATGCCGGTGCCCGGCAGCAGGGCCACGGAGCGGCCGCTGATGGTGACGGCGGCGCCGGCCGCGGTGCGGGTGGCGGTGACGGCGGGGTCGGCGAGGAACCCGGCGGCGCCGTTGCCCTGCAGGGCCGCGGCTGCCCGGGCCCGGCCCTGCGCGGCGGTGCCGTCGAGGGCCTGGGCGGCGCGCAGCCCGTCCTGGGCGGCGAGCATGGCCAGGGTGCGGGCGTGGTACCAGACGGCCGTCTGCACGATGCCGAAGATGAGCAGCAGGACGACCGGGAACACCACCACCAGTTCGAGGGTGGCGCTGCCGGCCTGCCCCCGCCCGTGTCGGCGGGCGGGGGCACGGGCGGCGTCGCGGCGGGGCATGGTCAGTTGATCTTGCCGAGGTAGTTGTCGGCGACCGCCTTCAGCCCGGCGCCGATGCCGATGGCCATCGCGAACGCGATCGACCCGATCACGACCCACTCGACGGTGGTGAACCCGTCCTCGTCGGTCGTGCGGGCCCGGGCGCGGGTGCGCAGGTCGGCGACGAGGGCCGCCGCGGTGGCGTAGAGGGCGAGCATGGGTTTCCTTTCGGTTGCCCGGCGCCGGCGGCCGGGGGTCTGGTGGGGGGTCACAGGGTGCTCATCACGTTGAGCACCCCGGGCAGGGCGAGCAGGACCAGGTAGATCAGGGCCAGGGCCGCCAGGGGCAGCATCATCTGCTGCATGGCGGAGTTGGCCTGGGCGTGGGCGTCCTCGGCCAGGGCGTTGCGCAGCGCCCCGGCGCGGGCCCTGAGGGTGGCGCCGACGCTGGTGGACTCCTCCCCCGCCAGGCGCATCACCCCGGCGAGGTCGGCCAGCTCGGGGGCGTCGATGGCGGCGGCCAGCCCGGTCAGGGCGTCCCACGGGGACTGCCCGGACAGCCGGGCCTGGACCAGGGCGGTGTGGATCCGCCGGAACACCCAGTTGGGGGCGGCGCCGGCGGCGGATTCCATCGCCTCTGCGGCCCCGGCCCCGGCGGAGCGTTCCAGGCTGATGAGGTCGGCGTACGCCGACAGGGCCCGCCGCACCTCGACGCGGGCGGCGCCGGCGCGCCTGGCCACGGCCCGGTCGGCGCCCAGCAGCAGGGCCGCGGCGAACCCGGCCCCGGCCAGCAGCGGCAGCACCGCGGGCAGGTTGATGCCCAGCAGCCCGAACGCGGCGGTGATCAGGGTGGGGGCCGCCAGGCCGCCGAGCGCGCCGAGGACCTTGTCGCCGGTGTGCCGGGCGGGGTCGATGCCCAGCAGGTCGAGGTCCGCGGCGCGGACCCTCCCGCGCGCCAGGCCCGGTGCGGCGGTGCGCAGCCACGCCCCGAACCGGGATGTCAGGTCCGACGGCGCGGCGGCGGCGCGGGCCGGGGCGGGGGTGAGGTTGGCCATGGCCGCGCCCAGGTCGGGGCTGGTGGCCCGGCCGGCGATCAGCAGCAGCACCAGGCCGGCACCGACGCCGAGCCCGGCGAGCATCGCCGCCTGCAGCGCGGTCATGCCGGCGCCCCGTCCGGGTCGATCAGCCGGGCCGGGGGCGCGCCGTCGGCGATGCGGCGCATCCAGGCCAGGGCCGCGGCGTAGGCGGCGATCAGCACCACGAGCACGGCCTGGCCCAGGGGGGTGCCGTAAGGCTCGGTGTAGGTGCCGGCGGCGAACAGCCCGCCCATCATCAGCAGGGTGACCACGGTGATCATCCGGGCCGCGGTGCGGACCTGGGACTGGTCGGCCTCGACCCCGCGGCGGATGCGGACCTCGTCGGCCACCGAGGCGGCCAGGTTCTCCAGCACGGAGGCCATGCCCTGCCCGCGGCGGGCGGCCCCGAGCAGCAGCGAGGTCACGATCAGGTCCCCGGTCGGGTCGGCCAGATCGTCGGCGAACCGGCGCAGGGCCACGTCGGTGGGTGTGCGTGCGGCCAGCCGGCCCGCCAGGCCGCCGACCTGGGGGCGGATCGCTGCGGGGGCGGAGCGGGCGGTGGCGATGATCGCCTGCTCCAGGCCGATGCCCACGGTGAGCACGCCGGCCAGGCCCCGGGTCCACTCCTGCAGCGCCTCCAGGCGGGGGATCGCGGCGGAGTTGGCCGGCGGGGCCAGCAGCAGCGGCAGGCCCAGGGCCGCAGCCGGGCCGACCAGCAGCGCCACCGGCCACCCGGTCACCAGCAGCCCCAGCAGGCCGAGGCCGGCGCCGATCCCGATCCGGACCGCCAGGGAGCGGGTCACCCGGGCCGGCCTGCGGGGCGGCCGCGGCGGTGCGGGCGGGCGGCGCGGGGCGACCAGCACCGCGTATCCGAGCAGGACCAGCCCGACCCCCAGGCCGAGGCCGGCGGCCATCACCAGCGCGGTCATCGGTGGCCCCCCGGGCGGTCGGGGACGAACCCGTGGCCGGCCAGGTCGGCCGCCCACGCCGCGGGCAGGGTGCCGGGCACCGCCCGGCCGGTGACGGGGTCCGGGGCCCACAGGCTGGTGGTGGCGGGCCGGTTGCCCTCCCCGGGCTCCACGGCGATCACCTCGGTGACGTACCGGGCGCGGACGGGCCGCCGGTGGTCGCCGTCGGTGCGCATCGAGGTCTGCACGATGAGGTTGATGTGCGCGCCGACCTGCCGGTAGGCGTAGGCGTCGGTGACGTGCGGGCCGGCCTCCATGGCGCAGGTGACCAGCCGCTCGATCGCGGCCCGCGCGGAGTGGGCGTGGGTGGTGGACATCGACCCGGCCCCGGACTGCATCGCCTTGAACATGGCCAGCACCTCGGGGCCGCGGACCTCGCCGACGATCAGCCGGGACAGGTTGAACCGCAGGCTGTCGGCGACCAGCTCGTCGAGGCCGATCTCCCCGGCGGGGCGGCCGTCCGGGCCGCGCTCCCCGGACCCGACGCGGGCCTCGAGGGACACCTGGCGGCGGTGCCGCTCGGGCAGCCGGTGCAGGTGCAGCTCCCGCTCGGTCTCCAGGGTGCCGATCCGCTCCCACGGGTCCAGCTCGGCGCACAGCGCCCGCACCAGGGTGGTCTTGCCGCTGCCCTGCGGCCCGGACACCACGATCGACTTGCCGCCCCGCACCGCCGCGGCCAGGAACGAGGCGAGCACCGGGTCGAGCATGTCGCGGGCCACCAGGTCCGAGAGGGTCACCTGGGTCAGGCGGTGCACCCGGATCATCACGGTGGGCCGGGGGGTCACGAACGCGGCCGCGGCCAGGCGGGCGTTGTCCCCCAGGGTCATGTGCAGCCGGGGATGCGCGGGGGAGAACATCCGCGCCGACCCCTCGTTGCGGGCGGCGAGGAAGGTGAGCTGCTCCAGCAGCTCGGCGTCGGAGTCGGCCACCGGCGGGCCCACCTCCAGCGACCCGTCGGACAGCACCAGCAGCACATCGTCGGCGCCGTTGATCTCGATGTTCTCCACCCGCGGGTCGTCGACCAGCGGCTGCAGCCGGCCCAGGCCGAACAGTGCGTTGCCGACCGCATCGGCCAGCACCTGCTGCGCCGCCGCGGGCGGGGGCGCGACACCGGCGGCCGCCTGCTCGGCGATGTGGTCGGCGACCACACCGGCGACCACCCGCGGACCCGCCGCGGCGACGTCGAGGGCCGGGTCGGCGGCCAGCATGTCGGTGATCCGGGCCGCGGCCGCCGCGCGCAGGGTGCGCACCAGCGACCAGTCCGGGGCCACGGCCAGCGGCCGGCCAGCGGCGGCCGGCGCGGCCGGGGCGGGCTGCCGGGCGGGGCCGGGTTCCGGGTCCACGGCCCACGAGGGCCGGGGCGCCTCGCCGGAAACGGGTCGCGGACGCTGCCGCGGGCGCGGCCGAGCCGTAGGTTGGATACTCGAGGTACGTGATCAGAGAGGTGACCATGTCCGTCTCCTTGGGTGTGCCCACGCCGCCCCCCGTGCTCGCCCCGCGGCGCAAGACCCGCCAGATCGTGCTGCGTCACCCGACGCACGAGGTGCGGGTCGGCGGTGATGCGCCGGTCTCGGTCCAGTCGATGACGACCACGCTGACCTCCGACATCAACGCCACGCTGCAGCAGATCGCGGAGTTGACGGCCTCCGGCTGCCAGGTCGTGCGCGTGGCGGTGCCCAGCCAGGACGACGCCGACGCGCTGCCGGCGATCGCGAAGAAGTCCGGCATCCCCGTGATCGCCGACATCCACTTCCAGCCCCGGTACGTGTTCGCGGCGCTGGACGCAGGATGTGCCGGGGTCCGGGTCAACCCGGGCAACATCAAGGCCTTCGACGACAAGGTGGCCGAGATCGCCAAGGCGGCCGCCGATTGCGGCACTCCCATCCGGATCGGTGTCAACGCCGGGTCGCTGGACCGGCGGTTGCTGGCCAAGTACGGCAAGGCCACCCCCGAGGCGCTGGTGGAGTCGGCGCTGTGGGAGTGCTCGCTGTTCGAGGAGCACGGCTTCCGCGACCTCAAGATCTCGGTGAAGCACCATGACCCGGTGGTCATGGTGCAGGCGTACCGGCTTCTGGCGCAGCGCTGCGACTACCCGCTGCACCTCGGCGTCACCGAGGCCGGTCCGACGTTCCAGGGCACCATCAAGTCCTCCGTGGCGTTCGGTGCGCTGCTCGCCGAGGGGATCGGCGACACCATCCGGGTCTCGCTGTCCGCCCCGCCGGTCGAGGAGGTCAAGGTCGGTATCCAGATCCTGGAGTCGCTCAACCTGCGCCAACGCGGCCTCGAGATCGTCTCCTGCCCATCCTGCGGCAGGGCCCAGGTCGACGTCTACACGCTCGCCGAGCAGGTCACCGCCGGGCTGGAGGGCCTGGAGGTGCCGCTGCGGGTGGCGGTGATGGGGTGCGTCGTCAACGGGCCCGGCGAGGCCCGCGAGGCCGATCTCGGCGTCGCCTCCGGCAACGGCAAGGGCCAGATCTTCGTCAAGGGCCATGTCATCAAGACCGTGCCGGAGGCGCAGATCGTGGAGACGCTGATCGAGGAGGCCATGCGGCTGGCGGAGGAGTCGGACGCCGGCGGCGAGCCCGCCGTATCCGGCGGACCCGTCGTCACGGTGTCCTAGCCGGTCAGGCCGTGCCCTTCCGATCCGTGACCGGGGACGTCGAGCCGCTGCCCGGCGGTGCGCTGCACCGACTCCGGCCGCTGCTGGCCGACCCTGCGGTGTCCTGCTTCGCCGAGGCGCGGTTGTTCCCCATGGAGTCCAACCTCGGCGAATGGGGCCTGCCCATGGTGCTCGGGTACTTCCGGGGGGGCTCCCCGGCCTCGGCGGTGATGCTGGGAGCGAACCTGGTCCCCATCGGCACCGACGCCGCGGCTCGCGAGGCCCTCGCCGGCGACCTGATCCGGATGGGGCGCAGCTGCTCCAGCATCGTCGGACCCGCCGATGAGGTGCTGCACCTGTGGCGGCTGCTGGAACCGGCGTGGGGGCCGGCGCGCGAGATCCGCCCCCAGCAGCCGCTGATGTCGCTGGCCCACGGACCCAGCATCGACCCCGATCCCGCGGTACAGCCCGTCCCGCTGCAGCGGCTCGAGGAGTTCCTGCCGGCCTCCATCGCGATGTTCACCGAGGAGGTGGGCGTCGATCCGCGGCTGGGGGGGTTGGAGGACCTGTACCGGCGCCGGGTGGCGGATCTGCTGCGCGCGCGCCGCGCCTTCGCCCGGTGGGATGCACAGGACGTGGTCTTCAAAGCCGAGCTCGGCGCCGTCACACCGCGCGCGGTACAGATCCAGGGCGTGTGGGTGGACCCGCAACGCCGGGGCGAGGGACTCGCAGAGCCGGGCATGGCCGCAGTTGCGGTGTTCGCCCTGGCCAGGGCCCCGTTGGTGACGCTCTACGTGAACTCCTTCAACGCCGCAGCGCTGGCCACGTACCGCGCGGTCGGATTTCGCCAGGTAGCGACGTTCGCCACGGTGCTGTTCTAACGTGGGCGGCGGGCTGCGCCGTTGCTGCGGTGCCGGTGCCCGTGCGGCGATAGGTTCGCCTCCATGACCACCCTCGATGCGGTACCGCTGGACTTCACGGCGCGGTTCGGCGCCGGCCTCGACCGCACGGTGGTGCTCGGCGGCGGCGGGGTGTTCTTCATCGCCTGGCAGACCGCCTACATCGCGGCGGCTGCCGACGCCGGGGTCGATCTGGGCCGTGCGGAGCGCGTCGTGGGGACATCGGCCGGGGCCCTGGTGGGGTGCCTGCTGTGCACCGGCGGCATCGGGCGCTTCGCCCGGTTGGCGGACCTCTTCACGCGCGCCACGGCCCTGGTCTCCTTCCTCGCCCCCGTCGGCGACCTCCACCCGAGCCAGCAGCGCGCAGTGGACCTCGTCGTGGCAGCAACCGACAACGAGCCGACGACCCTGCAGGAGATCGGCCACGCAGCGCTGGCGGCCCAGGCCCCGTCGGCCAGGAAGATGCGCCGCAATATCGGCCTGCTGCTGGATCCGCGCTGGCCCGTCGGGGATCGGCTGCGCATCACCTGCGTCGACACCTACACCGGCGAGCGCATCGTGGCGGACCGGCGGACCCGCGTGCGCCCGGCCACCGCGGTCGCCGCCAGCAGCGCTCTGCCCGGAGTGTTCGCGCCGCAGTGGATCCATGATCGGCGCTGCATGGACGGCGGGGTCTTCGGCACCGGGACGCACAGCGACATCGTGGCAGGCTCGTCCCGGGCCGTGGTGCTGTCGATGGTGGGCGACGAGCAGCTGCCGAGCGCCGGATTCACGATCTCGGTGGACGCCATGCAACAGGAGTTGGCGGCGCTGCGCGCGAGCGGCACCAGCGTCTTCCTCCGCTCGCCCTCCGTGCCCGAGGGGTACGACATCATGTCGCCGGACTCGGTGGCCGACGGTGTGGACATGGGCCGCCGGCAGGCCGCGCAGGACATCGCTTCGTTGCGCGCGTTCTGGGCTTGAGCGCCCTTCGATACCCTGGCGTGACCCCGATCATCAGGAGCTCCCGTGTTGCGGATGTCCACTCTGTTCCTGCGAACCCTGCGCGAGGATCCGGCAGACGCCGAGGTGCCCAGCCATCGGTTGCTCGTGCGCGCCGGCTACGTCCGCCGGGTCGCACCGGGGATCTTCACGTGGCTGCCGCTGGGGTACCGGGTCTACCGCAATGTGGAGCGCATCGTCCGCGAGGAGATGGACGGCGCGGGCTTCCAGGAGGTCCATTTCCCGTCCCTGCTGCCGCGGGAGCCGTATGAGGCAACCCATCGCTGGACGGAGTACGGCGACACGCTGTTCCGGCTGCAGGACCGCAAGCAGGCGGACTACCTGCTCGGGCCCACGCACGAGGAGATGTTCACGCTGCTGGTCAAGGGGGAGTACTCCTCCTACAAGGACTTGCCGGTGAGCCTGTACCAGATCCAGACCAAGTACCGCGACGAGGCGCGACCGCGCGCCGGCATCCTGCGCGGCCGCGAGTTCGTGATGAAGGACTCCTACTCCTTCGACGTCGATGATGCCGGCCTGCAGGCCTCCTACGACCGGCACCGCGATGCCTATATCGCCACGTTCGAGCGGCTGGGACTCGGCTACGTCATCGTCTCGGCGCAGTCGGGTGCCATGGGCGGCTCGGCGTCGGAGGAATTCCTGGCCCCCTGCGAGTATGGCGAGGACAGCTTCGTGCGCTGCCACTCCTGCGGGTACGCCGCCAACGTCGAGGCCGTGACGACACCGGTCCCGCACTCCCCAGAGATGGCGCAGGCGCCGCAGGCCCATCCCGAGGACACCCCCGACAGCGCGACGATCGACAGCCTCGTGGCGCTGGCGAACGCCGAGCAGCCCCGGCCGGACCGGTCCTGGACGGCGGGCGACACGTTGAAGAACGTCGTGCTCAAGGTGACCTACCCCGACGGCAGCACCCAACCGCTCGTCATCGGTCTGCCCGGCGACCGGGAAGTCGACATGAAGCGGTTGGAGGCCGGCCTGCATCCAGGGGTCCCAGCGCCGTTCGAGGACGCCGACTTCGCCGCCCACCCGGGTCTCGTCAAGGGCTACATCGGGCCGCAGGCGCTCGGTGCCGACTCCGCGACGGGGATCCGCTACCTCCTCGACCCCCGGGTCGTGCCGGGCACGCGCTGGATCACCGGCGCCAACCAGCACGGTCGCCATGTGTTCGATCTCGTCATGGGGCGGGACTTCGGTGCCGACGGGGTGATCGAGGCCGCCGAGGTTCGCGACGGTGACAGCTGTCCGCGCTGCGGGTCGGCGCTGGCGATCGACCGGGGGATCGAGATCGGCCACATCTTCCAGCTCGGGCGCAAGTACGCCGAGGCGCTGGACCTCAAGGTGCTCGACGCCAACGGCAAGCTCCAGACGGTCACCATGGGCTCCTACGGCATCGGCGTCTCCCGCGCGGTGGCCGCGATCGCCGAGCAGTCCTACGACGCTGCCGGGCTGTGCTGGCCGCGCGAGGTCGCCCCGGCCGATGTCCACCTCATCGCCACCGGCAAGGACGCGGCGGTGATGGCGGCTGCCGAGGAGTTGTCGCGCGATCTCGAGGCGTCGGGACTTCAGGTCCTGTTCGACGACCGCCGCGGCGTTTCGCCCGGCGTGAAGTTCAACGACTCCGAGTTGCTCGGCGTGCCGGTGATCGTGGTCGTCGGCAAGAAGCTCGCCGACGGCTTCGTCGAGGTGAAGCTGCGCCGCAGCGGCGAGCGCACGGCAATCCCGCTGCACCAGGCAGTGGCGACGATCACCGACATGGTTGCGGCCCAGCCCTAGGGCCTTCGCGCAGTTGAGCAGTCCGGCGCCGACGCCCGCCCTCGACGCGATCAGTCCGCCGGAACGGCTGCGCCCCAGGGTCCGGGTTGAGCTCCCCAATCCAGTGCCCGGGCGGTGGCGGCGAGCAGGCCGTCGATGCCGAGCTGACGCTCGCTCATCGGCAGCACCGCGACCAGGTCGGCGTAGGTGAGCGACAGCCTGGACTCGACGGTGGCCAGGAGGGAGCGCGCCGCCGTCGGCCCGTCAAGGTCGGCGGGCAGCGAGAAGAACGCCGGGATGCCGATCGGCGGCGCCCCGGACGAGGTCAGGGCGAGCAGCGCAGCATCGCGCGACTGCTCGTGCGCGTCGTAGGCCTGGGCCGCCAATTGCCGCTCCCCGTCCCCGAGCAGCGGCCCGGCGGCGCCATAGGCGTAGGACACCGCAGCCTCTGCCAGGATGACGGCGCGCCACGCCTCGGCGAGTTCCTCAGGCATCGGTCCACCCAGCGGTGTTCGCCGACTCGCCGGCGAGAATCAGGGCCATGAGGCGGGCCACGTCGCCGCGCTGGGCGATCCGCGCCCCTGTCGCGACGAGGTCCGCATGGCGCTGTTCGAGCTGGGCGAAATAGCCGGGCAGCATCGCTGAGTCCTCCGGCAGGGCGGGCACGGGCGGCGGTGCGCCGGCGGGCTGCTCGGGGCCGGCCTGGCCGGGTGCGGGAGCATCGTCGATGTCGCGTTGGCCGCCGCCGAGCGCGACGAGGTGGTCCACGTGGTGCTGGCGGTAGGCCGCCAGCCGCGAACCCAGCGTCGCGTTCGCCGTCGTCGGGTCCTCGGCGACGATGTCGTAGGCCCGAATCAGCGCCGCCTCGGCGCGGCGCGCCACCCGGAGCAACGCGTCGTCGGGGTTGCCCAGGCCGAGGATGTCGACGTCCCACCAGCCGAGTCGGCCGCCCACTGCACCGACCGCCAGCCCCGCCGCGACGGCCGAGCCGCCGATGAGCAGGGCTCGCCGATCGATCTGCATGCCCGCCCCTCGCTGGTCGTGATGCGGCACTGCGGCGCCGATGTCGCTATTCTGCCCTGTGGCCGGGCAACCGTCGGTCGCACACAACTGTTGTTCGCGAACTGGATCCTGGAGGCGGCATGAGTGGTCGAAGCACCGCATCGGACCACCCGGACCAGGACCGCCGGCCCCAGGACCCGGCAGCACTGGAGGCCGTGAGCGCAGTCATGGCTCCGATCATCGGCGAGGCCGGTCTCGATGTGGAGGATGTCCGGTTGAGCCCGGCGGGCGGCCGGCTCTTGCTTCGAGTCCTGGTGGACACCGACGGCGGAGTGACGCTGGACCAGGTCGCCGACCTGTCGCGCAGCCTGTCGGCGGCGATCGAGGACAGTCAGGCCATGGGTGCGCGCTCCTACGTGCTCGATGTCGGGAGTCCGGGCGTAGATCGGCCGCTGACGCTGCGACGGCACTGGCGCCGCAACGCGGGGCGCCTGGTGCGCATCACCGGCAGCGACGGATCAGCTCGGGTGGGTCGGATCGTGGGGGTGTCCGGGGAGGCCGACGACGCCGCGCCGGACTCGATCGATCTCGAGATCGGCGGCGCCGTGGTGACGGTCCGCGCGGCCGATATCCGCAAGGCAGTGGTCCAGGTCGAGTTCGTGGCCGCCCGAGAGCAGGAGGACTGATGGATATCGACGTCGCCGCACTGAAGACGCTCGTCCGCGAACGGAGCCTGTCGCTCGATGTCGTCGTCGAGGCCATCGAGGATGCGCTGGCGCTTGCCTACCAGCGGGTGCCCAAGCACGCCGCGCAGGCGCGCGTGGAGCTCAACCGCTCCAACGGCCATGTGACGGTGTGGGCCGCCGAGATGGATGACGAGGGCAACAAGATCGGCGAGTACGACGACACACCCGACGGCTTCGGCCGGATCGCCGCCGCCACAGCGCGGCAGGTGCTGGTGCACCGGCTGCAGGAGGCGAGCTCGGATGTCACCTTCAAGCAGTTCGCCGCCCGGGAGGGCGACCTGGTCTCCGGCGTCGTGCAGCAGAGCACCGATCCCCGTGTGGTCAGGGTGGACCTCGGCGAACTGGAGGCACTGCTGCCGCCGTCGGAGCAGGCGCCGGGCGAGCAGTACGCCCATGGCACCCGGCTGCGCTGCGTGGTCACGAGCGTTCGGCGCGGGCCCAAGGGGCCGCTGGTCACGGTGTCCCGCAGTCATCCCGGCCTGGTGAAGCAGTTGTTCGCGCTGGAGGTCCCGGAGGTCGCCGACGGTTCGGTGCAGATCCCGGCGATTGCGCGGGAGGCGGGCCATCGCACCAAGATCGCCGTGGCCGCCGCCAAGCCGGGCGTGAACGCCAAGGGGGCCTGTATCGGGCCGATGGGACAGCGGGTCCGCGCAGTCATGGCCGAGCTGAACGGCGAGAAGATCGACATTGTGGACTACGACGAGGATCCCGCCCGCTTCGTGGCCAGCGCGTTGTCGCCGTCGCGAGTCTCTTCGGTCACGATCGTGGACCCCGTGGCGCGAGCGGCACGGGTCGTCGTGCCGGACTACCAGTTGTCGCTGGCGATCGGACGGGAGGGGCAAAATGCCCGATTGGCCAACCGGTTGACCGGGTGGCGGATCGATATCCGCTCCGATACCGAGCCCGCCTCGTCTCCCGCGGCCCCCGAGTCGGGGTAGACTAACTGTGGTCAGTTCCCCTGTGGGCGCTGAGTCCAGGCCATCGGGGCCCCAGCGCACCTGCGCCGGGTGTCGGGCAGTGGCTCCGCGAAACTCGCTGCTGCGTGTAGTGGCGGTGAGCGGAGTCGCGACACCCGATCCGCGGCGCCGGTTGCCCGGGCGAGGAGCCAATGTGCACGCCACTATGGAATGCACGCAGTTGGCGATCCGGAGGAAGTCGTTGCAGCGGGCGCTTCGTGTGCCCGACTTGCGGACCGACGATCTCGTGGCTTGGGTCGCCGCGCACGTGTCTGACCGCCGGCCACCGGCCGGTGCCATGTCCGTCGAGAGTTCCGGAGCGAATGGAATGAGCGCCCGATGAACGCCCAGTCATGAGCGTCCACCGATGAACGTGTCCACCAACTGACGGTCCGCGGCAACGAAGAGCCCGGACCCAGACAGGAGAGTCGTGTCGAAAGTCCGGGTTTACGAACTCGCCAAGGAGTTCGGGCTCGAAAGTAAAGACGTAGTCAAGCAGCTGCAGGACATGGGGGAGTACGTCAAGTCCGCCTCCTCCACGGTCGAAGGACCGGTCGTGCGCCGCTTCCGTGCCAAGATGGGCGATCCCGGCAAGTCCGGCGGTCGAACCACTGCTGGCGAGCGCTCCGGCTCCAGGCCGACGCCCGGCAGTCACCGGCCGACGACGGCAACGCCGGGCGGTGGTGCTCCGGCGGCCCCGACGGGCACTCCGACGACGCCGGGCCCTCGCCCGACACCGGGAGCAGGGGCTCCCAAGCCCACCCCGGGCTCGACCGGCCGCCCCGTGGCGCCGAGTCCCGCGGGTCCTGGCAGGCCGGCCCCCGGCGTCACGACCCCGGGATCCACGGCCCCAGGGTCTGCGACGCCCGGATCCACGGCCCCAGGGTCTACGACGCCCGGCTCGGCGACCCCGGGCCAGCCCCGGCCCGGTTCCAGCCCCGCGCAGCGTCCTGCCGCCGGGCCGAGCGGTCCGCGCCCGACCCCGGGCTCCGCGCGCCCATCCGGGCCGCGCCCCGGGAACAATCCCTTCTCCTCGCCCGGTGCCGGGCCTAGGCAGCCGCGTCCGGGCAACAACCCGTACTCCGGCGGCTCCGGCATGCGTGAGGCGTCACCCGGTGCCATGCCTCCGCGGCCGGCCGGCGGCGTCCCCGGCGCCCCGCGCCCGAACCCGGGGACCATGCCCCGACCGGCGCGTCCGGCACCGGGTCGACCCGGCCCGGGTGGTCGTGGTCCCGGCGGTCCCGGCGGTCCCGGCCGACAGGGCCAGCGTCCTGGCGGCGGCGGTCCCGGCGGTCGTGGTCCCGGCGGCGGCGGTCCCGGCGGCCGTCCCGGTGGGTTCGGCGCTCGCCCCGGCAGCGGCGGTCCCGGCGGTCCCGGCGGTCCCGGCGGGTTCGCCGGTCGTCCCGGCGGCGGTGGTCCGCCAGGTCGCGGCGGCCCAGGTGGTCGCGGCGGTCGTGGGAATGCGCCCGGCGCTTTCGGCAGGCCCGGTGGCCGCCCGAGCCGCGGTCGCAAGTCCAAGCGCGCGAAGCGTCAAGAGTTCGACAACATGCAGGCCCCGTCGGTCGGCGGGACGCAGATCCGGCAGGGCAACGGCGAGGTCGTGCGGCTGCCGCGCGGCGCGTCGCTGACGGACTTCGCCGATCGGATCAACGCCAGTGCGGCCGATCTGGTGACGGTGCTGTTCAAGCTCGGCGAGATGGTCACCGCGACCCAATCGGTCGACGACGACACGCTGAAGCTGCTCGGCGGCGAGCTCAACTACGACGTGCAGGTCGTTTCCCCGGAGGACGAGGACCGCGAGCTGCTCGAGCGCTTCCAGCTGGAATACGGCGAGGACGAGGGCGGCGAGGAGGACCTGGCGTCCCGACCCCCGGTCGTGACCGTGATGGGCCATGTCGACCACGGCAAGACCAAGCTGCTCGACGCGATCCGCTCGGCCAACGTCGTTGCCGGCGAGGCCGGCGGGATCACCCAGCACATCGGCGCCTATCAGGTGACGACCGACGTCGGCGACGAGGAACGCCCGATCACCTTCATCGACACCCCGGGCCACGAGGCGTTCACCGCCATGCGTGCGCGCGGTGCCCAGGTCACCGACCTGGCCATCCTCGTGGTGGCCGCCGACGACGGGGTGAAGCCGCAGACGATCGAGGCGCTCAACCACGCCCAGGCGGCTGGTGTCCCGATCGTGGTCGCGGTGAACAAGATCGACAAGGAGGGGGCGGACCCGACGAAGGTGCGCACCCAGTTGACGGAGTACAACCTGGTCGCCGAGGAATTCGGCGGCGATGCGATGTTCGTCGACGTGTCGGCCAAGAACCTGCTCGGGATCCAGGAACTCCTCGAGGCGGTCGTGCTCACCGCGGATGCCACGTTGGACCTGCGCGCCAACGACACGATGGACGCGCAGGGCGTGGCCATCGAGGCGCACCTCGACCGTGGCCGCGGCCCTGTGGCCACGGTGCTGGTGCAGCGCGGAACGCTGCGGGCCGGGGACTCGATCGTGGCCGGCGAAGCCTTCGGCCGGGTGCGCGCGCTCATCGACGAGCACGGCGACCCGGTGGCGGAGGCCGGACCCGCGCGTCCGGTCCAGGTGCTGGGCCTGACGTCGGTCCCGCGCGCCGGCGACACCTTCATGGTCGTGCCGGAGGATCGCGTGGCTCGGCAGATTGCCCAGACGAGGCAGGCCCGGGAGCGCAACGCCGCGCTGGCGAAGGCCCGACCGCGCCGCACCCTGGAGGAGTTCCTCAACCTGGTGGAGAAGGGCGAGGTGCAGGAGCTCAACCTCATCCTCAAGGGCGACGTGTCTGGTGCCGTGGAGGCGCTGGAGGACTCGTTGATGAAGCTCGACGTGGGCGAGGAGGTGTCGCTGCGCGTGATCGATCGCGGTGTCGGTGCCATCACCGAGACCAACGTGATGCTGGCGGCGGCCTCCGACGCGATCATCATCGGGTTCAACGTGCGGCCGCAGGGCAAGGTCAGCGAGCTCGCCGAGCGCGAGGGCGTGGAGATCCGGTACTACTCGGTGATCTACGAGGCCATCGACGATGTCGAGGGTGCGCTGAAGGGCATGTTGAAGCCGGTCTACGAGGAGGTGCAGCTCGGTACGGCCGAGGTGCGCGAGATCTTCCGCTCCTCGAAGTTCGGGACGATCGCAGGGTGTCTGGTGCGTTCCGGTCTCATCCGGCGCAACGCCTCGGCGCGGCTCGTCCGCGACGGAGCCGTCGTGGCCAACAACCTGTCCGTGGAATCGCTGCGGAGGTTCAAGGACGACGCCACCGAGGTCCGTGACGGGTATGAGTGCGGTATCGGGCTCGGCTCGTTCAACGACATCAAGGTCGACGACGTCATCGAGACCTACGAGCAGCGCGAGAAGCCGCGCACGTAGCGGCGGCAAGGAGCACCATGCCTGACCATGCTGCCCGGGTTCGGCGGCTGGCCGACCGGATCAAGGTGATCGTGGCGCAGACGCTCGAGACGCGGATCAAGGATCCGCGTCTCGGGTTCGTCACGATCACCGATGCCCGGGTGACCAACGACCTGCGCGAGGCGACATTGTTCTACACCGTGCTCGGCGACGAGACGGCGCGCGCCGACACGGCTGTGGCGCTGGAATCGGCCAAGGGGGTCCTCCGCTCGGAGGTCGGTGCCCAGACCGGCGTGCGGTTCACCCCGACGCTGGCTTTCGTCGTCGATGCTGTGCCGGAGACGGCCCGCCACATCGAGGAGCTGCTCGCCAGCGCGGCCGCCGCCGACGCCGAGGTCCACGCGCAAGCCGTCGGCGCGCAGTACGCGGGCGAGGCGGACCCCTACCGGAGTGCGGACGAAGCCGAGGATGACGAGACTGCCGAGTAGCGCGGCAGGGGTCGTTGTCCTGGACAAGCCCGAGGGCATGACCAGCCACGACGTCGTGGCGAGGATGCGGCGCCTGCTGGGGACTCGGCGGGTCGGCCACGCCGGCACGCTGGACCCGATGGCGACCGGAGTCCTCGTGCTGGCCTACGGCCGCGGCACCCGGCTGCTGCCCTACCTGCAAGCCACGGACAAGCACTACCGGGCGACGATTCGGCTGGGCTGGGCGACCGCCACCGATGACCGCACCGGTGAGCCGATCGGTGAGCCGGTGGCGGTCGCGCTCGACACCTCCGACATCGACGCCGCGCTGGCACGGTTGACCGGCGACCTGCAGCAGCGGCCGAGCGCGGTGTCGGCGATCAAGGTCGATGGTCGTCGCGCGTACGCGCGCGTCCGGAACGGGGAGCAGGTCGAGTTGCCGGCCCGCCCGGTGACCGTGCATCGATTGGAGCGGATCGGCGCCCCGCGCTCCGCCGTGTCGGGGTCGCTCGATATCGACGTGGACGTGGAGTGCTCCACCGGCACCTATGTGCGAGCCTTGGCGCGCGACCTCGGCACCTCCACCGGCTGCGGCGGTCACCTGGTCATGCTGCGCCGGTGCGCTGTCGGCCCGTTCGGCCTCGCCGATGCCCACGCGCTGCCCGCAGTCGGGCAGGCGCCGCCGCCGCAGTGGGATCTTGCCGACGCCGCCGCAGCCGTTCTGCCCGTCGTCTGGCTGGACGAAGCCGGCGCCGCCGCAGCTCGGCTCGGGCAGCGGTTCGCGGTCGGCCCGAACGAGCTGGACCCAGCCCACGCGCCAGGGTCGCTGCGCGCTGCTGGCCCCGGACGGTTCCCTCATCGGCATCGCTGAGCCCGTCGCCGGGCAATGGCACTACCGCGCGGTGCTCGCGGGCGCCTAAGCGGGCGCCAACGTCCGGTTTCTGGCACGATTGGCGCCGTGCAGGAGCGCAGACGTACCCGAGTGTGGCGAGATCCAGGCGATCGACCGCTGTTCCGCGGCGGAGCGGTGGTGGCGATCGGCGTGTTCGACGGTGTCCACGTGGGCCACCGTGCGTTGCTCGACGCCGCACGAGCCGTCGCCGACGAGCGGCACCTGCCGTTGGTCGTGGTCACCTTCCATCCCCACCCGCTCTCCGTCATCCGCCCGGGGAGCGAACCGGCGCAGCTGGCGACGATACGGCACCGAGTGGAGTTGCTGAGCCGCGCCGGTGCCGACGCCGTGCACCTGCTGGAGTTCACGCCAGACCTTGCTCGGCACGGCGCCTGGGGAGTGGGTCCGCCAAACCCTGGTGCCCATGCCGGCACGGGTCGTCATGGTCGGGGACAACTTCCGCTTCGGCCACAACGCGGCCGGGGATGTGGCACTGCTGCGCGAACTGGGTCCCGACTACGGGTTCACCGTGCAGACGGTGCCGCTGCTGGGCGATGCAGCCTCCGGCACGACGTGGTCGAGTTCCCGGATCCGGGAGGCCATCGCGTCCGGAGCCATGTCCGATGCCCGCCACGGCCTGGGCCGCAACCACGTGGTGGAGGGTGTCGTGGTCCACGGGGAGCACCGCGGCCGCGAGCTCGGGTACCCGACGGCCAACATCAATCCGCTTGCTGCCGGCTACGGCGGACCGGTCGCGCTGCCCCCCGATGGGGTCTACGCGGGGTGGCTGGTCGTCAACCCGCACCAGCCCGGGACGACGCGCTTCCCGGCGGCGATCTCCGTGGGGACCAATCCGACCTTCGAGGAGGGCGGCAAGCGGCGGGTCGAGGCCTTCGTGCTCGATCAGGAGGACCTGACCCTGTACGACCAGCTCGTCGCCATCGAGTTCGCGGAACTGCTGCGCGGCCAGATCGCCTACGACGATCCGCAGTCCCTCCAGCGGCAGATGGCCGCCGATGTCGAGGACACGCGCCGCGTGCTCAACGTGGCCCGCTACCGCTGAACGGACAGGAGCCCGCGCCACGGCCGCACGGCCGCGCGGCCGCTGGCCCGCCCCGCTCGGGTGGTGCGGCCCAGCCTCAACGGCGTCGCGAGTCGAGCAGGCGTTGTGCCGTGACGCCGCGGTACTCACCTGTGGCGAAGGAGCCCGCCTCGTCCACGATGATGTGCATCGGGGCGGATGCCGCGACGCAGAGCCGACCATCGCTGCCGGGTGCGGCCAGCAGCGCGTTGGCCACCGTCTGACCGCGGACCACGTTGATGTTGGACGTGCTCGGCTGGGCGGTCCCACACGGGAACGCCCGCGCCCACCCCGGCCCGGCGGCCCCGGTGACGGTGAGGTTGAGGGCATGGACGCCGGGGCCGGGCATCGGCAACGGGGTGGTGCCGCTGCGGGCGGCTGCACCCCGGGTGTCGAGCAGCCGCTTCGGCGCTCGCGCCGTGAACCCCGAGCCCTCCGGGTAGATGCCGACGAGGTCGGCGATGAGATGGGCAGCTGAGCTGGCTCGCAGGCACACTCTGCCCGTCGGCTCCGGCCTTGGCGAGCGCGAAGTTCGCCACGGTCAGGCCGGTGACGAAGTTCGCCGTGGACGCCAGAGGCTTGGGGGTGCCGCAAGGGAAGACCGTGAGATGGCCGCGCCCGGCCGGCTCGGTCACGGTGACGGTCAGCGCGGCAGCGGATGTCCCGGCCGGCAGTTGCACCGCAACGGTGTCCGTCACCGGGCCGCCGGTCCGCCGCGTGTCGAGCAGGCGGCGCGGCGGGACCGGGTCGTAGGTGCTGCCGGCGGGGACGTAGCCGGAGACGTCGGCGATGATGTGGGCCGCCTGCGACGCGCGCAGACAGACGGCGCCATCGGCTCCCGGCTGGACCACGGTGAAGGCCGCGACGGTCTGCCCTGCGGCGAAGTTGAGGTTGGATGTGCCGGGCACCGGTCCGCCGCAGGGATAGAGGGTGGCATAGCCGCCCACCCGCGGTTGGGTGATGGTGACGTTGAGCCCCACGGCAGCAGCGCCAGCAGGGACACCGGTGCCGGGGGCTCCGGCGGCGGGGATCCTCACGACGGTGCGCGCCGCGACCGGCGGCGGCCCGGGGGGCGGCGGGGTGACGATCCGCACGCCGCGCCAACGGGCCAGTGTCGACCGCTCGCCGGCCGTGGGCCAGGCGTTGGCTCGACAGCCCTGCAGACTCTTGGACTGCTGCTGCATGACCGGCGCCGGCTGCCCGTTGCCGGAGCAGTAGCTGTGGCCGAATCCGAGCCAGTGGCCGGTCTCGTGGTTGAGCACCATGTGCTGGTAGTCGCGCAGCGGCGCGCCCGCGGCGGTGTAGGAGGGCGTGGAGCCGTTCCACCGCGCCTCGTTGATGATGACGTTGCGACCCACCCGGCACGAGTACGTCGTCGAGCAGCCCGAGGAGAACGTCGGCAGATACCGCGCTGCCGATAGCCACAGGGTGAAGTCCCCGCCGCGGGCCACACGCACGAAGCGGATGGAGCCGCCGAGGTTCCAGCCGCGGGGATCGGCGTAGGTCTGGGCTGCCCGCGCCGCGAAGTCCTCCAGGCTCGTCGCATTGCCCTTGCCTCGGACCTCGTAGGTGAAGGTCAACGGCGCTGCCGCTGCAGGTGCCGGGGGGCTGGCGGCGAGCGTGGCGGCGGCCAGGGCGAGGCTCACCAGGAGTGCGCCCAGCCATCGTGGTGGCCGACCTAGCGCACCACGCATGGCCACGGCTTCGTGACGAGCCAACACAGCACTCACCCCCCGGCACCGCCGTTCAGGTGCCTTCTCTGTCACAGAGGGTAACCTGACGCGCGCAGCGGCTTCGCAGGGCCCGTCGCCGTTCACTGGTAGTCTGGCTACGACGGCCTCGCAGCGGGCGCTGCGGGGTTCGCGACTGTTCATCGGACTTCGAGTCCTCGACGCGCCCGAAAGGATACGCACATGCCCCTCGCCGCTGACGTCAAGCAGCAGATCATGACCGACTACGCCACCCATGAGGGTGACACCGGCAGCCCCGAGGTCCAGGTGGCTCTCCTGAGCCGCCGGATCTCCGATCTGACCGAGCACCTGAAGGTCCATAAGCACGACCACCACAGTCGGCGCGGCCTGCTGCTGCTCGTCGGCCAGCGCCGCCGCCTCCTGCAGTACCTGCAGGAGAAGGACATCACCCGCTACCGCGCGCTGATCGAGCGCCTCGGCCTGCGGCGCTAGCCCTGGCGCAGGGCGGGCCTTCGCGCCCGCCCTGCGCCGCACGACCCACAATTGAAGAGCAAGCAATCCACTGGAGCGTGCGTCCGGCAGGTGCATCCCCGTCGGTCCTCGGTAGTGGCCCCCTCGGCCGGAACGGCGGGAGGGCTTCGATCGAAGACCGACTGCCGGGTCCGCATTTGTTCGACGCGTCGCCCTGAACCATGAAGGAGGGCACCCGTGTCGGGTACCCAAGTCCATTCCGCCACCGCCCGTCTCGACAACGGGGGCTTCGGCGTCCGCACCGTCCGCTTCGAGACGGGCCGACTGGCCCGGCAGGCCGCCGGATCCACGGTCGCCACCCTCGACGACGACACCATGCTGCTCAGCGCCACTACGGCCAGCAAGCACCCGAAAGAGCACCTCGACTTCTTCCCCCTGACGGTCGACGTCGAGGAGCGGATGTACGCGGCCGGCCGGATCCCCGGCTCGTTCTTCCGCCGCGAGGGCCGGCCCAGCGAGGACGCGATCCTCACCTGCCGGCTGATCGACCGCCCGTTGCGCCCGACGTTCGTCAAGGGGCTGCGCAACGAGGTGCAGGTCGTGGTGACGGTCATGTCGCTGCATCCGGAGCACCTCTACGACGTGCTCGCCATCAACGCCGCGTCGATGTCGACGCAGTTGTCCGGCCTGCCGTTCTCGGGCCCCATCGGCGGCGTGCGCGTCGCGCTGATCCACGGCCAGTGGGTCGCCTTCCCGACGCACTCGCAGCTGGCGGAGGCGACCTTCGACATGGTCGTCGCCGGTCGCGTCGTCGGTGACGACGTCGCGATCATGATGGTCGAGGCCGAGGCGACCCCCGCCACGGTGAACCTGGTCAAGTCTGGTGCCGTGGCGCCGACCGAGGATGTCGTCGCCGAGGGCCTCGAGGCCGCCAAGCCGTTCATCGCCGAGCTCTGCCGGGCGCAGGCGGAGTTGGCGGCCGCAGCCGCCAAGCCGACCGCAGAGTTCCCGGTGTTCCCCGAGTACGGGCAGGACGTCTACGACGCCGTCTCCGAACTGAGTGCCGAGCGGGTCGCGGCCGCGCTGACGATCGTCCAGAAGCAGCCCCGCGAAGAGGCGCTGAGCCAGATCAAGCAGGATCTCACCACGCAGCTCGGCGAGCAGTTCGAGGGCCGCGAGGGCGAGATCGGGGGCGCGCTGCGCGCCGTGACCAAGCAGGCCGTGCGCCAGCGGGTGCTGCGCGACAAGGTCCGCATCGACGGCCGCGGACTGTCCGACATCCGCGCCCTGAGCGCCGAGGTCGATGTTGTGCCGCGTGCCCACGGCTCGGCGCTCTTCGAGCGCGGCGAGACCCAGATCCTCGGCGTCACCACGTTGAACATGCTCAAGATGGAGCAGATGATCGACACGCTGAACCCGGAGAACCGCAAGCGGTACATGCACAACTACAACTTCCCGCCCTACTCGACCGGCGAAACCGGCCGGGTAGGTTCGCCGAAGCGCCGCGAGATCGGCCACGGTGCGCTCGCCGAGCGCGCCCTGGTGCCCGTGCTGCCGACGCGCGAGGAGTTCCCGTACGCCATCCGCCAGGTCTCCGAGGCCCTCAGCTCCAACGGATCCACCTCGATGGGCTCGGTCTGCGCCTCCACGATGTCGCTGCTCAACGCCGGTGTGCCGCTGAAGGCCGCGGTGGCCGGGATCGCGATGGGCCTGATCTCCGACACGGTGGACGGGGCGACGCAGTACGTCGCCCTGACCGACATCCTGGGTGCGGAGGATGCCTACGGCGACATGGACTTCAAGGTCGCCGGCACGGCGGACTTCATCACCGCGCTGCAGTTGGACACCAAGCTCGACGGCATCCCTGCCTCGGTGCTCGCAGGCGCGCTGACGCAGGCCAAGGATGCCAGGCTGACCATCCTGGACGTCATGCTCTCCGCCATCGACGCGCCCGATGAGATGAGCGCCTACGCCCCGCGCATCATCACGGTGACTGTGCCGGTGGACAAGATCGGCGAGGTGATCGGGCCGAAGGGCAAGATCATCAACCAGATCCAGGAGGACACCGGCGCCGACATCACGATCGAGGACGACGGGACCATCTTCATCGGAGCCACGTCCGGGGAGGCGGCGGAGGCCGCCCGCCTCCAGATCAACCAGATCGCCAACCCCACGATGCCGGAGGTGGGGGAGCGCTACATCGGCACCGTGGTGAAGATCGCGCCGTTCGGCGCCTTCGTGTCGCTGCTGCCGGGCAAGGACGGTCTGCTGCACATCTCCGAAGTGCGCAAGCTCGTCGGAGGCAAGCGGATCGACAGCGTCGAGGACGTGCTCGGCGTCGGCCAGCAGATCCAGGTCGAGATCAAGGAGATCGATCAGCGCGGCAAACTCTCGCTCGTCCCGGTGCTCGAAGCGGCCGCGGAAGAGCCGGCCGGCGACTGAGTCCACGGCGATGGCGGCGTACCTGCCCGCATCGCGCCAGGAACCGGAGTCCACGCGGCTACTGCTGCGCGAGGACTCCGGTTCCACGGTGCAGCGGACCGTTCTGACCAACGGGTTGAGGATCATTACCGAGTCGATGCCCGGCACGCGGTCGCTGGCGTTCGGTGTCTGGGTCGGAGCCGGATCGCGCGACGAGGAACCCGCCCAGCACGGTGCTGCGCACTACCTCGAGCATCTGCTGTTCAAGGCGACGCAGCGGCGCACGGCCTTCGAGGTCAACGCCGCGATCGACGCTGTGGGCGGGGAGATGAACGCGTTCACCTCGCGGGAGACCACCTGCTTCTACGCGCATGTGCTCGACGCCGATCTGCCGATCGCGGTGGATGTCGTCCTCGACGTCGTGACCGCCGCACTGCTGCGCTCCGACGATGTCGAGACCGAGCGGGCCGTGGTGCTGGAAGAGATCGCCATGCACGAGGATGATCCTGCCGATGTGGCGATGGAGCACTTCTTCGCCCAGGTGCTGTCCGACGAGGCACTCGCCCGCCCGATCCTGGGGACGACCGACTCGATCCGGGGGTTGTCGGCGGAGCAGATCCGGCAGTTCTACGCCCTGCGGTACCGGCCCGAGGGCCTGGTCGTGGCTGCGGCCGGGGCCGTGGATCACGGACTCGTCGTGGAACTCGTGCGGCAAGCGCTGGCACCGCTGGAGTGGGTGTCTGCGGCGAGGCCGCAAGGGGTCCGCGAGGCGGCGCCGGCGGCACCGCGGCCGGCGGCGGACACGCTCCTGCGGCGCCGGACCGAGCAGGCGCATATCGTCGTGGGAGGGCCGTCGCTGCGGCGCAACGACCCGGACAAGTACGCCCTCGCGGTGTTCAACACCATCCTCGGCGGCGGCATGTCCTCGCGGCTGTTCACCCGCGTGCGCGAGCAGTTGGGGCTGGCCTACTCGGTGTACTCCTTCGCGTCGGCCTTCGCCGACACCGGCGCCTTCGGCGTCTACGCGGGCACCCGGCTGCGCACCGCAGACGAGGCGATCGGCGTCATCCGCGCGGAGTTGCAGCGAGCGGCGGCAGACGGGTTCGGGCCGGAGGAAGTCCAGCGCGGCAAGGGCTCGGTGCGCGGCGGCCGGATCCTCAGCCTGGAGGACCCGTTCGCCAGGATGAACAGGCTGGGGCACTCGGAGTTGGTCGTCGGCGAACTGCCGAGCATCGACGAGATCCGCCACCGGATCGACCAGGTCTCGGTCGACGACGTGCATCGCGTGGCGCGGCAGGTGCTGCCCGGTGCCACATCCGTGACCGTCGTGGGGGACCTGCCCGATGGCTGGTCCCCGCCGCCGGCGTAGCCACCGCGGGCTCGCCATCGGCCGCCCGGTCTCGGGTGCCGATGCGGGCGGCTCCGCGAGCCACGGCAACGCGCTCCCTGGCGGCCCGGCCGGCCTGGGACGCCGGGTCGCCAACCTCTGACGGAGCGCGTGAGATCCGACCCGACCCGCGCGCCTTCGGCCGTGCGACCCGATTCGGCGCCGGGCCGGGCAGATCCGGGGCTGGCCGGGCCGGGCCGAACCGGGCGCCCGCGCGCCGCGCTGCCCCAACGGCACGCACGCGGCGCTCAGCACGCGTTGCGCAACTCCTCTGCGGTGAGGCCCGCCAGCCCCAAGGACTGCATCGTGCGCGCCCCCTCGGCGGCGTAGTCGCGTCCGGTGATCACCGAGCTCAGCTGCAGCAGCGCATCCATGCTGGGCGTGGCCACCCCGATCTGGCGGGCGAGGCCGGTCATGAACACCAGTCCGTACCCGGCGTCCTCGTTGAGGTAGCGGTGGTCCAATCGCGGCTGGGCCTTGATACCGCGAAAGCCTGGCGCTTGCGAGTAGCCGACGCTGTAGTCGTCCACGCTCTGGTAGCCCTGCTCGATCCCCAGCTCGGGATCTCGCCGCACCTGCACTCCGAGGGTCCGGGCGATGGCAACCCGCTCCCGGTCGATGGCCTCGATGAGGCGACCGACTCCGTCGGTGACCCCCTCCTCGTAGAAGAGGAAGTCGCCTCCGGTCCGTTCGATGAGGGCGGTGTTGCACAGGGTCACCGCGGGATGGATGATCGGGTTGCTGTTCTGCAGCGTGGTCTGCCAGACGCTCGTCGCCGGTGCGATCTCCCGGTACACCTGCTGCAGCAGTTCGTGGACGGCCGGGGTTGCGGAGGCAGGCAGCGCTGCAACGTAGTAGCCGCCCTTGAGCCGGTTGTAGACGGTGATGTGCGCGGGACCGGTGACACGGACCGCGTACGGCAGCGTCGAGGTCTCTGCCACGACCACGGCCGGATCGGCCAGATCTCGGCCGAGCGACTCCTTGAAGACGATCGCTCCGCCGCAGGATCCCGGGCACACGACGAAGGTCTGCCCGTCGCGGACGAAGGGCCGACACGCCTCGGCGAACGGTGCTGTGCTGTACGCGGGTCCGACGGCGAAGACGAGGTCGGCCTCCGAGACCGCTGCGCCCGCGTCATGACCGGCGGATGCCACGCGCGCGTACCCCTGCAGATCGCCCTCCGCCGTGATTCCGCCGAGCTGGTCCACATCGGCAATGGTCGCGTTGAACTGCGGGAAGTCGAACAGGTGCACCTCGTGGCCCGCGTGCGCCCACTCGAACGCGATCGCCAACCCGCCGTTGCCGGACCCCAGCACTGCCACTCGCATGTCCGCCACCTCCTTGGCTCAGCGTTGCTGATCGGCCGCGGCAGCGCACGGTGGCTCGCCGAGCAATGCGCAGGGATCCGCTTCGGCGGCGCCCGCGCGGACCGCTGTCCCCACCCGGCACCGGGTTGTTCGCGCAACTGCGCTCATCTGATGCGGCACTGTCGCCGTTGCCGAGAGCGCTCCTCGCCACCGCGCCGAACACCAGCCCGAGTCCGGCCAGCACGTCGCTGTGCAGCGGGCTGCCGACCGCTGGGAACAGCACCACGCATCTGCCGGCAGGGCGCAGTGCGCCGCGTCATCGCGCCTCGCGTACCGCTGGCACGACCTCCAGGGCGAACCTGGCCAGTTGCGTGTCGACATCGCCGGTGGGCATGAGGACGAACGCGTCGATGTGGTGCCGGTGGGCCAGTTCGAGCAGCTGGTCGCGCCAGTAGGCCGGTGGGCCGACGATGGCGGTGCTCTCCTGCGAGACGGTGTCCTGGATGGCGCCGGAGATGTTGTAGATCCGGGTGATCTGCCGCGGATCGCGACCGGCCGCGACCGCGGCGTCGTCCAGGACCGCGGACTTCTCGGCCAGCACCGGCGGTGGCACGTAGGCCATCGACGGCACCCAGCCGTCGGCCGACTCCCCGATGAGCCGCAGCATCCGCGGCCCGGTGCCGCCGACCCAGATGCCGATGTCGTGCGCGGGAGCGGGTCCGCCGTGGACGCCGGCCAGCCGGTAGTGCTCGCCAGGCAGGCGCAGGCCCCGCTGCTCGGTCCACAAGGCGCGGATGATGCCGATGGCCTCCCGCAGCGCGGCGACCGCCTCGCGGGGCGTGCGTCGCGGGCCCCCCATGGCCGCGATCGCCTCGGCGAAGCCCCCGGCGCCGAGGCCGAGCTCGAACCTGCCGCCGGACAGCAGATCGATGCTCGAGGCTTGGTTGGCCAGCATCGCCGGTCCGCGCAGCGGCAGCGATGCCACGTCGGGGAAGAGGCGTACCCGCTCGGTCACCGCCGCCAGGTGCGTCATCAGGACGAAGGTGTCCACGAACCGGCGCTGGTAGGGATGGTCCTGGACGCCGATGAGGTCCAGTCCGTTGGCATCGGCCCACCGGACGCGGCGGACGATGTCGGGCAGCGCGTCAGCGCGCGGCTCGGGGAAGTACCCGAAACGAAGGGATCTGCTCACCGCGGCCGACAGTACCGGACGACGCCGCCAGGAGTCGCTGACAGCGACCCGAGGCGGATCCGTCCAGCGCCGGGTCCTACGCTCGTCGGCATGAGCGAATCGTTGCGAGTGGCCGTCATCGGGGCGGCCGGGCGGATGGGTCGGCAGGTCTGCGACGCGGTCCAGGATGCCGAGGGCATGGAGTTGGCCGCTCGCCTCGACGTCGGCGACGACGTGGCGGCGCTGGACGGCGCAGGGATCGATGTGGCTGTGGACTTCACGACGCCCGGCGTGGTCATGGAGACGCTGCGCACCTGTAGCGCGGCCGGCATCCACATGGTCGTCGGGACCACCGGTTTCACCCCGGAGCGCCTCGCCGAGGTGACCGACATGCTGCGGGAGGCTCCCGGCGTCGGGTGCATCATCGCCCCGAACTTCGGCATCGGCGCGGTCCTGATGATGCGCTTCGCCGAGGTCGCCGCCCCGTGGTTCGAGTCGGTGGAGATCGTCGAACTGCATCACCCCGACAAGGTAGACGCCCCGTCGGGGACCGCAGTGCGGACGGCCGAGCTCATCGGCCGGGCCCGGGAGGATGCCGACCTGCCCCCTTGCCCGGATGCCACAGCGGAGGCGCTGCCGGGGGCCCGTGGCGCCGACGTGGCCGGCGTGCGCGTGCACTCGGTGCGGTTGCGGGGCCTCATCGCGCACCAGGAGGTGCTGCTGGGGCAGGCGGGGGAGACGCTGACGATCCGCCACGACGCCTTCGACCGCGCCTCGTTCATGCCGGGCGTCGTGCTCGCCGTGCGCGAGGTCGGGCGGCGGCCCGGGCTCACCGTCGGGCTCGAGCACCTGCTGCCGCTGTGACCCCGAGGGTGCTGGCCGCTCTGATCACCGTGGCGCTGGTCGGCTACTTCCTGCTCCTCACCCGGCAGGCGCTTGCCTTCATCTCGGCCGGCGGCTACCTGGTGGTTCTCGGCCTGGCCATCCTGGTGCTGCCGCTGCTGGGGTGCTACGTCGTGCTGCGGGAGTGGCAGTTCGGTCGGCAGGTGCACGGTTTGGCCGAGTACCTGGAACGGCGCGGCGAGCTGCCTGTGGACGACCTGCCCAAGAGGGCCTCCGGCCGGCCGCAGCGGGAGGCCGCGGATCAGCGGTTCGCCGAGCGGGCGCAGGACGTGGAGGCGACGCCCCGCGACCCGGGCGCCTGGTTCCGGCTCGCCGTCGCCTACGACGACGCCGGGGACCGCAAGCGGGCACGGTCGGCGATGCGCACCGCGCTGTCGCTGTTCGGCGCCCAGCGGGGTGCCGCGGGTCCGCCGGGCGGCGGCTTGATCCGGTAGCGACCTCGCCCCGGCCGACCCGAGGATCAGCCGGCCCGGTGCAGCGCCCCTGATCGGTCGGCGCGCCACTGCTCGACGATGGCGGCCACATGCTCCTCCGCTTCGGCGGCATCAGCGGGCACCAGCCCGATGCGCGTACGCCGGTCGAGGACGTCCTCAGCGCTCCCCGCCCCCTCCCAGGCCACCCCGAAGGCCACTTCGACGCCCAGGACCGGCACGCCCGGCGCCACCGGGCGGAGCAACTGCGGATGGTCGCGTGCCAGGGACCACACCAGCGGCGCCTCCGATCCGTATCGGCGCCACAGCCGCTGCGGGATCGCGCTGCCACCGGCCGGTCGCTGACCGGCCCCGACCAGCGGCAGGGAGCCGGTCCGGCAGGGCCGCGCGGTGATGAGATCCACCACATCGGCCGCCATGCGGCGGTAGGCGGTGAACTTGCCCCCGGTCACGGTGATGAGACGGTCGCGGCGCACGACGGCGTGCTTGCGGGACAGGTCGGCCGTACCGGTCCCGCCGCTCCCGGCGAGCAGCGGCCGCAGCCCGGCGAAGCGGCCGATCACGTCCGTCATGGCCAACGGCGAGCGCAGGCCGCTGTTGAGCACGCCCAGGATCCACTCCACGTCGGCGTCGGGGGCCGTCGGAACATCGGGCACCGGGCCGGGGGCGGGCTCGTCGGTGAGGCCCGCGTAGGTGATGCCGTCCGGCTGCGGGAGGGTGAACACGAAGCGCCCGGACGCGCCCGGGACCGGGATCGTGAGGCTCACCGAGCTGTCCTGCAGTGCGCTGGACCGGACCACGAGGTGGGTCCCCCGCGAGGGCGCCAGCGCGATGCCGGGATCCAACTCGCCCGCCCAGACGCCGGTCGCGTTCACCACGTGGGCGGCCTGCAGGACCCAGTCGTGATCACTGTCGTGGTCGTGCAGCCGGACCGCGTTCCCGTCGACCGACGTCGCCGAGACACCGGTCAGGATGCGAGCGCCGTAGCCGGCGGCGGTGCGCGCCGCGGCGATGACGAAGCGCGCGTCGTCCTCCATCTGCAGGTCGGCGGTGACCAGGCCGCCGCGCAGCCCGCTGAGCTCCAGCGCCGGGGCCATCTGCTCCATCTGGGCCAGATCCACCGGCGCGGAGCGCGTCAGCAGCCCGCGCTCGGTGCGGGCGGCCACGCGCAGCGCGTCGGCGGCCAGCAGGCCGACCCGTGTGGCGATCCGTGTCAGGTCCTCGCCCTCCCGCAGCGGCAGCAGCTGGGTCAGCGGCCGGACGAGGTGCGGGGCGATCCGCGAGCCGATCGCGGCGCGCTCCACCGCGCTCTCCCACGCGATGGCCACATCGCCCTTGGCCAGGTAGCGCAGCCCGCCGTGGATGAGTTTGCTGGACCAGCGCGACGTGCCGTGGGCGAGGTCGTGGCGCTCCACGAGGGCCACCCGCAGGCCCCGGCTGGCCGCGTCGAGGGCGACGCCGACACCGGTGATGCCGCCGCCGACGACGAGGACATCGACGTTCGCGCCCGGCTGCCGCAGCACGTGCAGGTCGCGCCGTCGGCGGTCGGCGTCGAGTCGCGTCGTGGGATCGCCGGGCCGCAGCGCGTGCGTCATGGTGTGGGGCATGGGACTCACCTCGTGGTAGGGGTCAGGTAGGCGTCGATGGCGCTGGCGAACTCCTGGAGCAACGCATCGGGCGGGTACTGCGTCCGCAGCGGCTTGGATCCCACGACGAACGGCTGGGCGATGGTGACGACCGTCAGCGCGAGCAGTCGTGGATCGCCGTCTCGCACGGAACCGTCCCCGCCCTGCGAGGCCATCCCTGCGCGCAGCGCTTCGGCGACGTAGTCGCGCAGCATCCGCTGCCCGGACCCGATCCGCTCCACCAGCAGCGGAAGCAGCGACTGCGGGTCGACGGCGAGGACCCGCTGGAGCAACGTGTGATCGATGAGCGCCTCGACCATGGCCGCCGATTGGGCGACGACGCGGTCCCGGGCGCTGCCAGCAGGTCGGCTGCGGGCTGCGATCTCGGTGAGGACATCGGCGATCTCGGCGGTGAGGACGGCGGAGACCAGCGCGTCCAGGCTGCGGTAGCGCCGATAGACCGTCATC
Organism: uncultured Actinomycetota bacterium; assembly: GCA_963766005.1. Classification (GTDB taxonomy): domain Bacteria; phylum Actinomycetota; class Actinomycetes; order S36-B12; genus CAVXYG01. Next base: position 23,375 of record CAVXYG010000007.1, on the reverse strand, counting down.
CGCGACACACCGGCCCGGCGGGCGACCTCGGCCATGGTCATGCGCGTCGGGCCGAGCTCGGCCAGGACCTCCATCGCCGCCTCGACGATGGGATCGGCGCCACCGAGACCGCGGTCGCTCTGGGTGCTGTGTGACATCATCTGTCACACTGTAACAATAGTGAGGCTCACCGCACGAGACTTCCCCCGGAGGGGCGATGACGTACAGCTTGGACACGGTGTTCGGCACCTGGGGCGTGGCCGCGCACCCGGTCGAGATCTCGCCGGCGGCGCGCGCGCTGCTCGCCGAACGACTGGGGCAGGCCGAGTCCCGGCCCGCCGTACCGATCGCCGACGTTGCCCCGCCGCCGAGCCGGTTGAGCGAGCAGTCCCGCGCCGCGCTGGCCGCCGTCGTGGGGGACCAGCACGTGGCCACGACGCCCGCCGCCCGCCTGCGGCACAGCGGCGGCGCTTCGCTGACCGACTACGTGGCGGCGCGCGACGGCCGCATCGTGGCGGCTCCCGACGCGGTCGTCTCGCCGGCGACGCACGATGAGGTGCTCGAACTGCTGGCCGTGTGCGTCGAGCACGATATCGCCGTCGTGCCGTTCGGCGGCGGGACGTCGGTAGTGGGAGGGGTGGCGCCGGAGACGGGCGGGCGCCCGGCCGTGGTGAGCCTCGCCCTGGACCGGATGGCGGACCTGATCGCCGTGGACGAGGTCAGCCTGACCGCGACGGTGCAGCCGGGCATGACCGGTCCCATCCTGGAGCGGCTGCTGGAGGCCCGGGGCCTCATGTGGGGTCATCTGCCGCAGTCGTGGGAGCGGGCCACGATCGGCGGCTACGTCGCCACGCGGTCGGCCGGCCAGGCATCCACCGGCTACGGCCGCAGCGACGAGAGCGTCGAGGCGGTCACCGTCGCCACACCGCAAGGGACGATCCGCCTGGGCCGGGCGCCGTCCACCGCGGCGGGACCTGACCTGCGGCAGTTGTTCATCGGCTCCGAGGGAGTGCTGGGCATCGTGACGGAGGTGAAGCTGCGAGTGCGCCGCCAGCCTCATCACCGGCACTACGAAGGGGTGATCTTCCCGGACTTCGCCAGGGGAACAGCCGCGTTCCGCGCCCTGGCCCAGGCCGGACTGACCGCAACGGTGATGCGCTTGTCCGACGCCTCGGAGACCGAGGTCACGATGGCGATGTCCGGGCCGCAGGGGCGCACGAAGGCGGTGCTGGGGCGCTACCTGGCGCTGCGCGGCGTCCAGGGCGACGGCTGCTTGGCCATTCTCGGCTGGGAGGGGGTCTCGCCGAAGGCCACCCGCGCTCGGCGCGAGGCGGCTTGGGTCGCGCTCAAGCGGTTCGGCGCGGTCGGACTGGGCGGCGGGGTCGGGGAGTCGTGGCGCCGGCACCGCTTCGAGGGTCCGTTCCTGCGCGACACGCTCCTGGACGAGGGCTACATCGCGGAGACCCTGGAGACGGCGGCGGAGTGGTCACGGCTGCCGGAGCTGCACCGGGCTGTTGGCCTGGCGCTGCATGCGGAGCTATCCCGCGAGGGGAACGGTGCGGTCGTGTTCTGCCACGTCTCGCACGTCTACGGCACGGGTGCCTCGCTGTACTTCACGGCGATCGCCCCGGCGCAGCCGGATCGGGCCGAGCAGTGGCGGCCCGCCAAGCGGGCGGCCAGCGAGGCGATCATGGCCCACGGCGGAACCATCACCCACCACCACGCGGTGGGCATCGACCACCGGCCGTGGCTGGTCGAGGAGGTCGGCGACCTCGGGGTGCGGGTGCTGCGCGCGGTGAAGGACGCCGTGGATCCTGCGGGGATCGTGAACCCCGGCAAGCTCATCCCGTAGCGCCGGAACTGCCGCTGCGCGCGAGACCTCCCGACCCGGTGCCGCGCCCGCCTGGGCTACCCCTAGGCTCACTGGTGGTTGGCCGTGAGCGTGGAGGATGCCGTGGACGAGGCAGTACCGCAGATCAGGTTCCGCAGCGACGTGACCGTCGAGTTGGTCAAGGCCGTGGCAAGGGATGCCGACGTGCTGTTCGCCGCGCGGGTGTCGACCAAGGGGGAGGCGTCGCTGGCGGATGTCGGCGCCGATGCCGAGCGATCCCAGGGCCTGATCAACTACCTGATGCGGGACCGCCACGGCTCGCCGTTCGAGCACAACTCGATGACGTTCTTCGTCAGTGCCCCGATCTTCGTCTTCCGCGAGTTCATGCGGCATCGGATGGCCTCCTACAACGAGGAATCGGGTCGCTACCGGCAATTGGACCCGGTCTTCTACGTGCCGGGGGAGGATCGCCGCCTGGTGCAGGAGGGCAAGCCCGGAGCCTACGACTTCGTGCCGGGGACCCCCGAGCAGCACCGCATCGCCGTCGAGGCCACGATGCGCGCCTGCGAGCAGGCCTACGCCGCCTACACCGAGATGCTGGCGGCCGGTATCGCGCGCGAGGTGGCGCGCGGCGTGCTGCCGGTGGCGACCTACTCCTCGATGTATGTCACCCTCAACGCCCGGTCGTTGATGAACTTCCTGTCGCTGCGGACCAAGCGCCCCGGATCGGCCTTTCCGTCGTACCCGCAGCGGGAGATCGAGATGGTCGCCGACCGGATGGAGGAGGCGTGGGCGGCGCTCATGCCCCTGACCCACGCGGCCTTCAACGGCAACGGCCGAGTCGCGCCCTGAGGGTGCTGCGGCGAGGCGCATTACGCTGGAGCCACACCTCAAGGAGGACGCAGTGACGATGCCGCCCGCGGGTTGGTACCCGGATCCGGCCAGCGATGAGCACAACCGCTACTGGGACGGCCAGGCCTGGACCGACCGGGTGCAGCCGAAATCCATGCCGCCGCCTCCGGCCGCACCACCCCCGATGCCGCCGCCGAGGGTCGCGACCCCGCCCGGTGCTGATCCGGCACCGGCGCCGGCGCCGTGCCGGGATCCGCAGGCTCGTTCCGGCCATCCGGCCCCGACCCCCAGGAACCGGCCGCGGGGCACCAGCCCGCCGCGCCTGGCTACGGCCCCGGCGGACCTCCGCTCGTGGATCCCTATGGCGGCTACGCGCCCGCACCCGCGACCATCGGCCCCCCCGTCGGTCGCACCGGCCCGCTCGGGCAACTGCTGTCCGGATGGTGGCGACGCGTCGGGGGCTACGTGATCGACGGCATCGTCGTCGCGGTGCCGGCCTTGATCGCCTGGGTCGTCGCGACCGCCGTCATCACCAGCAGCGGGGGAGTCATCCTCCAGGAGGGCCCGCTGGACGACCTGGGGGCGATATTCGAGGCCGGCGACCGCCCGAGGATCGATGACTTCCAGGCCATCGTCGGCCCGGGCTTCTGGACCGTCGTGGTGATCTCCCTGGCGGTGTGGTTGATCGCCAGCCTGATCAACGGCGTCTACCTCGTGAGCAGGTCCGGACAGACCATCGGCGACCGTGTGGTCAGTGTGCGCAAGGTGATGGCCGATCGCAGCGTCCCCACGGTCGGCACTGCGCTGGCACGGTGGCTGATCCCCAACGTCCTGTTCGCCGGGGTCGGCAACCTCGTGCCCCTCGGCTTCCTGTTGGTCTATGCCAACTACCTGTGGCCGCTGTGGGACTCCCGTTCGCGCACGCTGCACGACATGATGGTCAAGACCTACGTGGAGCGCGCGGATCTGGCGGGCCCGGCGGTGCCGCGCGGCTGACCCCCGGTCCCCGACACCGCTAGCCTTGGGTCCATGACGCTGTCTGCTGACCCACGCGCGCCGTTCGGCCGCGTCCTGACCGCGATGGTCACGCCGTTCCGGGTGGACGGCCGCCTGGATCCCGCCGCCGCCGCCGCACTGGCCACCCTGTTGATCGAAGACGGCAACGATGGGCTGGTGGTCAACGGCACGACCGGCGAGTCGCCCACCACCTCCGACAGCGAGAAGGCGGAACTGATCCGCGCGGTCAGCGAGGCGGTCGGGGATCGGGCCTGCGTCGTCGCCGGCGTGGGCACCAACAGCACGGCGCACACCATCGAACTGGCGCAGCAGGCCGCAGCGGCCGGCGCCGACGGGCTGCTCGTGGTGACGCCGTACTACAGCAAACCGCCGCAGGCGGCGCTGATCGCGCACTTCATCGACGTCGCAAACGCCACCGACCTGCCCGTGATGCTCTACGACATCCCGGGCCGGGCCGGTGTCCGGCTGTCTCGCGAGACGCTGCTCACGCTGGCCGAGCACCCCCGGATCGTGGCCAACAAGGACGCGGCCGCCGACCCCTTCGCCGCCGCGGGCATCATCGCCGAGTCCGATCTGGTCTACTACTCCGGCGACGACGGGCTGAACCTCCCGCTGCTGAGCGTCGGGGCCGCCGGCTTCGTCTCGGTCGTCGGCCATGTGGTCGCCGACCGCCTCGCAGCGATGCACGCCGCCTACACGACCGGGCAGGTCGAGCAGGCTCGCCGCATCAACGCCTCGATTCTGCCCGTGATCCGCGGCATCATGACCCACACCCAGGGCGCGATCGCGGCGAAAGCGGCGCTGGAGATGCTCGGGCGGCCGGGGGGCGGGCCGCTGCGGCCGCCCCTGGCGTCGGCCACCGCCCAAGAGCGCGACCTGATCGCTGCTGACCTGATGACTGCGGGAGTCCTGACATGAGCCATCTGCACCTGGAGCTTTCGCCGCCGCCGCCGCTGGAGCCGGGGGCCATGCGCGTGGTGGCGCTCGGCGGGATCGGCGAGATCGGTCGCAACATGACCGTGATGGAGTTCGGGTCCGAGCTGCTCATCGTGGACTGCGGCGTGCTGTTCCCCGAGGAGTCCCAGCCCGGAGTCGACCTGATCCTGCCGGACTTCACGTTCCTGGCGGACCGGCTCGACGACATCGTCGCCGTGGTGCTGACGCACGGCCACGAGGACCATATCGGCGGGCTGCCCTACCTGTTGCGGCAGCGGCCGGACATCCCCGTCTACGGAAGCCGGCTCACGCTGGCATTCGTGGCGCCGAAGCTGCGCGAGCACCGCATCCGCAACCAACCGATCCAGGTCGCCGAGGGCGGCTCGGTGGCGCTGGGCGGCTTCGGTGTGGAGTTCCTCGCGGTCAACCACTCCATCCCCGACGCCCTGGCCCTGCGCATCACCACGGAAGCCGGGACGATCCTGCACACCGGCGACTTCAAGATGGACCAGTTGCCGCTGGACGGCCGCATCACCGATCTCAACGGTTTCGCGCGCGCCGGCGACGCGGGGGTCGACCTGCTGCTCGTGGACTCCACCAACGCGGAGGTGCCGGGATTCGTTCCCAGCGAGCGCTCGATCGGTCCGGTGCTGGACGACGTGTTCTCCCGTGCCGAGGGCCGGCTCATCGTGGCCTCGTTCGCCTCCCATGTGCACCGGGTCCAGCAGGTGATCGACGCGGCAGTCGAGCACGGCCGCAAGGTGGCGCTGGTGGGTCGGTCCATGGTGCGCAACATGAACGCGGCGCGGGAGTTGGGCTACCTGTCCGTTCCGGCCAACACCATGGTGTCCATCGACACCGCTTTCGACCTGCCCGACGACCGGGTGGTGCTCATCTGCACCGGATCGCAGGGCGAGCCGATGGCGGTCCTCAGCCGGATAGCGAATCGTGACCACCGCATCGAGGTCGGCCCCGGGGACACGATCGTGCTGGCATCCTCGCTCATCCCCGGCAATGAGAACCCGGTCAACCGGGTGATCAACGGGCTGACCCGGCTCGGGGCGACAGTCGTGCACAAGGGCAACGCCATGGTCCACGTCTCGGGCCACGCCGGAGCGGGCGAGTTGCGCTACGTCTACAACATCGTCAAGCCGCGCAACGTGATGCCGGTCCACGGGGAGCCGCGGCATCTGCGAGCCAACGCCGCGCTGGCCGTGGAGACCGGTATCGATCCGCAGCGCGTGGTCATCGCCGAGGACGGCGTCGTTGTGGAGCTGCGCGACCGGGTGGCGGCCATCGTCGGCGCCGTGCCGTGCGGCTACGTCTACGTCGACGGCGCCTCGGTCGGCGACATCACCGAGGCGTCCCTGAAGGACCGCCGGATCCTCGGCGAGGAGGGGTTCATCTCCGTCTTCGCCGCCGTGGACATCATGACCGGCACGGTGGTGGCGGGCCCCGAGATCCACGGTCGCGGCTTCGCCGAGGACGAGACGGTCTTCGACGAGGTACTGCCGATGGTCCGCCAGGCGCTGGAGGACTCCCTGCACCACGGGGTCGACGATGCCCGCCAGCTGCGTCAGGTCGTGCGCCGGGTCGTCGGACGGTGGGTGTCCAACGCCCACCGTCGCCGGCCGATGATCGTCCCGGTGATCGTGGAGGCGTGACGCGCGTCGTGGCCGCGGGCCGGCCTGGTGCGATTAGGCTTGCCCGCATGGCAACAGGCGGGACGGGGCGCAAGGGCGGCGGTGCGTCGCGCGGCAAGGCGGCGACAGCGCCGAGCAGCAAGTCCGCGGGATCCCGCCCCACCAAGGATCTCCGTGCCCCGTCCGCGGCTCGCGGCGAGGACGCCAAGGGCGTTGGCCAGCACTCCGCGCCGGTCCGGCTGCTGGTGCGGTGGTGGCTCGCGGTCGCCCACCTGATCGGCGGCGGTCTGCGCCGGGTGCTGCCCAGCACTGGCCCCGAGGCTCCCGGTCAGGAGGTGTCGCACGATGCCCGCGACGGCGCCGCGCTGGGCTGGCTCGTGGCCGGCGTGGTGACCGTGATCGTGGTCGCCGGTGCTGCCGAGGGCCCGATCGGGCAGGCGATGTCCCTCGTGGTCGTGGGCGGTCTCGGCGCCCTGGCTCCGGTGGTCGCAGTGGGCATGATCGCGCAGTCGTGCTACCTCTTCTGGGTCCCCGAGGATCCCGAACGTATCGGGCGCGTCGTCGCCGGCTGGGTCATGATCGTCATCGCTGCGGCTGGGCTTTGGCACATCGCCGTGGGGATGCCGCATCCCACCGACGGGGTGGCCGAGCTCAGCGTCGGCGGCGGCTTCATCGGGTGGCTGGTCAGCGTCCCGGTGGCCTCGCTCATCGGGACGACGGTTGCCGTGGCGCTGCTGTCGATGCTCGGACTGGTCGGGCTCGTCATGGTGTTCGGGACTCTGCTCGCAGGGATTCCGGCCCGTACCCGCACGGGTGTGCGCCGGGTCCAGGACTGGTGGCCGAAGCCGGGCGATGCCGAGCATGCCGACATCGATCTGCGCGGGAACGAGCCGTTCGTGACGCCGGTCGTGGGCTGGCCGGAGGACGACGAGCCGGTGGATGTCGTCGCAGAGCAGGCTCCCGGCGCCCCCGAGTCGCCGGGACCGGCTGTGGAGTTCGTCGATGTCCCTCCCAACGGCGAGCAACTGCCCTTGGCCTCGTCGATCACCTACCAGCTGCCCGAGCCGTCGCTGCTGCGGGGCGGTCCGCCGCACAAGCGGGGCAGCAAGGCCAACCAGACCGTCGTCGCCGCCCTCGGCGGCGTGCTGCAGCAGTTCGCCATCGACGCCGAAGTGACCGGCTTCCAGCGCGGACCGACAGTGACCCGATACGAGATCGAGCTCGGCCCCTCGGTGAAGGTCGACAAGGTCACCAACCTCAGCAAGAACATCGCCTATGCGGTGAAGACCTCCGATGTGCGCATCCTCAGCCCGATCCCCGGCAAGTCGGCGATCGGGATCGAGATTCCCAACGAGGACCGCGAGCTGGTTGCGCTCGGCGACGTGCTGCGCAGCCGCGTGGCGACGGCGGATCAGCATCCGATGCTCGTGGCGATCGGCAAGGACGTCGAGGGCGGCTTCGTCTGCGCCAACCTGGCCAAGATGCCGCACATGCTGGTGGCGGGTGCGACCGGCGCCGGCAAGTCCTCGTGCATCAACTCGCTCATCACTTCGATCATGATGCGCGCCACGCCCGACGAGGTCCGCATGATCCTGGTGGACCCCAAGCGCGTCGAGCTCACCGCCTACGAGGGCATCCCGCACCTCATCACACCGATCATCACCAACCCCAAGAAGGCCGCCGATGCCCTGCAGTGGGTCGTGGCGGAGATGGAGCAGCGATACGAGGACCTGGCGCACTTCGGCTTTCGTCACATCGACGACTTCAACAAGGGCGTCCGGTCAGGCCGGGTGCAGGTACCGCCGGGTAGCGAGCGGAAGCTGGCGCCCTACCCCTACCTGCTCGTGGTCGTCGACGAACTCGCCGACCTCATGATCGTGGCTGCCCGCGATGTGGAGGACTCCATCGCACGCATCACCCAGCTCGCCCGCGCGGCGGGGATTCACCTCGTGCTGGCAACGCAGCGCCCCAGCGTCGATGTCGTCACCGGCCTGATCAAGGCCAACGTCCCCAGCCGTCTGGCCTTCGCCACGAGCAGCCAGACCGATTGCCGCGTCATCCTCGACACCAGCGGTGCGGAGAAGCTCATCGGCCAGGGGGACGGGCTGTTCCTGCCCATGGGCGCCAGCAAGCCCATGCGCATCCAGGGGGCGTTCGCCTCAGAGGCGGAGGTGCGTTCCATCGTCGCCCATGTCAAGACGCAGCGGGACACGGCGTACGTGGAGAAGGTGCTCGCAACACCGGCGACCGGCCCAACCGTGGATGAGGAGATCGGCGACGACCTCGACCTGCTCCTGCAGGCGGTGGAGCTGGTCGTGAACTCCCAACTGGGATCGACCTCCATGCTGCAGCGCAAGCTGCGCGTCGGCTTCGCGAAGGCCGGTCGGCTCATGGACCTCATGGAGACCCGCGGGATCGTCGGACCGTCCGAGGGATCGAAGGCTCGCGAGGTGCTCGCCCAGCCCGACGATCTGCCCGGGCTGCTGGCCGAATTGCGCGGCGGGGGCGTCGCATGACCGGCCACGTGCCGCATCGACCCAGGGCGCTGACTAGGCTCGAGGAGTGACTGCTGCGCCGCGGGTACATCTGGTGACACTCGGCTGCGCCCGCAACGAGGTCGATTCCGATGAGCTCGCCGGCCGGCTCCATGCCGACGGCTGGGTGGTCGACGAGGCCGCCGAGCGCGCTGACGTGGTGCTGGTGAACACCTGCGGGTTCATCGAGGCGGCGAAAGCTGAGAGCATCGGCACGATCCTGGACCTCGCCGACGATGCGGTCGTGGTCGCAACCGGGTGCCTGGCGCAGCGCTACGGCGAGGACCTCGCCACTGAGCTGCCGGAGGCGGCGGCGGTGCTGGGCTTCGACCACTACCCGGTGATCGGCGAGACGCTGCGCACCCTCCTCGACGGCGGGACGGTGCCGGCGCACCGGCCGCAGGACCGGCGCACGCTGCTGCCGGTCACGCCGGTGCACCGGGGGGCGTTCGCGCAGCAGGTGCCGGGCCACCACACCGCTGCGATGCTGGGCGGCGCTGCCGATCGGATTCTGCGACACCGGCTGCAGTCGGGGCCGACCGCCGCGGTGAAGATCGCCAGCGGATGCGATCGCCGTTGCGCCTTCTGCGCCATTCCCTCCTTCCGGGGGGCGTTCGTCTCCCGGCCCGCCGACGATGTCGTCGCCGAGGCCCGGGCGCTGGTTGCCGACGGCGTGGTGGAGCTCACGCTGGTGAGCGAGAACTCCACCGCCTACGGCAAGGACCTGCCCGGCGGACCCGGCCTGGACGGCCTGCTGCGTGAGCTGGCCGAGGTCGAGGGCCTGCACCGGGTGCGGGTGGCCTATCTCCAGCCCGCCGAGATCCGTCCGGCCATGCTCGACACCATGGCCTCGCTGGACCGCGTCACGCCCTACTACGACATCTCGTTCCAGCACGCCAGCGGTCCGCTGCTTCGCCGGATGCGACGGTTCGGTGACGCGGGCAGCTTCCTGGAGCTCATCGACCAGATCCGCGAACGCGTCCCGCATGCCGGGATCCGGAGCAACGTCATCCTCGGATTTCCCGGCGAGACCGGCGAGGATGTCGCCGAGCTGGTGGACTTCGTCAACGCCGCTCGGCTGGACGCCGTGGGGGTCTTCGGGTACTCCGATGAGGACGGCACGGAAGCCGCCGCGTTCCCGGACAAGATCGATCCGGACGAGATCGCGGAGCGGGTAGCCATGATGCGGGAGCTGGTGGATGTGGTGAGTGCGCAGCGGGCGGCGGAGCGGATCGGCGAAGCTGCCCAACTGCTGGTCGATGCGTCGGCGGACGGCGTGGTCGGCAGGACCGGGTTCCAGGGGCCTGAGGACGGAGGATGCCGTTGGGGGCCCGGCCAGGGTGAGGCAAGCCCCGGCGATCTCGTGCAGGTGTCGATCATCGACTCCGACGGCGCCGACCTGATCGTGCAGCGGGAGGCGGTCGCATGACCCCCGATCCGACGCCGCGCAAGCTCGCCCAGGACCCGGCGAGCCTGCCGCCGAGCGAGTCCCGCATCTGGAACCTGCCGAACATCCTCACGATGGCCAGGTTGGCGCTGGTCCCGGTCTTCGCGTGGCTGCTGCTGGCCCAGGACGGCGAGAACAGCGACTACCGGATTGCTGCGGCCATCGTGTTCGTGGTGGCGTCGATCACCGACTTCCTCGACGGCTACCTGGCGCGCAAGCGCAACCTCGTCACCACGTTCGGCAAGGTGGCCGATCCGATCGCGGACAAGGCGCTCACCGGAGTCGCCCTGATCGGCCTGTCCTATCTGGGCGAACTGCCATGGTGGGTCACGATCGTCATCCTGGCCCGCGAGGTCATGGTGACGCTGCTGCGCTTCTGGGTGATCAACCACGGCGTCATCTCGGCCAGCAGAGGCGGCAAGGCGAAGACCGTCAGCCAGATGGTGGCCATCGTGCTGTTCGTCCTGCCGAACCTGGCGATTGAGCTGAAGTGGCTCGCGATGGGCATCGCCCTGACCCTGACCGTCGTCACGGGCCTGGACTACATCCGCAAGGCGCAGCAGGTGCGGGCCATGGGCGAGCTGCGCGACGAGGCAGGGCTGCCCAGGCCGCCGCGGTGAATGTCCCGACTGCGCTCGCAGTCCCGGACGGCGACCCCATCCGGGCCGGTGCCGCCGAACTGCTCGCACTGGCGGGCGCGCGCAACTGCAGCATCGCCACTGCCGAATCCCTGACCGGGGGACTGGTGTCGGATGCGTTCGTCGGGGTGCCCGGTGCCTCAGCCGTCTTCCGCGGCGGCGTCGTCGCCTACTCCACCGACGTCAAGGCCGCGGTACTCGGCGTGCCCGAGGCGCTGTTGGCGGAGCACGGTCCGGTGGCCGCGGCGACGGCGGAGGCCATGGCGCGTGCCGCCTGCCGGCTGTTCGGCGCCGGGATCGGGTTGGCCACGACGGGCGTCGCCGGACCCGAACCGGTGGGTCGGATACCTCCTGGGGTGGTCTTCGTCGCCGCCGCACTGCGGGACGGAACGGCGCTGGTCCGGCAGGCCGACTGCCTCGGAGATCGCGCCGCCATCCGCCGATGCGCGACGCTGCACGCGATCGCCGCGGGTGTGGCGCTGCTGCGAACGGGGAAGACCACCGGGGAATGATGCCCCGCGCTGCAGCGTTGGCAATCCTAGGTGGGTCCCGCTGCGCAGGCCCGGTTCCTCGGCTGGGGGTACCGTAGGGGGACGCGAGCAAGGGAGGCGTTTCTTCGTGATCGTGCTGCGTGAAGTGATCGGTGGTGAGCTGCGCCGTCGGCGGCAGGACCAGGGGCGCACCCTGCGCGATGTGTCCTCGGCCGCCAGCGTGTCGCTGGGCTACCTGTCCGAGGTCGAGCGCGGCCAGAAGGAAGCCTCCAGCGAGCTGCTCTCCGCGATCTGCGCCGCGCTCGATGCCCCGATGAGCGCCGTGCTGGCCGACGCCGCTCGCAAGGTGTCGATGCTGGAGCACAAGGACAAGCCCGCTGACGTGGTGCGCTCGCGTCTGGTCTTTCCACGGGAGGCCGTGCCGTACGCGGCATCCATGGCGTCGAGCTGATCGACGCGTTGCCCGGTGGGTTCCGCGAAGGCCCTGCTGGCGCTCCGGGCGGACAGGCCCGCGCTGCAGCACTGCAGGGCTCGGGGGATTACGCCCACCGCGAGCATCGCGCGATTCCGGCTGCGGCAGCCGCGACACTGATCACAGGAGGTGGCCGTGGGACTTCGAAGACACCGTGGCGGTGCGGTACCCGATCTGGTCACGATCGTGGACGCGCCCGGTGCCACCAGCGGGCACCTCGTGCTGGTGCACAGCTTCAGCGGGTTCATGGACGCCGGATCCGCGTCGCAGATCGCCGTCAACCACCTGTTGGAGACCTGCCCGGATCGCATCATCGCCCGGTTCGACGGCGACGCTCTCATCGACTATCGCGCCCGCCGGCCGAAAATGATCTACGACAACGACCACTTCGTGAGTGCGGAGTGGCCGGAGATCACCTTGCGAGAGGTCCTCGATGAGCGCGGCACTCCGTTCCTGCTGTTGAGCGGCCCGGAGCCGGACTACCGCTGGCGCGAGTTCATCTCGGCCGTGCGCTGGTTGATCGGCGAGATGGATGTCGCCCTGACGGCGGGCATGATCGGGATCCCGTGGCCGGCCCCTCACACCCGCCCGGTGGGCCTGACGATGCACGCCACCAACGCGAGGCTGCTCCAGGGGCACACGTCCACGATCGGCAAGATGGAGATCCCGGGACACGTCCAGGCGATGCTCGAGCTGGCCCTCGGGGATGCCGGCCGCGACGCGCTCGGTCTGGCCGTGCACGTCCCGCACTATCTCACCCAGTTCGAGTACCCGCGCGCGGCGATCGCGTTGCTGCGGGGTCTCTCGGGAGCCACCGGCCTCGTGCTCCCGACCGACGGCCTCGAAGAGCCCGCGATGAACGCGGACGCCGAGATCAGCCGGCAGACCAGCGATGCGGAGGAGTTCGAGCCGTTGCTGCGCTCCATGGAGGAGCAGTACGACTCCGGGACCGAGGACCCGCTCGGCCAGGGCGGCGCCGGAGGACCGGGCGAGGTCCCCGATGCCGACCAGATCGGAGCTCAGGTGGAGCGCTTCCTCGCCGAGATGGACGACCGGGGCGAGCCACCGCGCTGACGTCTCCTCCGGCAGGCGCTCAGCGGTGGGGCCGAAGCCCTCGCGGGGTCAGCGTGAACCCGGAGTCCGCGAACGCGCCCGCGAGGGCGCCGTTGGAGGCTGCCTCGGCGGCGCTGGCACCGTTGACGCGCTGGATGGAGATACTCGTGCTGGCGGCGCCGCGCAGCGCGTCGGCCAAGGCGGTCAGTGCGAGGTCGAGGTGGTGCCCGCCGAAGGTGAGCAGACTGCGACCGCCGCGCTCCAAGTACGCCGTCAGCGAGCCGTCTACCAGGACGACCAGTGCGCCGGCCTTGCGCCCGGGGCGATGGCGGACATCGGTGTCGGCCGGCCACGCCAAAGCCGCGCCATAGGGGTTGGCGGGATCCGTGGCCGCGAGGACCACGGCCTGCGCTCGGCTCGCTGCCGCCGCGCATTCCCGCACCTGGTCCACCACGGACGGTGCGGCGAATTGGGCGCCACCGAGGCCGTCAACCAGGTAGAGCCGTGTCACCCGTCCCCGCTCCGCCATCGATGACAGCACCTTGTACGCGGCCGAGAATCCACCGGGCAACGGCTCGGCGGCCAGCGATCCGCGGACCACCAGCCCGTGCCGTGCCACCGCACGATCCAGCTGCGCTGCCGCGGCGGCCGTTTCGTCGGGAGCCAGGGGGAGCAGGGACCATCTGCCCACGGCGGTCGGCGGGGTGGCGCCGGATCCGCCGCGGCGCCGCCGCGCGACTGGCCGCGCCGGGGATCGGCCGACGGTCGCGCGCAGCGGGAGGAAGGAGTCGTTGCCCAGACGGCCGCTCCAGACCAGGGACCACAGGCACTGAAGCAGGGCGGCGGTGGTGATCGCGGGTGTGTCGATCGCCAACTGCTGCAGGAGCGCGGGGAAGAACCAGGCGCCGCCGGGCTGCAACAGCTGCAGCACGCGCGTGCTCAACTCGTCGTCCGGGGGCTCGGGTAGGGCCAGCGATGGACGCAGATCGGCGGCGAGATCCGCCGGAGCCAGCGCGACCCAGCCGTCCCGCCCGGGCAGCGCCCCGGCGCCCCACCAGACGACCTCGCCGCTGGCGGTGAGCTCGTCCAGCCAATGGGGCTGGTAGTCGGCCACGCGGGCGGGCAGGATCCATTGTTCCCAGGCGCTGGCCGGCAGCGGTAGGCCGGCGAGCCGCTCGATCGCGGTGTAGACCCCGTCCGGGCCGCGCAGCTGCGGTTGTCCGCCGTGCGGGGCGACCTGCGACCACTGCGGCAGGAACCGCCCCAGAGCCGCTTGGTCGACCGGCTCGATCTGCTGCTGCAGCCGAGCGGCGCTGAGCCGTCGGATGCGGCGCAGCACCTCGCTGTCGCACCACTCGGTGCCGGTGCCGCCGGGGCGGAACCCGCCCGACACGACGCGGTGCGCGGAGGCAAGCTCTTGCAGCGCATCGACCACAACGGCAGCCCCGAGGCCGAGCGCGGCCGCGGCGTGCCCTTCCTGGAACGGTCCGTGGGTGCGGGCGTAGCGGGCCACCACGTCGCGCACCGGTCGCGCCACCGGCTCGAGGAATGCCTGCGGGAGCCCCGGCGGTAGCGGTGCGCCGGCGGCGTCGCGCAACCGCGCTGCGTCCTCGGCCGCGGCCAGGACATCGATGCCGGCCAGCCGCGTGGCGAAGATCCGGCGCGCCGCGAGCAGCTCGGCCAGCTCGGCCTCCCCGGCACCGCGCTGCTGCGCCTGCTCCGCGGTGAGCGGGCCCAGGAGCCGGAAGGCGTCCGCTGCGGCGTCGATGCCGCGGATGCGGGTCGAGGGCGTGAGCAGTTGCAGTTCGGCCTCGACATCGGCGATGGCGTCCGGGTCGAGCAGTTCGCGCAGTTGCGCCTCGCCGAGCAGGGACGCCAGCAGCTGCGGGTCCAGCGCAAGCGCCTGGGCCTTGCGCTCGGCCAGCGGTGAATCGCCCTCGTAGAGGAAGGTGGCGATGTAGGAGAACAGCAGCGATTGCGCGAACGGGCTCGGCCGGGGGGTCTCGACCTCCACCACGCGGATCCGCTGGTGGGCCACGTCGGCGAGGATCGACTCCAGCGCCGGGATGTCGTACACATCCTGCAGGCACTCCCGCATCGTCTCCAGCGTGATGGGGAACGTCGGGTACTGGGCGGCCACCGCCAGCAGTTGCGCCGCGCGCTGGCGCTGCTGCCACAGCGGGTTGCGGCGCTGCGGGTCGCGGCGGGGGAGGAGCAGGGCGCGCCCGGCGCACTCGCGGAAACGCGCGGCGAAGAGCGCCGAGCCGGAGACCTGCGCGTGCCACGGCGTCGCGGACACCCTCCGGCGGCGGGAACGCGGCGGCGCTGAGCGTGCGCAGGAAGGTGTCGTCGCCGGTGTCCGGCAGCCGGGCGATGATCCCGTCGTCCGTGGCCATGACCTGCGCATCGAGTCCGAATTCGGCCCGTGCTGCGTCGGCGATGAGCAGCGCCCAGGGCGCATGGACCCGGTTGCCGAAGGGGCTGTGCCAGAGAACGCGCCAGTCGCCGATCTCGTCGCGGAATCGCTCCACCACGATCGTGCGGTCGTCGGGCACCCGGCCGCAGGCCTGCTGCTGCTCGGCGACGTAGCGCTGCAGGTTCTCCGCCGCCCAGGCGTTCAGTCCCAGATCGGCCAGCGGCGGCACTGTCGATGCGGCCAGCGGCCACCTCGCGGGTGAATGCGCCGATCTGCTGGCCGAGCTCGTACGGCCGGCCCGGGGAGTCGCCGTGCCAGAACGGCAGTTTGCCGGGTCTGCCGGGAGCCGGGCTCACGAGCACGCGGTCGGCGGTGATGTCCTCGATGCGCCAGGAGGACGCGCCGAGGGAGAAGACGTCGCCGACGCGCGACTCGTAGACCATCTCCTCGTCGAGCTCGCCGACGCGCAGGTCGCCCCGCTCGTCCGCTCCGGCGAGGTAGACCCCGAACAGTCCGCGATCGGGGATCGTGCCGCCGCTGGTGACCGCCACCCGCTGCGCCCCGGGCCGGCCGGAGATGACGTCGCCGGCACGGTCCCAGTTGAGGCGGGGCCGCAGCGTGGCGAATTCGTCGCCGGGTAGCGGCCGGCGAGCATGTCGAGCACGGCCCGGAAGGCGTCGTCGGGCAGGGATCGGTAGGGGTAGCAGCCCTGCACCAACCGCAGCAGCTCGGGCACGCTCCAGTCGTCCATGGCGGCCATCGACACGATGTGCTGGGCGAGGACATCGAGGGGATTGCGGGGAATGGCGATGTGCTCGATGCGACGCTTGCCCATGAGGTCGGCAACGACGGTGCTGGTGAGCAGGTCGCCGCGGTGCTTGGGCAGGACGACGCCCCGGGACACGGCACCGACCTGGTGCCCGGCGCGTCCGATGCGCTGCAGCCCCGCCGCGACCGATGGTGGGGACTCGACCTGCGCCACCAGATCGACTGCCCCCATGTCGATGCCGAGCTCCAGGCTGCTGGTCGCCACCACGGCCGCGATCCGGCCGGTCTTCAGCAGGTCCTCGATCTGCGATCGCTGCTCCTTGCTCACCGAGCCGTGGTGGGCGCGGACGAGTTCGGTCGGGGCGCCCTGGCTCTGGCCCGCCATGCCGGACAACTCCGCGGCGACGTCGTCGATGACCCGCGGCGGGTGCTCCTGGCGACGGCCCCACTCCTCGTTCAGGCGCGCCGTGAGGCGCTCTGCCGAGCGGCGGGAGTTCGTGAAGACCAGCGTGGAGCGATGGCTGTCGATGAGATCCACGAGCCGCCGCTCGATGTGGGGCCAGATGGACGGAGCGGATTCCCCGCCGGAATGGTCATCGGAGGGCGGCTGGGCGGCGCTGGCGAGGTCGGCGAGGTCGGCGACCGGGACGTCGATGGAGACTTCCAGCTGCTTGTCCGAGGGGGCCTCGACGACGGAGCAGGGATGATCCCCGGAGAGGAACCCAGCGACGCTGGACGTCGGGCGCACGGTGGCCGACAGGCCGATGCGCTGCGGCCGGCTCGCCGCGAGGCGCTCCAGCCGCGCCAGCGACAGCGCCAGGTGCACGCCCCGCTTGGAGCCCGCGATGGCATGGATCTCGTCGACGATGACGGTCGTGACCGAAGCCAGGGTCGCGCGGGCGCGCGAGGTCAACATGAGGAACAGCGACTCGGGAGTCGTGATGAGGATGTCGGGCGGTCGGGCCACCAGGGCTCGGCGCCCGGCGGCGTCGGTGTCGCCGGTGCGGACTCCGACGGTGATGTTCGGTACCGCCGTGCCGTGGCTCTGCCCGGCGAGCTGCTGCAGGCCGGCCAGAGGGCTGCGGAGGTTGCGCTCGACGTCGACACCGAGCGCCTTCAGCGGCGAGATGTACAGCACGCTGGTGCCCCCGCCGCCGCCGTTGACCACGAGCCGGTCGATGGCGTACAGGAAGGCAGCCAGCGTCTTGCCGCTGCCCGTCGGAGCGACGACGAGCGCATCCTCGCCCTCGGCGATGGCCTGCCAGGCAGCATCCTGGGCGGCGGTCGGCCCCGCGAAACTGCGTTCGAACCAGCGCCGGGTCAGCGGGCCGAAGACGTCGAGTCCGGCGGCTGGCGAGGGGTCCACCCCGCTAGTGTCCCCCGACGCGGTGCCGCAAGAGCCGTGCGAGACGATGCAGGCGTGCGATTGGCGGAGTTCTGGCGGCGGATGGAGGCCGTCTTCGGCGAGCAGTACGCGCACTCGTGGGCCCAGGACCAGGTGCTTTCCGCGCTCGATGGCCGTACCGTCGCGCAGGCGCTCGCGGACGGGACCTCGGCCAAGGCCGTGTGGGCCGCAGTGGTGCAGGAGGTCGACGTCCCGGGCAGGCTGCGTTAACCTCGACATTTCGTGATCTTGGTCTGTCGGCTAGTTGATCTTGTCGGGCCTCGGGATGAGGTGCCGCCGCCGCTGTGGGCGCGGGCGTTCGCCCGGCTGGCTTGCCGGTGTTGGCCTTGTTGCTCCGGGTCGGGGTCTGCGGGCGGTTCGGGGTTCAGGCGGCGAGGGCGTCCAGTCGGGTGCCGGTGGCGACGATGGCGGTCGTCCACGGCCAGCCCTTGTCGAGGTCGAGGATGTGTCTGCGGCCGGTGCGCACCAGCCGCCCGGCGGCGGCGAAGACCCGCAGCCGCAGCCGTTTCGGCTCCGCGACCGCGAGGTCGCCGGCCAGTGCGAGGCGCTGCAGCTGGGCGGTGAGCAGCTGGGCGAGCATGACGATCTGCAGCCAGACCTGGTTGGCCGCGGAGTCCCGGTAGGGCAGGTTCCGGGCGCCGCTGTCCTTGGCGCTGCGGATCCGGTCCTCGCAGCGGGCGCGGCGCCGGTGCCGCAGGTCCAGCGCCGGCAGGTCGCCGCTGCTGCTGTTCGTGGCGAAGCAGGTGACCCGGTGCCCGTCCGCATCGGTGAGCCGCAGCTGCGCGCCGGGGTGCGGCCGCTCTTTGCGGGCGATGACCCGCATCCCCTGCGGCCACTTCGCCAGGTCCAGCAGGCCCGTGATCTCGGCGACCCACGCCCCGTCCCGGGCCACCGGCTGCGCGGCTTCGGAGGCGTCCCCGTCGATGCAGGGCAGCCAGGCCTCTGGCGGGACCTGCCCGATGGCCTCGGCGACGTCGGCGCGCTTGTCATCCGGATCTGGTGATCGGGAGCACTACGCAGCGCCTGCCCGACCCGGCAGCGTTGGGGTCATGACAGATCTCTTCACTGACAGGCAGCGGCCGGGCGCCGCGCTGGCCGAGCTCCGCGGGGCATCGAAGACGTACGGGTCGGGGGCGGCGGCCGTGCGCGGCGTCGACGGTATCGACCTGACCGTGCACGCCGGGGAGTTGCTGGCGGTGCTGGGCCCGAATGGTGCGGGCAAGACCACCGCGCTGGGCATGCTCACCGGGCTGACCAGGCCGACCCGCGGGACCGCTCAGCTGTTCGGGCGCGATCCGCGGGACCTGCGGGCGCGGCAGCGGATGGGCGTGATGCTGCAGTCCTCGGGGGTTCCGGACACGCTGCGGGTGCGGGAGCTGCTGACGGCGTTCCGCGGCTACTACCCCGCCCCGCTCCCGATGGCGTCGGTGGTGGACGCGGCCGGGTTGCACGGGCTGGAGGGCAGGCTGTTCGGCGCCCTGTCCGGGGGGCAGCAGCGGCGGGTGCTGTTCGGGATCGCCCTGTGCGGGGACCCGCAACTGGTGTTCGTGGACGAGCCGACCAGCGGCCTCGATGCAGAGGTGCGTCGCACGCTCTGGGCGACCTTGCGCTCCCTGGCCGCGAAGGACCGCGGGGTGGTGCTGACCACGCACTACCTCGAGGAGGCGGACGCGCTGGCCGACCGCATCCTGGTGCTGCATCAGGGGCGCGTGATCGCCGAGGGCACCCCGTCGCAGATCAAGTCCCTGGTGCCGGGGCGGCGCATCACCGCTGAGTCGAGCCTCAGGGCGCCCGAGGTCGCCGGCTGGGCCGGCGTGCACCACGCCCAGCGGGATGGCACCCGGCTGGAACTGCTGGTCAACCAACCCGAACCGGTCCTTCGGCAACTGCTGCATTGCGACCCCTCGGTCGCCGGCGTGACCGTCACCGAACCCACACTCGAGGACGCGTTCCTCACCCTGACCCATCGCCCCGAGGAGGCAGCATGACCACCACGATGACGACCTCGCCAACCGGGCCGGCGGCCGCAGCGCCGCCTCGGCACACCGGTCGCAGCATCCTGCGCGTGTACCGCACCGAGGCTTGGCAGGAGTTCCTCAAGCTGATCCGGCTGCCGATCTTCGCGGTCACCACGGTCGCGCTGCCACTGATGTTCTACGTGATCTTCGGGGTCACCTTCGCCGGCGAGCAGACCCGCGGGGTCGGGGTGACGACCTACATGCTGGTCACCTACGGCGCGTTCGGGGTGATCGGGGCGGCCCTGTTCGGGTTCGGGGTGTCGGTGGCCGTGGAGCGCGGCCAGGGCTGGATGCGCCTGAAGCGGGTCGCGCCGATGCCGCCGCTGGCGTACTTCATCGCCAAGGTGGTGATGAGTCTGCCGTGGCCACGATCATCGTGGCGGGCATGTTCACCCTCGCCGCAACGCTGGGCGGAGTGCGGCTGGACCCGCAGCAGTGGGTGGCAGTCGGGCTGGCACTGGTCGCCGGGGCGCTGCCCTTCTCGGCGATGGGCCTGGCGTTCGGATACCTCGTCGGGCCGAACTCGGCACCCGCTGTGCTGAACCTCGCGTGGTTGCCGATGGCCTTCGCGTCCGGGCTGTGGATCCCGATCTCGCAACTGCCCGACGAGGTGCAGTCGGTGGCGCCCGCCCTGCCCCCTTATCACTTCGTCCAACTCGCGCTGGGCACCATCGGCGCATCCGAGGGTGGGTCGCCCGTCGGGCACGTGCTGGCGGTGCTGGGCTTCACGCTGCTGTTCCTGGCCGTGGCATCCTGGGGGTTCCGTCGCGACGAGGGGCGCACCTACGGATGAGACGAGGGCCACGGTGAGCAGCCCGTCACCCGATACGCGCCCTACCTCTGGCTGGTCTACCTGGCGGCGCTGGTCTTCCAGCCGGCCTTCGACCCCGACACCACCGCGACCGACTGGATCCGCGACGGGGCTGATGGTTGCAGTGTTCCTGCCCCTGTACCGGGCCAGCGTGGCGGCGCGGGATGAGCGACACCTGCTGCTCCTGCTGGCCGCGATGGCCGGCCTCGGCGTCGTCGGCACGCCTCGTGAACGGGGGCGGGGGTGTTCGTCGTCTATGCCGCCGCACTGGCCGGACGACTGTCTCCCGTCCGGCGGGCCGTCGCGACGGTGGCCGTGCTGGCCGCGCTCGCCGGGGGCATGTTCCTGATCTCCACGGTCCCGATGCCGTGGCGGCTGCTCGCGGTCGGGCCGATCATCGTGTTCGTCCTCGTCATCGGGGCGGCAGGGATCATCGACGGCGAGCGCGAGCGCACCCAGGCCGAACTGCGCCGCGCGAACGAGGAGATCGAGCGGCTCGCCACCATCGCCGAACGCGAACGGATCGCCCGCGATCTGCACGACCTGCTCGGCCACACCCTGTCGGTCATCGTGCTGAAATCCGAACTCGCCGGTCGACTCGTCGCGATCCGACCCCGCTCGGGCCGAACAGGAAGTGCGCGAGGTCGAGCGACCGCGCGAACCGCTCTGGGCGAGGTGCGCGCCGCAGTGACCGGGTACCGGGCCCGAGGCCTGGGCGCAGAACTGGTCAACGTGCGACGCGCCCTCGCGGCTGCCGGTGTCGCCTGACCGTGACGGCATCGACCTGCCAGTCGCTGCTCGCCGAGCACGAGTCCGCCCTGGCCCTCGCCCTGCGCGAAGCGGTCACGAACGTGATCCGGCACGCCCACGCAGCGCGGGCACGATCGCCGTGTCCGCGCGACGCACACCGGACGGAGTCGTGCTCGAGGTGACCGATGACGGACGCGGCACCACCGGTGCGGAGGGCTCGGGCCTCGCCGGGATGCGCGAGCGGATATCGGCGGTCGGCGGCGAGGTGGTCGTCGCATCGGCCGGCCGGGCGTGGGCGACCCGGCACCGTCTCGGTCACGGTGCCCCGCACACCCCCGACGGCCTCGCCCGGCCCGGAGGTCACACCATGAGCATCACCGTGCTGCTGGCCGAGGACCAGCGCATCGTCCTGGGCGCCCTGGCACGCTGCTCGGCGCTCGAGCCGGACCTCGACGTCGTCGGCCGCGCCCGACGGCGACGAGGCGCTGCGCCTCGTCCAGACGCTGCAGCCGGACGTGCTGCTCACCGACATCGAGATGCCAGGCCGACCGGGCTGGACGTCGCCGCGGAGATCCGCACGGCGCGGACTGGCCACGCGGGTCGTGATCGTCACCACCTTCTCCCGCGCGGGTACCTGCGGCGAGCGCTGGACGCCGGGTGCGGCGGCTACCTCCTCAAGGACGCCCCCGTGGAGAAGCTCGTCGAGGCCGTCCGCGCCGTCCACGCCGGCCGGCGGGCGATCGATCCGGAACTCGCCGCCGACGCGTGGAGCGAGCCCGATCCGCTCACCGAGCGGGAGCGACAGGTGGTACGCCTGGCCGGCGAGGGCCTGGCAACGCCGAGATCGCGGATCGCCTCCACCTCTCGGAAGGGACGGTCCGCAACTACCTCTCCGAGGCGATGGGCAAGCTCGGCGCCACCAACCGCGTCGCGGCCGCCCGGGTCGCCCGCGAGCGAGGCTGGCTATGACGCCCCACCGGCCACGCCCACCCCGTGGGGATGACGATCGTCACCTCCAGGTGGTGATGCGCTGCACTACCTCCGCTGCCGCCGGGCGCGCGACGCTACCGGTATGACACGCACGACACTCGCTCCGCACCGGCAGGCCCATACCGATCAGGCGGCCACGCCGAGCGACTACGTCCCGTCCATCGCTCATGTGCTCCCCACCCGGCTGCCAACGCTGGCCGATGTCGTGGGCCCGGTCGCACCCGTCGGTGTCTTCCTCCTGGCCAACGCCGTCTGGGGTCTCGTCGCCGGCATGCTCGCTTCCACCGCCGTCGCGGCTACCGCAACGATGGCGCGACAGACGCCGTGGCGGGTGCATCGGCTGGTTGGGGCTGGCCCTGCTCGGCTACGTCCTCATCCGAGGTGCGGCCGGCGCACTCACCGGGTCGGAGCAGGTGTTCTTCGGGATCAGCGTGGCCGCCAGCATGGCCGTGACCATCGGTGTTCTGGCCAGCGCGTTCACCACCACTCCCGTGGCCACTTACCTGCTCCCGGTCCTCTTGGCCGGCCGCCTGCGGCCCGAGACGGCAGCCGACCCCGCCTACCGGCGCATCAGCGCCCACGTCACCGCCGCCTGGGCCATCGCCGAGCTCAGCGTGTCCGGCTGGGAGGCATGGCACCTGCAGCACGCCGGCGCGGTGGACTTCGTTGCCACCCGCGGACTCCTCGGCTGGCCCGTGATGGCCGCCGTGATCTTCCTCTGCGCGTTCTACGCCCGGTTCCGCATCGAATGGCTCCAGGGCCCCGCCCCGCGGGTGAAGGTGGAGGAGTACGGCGCCGGAGACGCTCACCCTGCGCGACGTCCACGACGCGCCGGAACTGCAGCGATCGGGCAGCCGCAGCGGCCACGCGGTGTTCTGGTACGACGGCCCGGGACCCCGTTCTTTGGCCTCGGAGCAGCACCGTGGTGCTGTGGAGGTGTCGCGACTGTTCGATGCCGCGGCGACGCAGCTGCCGCCGTCGAGCGGCTCGCGACGTCGTCGAGGAACAGCGGCGCCAGCCTCGCGAGCTCCTCGACGACGTCGCGTGCAGGGAAGCTCGAAACCGGCCCATCAAGGACGCCGGCTGAGGCCTGATCGCGCAGCCCACTTGGACACTGGCCCGAGCCGGGCAGTGCCGTGAGGCATCACCCGCGTGAGCTGGCGCCGCCGAAGGGCTGGAAGCGGTTCCGGTACGGCTCGTCGCGAGACGAGGCCTCCCGCCTGGGGTGCTCGGTCAGTGGCCGAAGATGCCCAGCGGCAGGTGCATCGAGACCAGCCAGTTCGGCACATCGACGACTTCGCTGATGTGCAGGTCCGCGGCGATG
>CAVXYG010000006.1:0-470381 GCA_963766005.1 uncultured Actinomycetota bacterium | reverse complement strand
CGCGGCCCGGGCGCCGATCGCCGCGTGCAGGCTGCGCTGTCCGAAGCGGTAGCGCGCCACGGCTTGACCGGCCTCTCGCGACGTGCAGTGGAGTGTGGTGGTGGTGCTCACGCGGCCCGCATGGGGCTGGTGCCGCAGGACATGGCCCGTGCCGGTGCGGCCGCATCGCGCTCGGCGTCGTGGGTGCCGGAGCGTGGCCGCAACCTCGGCGGCGGCGAGCACGCAGACGGAAACGACGGCGGCTATGACGGCGACCGAGACCTCCGCGGCGAGCGCCGCAGTGGCGCAGGTGGAGGCACCGCCGCTGGACTACGCCTCGATGACCGCGGAGGACCTCGTCAGCCTCGAGCAGCAGCGAGACCAGGCCGCGGCTGCAAGAGCGAAGCGTCGTCACAGCCGCAAGATCCGCCAGCGCCCTCGCGAAGAACGCCGGCGGAGTTGGAGAAGGTCGCCGAGCAGGAGGCGGCGGTCGAAGCCGACGATCGAGAGCCGGCCGAAGCGGCGGACGAAGGGCATCGAAGAAGGCGACGTACACCCAGATCATGGCCAGCGGCCGTTGTCGATACACCCGGGCGGACCGACCTCGGAGGAGGTGGCCGAGGCCAAAGCCGAAGCCGAGGCTGCTGAGCAGCGGTTGGAGGACGTGGAGGCCCAGTTCGAGGAGTTGGAGGCGCAGGAGGCCGAGCTCGCCGATCAGGTGAAGTGGCTCGGGCACCAGGTGTCGGTGACCGAGGCCGAACTCGCCGCGGCCGAGCAGGAAGCCGCAATCCTGAGCCAGCAGGCATCAGAGCTGAAGTGGACCCTCAACCCCGTCGTCGTCCCGACCCAGGCCGGGTACTCCATCAGTTCCGGCTTCGGTGCCGGCGGCGGCTACTGGAGCAGCGGATACCACACGGGCCTGGACTTCGCCCAGCCGCACGGGTGCCGACGTGTACGCCGCGAAGAACGGCACGTCGTGGAGGCCGGCTGGGGCGGCGCCTACGGCAACACCGATCGTCATCCAGCACTCGGACGGCACGCAGACGCGGTACGCGCACCTGTCGCCGATCAACGTCAGTGTGGCGGCAGAGGTGACGGCGGGCAGCACATCGGCGACGTCGGGTCGACCGGCAACTCCACCGGGCCGCACCTGCACTTCGAAGTGATGGACGCCAACGGCAATTTCATGGATCCCGCCGTATGGCTGGGGCTCTAGCCGGGCCGAGGCTGGGACAACGGCGGCGGCCGTGAGCACCCCGCCGCTCGCCCACGGCAAGGAGGAGCATCGGCGGGCGAGGGCGGCGCGGCACTCGGCAGACGCCGATGAGAAGCAACCGCGGAAGGCGGACTGGATGAGCAAGCAGGACAAGCGAGGCGAGTGGCCCCACCGACGTCCGGACCCTCGCGATCGACGTGGGCGGCTCCGGCGTGAAGGCATCGGTGCTCGACGCCGGGCGGGGACATGATCACCGAGCGGGTGCGGCGTACAGACGCCGTACCCCTGTCCGCCGTCCCGCTCGTCGAGACCATCCTCGCAGTCACCGAGGCACTGCCGGCAGCGCAACGCGTCTCCGTGGGCTTCCCGGGGCTGATCCGGGAGGGGATCGTGCGCAACGTCCCGGCGCTCTCGCGTCGCGTCTACGGCGGCGAGGTCGATCCGACGCTCCAGTCCAAGTGGCTCGGGTTCGACCTCGGCCGGGCGCTCGCCGAGGCATTCGACCGGCCGACCGATCGTGGTGAACGACGCCGACATGCAGGGCTGCGCGGTGGTGCGTGGCGAGGGCTTCGAGTTCGTCATGACGCTGGGCACCGGCACCGGTACCGCGCTGTTCAACCACGGCCAGCTCCTGCCGCACCTCGAGCTGGGGCACGCGCCGCTCCGCAAGGGCGAGACGGTCGAGCAGCAGATCGGCAACGTTGCCCGCAAGGCGGTGGGCAACAAGACCTGGTCCAAGCGGGTCCGACGGCGATCGAGGCCTACCACGAGTACCTGTTCTTCGACCACCTCTACATCGGCGGTGGCAACGCCAAGCACCTCACCGCGGCCGACCTGCCGCCCAACGCCGAAATCGTGCCGAACACGGCGGGGATCACCGGGGGCGTGCGAGTGTGGGATCTGCTCCGGATAGGCACTCTGAACGCCACCGCCCCGGAGTTCGAGGCGCTCATGCGGCGCATCCGGGCCTGCACCCTGTGCGCCGAGCATCTGCCGCTGGGCCCGCGGCCGGTGATCCAGGCCGACCCCCGTGCCCGGCTCCTCGTCGTGGGCCAAGCGCCCGGTCGGCGCGCCCACGACACCGGCTTGCCGTTCAACGACGCCAGTGGCGACCGGCTGCGCGACTGGTCGGGCGTTGACCGGTCGACGTTCTACGACCGGCGCCTCGTCGCCCTCGTCCCGATGGGGTTCTGCTACCCGGGCACGACC
This sequence comes from uncultured Actinomycetota bacterium, assembly GCA_963766005.1. GTDB lineage: Bacteria > Actinomycetota > Actinomycetes > S36-B12 > CAVXYG01. Next base: position 467,977 of record CAVXYG010000006.1, on the reverse strand, counting down.
TCGGCGGGCGATGCCCCGCCGAGGACGGAGTGCGCCCCCGCCTGGCGCGGTGCGCTGCTGCCGTGGCTGGCCGGCGTCCGGCTCACCGTGCTGGCCGGGAGCTACGCGCACGCCTACTATCTGGGCGCGCGTGGGACGGTCGCCGAGACGGTCGCCGCATGGCGGGCAACCCGGACATGATCCCGGTGCCGCACCCGTCCCCCCGCAACACGGGCTGGCTGCGCCGCAATCCGTGGTTCGCCACGGACCTGCTGCCGCAGTTGCGGCACCGGGTCGCGGATGCCCTGGCCGAGTGAGTCACCGCGGCCCGTCCACCCGGGACCCGGCGCTTCGCCCGGATTGCTCGGCCATGACGCCGGCACGCCCGCAAGCGATGCACCCCGACGGGGGACTGCCGTCGGCAGCTCTCAGGCGCTGCGCACGAACATGCCGACCACCGCAGCGACGCCGAGCACCGAACGCGGGTCGTAGGCGACCCGCCACAGGCCGCCGTGGTTGGCGGCATCGGCGAACAGGTCCATCGGATTGTGCGTCGGGACATCCGGGTTGGTGAGGCTGCTCGGGTCGCGCAGATCCCGCACCAGCAGGGCCGCCATCGCGGTGTTGCAGGTGTCGGGCTCGAACACCTCGATCCCGAACTGGTTGGCGCCGGCGTAGGCGGCGGCGAGGGCCTTGTTCTTGACCACGGAGTAGGTCCGGGTCGCCGGTGCCACGTTCAACGACACCCTGGTTCCGGCCGACCTCGCGGTCACGGCCCGGAACCGCTGCAGCCGCTTGGCCAGCAAGTAGTTCGGGCCCTGCTGCGGGACGATGCAGTCGGCGATGCCCACCTCGTTGCCGTCGTCGTCGAGCACGCTGGCCTTGTAGTTCGGCTGGAACAAGCCGGCCAGCCGCAGCGGGCGACGCGTGGATCGGGCGAGCTTGTTGTGCCGCCACCGCTCCCGCGCCATCGCCATCGCGGCCTCGGGCACGGCGAAGGCGTCGGTGGGTGTGGCCAGGTAGGCCAGCACGACGTCGCCGCGGGCGGCGGTGACGTCCGCGGCGATCGCATCGCAGGCCATGGACAGCCGAACGTGCAGCGCGCCGTCGGCATAGCCGTAGTTCGCCAGGACGAAGCTGTCGTCGATCAGATCCAGCCAGCGACGGATCTGCGGGGCCTCGGTGACGATGTTCGCGCCGGCGATCTTTGCCAGCGCGGCGTAGTCCTCCGCCTCCGGCAGCGGCACGCCCTCTGGCACCGGGACGTGCAGGACTCCGGGGGAGTCCACCGCTGTGTCGATGAGGCGCTGCCAGACCGCAGGCCGCGGCAAGTCGATCGCCCAGACGTCGGCGCCCCATGCCAGCAGTTGCCGTAGCGGGCCGAGTTCGGCACCGGCGCCGAGCAGGACGACGTGCACCCCCCGCAGGTCCAGCCATCCGGGCTCGTCGAGCACCGTCCCGATCGCGGTCTCGAAGCTTCGCTCAGCGATACCGGAGCGCGTCCATCGCGACAGTTGCGCACGGATGTCCGAACCGTGCAGCAGGCGACCGCGGTACGGCAGCACGAGCTCCGGCGCCGAGAGTGCGCGGCGTCCGACGACGGCCACCTCGGCCAGCCCCGGACCGGTCGGGTCGGCGACCGCTTCGGCCAGATTGCGCTCCTGGCCATCCTGGCCGAACACGAACGCGTCGTGGAGGATCCGCAATCCGGTCGCGGCGACATGCCGGGTGTTGGCCGCGGACCGCGCAGCCACCGCAACCACGTCGCGGCACGGTCCGACGTAGTCCTCGCGCCAGTTGCGCGTTGCTGCGATCCGGTCGGCGAGGCCCGGGTCGAGTTCGCGCACGCTGCCCGCGAAGACGTCCTTGCCCAACCGGGTGCTGCTGCGCGTGCCGTCCTGCAGTGGGAACTGTGCCCCGTCGGCGGCGGAACCGCCGCTGCCGGTGCGTGACTGCGCGCTCACCGCAGGTCCTCTTCCTCGATGATGAGCACATCATCGATGTCGCCGCCGCCGCTGAGCGACTGCTGGTAGGCGGTGTCCACGTCGCTGAGGAATTCCGTGATGTACCGCCAGGTCGTCCCGCGCGCCTTGCCGCCGGTGAGGACGCCGAGGTGGCCGCCCGGGGCGGTCTCCAGGCGCACATGGGGGGAGTTCGGCAGGAGTTCGCCCAACCGGTAGGCGGACTCGGGCGGCGCGAAGAACAGGTCGCCCTTGCCGGCGATGTTCATCACGGGGATCCGGACGTCCTCCAGCAGCAGCGTGCGGCCGCCCTGCAGAGTCATCCGACCGGAGGAGAGGTGGTTGGTGCGCACGAAGCCGTGGTAGATCTGGGCGATACTGCGACCCGGGTAGGCCTCCATCTGGTCCATGATCGCGTCGACCGCCTGGATCTGGGCCAGCGTCTCCTGATCTGCCCGGTGCTTGAAGATGGTGATCGGCTTCTTGAGCTGCTTCTGAGGCGACAGCCACGTGAAGATGAGGGCGTTCGCCTTGCCGGGGATGCCGCCGAGGACCCGGACGAGCCCGGTGGTGAGCGTCCCCCGCGTGACGTTCTCCAGGATGCGCACCGGCTGCAGCAGCTTGACTGCCTTGAAGTCGAACGGGCTGGCAACGGTGGCAACCGAGGCAATGGGCAGCTCCGGATGGGCGGCGTCGGTGAACACCGCGAGGATGCCGCCCAGGCACCAGCCGACGAGCTGCACCGGTTGGCCGTCGTGGTCCTCGCTGACTGCGCGCACGGCGTTCGGCACCACTTCGTCGATCCAGTACTCCAGACCGAGATCGGAGTCGTGCAGCATGCTCACGTCGCCGTAGTCCAGGCCGTACAGCGGCCGACCCTGCTCCAGCAGGAACTCCACGAGCGAGCATCCGCGTCGCAGGTCGAAGGACGCCGCGCTGGCAGCCATCGGCGGGACGATGAGTGTCGGCAGCGCGTCGGGGTCCTGCGGACCGGTCGGTTCGTACTTGTGCACGATCCCCTTGGGCATCTCGCTGATGACCGTCGAGGGCATCCGCTCGGTGTCGGCGAAACCGTCGCCGAGCAGGTGCTGATAGAGGTTGTTGACATCCCGGACGATGGCATCGGCCACCTGGTCGGGGAGCAGCGAGGGTGTCATGGCACCACCGTATTCCGCCGATGTCGGGGATGCTGCGCCGTGAATGCCTGCCGGCGCCAGCGAGTACCCGAGGTGGCGAGTCGGTCTGTAAGCCGGGTTCTGTGCCGGCATCGCTGCCGGCGGCGACCATCCATCTGCGACCGTCGTTGCCGACGGCCTGGTGCGGCCTACCCGCGGACTCGGGCGGGCAGCCCTCGAACGTCCGCGCAGGCGCCCTGCGGCGCCCTCTTGGCCTTGCTCCGGGTGGGGTTTGCCGAGCCGATCGGGTCACCCCGACCGCTGGTGGTCTCTTACACCGCCGTTTCACCCTGACCGGCCCTCGCGGACCGGCGGTCTACTCTCTGTGGCACTGTCCCGCGGGTTACCCCGGGTGGGCGTTACCCACCACCCTGCCCTTCGGAGCCCGGACTTTCCTCAACACCCCTCACGGGGTGCTGCGGCCGCCCGACCGACTCGCCTCGGCCAGGGTAGCGCGTGGCCTCGGCCGACGGGGAACCGTCCGGGCGCAGCCGGGCGGCGACGGCGGGCCCGGGGACGTCAACGGTCGGCTGCTCGAGCTCGGGGCCGAGGCATCGCCGGTGATTGCCGCACGTTCTGCGCGGCTCGCTGGTCGAATGCGCGGTGGCGGTTGCGGGGCGAACTGGGCCCACCTCCGAGCGGCGCGACCCTAGAGCGCAGCCCCTCCGGTGCGGCCGGAATGAGGGCCGCCCGCCGCGGCGGGCAGGGCTTGCTGCTCGGGTGGCTCCGTGCGGTCCCGGTCGTCGTGTTGCCGGGCGGGCTGCCGGAGCGTCTGCGGCTGGCATGGTCGAGGCCTGCCCATGCTGTGCGTCCGGTTGCTCGACCACACCGGTTGCGCACACCCCCGGCGACCCGTCCGTTTCCCGGCCGCTCGGGCTGCGCACGATGACGCCGGTCGGGCACGAGGTGCGTGGGGGAACGGATGTGGTGGTGGCTGCCCGGACGACGGCTCCGCAGGCGATCCGGGCATCGACCGACCGCGACCCGCCCGGGTCCGGGTCCGGCGGCGCTACGGCAGCGTCAGGATCTCCGCTCCGTCAGCGGTGACCGCCAGGGTGTGCTCGAACTGCGCGGTCCAGGAGCGGTCCTTGGTGACCGCGGTCCAGCCGTCGTCCCACAGGTCGTACTGATAGGCCCCCAGGGTCAGCATCGGCTCGATGGTGAAGGTCATCCCGCGCTCGATCGGCGTCGTCAGGCTCGGGTCGTCGTAGTGGGGGACGATGAGGCCGGTGTGGAAGGCGGTGCCGATACCGTGCCCGGTGAAGTCCCGCACGACGCCGTAGCCGAAGCGCTTGGCGTAGGACTCGATGACCCGCCCGATGACGCTGAGCGGGCGTCCCGGCCGGACGGCCTTGATGGCCCGCATCGTCGCCTCGCGGGTCCGATCGACCAGGTCGCGGACCTCTGGGGCAACATCGCCGACCAGGAATGTCGCGTTGGTGTCCCCGTGCACGCCGCCGAGGTAGGCGGTGATGTCGATGTTGCAGATGTCGCCATCCCGCAGCACGGTGCTGTCGGGGATGCCGTGGCAGATCACCTCGTTGAGCGACGTGCACAGCGACTTCGGGAAGCCCCGGTAGCCCAGGGTGGACGGGTAGGCCTGGTGGTCCAGCAGGAACTCGTGGCCGATGCGGTCGAGTTCGTCGGTGGTCACCCCGGGCCGGATGGCCTCGCCGACCGTCGCCAGGGCCTGTGCGGCGACACGCCCGGCGACGCGCATCCGTTCGATGGTCTGCTCGTCCTTCACCTCGGGGCCGTCGTAGGCCGCCGGCGCCGGCCGGTCGACGTAGTCGGGGCGGGGGATCGAGGCCGGCACCGCGCGCCGCGGCGAGATGCGGCCTGGCGTCAGGGGCGAACGGGCCTGCGTGGTCGGCATGCCGCGATTGTAGGATGAGACCACCCCGGAGCGGTCAATCCGTGCACCGGTCGACCCGCTGGAGGTGGTGATGTCGTACTGGTGGTGCCTGAAGCACGAGCGTGTCGAGGGCGAGCAGGGGTGCGCCCACGCATCCCGACTGGGTCCGTACGAGACCGAGTCGGCCGCGGCGGCCGCGCTGGAGGCGGCGCACCGGCGCACCGAGCAGTGGGACAAGCAGGATCGCACCTACGAATCGGGTCCATCAGGTGGCTGACGGGGCCCTTGCCGGTCTGCGTGTCATCGAACTGCCGGCAATCGGTCCGGTCCCGTTCGCGGCGACGATGCTGGCCGACCACGGCGCCGACGTCGTGCGGATCACCGGCCCCCGGCCTGACCTGTCGGCCCCGGATCCCCGCCGTGCGACGCACCTGCGCGGTCGTCCCGCGATCGCACTGGACCTGCGCGGCAGCGACGATCGCGATCTGCTGCTGGACCTCGTGGCCCGCGCCGACGTGTTGCTGGACGGCTTCCGCCCGGGGGTGCTGGAACGGCTGGACCTGGCGCCTGCGGTCCTGCTGGAGCGCAACCCGCGCCTGATCGTCGGCCGGATGACGGGTTGGGGGCAGACCGGGCCGATGGCGCGCCGCGCCGGGCACGACATCAACTACATCGCGGTGGCCGGTGCGCTGCGCCACTTCGCCCGGGCCGGCGAGGCCCCGGTGCCTCCGCTGAACCTGGTAGGCGACAACGGCGGCGGGGCGATGTATCTGCTCTTCGGCGTGCTGGCCGCGCTGTGGGAGCGCCAGCGCTCGGGCCGCGGTCAGGTAGTCGATGCCGCGATGGTGGACGGGGCGGCGTCGTTGATGAGCATGATCCACTCGATGGCCGCGCAGGGGATGTGGCGCGGCGAGCCTGGGGAGAACCTGCTCGACACCGGGGCCCCGTTCTACGACGTGTACCGCTGCTCGGACGGGCAGTACATCGCGGTGGGATGCCTCGAGCCGCAGTTCTACGCGCAGTTCCTCCAAGGGTTGGGCCTGGCGGATGCCGCGCTGCCGCCGCAGTACGACCGGTCCGGCTGGCCCGAGTTGAGAGAAGCCTTCGGCTCGGCGATCGCTGCTCGCTCGCGGGCCCACTGGGCCGAGGTGTTCCAGGACACCGACGCCTGCGTCGCCCCGGTGCTGTCGATGGCCGAGGCGCAGCAGCACCCGCACATGATCGCCCGCGAGGCCTTCAGCGACGCCGCCGGCGTCCCTGCCCCGGCCGCGGCTCCCAAGTTGTCGCGCACACCGGGCACCGTCGGCCCGCTCACCGTCGCCGGCGATGCTGCCTCGGTACTGCGCACCTGGGGCGCGACACGCCAGGAGGGGCAGTCCGGCGGTTGATGGGGCCTTGGCACACTGGGCGACATGGCTGAGACCCCTGCGCGCGATCCGTACCACCTGCCCGACCTGTCGGGCCTGACCATCGGCGTGATCGGGGGGACCGGCGATCAGGGCCGCGGTCTGGCCTATCGGTGGGCCCGGGCCGGGCTGCGGGTCATCATCGGGTCCCGCGACCCGCAGCGCGCGCGCACCGCTGCCGAGGAGATCGGTCTCGGCGTTACCGGAGCCGCCAATGCCGAGTGCGCCGCAACCGCGGACGTGGTGCTGATCGCAGTTCCCTGGCCGGGGCACGACGACACGCTCGCTGCCCTGGCGCCCCAGCTGGCAGGCAAGGTCGTCATCGACTGCGTGAACCCGCTCGGCTTCGACAAGCAGGGCGCCTACGTGCTGGAGGTCGCCGACGGCTCGGCGTCGCAACGAGCCGCGGCACTGCTGCCGGACAGCACCGTCGTGGGTGCCTTCCACAATGTGAGCGCCGTGGAACTGTCCGACACCGCGAAGGCAGAGGTCGCAGGCGATGTGCTCGTCCTCGGCGACCAGCGTGCGGCCACGGATCTGGTGCAGGCGCTGGCCTCGGCGATCCCCGGGATGCGCGGCGTGTTCGCCGGCCGGCTGCGCAACGCCCGCCAGGTCGAGGGACTCACGGCGAATCTCATCTCGATGAACCGCCGCTACAAGGCTCACGCCAGTATCCGGGTCACCGATATCTGAGGCGAACCGACCGGGGGAAGTGCGGTCGCCGGGGGCTGCTCGGCCGATCCACGGCGTCCCGGGACGGTGGTACGGCGCCGGGACGCCAGTTGCCGAGCCGAGGTCCGAGCGCCCCCGGGTCAGTGGTAGGTGTGGCCCTCATCGGGGTATTGGCCGGTCACGACCTCGTCGCCCCACTGCCGCGCAGCGTCGAGCATGGTCGCGTACAGGTTGTGGTACTGCTTGACGAACTTGGCGCCGCGATCGGGCGAGAGACCCATGAGGTCCTGCCAGACGAGCACCTGGGCGTCGCAGGCCGGACCGGCGCCGATCCCGATGACGGGGATGCTGAGCGAAGCAGTGACCGCTGCGGCCAGCTCGGCGGGGACGACCTCCAGCACCAGGGCGAAGGCCCCGGCCTGCTGCAGTTGCTTGGCCTCCTGCAGCAATCGCTGGCCCGCCTCGCCGCGGCCCTGCACCCGGTACCCGCCCAAGGTGTTGACCGACTGCGGAGTGAGCCCGAGGTGGCCCATCACCGGCACGCCGGAGCTGACGAGCAGCTCCACCTGCGGCAGGATCCGCTCGCCGCCCTCGAGCTTCACGGCGTGCGCCCCGGCGACCTTCAGGAAGCGGGCCGAGGTCTGCAGCGCCTGCTCGGGCGATCCCTGGTACGAGCCGAACGGGAGGTCGGCGACGACCATCGATGTGCGCGAGCCGCGCACGACACCGGCCACCAGGGGGAGCAGGTCGTCGACGGTCACGGGAACGGTCGAGTCGTGACCGTAGACGACCATCGCTGCGGAATCGCCGACGAGGATGACCGGGATTCCGGCGTCGTCGAAGACACGCGCCGACATCGCGTCGTAACTGGTGATCATGGGCCAGCGCTCGCCCCGCACCTTGGCGGCCTGCAGGTCACGAACAGTGACGCGACGGTTCCGCTGGGTCCCGTAGAGAGCCTCGGGCATGATTCCTCCTCCACCTCCGGTCCACGTGCGTAGTACCGGTGCGTGGCTCCATGGTGCCATCGCGGACGACTCGAGGGCACCTTCGCGGTGCAGCGGTGCCTGCTCTTGCGCGAGGCGGGCCGGGCACCGGGCGCGGCGTTCGCCAGGGTCTGCGCGCGTCGCGCCACGGCGCGGTCAAGATCGCTAGGTTGGGGGCCGGCGGGCCTGCCCGGGCATCGGCACTGGCGGCCAGCATTCCGATGCGGTGGGCCACCCGCCGCGAGCCAGGAGAGGCGGAAGCGCATGGCGCCGATCATCGACGCGTTGAACAACGTCCTCTGGGGCAGCGACGACTACCCGGTCATCTTCCAGGCCGGCATCCTCGGGGTTCTGCTGATCGTGGTCGGGGCCTACTTCACGGTCCGGCTCGGGGCGATCCAGTTCCGCCGCTTCCCGCAGTTCGTCAGGGCGTTCGGTTCGGGGTTCAAGGCCGAGCACGACGACGGCATCTCGCCGTTCGCGGCCTTCGCCACCTCACTGGCCGCCCGCGTGGGGGCGGGCAACATCGCCGGCGTCGCGATCGCGGTGACCCTCGGCGGGCCGGGCGCGATCTTCTGGATGTGGATCATCGCACTGCTGGGCATGGCCACCGCCATGGTGGAGGCGACCCTGGCCCAGATCTACAAGCGGCACGATCCGGAGGAGTCCGCCCACGTCTTCCGTGGCGGACCCGCGTACTACATGGAGCGTGGCCTGAACGCGAAATGGCTGGGCGTCGTGTTCTCGGTCTTCCTCATCATCGCGTTTCCGTTCGTCTTCAACGCGCTGCAGGCGAACACGGCCACCTCTGCGCTCGACAACGCCTTCGGTGTCCGACCCGGCCTGGCAGGGTTCCTCATCGCAGGGCTGACCGCCATCATCATCTTCGGCGGGGTGAAGCGGATCACCCGTTTCGCCGAACTGGTCGTGCCGTTGATGGCCGTGAGCTATCTGGCGATCGGCCTGGCCGTTGTCGTGATGAATCTCGGAGAAGTCCCCGGCGTGCTGTCCGACATCGTCCGCAGCGCGTTCGGCCTGCAGGAGGTTGCGGGCGGCTTCGCCGGATACACGGTGGCCCAGGCCCTCGTGCAGGGCATCAAGCGCGGACTGTTCTCCAACGAGGCTGGCCTGGGTTCGGCGCCGAACGCCGCGGCCGCCGCGGATACCCGCCACCCCGCGAGCCAGGGGTTCATCCAGGCCCTCGGCGTCTTCGTGGACACGATCGTCGTGTGCTCGGTGACGGCGTTCATCATCCTGCTGGGCGACGTCTGGGTGCCCGGTCAGGACTACCAGGAAATCGGCGGGGCCACACTCACCCAGGACTCCCTGGCAGCCATCGTGGGGCAGTGGGGCTCGCAGTTCGTCGCCATCGCGCTGGTGTTCTTCACGTTCAGCTCCATCATCGCCAACTACTACTACGGGGAAACGACGGTGCTGTTCCTCAAGGGCGACCACCGCGTCCTCATCCCCCTGCGGATCCTCGTGGTCGGCATGGTGGTGTTCGGGTCGATAGCCGCGGTGCCCACGGTGTGGAGCCTCGCCGATGCGGCGCTGGGACTCATGGCGTTGGTGAACCTGGTCGCGTTGATCCTGCTGGCGAGGTTCGCCATTCCCGTGATCAAGGACTACGAGCGGCAGGCCGGCATGGGCGCAGCACCGGTGTTCTCCATGCACCAGTTCCCCGATTTGGAGGGCCACGTGGAACCCGATGTGTGGGGGACGCCGCGGGAGCGTCACGACCCTCCCGACCCGGTACCGCCCGACCGGTGAGGGACCGGGTCGCGCACGCTGCAGCACGTGCCCGGCACGGGATCGACGCCGGCGTCACGGGGCCCGTGTCCAAGCGCGCGCGGGCAGCGCTGTGCGCGGCGAGAATCCGCGCCAAGATTTCCCCGTTTGGGCTGCGTCGGCCTGGCGGGGTGTCTACTGTGCAGCCATGGCCGTATCTGGATCGAAATCTGTCACTGTCAACGCACCGGTTGCCGATGTCCTCGCGTTCCTGCGGGACATCGGGAACCAGAAGAACTGGTTCCCGGGCAACTTGGAATCCGAAGTTCTGGAGACCAACCCCGACGGCACCGCAGCCAAGGCCCGCCTGACCAACGACGTCAAGGTCGCCAAGGACACCTTCGTGGTGAACTACACCCACAACGACTCCGGGTTCTCCTGGACCTTGGGTGAGCCCACGAAGATCCAGAAGGACAACTCGGGCTCCTGGGCGCTGGTCGACAAGGGCGGCAAGACGGAAGCGACGATGTCGCTGACGATCGACACCACACTGCCCCTGCCGGGCTTCGTGCAGAAGAAGACCCTGAAGGACACGCTGAGCAACACCACGTCGGCGCTCGCCAAGCAGTTCTGATCATTCCCATCCCCACGGGCCCCGTCGGTCGATCCGGCGGGGCCTCGGCATGTGCGGCTAGGCCAACTGCTCGCGCCATCGGTTGGTGATCGGTTGGCGGCGATCCCGGCCGAATGCCCGCGGCGAGACCTTGGTGCCCGGCGGGTACTGCCGGCGCTTGTACTCGGCCAGATCGGTCAGCCGCAGCACCTGCTGGACGGTGGCCGGGTCGAAGCCGTCCGCGATGAGTTCTTGCGCGGATCGGTCCTGCTCGACGTAGTCGTCGAGGATGTCGTCGAGCAGCGCGTAGTCGGGCAGCGAGTCGCTGTCCTGCTGGCCGGGCCGCAGCTCGGCGCTGGGGGGCTTGGTGATGGAGCGCTCCGGGATCGGCGGTACCTCGCCGCGAGCCTGCGCCTGATCGTTGCGCCACCGGCACAGCTGCCAGACCAGTGTCTTGGGGATGTCCTTGATCGGGGCGAACCCGCCCACCGCGTCGCCGTAGATGGTGGAGTAGCCCACAGAGATCTCGGTCTTGTTCCCGGTCGCCAGCACCAGCGGGCCCTCCTGGTTGGAGATACCCATGAGGATGACGCCCCGGATGCGCGCCTGCAGGTTCTCCTCCGCCAGCCCGGACAACTCCAAGCTGCCCTGGAAGGCATCGAACATCGGGGCGATCGGCACCGTGCGATAGTGCAGTCCGGTCCGCTCGGCGAGGTCGCGGGCGTCATCGCGGGAGTGCTCGGAGGAGTACCTGCTCGGCATCGAGACCGCATGCACTCGATCCGGCCCCAGCGCGTCGACTGCCAAGACGGCTACGAGTGCGGAATCGATCCCGCCCGACAGGCCCAACGCCACCGAGGCGAAGCCGTTCTTGACGACGTAGTCGCGCAGCCCGGTGACCAGGGCCCGGTACACGGCGGATTCCGGCGGCTCGGTCGCCGCGATCGCAGGCCCCGTCAGCACCGGCCGGGCCACGCCCGCGCGGCTGCCCAGGTCGACGATGGGCGCGCCGTCCGGCAACCGGGTCCGCTCCGGCGCGGCAGGCAGGTCCAGGTCGGCCACGAGCAGGTGCGGGTCGAAGCGCGGTGCGCGCGCCACCAGGTCGCCCTGGGCGGTCACCGCGAGGGAGTCGCCGTCGAAGACCAGTTCGTCCTGCCCTCCGACCAGGTTGACGTAGGCCAGTGCGCAGCCGGCCTCGGCTGCACGGCGCTGGCAGAGCCGCAGCCGGGCGTCCTCCTTGGCCAGCTCGAAGGGGGAGCCGTTGATGACCAGCAGCAGCCCGGCGCCGTTGTCCCTCACCCGTGCCACCGGTCCGCCGTCCTGCCACAGGTCCTCGCAGATCGCCAGGGCGACGTCCACCCCCGCGACGCGAATGACGCAGGAGTCCCGGCCGGGGACGAAGTAGCGGTTCTCGTCGAACACGCCGTAGTTCGGCAGGTGGTGCTTGGCGTACGTGGCCACGACCCGGCCGGCGTGCAGCACCGCAGCGGCGTTCAGCGGCTCGTTGCGGGGGATGCCCAAGCCGCGCCTGGGGCTGTCGCGGACGTTGAGCCGCCCGACGACGACGGGAAGGTCGCCGAGCCCTGCTCCGGCGAGGTCCGCTGCCAGTGCTTCGGTCGCTGCCCGCGAGGCCTGCTGGAACGAGGGCCGCAGCGCGAGATCCTCCACGGGGTAGCCGACCAGCGCCATCTCCGGCAGCGCCACGAGATCCGCTCCGACCAGGGCCGCACGTCTGGCGGCATCCAGGACCAGGCCGGCGTTGCCGCTCAGGTCGCCGACTACCGCGTTGATCTGGGCCAGGGCGATGCGAAGTGTGGGCACGGCACCCAGGCTAGGACCTGGCCGGGCCGGCCGCGTGGCGGGAGCGCGGCCCGGCGACCGGTCCGGGGCGGGGCGAGGATGACGGCCGGCGGTGGCCGGCGGCAGGGTCCGGCCGTCGTTGCGGCGCGCCGGTGCGAGTTGGGTACCGGGGCGGACGCCGAGACGGCGGAGAGGCAGTATTGACCCATGGACAAGCAGACCGAGTACGTGCTGCGCACGATCGAGGAGCGCGACATCCGGTTCGTCCGGCTGTGGTTCACCGACGTCCTCGGTCGGCTGAAGTCGGTGGCTGTGGCCCCGGCCGAGTTGGAGGGCGCCTTCGCGGAGGGCATCGGCTTCGACGGATCCGCGATCGAGGGCCTCGCGCGGGTGTCGGAATCCGACATGATCGTGCGGCCCGACCCCTCGACGTTCCAGGTGCTGCCGTGGCGCGGCGACGCGCAGGGCACCGGACGGATGTTCTCCGACATCCTCATGCCCGACGGCACTCCGTCCTATGCCGATCCGCGGTTCGTCCTGAAGCGCACCCTGCAGCGAGCTTCGGACCTCGGGTTCACCTTCTACACCCATCCCGAGGTGGAGTTCTTCCTCTTCGAGCAGCCGCACCAGGAGGGCACGCAGCCGGTCCCCATCGACCAGTACGGCTACTTCGACCACGCCCCGCACGGCATCGGTCACGACTTCCGCCGCAACGCCATCAGCACGCTGGAGGCGATGGGCATCTCGGTGGAGTTCAGCCACCACGAGGGCGCGCCCGGCCAGCAGGAGATCGATCTGCGCTACGCCGACGCCCTCACCACGGCCGACAACATCATGACCTTTCGGGTGGTCATCGCCGAGACCGCCGTCCATCACGGCGTCTTCGCCTCGTTCATGCCCAAGCCGTTCCGCGACTACGCCGGATCCGGGATGCACACCCACCTGTCGCTGTTCGAGGGCGACCGCAACGCCTTCTACGAGGCCGGCGCGGACTACCAGTTGTCGAAGGTGGCGCGCTCCTTCATCGCCGGCCTGTTGCGCCACGCACCGGAGATCACGGCGATCACGAACCAATGGGTGAACTCCTACAAGCGGCTCTCCGGCGGCGGCGAGGCGCCGGCGTGGGTGTGCTGGGGCCACCGCAACCGGTCCGCCCTGGTACGGGTGCCGATGTACAAGCCGCACAAGGGCAACTCCACGCGGGTGGAGTTCCGGGCGCTGGACTCCGCCGCCAACCCCTACCTGGCCTTCGCGGTGCTGCTGGCCGCGGGGCTGAAGGGCATCGAGGAGGGCTACGAGTTGCCCCCGGGGTCGGAGGACGACGTGTGGGCCCTGACCGCCAACGAGCGGCGTGCCATGGGGATGGAGCCGCTGCCGGACAGCCTCGGCCGGGCGGTGGAGGTGATGCAGCGCAGCGAGTTGGTTGCCGAGACGCTGGGGGAGCAACTGTTCGAGTTCTTCCTGGCCAACAAGCGCGAGGAGTGGAAGGAGTACCGGCGCCAGGTCACCCAGTTCGAGCTGGACCGATACCTGCCGCTGCTCTAGCCGCGCGCATGGGGGTCCCCGCTCGCCCTCACCGGAGGCTCCTAGGCTTGATGCATGAACAGTGCGGCGGCTCGGCTGGCCCGGCTCGGATTCCACGACGCCGCGCGATCGGCCACCGGTATCGAGCGGACGGCAGGGCTGAGCCTGGACTCGCCCATCGTCGCAGCGGCGGCGAAGGCCGCCGATCCCGACCTCGCGGTGCTGCTCCTGGAGCGGATCTGCGATGCAGCCGGCCCCGACGGAGCCGACACGCTGCTGCGCGCGCTGGAGGCCCACCCCGAGTTGCGCACCCGACTGACCGCGGTCCTGGGGATGTCGCAGGCGCTCGGGGAGCACCTCGTCCGCCATCCCGGCGACTGGCGCCTGCTGCAGGCCCCGCCGAGCGACCCGGCAGCCGGTGCTGCGGAGGACATCCTGCGGGCCGTCGATGCCGATCCGTTGGCCGCGTCGCCGGTCTCCGGGCTGCCGAACACCGACGGGCTGCAGGCGCTGCGCGTGGCCTACCGCCGGCGGCTGCTGGTCCTGGCCGCTCTGGACCTCACCGGTGTGTTGACGTATGAGGCGACGTCCGCCGCGCTCGCGCGACTGGCCGACGCCGTGCTGGAAGGCGGGCTCGCCGTGGCCCGAGCCTCCGAGGCGCAGCCCCAGCGGTGCCGGCTGGCCGTCATCGCGATGGGCAAGACCGGCGGCAACGAGTTGAACTACATCTCCGACGTCGATGTCATCTTCGCGGCCGAGCCCGCCGAAGGGGTGCCGGAGGACGAGGCGCTGGCGATCGGGACCCGGCTGGCGACCGGGTTGATGCATGCCACGAACGCGGCGACGGCCGAAGGCTCGATCTGGGAGGTCGACCCGAACCTCCGCCCGGAGGGCCGCAACGGTGCGCTGGTGCGCACGATCGACAGCCACGTCGAGTACTACCGCCGCTGGGCCAGCACCTGGGAGTTCCAGGCGCTGCTCAAGGCGCGCGCCGCAGCGGGGGACCGCGAGGTAGGGCAGCGCTACGTCAACTCCGTCCAGCCGTTCGTGTGGTCCGCCGCCGACCGGGACCACTTCGTCGAGGACGTCCAGGCCATGCGGCGCCGCGTGGAGCGGCAGGTATCGGGCAAGGGCGCGAACCGGCAGCTGAAGCTGGGCGCCGGCGGGCTGCGCGATGTCGAGTTCAGCGTGCAGCTGCTCCAGCTGGTGCACGGGCGCAGCGACGTGATGGTGCGGCAGTCGAACACGCTGGAGGCGCTGGAGGCACTGAGCAACTGGGGCTACGTGGGACGCCGGGACGCCTCGGAGCTGTCCAACGACTACCGTTTCCTGCGCAAGATGGAGCACCGCCTGCAGCTGTACCGGCTGCGCCGCACGCACGTCGTGCCAGACGACGCGGCGAGCATGCGTCGGCTGGGCCGCGCCATGGGCTTCACCACCGAGCCCGAGGCGGAACTCACCGAGCGGTGGCGCCAGCACGCCGCACGTGCCCGGCGGCTGCACGAGAAGCTCTTCTACCGGCCGCTGCTCAATGCCGTGGCGCAACTGGATGCCGAGGGGGCCCGGCTGACGACGGCCGCGGCCGAGGACCGGCTGCTCGCGCTCGGCTTCCGCGATCCCGAGGGGGCGCTGCGGCACCTGGCGGCGCTGACCGGCGGGGTATCGCGTCGGGCGTTGGTGCAGCGCACTCTGCTGCCCGTCATGCTCGGCTGGTTCGCCAGCGCTCCCAGCCCCGATGCCGGGCTGCTGGGGTTCCGGCAGGTGAGCGACCGACTCGGCGCAACGCCCTGGTACCTGCGGCTGCTCCGCGACGAGTCGGTTGCAGCGGAGCGACTGGCCCTGGTCCTGGGGACCAGCCGCCTCGCCTCGGACCTGCTGCTGCGAGCCCCGGCGAGCGTGGCGCTGCTGGCTCGCACCGAGGATCTCCAGCCGCGGCCACGCGCTGCCCTGCGCAGCGAGGCGCTCGCCGCCGCCGGCAGGCACGACGATCCCGAGGCAGCCGCCGCTGCGGTCCGGGCGCTGCGCCGGCGGGAGCTGTTCCGGCTGGCAGTGGGCGATGTCGTCCTCCACACCGACGTGCAGTCGGTCGGAGCCGGGCTGACCGACATCGCCTCAGCGGTGATCGGCGGGGCGCTGCAAACGGCGCTGCACCAAGTGCAGCGCGTTGCCGGCCGAGAAGTGCAGGTCCGCTTCGCCGTCATCGGGATGGGCCGATTCGGCGGCGGTGAGCTGGGGTACAGCAGCGACGCCGACGTGATGTTCGTCTACGACCCGCTGCCGGACGCCGCCGATGCCGATGCGCACGCCGACGCCATGGCGGTGGCCAACGAGCTGCGGCGCCTGCTGACCCTGCCCTCGGCGGACCCGCCGTTGGAGATCGATGCCGATCTGCGTCCCGAAGGCCGGCAGGGGCCGCTGGTGCGGTCCCTGGCCAGCTATGCCGCGTACTACCGGCGATGGGCTGCTGCGTGGGAGTCCCAGGCGCTGCTGCGCGCCGCCCCGATGGCCGGCGATACCGAGCTGGGGGAGCAGTTCTTGGCCCTCATCGATCCGCTGCGCTACCCCCAGGCAGGGCTGCCGGCAGATGCGCTGCGGGAGATGCGGCGGCTCAAGGCGCGCATGGAGGCCGAGCGGCTGCCCAAGGGTGCCGACCGGACCCTGCACACCAAACTCGGGCGCGGGGGTCTCAGCGACGTGGAGTGGACGGTGCAGCTGCTGCAGCTCCAGCACGCGGCGGCGGTGCCGCAGCTGCGCACGACGAGCACGTTGCCAGCCCTGGCTGCCGCCCGCCAAGCCGGGCTGGTCGCGGAGCAGGATGCCGATCAGCTGGCCCGGGCCTGGACCTTGGCCACCGAGGTCCGCAACGCCACGATGCTGGTGTCCGGTCGACAGTCCGACACGCTGCCCACCGACCTGCAGGAGCTCAAGGCGGTCGCGCACGTGGTCAACAGACCTGACGACGAGCCGCCGTCCTACTTGGTGGAGGAGTACCGGCGCGTGACCCGGCGGGCTCGAGGCATCGTCGAACGGATCTTCTTCGGAGCGACGGTCTGAGCCGGTACGCACCACCGGCCGGGCGGCCGCCGCTTCGCTAGCGGACGACGGGTCGAGCAGAGGCCGGACCCCGGGCGTTCAGCGCAGATCGTCGGGCACGAGATGGCCGTACTCGGGGTGCCGGTCCAGCCAGCCGGCGACGAACCAGCACGTCGGGTGCACGATGGCGCCGGCGGCATCGGCCCGTTCGATGACGTCGCGCACCAGGGCGCTGCCGACGCCATGGCCTTCGAACTCCGGGTTCACCACGGTGGTGTAGAGAGTCCAGACCGGCGCCCCGTCGACATCGGCGATGCGCATCCCGAGCCGCCCGGCGTGCCGGCCGCCTACCGTGGCCTGGGAGGTGCCGTCGCGCAAGTCAGTTGTCACGGTGATGTCCACTCCGGTGGCAACACCGGCACCGTCCCAGCCATTCCGGGCAGGAGGGCCGGGAGGTCGGGCCTGCTCAGGTCCTCGCCAACGGTGATCGGTCGGCCCCGGCCCCCGCGCCACGGGGATGGCCAGGTGGTGCGCCAGCGCATGGAGGAGGGCCCCCACCCTCGTGCGGGCGGGGGCCCTCCTCGATCAGCGCGGAGACACCGGACTGCCTCGGGCGACGCCGGAGCTCGCGCGGTCAGCGCCGCAGCTCGGCCGGCCCCTCGACTCAGATGTCGTAGTACATCTCGAACTCGTGCGGGTGCGGGCGAAGACGGATCGGCGCGATCTCGTTGCTCCGCTTGAAGTCGACCCAGGTCTCGATCAAGTCGTCGGTGAAGACCCCGCCCTCGGTGAGGAAGTCGTGATCGGCCTCGAGCGCGTCCAGGACGCCTTCCAGGGACGCCGGCACCTGCGGGATGTCGGCAGCCTCGTCCGGCGGCAGCTCGTAGAGGTCCTTGTCGACCGGCGAGATCGGCTCGATCTTGTTCTTGATGCCGTCGAGGCCCGCCATGAGCATTGCGGAGAAGGCCAGGTACGGGTTGCTCGAGGGATCCGGCACGCGGAACTCGATGCGCTTGGCCTTGGCGTTGCTCCCCGTGATCGGGATCCGGATGCAGGCGGAGCGGTTGCGCTGGCTGTAGACCAGGTTCACCGGCGCCTCGAAGCCCGGCACGAGACGATGGAAGGAGTTCACCGTGGGGTTGGTGAACGCCAGGACTGCGGGTGCGTGGGCCAGCAGTCCGCCGATGTACCAGCGGGCGGTGTCGGAGAGTCCGGCGTAGCCGAGCTCGTCGTAGAACAGCGGCGAGCCGTCCTTCCACAGCGACTGGTGGCTGTGCATGCCGGACCCGTTGTCCCCGAACAGCGGCTTCGGCATGAAGGTGACGCTCTTGCCCCGGGCCCAGGCCGTGTTCTTGATCAGGTACTTGAACTTCATCACGTCGTCCGCTGCGTGCAGCAGCGTGTTGAACTTGTAGTTGATCTCGGACTGACCCGCGGTCCCCACCTCGTGATGGCTGCGCTCCACGGTGAATCCGCCGCCGATGAGGGAGCGCACCATCTCGTCGCGCAGGTCGGCGTAGTGGTCGACCGGCGGGACGGGGAAGTATCCGCCCTTGTAGCGGGTCTTGTAGCCCCGGTTTCCACCCTCCTCCTCGCGGCCGCTGTTCCAGGCGCCCTCGATGGAGTCGATGAAGTAGTAGCCCGCATTCTGCTTGGTCTCGAAGCGCACATCATCGAAGATGTAGAACTCCGCCTCGGCGCCGAAGTACGCGGTGTCGGCGATCCCGGTCGAGCCGAGGTAGGCCTCGGCCTTGGCGGCGATCTGGCGCGGGTCGCGCGAGTACGGCTCGTCGGTGAAGGGATCCCGGATCGAGAAGTTCATCACCAGGGTCTTCTCGGTCCGGAACGGGTCGATGAAGGACGTCTGGGGATCCGGCGTGAGCTTCATGTCGGACTCGTGGATGGCCTGGAAGCCACGGATCGAGGAGCCGTCGAACATCTGGCCGTCGGTGAACAGCGACTCGTCGACGCTCTCCACGGGGATGTTGAAGTGCTGCATCACGCCGGGCAGGTCGCAGAAGCGGACGTCGACCATCCTCACGTCGTGGTCCTTGATGTACTTCAGCACCTCGTCTGAGTTCTTGAACATGCACCCTCCATAGGTTTGGCCGCTGCACGGCCCATCGCCTCGCACTGTGGCGGCCTTCCGACACTAGTCGTCGGCCCCCATCGCACCCGACGGTACGTCTGGGCCATTACTCGAGCATGACCCGTGTGTTTCGCCCGCGTTACGCGCACCCGGTGTAACCGGCGGGCAGCCACCGCGGTCACCGCCGGAACGGTGCCACAGCGCGGCCACCGGCCCGCCCGCGGCGGGGCCGGGCCACCGCTCGGGAATGTCGGCCAGTCGGTTCGCGCCGACACCCGAACGGGGCCCAGCAGCGTCACGGCGCCGCCGGAGGCGGCCACGTCGACCCGCGAACGGAGTTGAGGCAAGACAGCGCGGGGCAATCGCTGTCTGCGCCTGCCGCAGGGAGTCCCCAGGACGATCGCCGCGGTGCTCCGCGGGCGCGGACACGGCGATGTCGTACCGTACAACCATGTCCTCTCCGTCGCAGGCTGCGCCGCGCGGCCTGGACCTGCCACCCAGCGGCCCGGGGTCCGCCGGCAGCATCGGCCGGCGCCTCGCCGCGCTGTGCATCGACTGGTTCGCGTGCCTGGCCCTCGCCCTGCTGATCAACGGCGGCTTCGGCGGTCCCGGGGAGGCGCCGAGCCTCCTCACGCTCGGGATCTTCTTCGCCGAGGTGACGATCCTGACGTGGCTGCAGGGGGCATCCTTCGGCCAGCGAGTGGTGGGATTGGTCGTGGCGCCGGTGGGCCGTCTGCGGATCGGGCTGGTCGGCGCAGCGGTGCGCACCCTGCTGCTGTGCCTGGTGATACCGGCGGTCGTGATGCAGCCCAACGGGCGCGGTCTGCACGATCTCGCCGTGGGCAGCATCGTCCTGCGCCGGTAGCGCAGCGGCCACGAAGCCCGTTCCCGCTGCCCCGCCTGCGCGCGGGACGGCGGCAACGATGGCCGGAGCACCGCCGAGGCTCGCCGCCCGACGGTGCGCACCCCGGCAGCAAGGAGGAGCCCGTGTTCGCCAGCGCTCGCGCCGAGGGGTCCGGAGTCCGGTTCACCGATCCGGACGGGGCCGATCTCGAGCTCCGCTTCCCTCGGCCCGGCCAGGTGTCCGTCGGCTGGTCCGATTCCCTGGATGCGCACTCCTACGCAGTGCTGGACGCCGCCGCCGCGCAACCGCCGAGCTGCAGACCGACGGCCGACGGCTGGCGCGTCGACGGTCCGGGTATCGCCGTCGAGGTCGGGAAGTCCGGTTGCCTGACGTACCGCGACGACGAGGGCCGCATCCGCCGCACGGACTCCGCGCCGCGCTGGCAGGACCAGCGCTGGGTGCTGGCGACGCGGGTGCCGCCCGGCTCCGGCGTGCACGGCATGGGGGGTCGGTCGTTCTGGGACCTGCGCGGCCGCACCGTCAGGTGCTGGAACACCGACCCGGGCGGGGCCTGGCGCCCGGGAACCGATCCGATGTACAACACCTCGCCCGCCTACGTTGCGCTCGACGACGTCGGTGCGGTGCACTGCTTCATCGACAACGCCCACGACGGCACGGTGTCGGTCGACGGGGACACCGTCGAGGCGAGCTTCGTCGGCGGGCCGGTGCGGTGGCACGTGGCCATCGGTTCGCTGGCGGACGTGATCGGTGCCTTCACAGCGCTCACCGGCCGCCCCACACCGCCCCCGCGCTGGTCGCTGGGCCATCACCAGGCCCGGTGGGGCTACGGCTCCAGCGCGGCGATCCGCGAGGTGTGGTCCAAATTCCGCGAGCACGACCTGCCGCTGTCGGCGATGCACCTCGATATCGACCACATGGACCGCTTCCGCGACTTCACGTTCGGCCAGGACTGGGCCGACATCGCCGAGCTCGTCGCCGCGATGTCCGACGACGGCGTGCGCACCGTGGTCATCGTGGATGCCGGGATCGCCCGCGCCGACGACTTCGGCGTCTATCGCGAGGGCATGGAGCAGGACGTGTTCTGCCGTTCCCGGGACGGCGGGGTCTTCCAGGGCCGGGTCTGGCCGGGTCCGACCGTGTTCCCCGACTTCACCGCGCCCCGAGCCCGGGACTGGTGGGGCCGCCAGTTCGGCTTCTACGACGCCCTCGGCATCGCCGGCTACTGGCACGACATGAACGAACCCGCCTGCTTCGGCGAGCAGGGCGTTGCGACGTTCCCGCTGGACACCCGCCACGATCTCGACGGCCACCCGGCCGACCATGCGGCGGCCCACAACCTCTACGGATACCTGATGTGCCGGGCATCCTACGAGGGGCTGGCCCGGCTGCATCCGCAGCGCCGTCCCTTCCTGTTCTCCCGTTCCGGGTGGGTGGGCCTGCAGCGCTACGGCGGGCACTGGAGCGGTGACATCGAGGCGGGCTGGCCCTCGCTGCTGGCGACGATCCATCAGGCCTTCGCCTTCGGCGTCTGCGGGATCGGGTACTACGGGCCCGACATCGGCGGCTTCACCGGCGACCCGTCGCCGGAACTGTTCACCCGCTGGTTCCAACTGGCCTCGTTCCTGCCGTTCTTCCGCACCCACTGCGCCTTCTCCTCACCTCGCCGCGAGCCGTGGGAGTGGGGAGAGCCGGTCATGGGCCGGCTGCGTGCGGCACTGCAGCGCCGCTACCGGCTGCTGCCGTACTGGTACACGCTGGCCCTGGCTGCGACCGCGGACGGCGCCCCCTATGTCCGGCCCCTGGCGTGGGAGGACCCGGCACTGCGGGCGCAGGACGACGCGTTCTTGGTCGGCGACGACGTCCTGGTCGCCCCGGTGCTGCAGGAGGGCGCGACCACACGACGGGTCCTGCTGCCGGCAGGGGTGTGGTTCCACGCCGAGACCGGGCAGTCGCACAGCGGCGAGGTCTGGCTGCCGGTGGGTCCGGAAGACATCCCGTGGTTCGTCCGCGCCGGTGCCGTGGTACCGACCGAGGAGGACGGGCGACTCGTGCTGCTCGTCGCCCCGCCCGCAGGCCCGAGGCCGGCGGCCGGTGGTCGGCTGCTCACCGACGCGGGCGACGGCTGGGAGCCGCCGCACCACGAGCAGTACCGCACCGCGCTGGTGGACGGGCTGGTCGAGGTGACGCGCGAGATCAGGCGCACCGGGGTCTTCCCGTTCGCCGAGGAGGTCGAGGTTCGAACCGTCGACGGAAGGCCGGCCCGCCTCGTGTGACGCGGCTGGCGCCGCGGGGGGTCCTCCGGCTCCGGTCAGGATCGTCGGCCGTCGGGGCGGGGCGGGGCGGCGGGATCGTGCGGGCCCCGCCGGCTACATCGGCCGCTGGCCCTTCCGCGCGGCCTTGGCGCTGCGCGGCATCGGGCCCTTGGGGATACCGGCGACGGGTTGCGCCTTGAGCGCGTCGAGACGGCGCCGCACCGCGGTCACCTCGGCCGGCGTGATGGCCTTGGGCATCTTCGACAGGGTCTTCTGCAGCTTGTCCACCGGCACCTGACCCTCCTCGTTGCCCACCTCGATGGTGGTGATCGGGATATCGGTGACGTAGCGCGCCGTGCGCTTGGCCTCGCTGGTCAGCATGTGCTGGACCCGGGATGACGGGCCCTCGGAGATCAGCACGACTCCGGGCCGGCCGACCAAGCGGTGGACGAGGTCCTGATTGCGCGTGACGGCGACCGCCGGCGTCACCGACCAGTTGCCCCGCATCGCCTGCGCAACGGCGGCGGCACCGCCGGGCTGGTCCTCCACCTGCGCGTAGGCCGCGCGCATGGCGACCCGAGAGAAGTACCAGGTGGTCGGGAGGGTCGCGACCGGCAGGCCGATCAGGCCGAAGGTGATCGGGTTGTTCAGCAGGATGCCGATGAGGATGAAGATCGCGAAGACGCTGAGGAAGATGCCCAGCAGGATCCATCCGAGGGCGGGTTTGATCTCCTTGGCGAGGCGGTAGTTGTCCCGCATCTGCCGCAGGTACTTCCACCGGTCCCGCTTGGGCTTGCGCGCATCAGCCATGCGACTCAGGGTAGGCCACCGGACGCGGCGCCGACGAAACGCTAGGGCCGAGTTGCGCGCTGCGCCATGGCCTGGCGGTAGAGCCGACCCGCGCGGTACGACGAGCGCACCAGCGGGCCCGACATGACCCCGGAGAACCCCAGGTCACCGGCGTGCCGGCCCCAGGCGTCGAAGGCCGACGGCTCGACCCAGCGGTCGATCGGATGATGCCGCGGAGAGGGGCGCAGGTACTGCGTGATGGTGAGCAGTTCGCAGCCGGCCTCATGCAGATCAGCCAGCGCCTGTGCGACCTCGTCGTCGCGCTCACCGAGCCCGAGGATGAGGTTGGACTTCGTCACCAGGCCCGCTTCCCGTGCCGCCGTGATGACGTCGAGGGAGCGTCGGTAGTCGAAGGCGGGGCGGATCTGGCGGAAGATGCGAGGAACTGTCTCCACGTTGTGGGCCAGCACCTCCGGGGCAGCGCCGAACACCTCGGCCAGCAGATCCGGCCGGCCGCTGAAGTCGGGGATGAGCAGTTCCACCCCGACGTCGGGCGCCGCCCGGTGGATAGCGCGAACGGTCTCCGCGTACAGCCATGCGCCCTCGTCGGGCAGATCATCGCGCGCGACCCCCGTCACGGTGGCGTAGCGCAGGCCCATCCCGACCACGCTGTCGGCGACTCGCCGCGGCTCGTCGCGGTCCAGCGGCGTCGGCTTGCCGGTGTCGATCTGGCAGAAGTCGCACCGGCGCGTGCACTGCTCGCCGCCGATGAGGAAGGTCGCTTCCCGGTCTTCCCAGCACTCGTAGATGTTGGGGCAGCCGGCCTCCTGGCAGACGGTGTGCAGACCCTGCTCGGCCACCAGTCGGTAGACGTCGTTGTAGTTCGGGCCGGTACGCAGCGTGGTCTTGATCCACGGAGGTTTGGACTCGATGGGAACCGAGGCGTTGCGCGCCTCGATGCGCAGCAACCTCCGACCGGGCGGGGGACCCGCGGGGTTGGTCTGGGCGGTGTGAGTGGCAGACACCCCACCACCCTAGGTGGTGGCGTCCGAGAGCGCTTCCTGCTGGGCGGGCGGCGCGGGCTATGCCGCCGCGGAATCGGCTGCGGCACCGCCGGCGCCGAATCGCCGGCGGTCTACCACTGCCAGGGCGCCCGAGGTGACGGCCAGCAGCGCCGCGGTGCCGAACATCCAGCCGGCCCAGCCGCCGATGAGGGCTGCCGACATGGCGCTGCCGAGTGCGGTGGGCTCCGGGATCGGTGGGTCGGTACCGGCGATGCTGCGCCAGATTCCGGTCGCGAGGCACCCCGCCGCGGCCGCGAGCAGGCCCACGGCGACGCCCCGCAGCGGGGGACGCCACGCGACGGTGAGCGCGGCCAGCGATCCGGCTGCCGCGAGTATCGCCCACCACCGCAGCGACCAGAGCATGCCGAGCTGCGACAGGGACGTCTCGATGTCGTACTCGGCGTCGAACTGCTGCACGTTGAGGTCGTCGCCCAGGAAGGACAGAGCGAAGCCGGCCAGCCCGCCGGGGATCAGCGCCTCGATGAGCGGCGAGACGTCCACGGTCAGCAGGGAGCCGTCGGCGGCCGTGACCCGGGGCGTGCCGCCCCGGGCGATGAGGGCCAAGTCGTCGTGCAGGGCGAACGTCCACCGTGCCCAGGCGGCAGCGAACTGCGGCGTCGGCAACTGATCCTCGATGGCGGAGGTCGCGAAGTCCTCGGCGATCCCGGACAGGAAGCCAGAGCCGCTGCTCTCCAGGGCCCCGCTCAGTTGATCGTCCATCGTGGCGAGCAGATTGGCCCGGAATTCCTCCTGCAGCGCCTCATCGGTGCGCCATGCCTGCGTCATCTGGCGAGCGAACCCGGTGCTGTCGTCCAGGGCGCGATCGACCCAGAAACCGCTGGCGGCCAAGGGGCCGAGCACCGCCAGCACCGCGACGAGGACGATCCGCAGAACCCTCACCGGTACGGCGCCAGGTGTCGCAGGAGATGCCCGGCCAGGACGTCCTGCACCTCGGCCACCGGAACGGGCCGATCGAGTTCCGCGGTCAACGACGTGACACCGGCATCGGAGATTCCGCACGGCACGATCCGGTCGTACCAGGAGGGGTCGTTGTCGCAGTTGAGCGCCAGGCCGTGCATCGTCGTGCCGCGCGAGACCCGGACCCCGATCGCGGCGACCTTGCGCACCCCCTCCACCCACACTCCGGTGCGTCCGTCCACGCGCCCGACGGCCAGCCCCAGATCGGCGCAGGTCTCGATGAGCGCCTGCTCCAACCGGCAGACGAAGCGGCGGACATCCAGCGGTTCACCCAGCCGAACGATGGGGTAGGCCACGAGTTGTCCGGGCCCGTGCCAGGTGATGCGTCCGCCGCGGTCCACGTCGAGGACCGGCGAGCCGTCGAAGGGCCGGTCTTCGGGCTGCGTGCTGCGACCGGCCGTGTAGACCGCGGTGTGCTCCAGCAGCAGCACGGTGTTGGGGGCCTCGCCGAGGCTGACGGCGGCATGGAGGCCGCGCTGCCGGTCCCAGGCCTCCTGGTAGGGGATGAGCCGCTGGCCGAGGTCCCAGCGGACAACCTCGGGGCCCGCCATCGGTCCCGCCATCGACGTCACCCGATCACTGTAGACCGTCTCCCTGTGGACAACTCCACGACGCAGGTCGGGGCACCGGCAGGATGGCGGCATGGGGGAGCGGGACGTCGAGGAGATCATCGAGCAATGGCGGGCCAGCGCGCGGGACGCGGGGGAGTCCGTGCCGCTGGACCGGCCCGGCCGGGAGCGACTGCGGCGCAGATGGTGGCGCCGGGGGGTGGTGGCCGGCGCGGTTGCCGGCATCGTGGCCGCCGCCGCGCTGGTCCTGGTTTCGACTGGCTCGGACGCTCACCAGGAGCCCGCCGCCGCTGCTGACCCGGGCGGACCGGCGCCGACAGCCGGTCCGCCCGGCCTCAGCGAGAGCGGCCTCGGCGACGGCTCCCCCAGCGTGGAGGAGTGGTTCGCGATCGTGGAAGCCGTGGACCGTGCGCGCGGCCAGGCGTACCGCGCCGGGGACGCATCGCCGCTGGCGGAGATGTTCGCCGACGACGGCCCGGCGCTGGAGCGGGAGCGGCAGGTGCTGTCCGCCTTGCGCGCTGAGGATGCCGAGGTGCACGGCTGGCGGACCGAGGTCCTCGCGGTGAGCGTCGTGGACTACGGGACCGACCGGGCCGTGCTCCGGGTCCGGGACCGCCGCGGGGCGTACCTCCTGGTCCCCGCCGAAGGGGCATCCATTCCTGTCGGCCCCGCCGAACCCCGGTCGTGGCTGGTCACCTTGGAGCGCGAACTGGGCCGCTGGCTGGTCATCGAGAGCGTGCCCGACGTCACCAGCCAGCCGCCGCAGCCCTGATCGCGTCGTCGATCGCCGGATCTTGCCAGGTGAAGCCGGCCTCCGACAGACGCGTCGGCAGCACCCTTGTGCTGGCGAGCACCTCGCCGGAGAACTCGCCGAGCACGAGTTTCAGGGCGAAGGCGGGGACGGGCAGCGCAGCGGGTCGGTGCAGCACCTGGCCCATCGCCTTGGTCACCGCCGCGTTGGTCTCCGGATGCGGAGCCGTCAGGTTCACCGGACCTTCCAGCGCGCCGTCCATCAGGTACCGCAGCGCCGCGACCTCATCGCGCAGGGAGATCCACGACCAGTACTGCCGCCCGTTGCCGAGTCGGCCGCCGATGCCGGCGCGGAAGAGCGGAAGCAGCCGTGCCCAGGTCCCGCCCTTGCTGCTGCAGACCAGACCGGTACGGGGATGGACCACGCGGACCCCGGCAGCGCGGGCCGGTTGCGCCGCTGCTTCCCACTGCCGGACGACCTCGGCGAGGAAACCGGAGCCGGCGGTATCCGATTCGTCCACCGCTCGATCGCCGGTGTCGCCGTAGAACCCGATCGCCGATGCCGAGACCAGGACGTGCGGCGGCGTGGGCATGGCCGCCACCGCTCTTGCGATGGTGTCGGTGCCCTGCACTCGCGACTCTCGGATCTCACGCTTGTAGGCGGTCGTCCAGCGGTGGTCGCCCACCCCCGCGCCGGCGAGGTGCACCACCGCGGTCACTCCTTCCAGGCGACCCGGGTCGAGCTCCGTCCCCGGCTGCCACTGGATCTCGCCGGAGTCGCGGGGCTGGCGGCGGACCAGGCGCCGCACCTCGACGCCGTCGCCGCGGAGCGACGCGGTGAGTGCAGCACCGATGAGGCCTGAGGCGCCCGTGATGGCGACCACTGATGTGCTTGGCATGCATCTAGTCTCGCGGGCGCCGCCGCTGCGGGCATCCCGATCGGCCCCCGTGAGTCGAGGATCACCGCGGAGTCCGCCCCGCGGCGCCCGGGCAGCGCGACCGAGGGGCCGATGAAGCGATGCCCGCCATCCGGACAACCGCCCACGACCGATGCCCCGACGTGCGCACGCGGCAGCCGCGGCGCAGCGAGAAACCGTTGCCTCTGGACCCCCCTGCCGGCGTCAGGCGTTCCCGAGCCAGGAGCGGTAGTCGCCGTACTCGCTCGCCTGGCCCTCCGGAGCAAGCCACTCCACGTAGTTCAGCGGCAGGTGATCGTCCAGCGAGTAGGGGAACGGGATGCGGCGCAGCAAGGGCAGGCGGTTGGACACGAACTGCACCGGGGCCAGTGGGATGGCCAGGAACGACGACTGACGCTGGTACCGCTCGACGCGTCGGTACCCTCCCTCGGATGCCACTTCGTACTGCGGTCCGAAGTGTGCGTAGTCACCCAGGCCGCGCGGCGGCAGCCCGGGCACGACGTCCTTGTGGTAGATGAAGCGCAGGAATCGTTGCTCCTGCCCGCTCACGGTGAGGGTGTCGGCCAGCGACTTCGGCCCGATCATCGGTTGGCCGAAGCCGTAGCAGGACCGCAGCACCGCTGCCAGCTCTCGGTATGCCGGGTCCTCGAGCAGCAGCAGGCCCTGCAGTACCGCCATCGCGGCGCCGAGGCTGTGCCCGGTCAGGTGCAGCGCCGCCATCGGCTCGGCCACCGGTGACCCGTCGATGATGGAGCGTCCCTGGTGCGCCCGGTGCAGCGCAGCGATGAGCGGGGATCGCACCGCCCGGACGTTGCGGTAGAACCCGGGATGCACCGAGTAGTCGAGCCCGCCCACCTCGATGGTCACCGGGCCGTTGTTGATGTCGGCATCCGTCATCCAGTTCGCGACGTTGAACGGCTCGGTACCCCGGTAGGCGAGGATCACCGCGCGGCCGTCCGCGCTTTGGATGAGGAAGCCGCTCGCCACGACGAACGCCGCATCGATGCGCTCGGCCACCATGAGGACGCGGTTGCCGGGCATGCCGAGCCGCGCCATCATCCGGGCCAGCGTGTCCGGCTCGTCGCCGAAGCCCACGACCGAGGCGTAGGCGTAGGCGGCGCACACGGACAAGGCGTGCGCGACCACGGGATCGGCTTGCCCATCGGCCCCGGGATCGTGGCGCAGCAGCCGGTCGAGCAAATCCGGATGCACCGGAAAGGCCCCTCGATCCTCCGACTCGGCAGTGACGGCAGGCTTCAAAGGACGCAACTGGTCGAACGTCGGACCTGTGGCAGTGGCAACGAACATGGATCCCTCCCGATCGCCAGCCTAGGGCTCTTGGACTGCGATCTGTGGTTGGGTGCAGGGATGGCTGGACGACGCGTCGTGCCGAGGGACCACCAGGACGACTACACCGAGGCGATGGCCGCGACGCGGCGAGCCTTCATCGAAGAGGCGACGGGGGCATCGACCACGAACGTCGGCTCCTACTCGTTGAGCCCCGGCCAACTGCCGGGCAACGTGGAGAACTTCCTCGGGGTCGCCCAGGTGCCGATCGGGCTGGCCGGACCGCTGCTCGTCGACGGCGAGCATGCGCGGGGGGAGTTCTACGTCCCGTTGGCCACCACCGAGGGAACGCTCGTCGCCTCGTACAACCGGGGGATGCGCCTGCTGTCGGAGGCCGGCGGGGTGCGCACCACCGTCGTCGACGATCGGATGCAGCGCGCTCCGGTCTTCGTCCTGAACGACGCCCGGGCCGCCCGAGAGTTCGGGACGTGGATCGAGGAGCACACCGACCGGATCCGGATCGCTGCCGAGTCCACCACCAGCAGCGGCAAGCTCCTCGACATCGACCAGTACGCCGTCGGGCCCCTGAGGTACCTGCGGTTCAACTTCACCACCGGGGATGCCGCGGGACAGAACATGGTGGGGCGGGCGACCCTCGCGGCGTGCGCTTGGATCAAGGCGACGCACCCTGGTCGGCCCGATTTCGTGCTGTCGGGCGCCATCGACACCGACAAGAAGCATTCCCAGATCAACGCGCTGCGCGGCCGGGGCAAGCGCGTCGTGGCCGAGGCGACGATCCCGGCCGGTGTTCTGGGCGACCAGATGCGCGTCTCGCCGCAGGACCTCTTCCGGGTGAGGCAGTATGCGCAGGCGGGATCCTTCATGGCTGGCGCGGCGAGCAACGGTGCGCACGCCGCCAACGCGTTGGCCGCCCTCGCCATCGCCACGGGCCAGGACGTCGCCAATGTGGCGGAGTCGCACGCGAGCATCACCGACACCCAGTTGCTCGACAACGGCGACTACTACTGGTCGATCACCCTGCCGGCCCTGATCGTGGCAACCGTCGGTGGCGGGACGATGCTGCCGACGCAGCAGGAGTGCCTGTCGATGCTGGGGTGCGCCGGACCGGGGAAGGTCAACAAGTTCGCCGAGATCTGCGCGGCAACCGTGCTGGCGGGCGAGGTCTCGCTCGCCAGCGCGATCCTGGCAGAGGAGTGGGTGTCCGCTCACGAGGCGTTCGGCCGCAACCGTGCCTGAGCGTGCTCGGTCTCGCACGGGCCCGGCAATGCCGCGGCGCCGAGGCGGCGGGGAAGTCCTGCACAGGTGTGACCCGGAGCCAGCACAGCGTCGTGGTGGCCGCCGAAACCGTCAGCCGCGCAGGAGTGCGCGGACGATGTGCCAGACCTCCGGGGTACGGGCGACGAGCAGGCCCCGCCGGCTCTCGTCCAACGGCGTGTAGGGCTGCCCGTCGAGATACGCCGCGCGACCGCCCATGACCGTCAGTGCGAGTGCACCCGCAGCGTGATCCCACGGCATGCTGACCGTGAAGTAGGCGAAATCGGCCCGGCCCGCAACAATCTCCAGGTACTCGGCGCCGGCGCACCACACCGACGGCAGCAACGTCGCCTGCCCGGTGCTGGCAGCCTCGACGCGCTGGCCCTGCGCCGGTGGGAGAGCGGGGAGCGGCAGGAAGCCGCGTGGCCGGGTGCGCGCCCCTGCCGACGGGCAGGGGCGGCCGTCGAGCAGCGCCCGGTCACCGCGCACCGCCGTGACCAGTCGGTCCTGGCCGGCAGCAGAATCCACCCGTGCGTCACCGCACCCGAGACCACCAGTGCGACCATCATCGCGAACGGCTCCCTGCCGGCGGCGAAGTTCGCGGTGCCGTCGACGGGGTCGATCAGCCACACCGGGCGGTCCTGCGACAGCCGCTGGAGCACTTGCGGGTCGGCGTGGACGCCTTCCTCCCCGACGACGGTGGAGTTGGGCACAACACTGGGCAGAGCCGAGGACAGCAGCGCCTCGGACTCCAGATCCGCGTCCGTCACCCAGTCGCCGGGCCGCTTCTCGCTCACCCCGGTATCGGCAGAGCCAAATCTCGGCAGCACGGCCGTGGCGGCGGTACCACGCAGCAGGGCCGAGACCCGCTCGACGACTTCCTCGGCGGCTCCGGTCGTCACAACCCGAGATCTGCCTCGAACGCGGCGCCTTCCAACCGGGTCTTGACGGTGTTCAGGTACCGGGCCGCATCGGCGCCATCGACGAGGCGATGGTCGTAGGAGAGCGCGAGGTAGACCATGCTGCGCACACCGATCGCCTCCCCTCCGACGGGATCGGGGACGACGACCGGTCGCTTGACGACCGCACCAACTCCCAGGATGCCGACCTGGGGCTGGTTGATGATCGGGGTGTCGAAGAGTGCGCCGCGGCTGCCGGTGTTCGTCAGCGTGAACGTGCCCCCGGACAACTCGTCCGGCGTCACCTTGTTCGTCCGCGTGCGCTCGGCAAGGTCGGCGATCCGCTTCGCGAGGCCGGCGATGTTCAGGTCGCCCGCGTCACGGATCACGGGGACCAGCAGGCCGCGCTCGGTATCGACGGCGATGCCGAGATGCTCGGCGTCGTGGTACGTCACGGTGCCGGCGTCGACATCAATCGAGGCGTTGACCACCGGGTACGCCTGCAGCGCCTCGACAGCGGCCTTGGTGAAGAACGGGAGGAAGGAGAGTTTCACGCCCTCCCGCGCGAAGAACGCATCCTTCGCGCGGGCCCGCAGCCGGGCGACGCCGGTGACATCGACCTCCACGACCGTCGTGAGCTGCGCGGAGACCTGCAGCGACTCCACCATCCGCTTGGCGATCACCTTGCGCAGACGCGACATCTTCTCGGTCTTGCCGCGCAGCGGGCTCGGCGCGGGGGCGGGGGCCGGTGCCCGGGCGGCGGGCGCCGCGGCCGGGGCCGGTTGCCGCTGCAGCTGCAGCCGTGGCGGCCTCGGCGGCTGCCGACACGTCCTGGCGCCGGATACGACCTCCCACGCCGGTGCCCTTGACCGAGTCGAGATCGACACCGAGTTGGCCGGCGAGCTTGCGCACCAGCGGGGTGACGTAGGCGTGGCTCCCGGCTCCGGTCGACGAGGGTGCCGCAGACGGGGCGCGAGGGGGCCGCGGGCTTCGCCGGGGCAGGAATGGGGGCAGCGGGCTTCGCCGGGGCGGGGCTGGGCACAGCGGGCGCAGCCGCGGCCGGCGCAGCCGCGGGCTCGGGAGCCGGCGCGGGCTTCTCGGCCGCCGGCGCTGCTCCCGGCGCTCCGATGAAGCCGAGCTCCGCGCCGACCTCGGCGGTCTCGTCCTCGCCGACGGAGATCGCAAGCAGCACGCCGGCTACCGGGGAGGGGATCTCGGTGTCGACCTTGTCGGTGGACACCTCCAGCAGCGGCTCGTCGGCGTCCACGGACTCGCCGATCTCCTTGAGCCACCGTGTGACGGTGCCTTCGGTGACGCTCTCCCCGAGCGCCGGCAGGAGGACCGCGGTCCCGCCGGCGTCGCCGCCGTGCGATTCCGGCATCGACTGCGCCGCCGGCGCGGCTGCCGCAGGGGTCGGCTCCGGCGCGGAGGCCTGGGGTGTCGGCGGCGCTGCGGTCGGCTCCGGCGTTGCTGCCGGGGCAGGCCCGCCCTGCGCCGGCGCCTCGCCGGGCTCGCCGATGAGCGCAAGCGCTCCGCCGACCTCGACGACATCGTCCTCATCCGCGATGATCTGCAGCACGACGCCGGAGGCGGGGGAGGGGATCTCGGTGTCGACCTTGTCGGTGGACACCTCCAGCAGCGGCTCGTCGGCGCTGACCGCGTCGCCCACCTGCTTCAACCAGCGGGTGACTGTGCCTTCGGTGACGCTCTCGCCGAGCTGCGGCATGTTGACGGGGACCGACATGTGTCGTGGCTCCTTCGTCGGGGCGCTCGCGGCGCCGGTGGTGTCTGGGCTCAGTCTGACTGCTCAGGCGTGGGCATGCAGCGGCTTGCCGGCCAGCGCCAGGTGCGCTTCGCCGAGCGCCTCGTTCTGCGTGGGGTGCGCGTGCAGGAGTTGGGCAACCTCGGCAGGCAGGGCTTCCCAGTTGTAGATCAGCGACGCCTCCCCGATCTGCTCACCCATGCGGGCGCCGATCATGTGGACGCCGATGACGGGGCCGCCCTTGACACCCACGAGCTTCACGAAGCCCGTCGTGGCGAGGATCTGGCTCTTGCCGTTGCCGCCGAGGTTGTACTCCACGGTGTGGATGTTCTCCGTGCCGTACTGCTGCGCGGCCTGCTCTTCGGTGAGCCCGATCGAGCCGATCTCGGGCTCGCAGTACGTCACCCGGGGAATGCCCATCTCGTCGATCGGGGCCGGATTGAGCCCGGCCAGCTCCTCGGCCACGAAGATGCCCTGCTGGAAGCCGCGGTGCGCCAATTGCAGCCCCGGGACGATGTCCCCGACCGCGTAGACGTCGGGCAGGTTGGTGCGCAGTCGCTCATCGGTGGGGACGAAACCGCGATCCATGGCCAGCCCCTGCTCCTGGTAGCCCATCCCGGAGGTGTTGGGGCCGCGCCCAACGGCGACGAGCAGCAGGTCGGCGCGCAACGAACCGCCGTCCTCCAGCGACACCGTGACACCGTCGTCGTCCTGCTGGGCGGAGGCGAAGCGAACACCGGTCTTGAACGCGATCTTGCGCTTGCGGAAGGCCCGCTCCAGAGCCTTGGAGACCGCTGCGTCCTCCGCGGGAACGAGTCGGGGGAGGGCCTCGACGATCGTGACGTCGGTGCCGAAGGAGCGCCAGACCGAGGCGAACTCCACACCGATGACGCCGCCACCGAGCACGATGACCGACTTCGGGATCCAGTCCAGCCGGAGCGCCTCGTCGCTGGTCATGATGCGACCGCCGATGTCGAGGCCCGGCAGGCTCCGGGAGTAGGAGCCCGAGGCCAGCACGACACTGCGTCCGGCGTACTGCGTCCCGTCGACCGTGACGGTCGTGGGCCCGGTCAGCGAGCCCATCCCTTCGACATAGGTGATGCCCCGGCTCTTCACAAGCCCCTGCAAGCCCTTGTAGAGGCGCCCGACGACCCCGTCCTTGTACTTGTTGACCGTGGGCATGTCGATGCCGCCGAAGGTGGCAGAGACCCCGAACTGGCCGGCGTGGTGGACCGCATCAGCAGTCTCGGCGGCGTGGAGCAGAGCCTTGGTGGGGATGCAGCCGCGATGCAGGCACGTCCCACCGAGCTTGTCCTTTTCGATGAGTGCGACCTTCATGCCCAACTGGCTGGCCCGCAGCGCGCAGGCGTAGCCGCCGCTGCCTCCGCCCAGGATGACGACGTCGTACGGTGCTTCCACTGCGTCTCCCGTTCCCTCAGCGCCTGTGCGGGCGATGATCACTGTGTCAATCCAACCACCTCGGCGCATGCATGTCGCGACCTCACGCCAGCAGCGATCCCGCGGCGAGCGACTCGGCCACGCCGACAAGGGTGCGCACGCCGAACCCAGTCCCGCCCTTGGGGAGATATCCGCTGGGCCCCGAGCTGTTGAAGGCCGGGCCCGCGATGTCGATGTGGCCCCAGGGCACCGTATCGGGGACGAACTCCTGGAGGAACAGCCCGGCGGTGAGCATGCCGCCGTTGTTCGGCTCGCCGATGTTCTTCAGATCGGCCACGGGCGAATCGAGTGACGGTCGCAGCTCAGGGGGTAGCGGCATCGGCCACAGCGCCTCGCCGGCCTCGTGGCCGACCTGACAGATACGATCGCGCAGCTGGCTGTGGTTGCCCATGACGCCGGCGGTGGTCATGCCGAGCGCGATCATCTGCGCCCCCGTGAGGGTCGCGATGTCGATCAGGGCGTTCGGTTCCTCCCGGGCGGCTCGGACCAGCGCGTCCCCCATCACCAGGCGGCCCTCGGCGTCGGTGTTCAGCACCTCCACCGTCGTGCCCCCGTACATCGCGATGACGTCGCCGGGGCGTTGCGCGGAGCCGCCGGGCATGTTCTCGGCGACGGCGAGCCACCCGGTGACGTTCACGGCCGGTTTCAGGGCGGCAAGGGCCAGGAGCGTCGCGGCGACGGCCGCGGCGCCGGACATGTCGCACTTCATCGTCTCCATCGACTTCGGGGGCTTCAGCGACAGTCCGCCGGAGTCGAAGGTGATGCCCTTGCCGACCAGTGCCAGGCTGGCGGTGGCCCCCGGGTGGCGGTAGCCGAGGCGGATGAGGCAGGGCGGGTCGGAGGACCCCTGGCCGACGGCCAGGATTCCGCCGCTGCCCTCGGCGTGCAGCCGTTGGCTGTCGATGACCTCGCAGTCGAGGCCGACCGACTCGGCCGCGGTCCGCACCCGCTCGGCGAAGTGCGTTGGCCGCAGATGGCCGGGTGGCGTGTTCACGAGGTCGCGGCAGAACCGCACGGCGCCGTCGATCCCGGTGGCGCGGGCCACCGCGTCGCGGGCGTCCGCATCGTCTGCCGAGACGCCCAGGAGTTGCACCGTCTCGGTCTTTGCCGGCTTCGCGGTCGTGGTGCGGAAGGTGTCGAAGGTGTACGCCCCGAGCAATGCTCCCTCGAGCACAGCCGCGATCTCCTGGGGGCTGGTCGTGGGGAGCGCGTAGGCGACAGAGGCATGGCTGCGGCTGGCTCGCGCTGCCGCCCCGGCCGCCCGCCGCAGCTGCTCGTGCCATCCGAGGTCGCTGCGCTGCGGTCCCAGCGCGGTACCGATGACGAGTCGCGCCCGAATCGGAGCCGGGCTCGGGACCACGGTGATGTCGCCGGCGGCCGAGCCGGCCCCGAGGGTGTCGAACGCCTGGTCGAGCAGCTGTCGCACGTCGTCGGGCACCGCGGCGGCGTCGGCGTTGACCCGGATCCCGTCGCCGTGCTTGTGCAGCGCGACGACGATCGCGTCGGCATCTGCCTCGATGATGGATGCGCTGCTGGCTGACGCGTTGACCACGAAGTCCCTCCCGAGAGCTGCGAACCGTGCCGCGCCGATCCCCCATCGACACGTGAGCGACCCTACTGCCTGCCCCGCTGCGCAGCAGCCCGGGCCGCTCTGGCGCGCCGAGGTCCGACCGTCGTGGTCACGATGCCCCCAGCAGCGCGGACTGCGCCTGCCGCGCAGCCTCGACGACGGCGGCCGCGTGGAGTTGTCCGGGGGCGGCGCCGAAGCGCTCGATGGGTCCCGACACGCTGAGCGCTGCGACGACCCCGTCGTCCGCGGCGCGGATCGGGGCCGAGACGGAGGCCACGCCCGGTTCTCGCTCGGCCACGCTGGCGGCCCAGCCGCGCCGCCGGACCGCAGCCAGGGCGGCGGCGTCGAAGCTGGCCTCGGCAAGGACGTCGCGGACGCGGTCGGCGGGCTCCCACGCGAGCAGCACCTGCGCCGCGGAGCCGGCGGTCAGGGGCAGCACTGCGCCCGCGGGCACCGTGTCCCGTAGGCCGCTGGGCCGCTCCGCGCTGAGCACGCAGACCCGGTGGTCACCTTGCCGCCGGTAGATCTGGCAGCTCTCGCCGGTGCGGTCCCGCAGCGCGCGCAGGATGGGTGCCCCGAACTCGGCGAGCGGGTCGCGGCCGGCGATGCTGGCCAGCGCCCCGATCGTCGCGCCGATCGCGAACCTGCCCTGGCCATCGCGCTGCAGCAGCCCGTGTCCCTCCATGGCGACTGCCAGCCGGTGGGCAGTGGGTCGGGGGATCCCAGTGCGCTGCGTCAAGCCGTTCAGCGACTGCGGGCCCTCGGCGCAGGCCCGCAGGATGGCCACGGATTTGTCGAGGACCATGACTCCGCTAGTATGTTCCATACAGTGATATTGACATCTCACTAGATGAGATTCAATCACGAACCGGGACGATGCGTGGAGGCACCGAGATGGCTAGGACGCTGGCGGAGAAAGTGTGGGACGCCCACGTGGTGCGTCGCGCCGAGGGCGAACCGGATCTGCTGTACATCGACCTGCACCTGATCCACGAGGTGACCAGCCCGCAGGCGATGAGCGGACTGCGCTCGGCGGGCCGCAGCATCCGTCGCCCGGATCTCACGCTGGCCACCGAGGACCACAACATCCCGACGGTGGACATCGACAAACCGATCGCCGACCCGGTCTCCCGCGCCCAGGTGGAGGCCCTGCGCGCCAATTGCGCGGAGTTCGGCGTCCGACTGTTCCCCATGGGATCGCGCGACAACGGGATCGTGCACGTGGTCGGTCCGCAGCTGGGGCTCTCGCAGCCCGGGCTGACGATCGTGTGCGGCGACTCCCACACCTCCACGCACGGCGCGTTCGGCGCGCTTGCCTTCGGTATCGGCACCAGCGAGGTGGAGCACGTCCTGGCCACCCAGACGCTGCGGCTGAAGCCCTTCAAGACCATGGCGGTCACGGTGAACGGCGAGCTGCCCGAGGGCGTGTCCTCCAAGGACATCATCCTGGCGCTCATCGCCGAGATCGGTACCGGCGGCGGCCAGGGCTACGTTCTGGAGTACCGGGGCGCGGCGATCGAGGCGCTGTCGATGGAAGCGCGCATGACCATCTGCAACATGTCCATCGAGGCCGGAGCCCGGGCCGGCATGATCGCTCCCGACGAGACCACCTTCGACTACTTGCGCGGCCGCGACCACGCACCGCAGGGTGCCGACTGGGACCAGGCGGTCGAGTACTGGCGGTCGCTGCGCACCGATGATGATGCGCAGTTCGATGCCGAGGTGGTCATCGACGCCACGGCGTTGAGTCCCTACGTCACGTGGGGCACCAATCCGGGGCAGGGGCTGCCGTTGAAGGATCGGGTCCCGGATCCGGCCGCCATGGCCGACCCGGTGCAGCGGGCTGCTGCCCAGAGCGCGTTGGACTACATGGGGCTGACCCCCGGCACTCCGCTCAGGGAGATCGCCGTGGACACGGTCTTCGTGGGCTCGTGCACCAACGGCCGGATCGAGGACCTTCGCGAGGTCGCCGAGATCCTGCGCGGGCGCCGGGTCGCCGACGGGGTGCGCATGATGGTCGTGCCGGGCAGCGTGCGGGTCCGGCTGGAGGCAGAGGCAGAGGGACTGCATCAGGTCTTCGCCGACGCCGGCGCCGAGTGGCGGCAGGCCGGCTGCTCCATGTGCCTGGCGATGAATCCCGATAAGTTGCGCCCCCAGGAGCGGGCCGCGTCCACGAGCAACCGCAACTTCGAGGGTCGGCAGGGTCCCGGCGGCAGGACCCACCTGGTTTCGCCGAAGGTCGCCGCTGCCACGGCCGTTACCGGCACGCTGACCGATCCCGCCGACCTGCCCGTCCTGGTCTGAGGAGGCCGCCATGGAACCCGTCACCGTGCACACCGGCGTCGCACTGCCGCTGCGCCGCAGCAACGTCGACACCGATCAGATCATTCCCGCCGAGTACCTCAAGCGCATCACGCGCCACGGATTCGAGGACGCACTCTTCGCCAGTTGGCGCGCCGATCCCGACTTCGTCCTGAACCGTTCTGGGTATGCCGGGGCCAGCGTGCTGGTCGCGGGGCCCGACTTCGGCACCGGGTCCTCGCGCGAGCATGCGGTGTGGGCGTTGTACGACTACGGATTCCGCGTCGTGCTCTCCTCGCGGTTCGCCGACATCTTCCGCGGCAACTGCGGCAAGGCGGGCGTGCTGGCAGCGACCGTGCCGCAGGACTTCGTCGAGCAGCTGTGGGAGATCCTGCAGGCTGCCCCTGGCACGACCGTCACGGTCGATCTGGAGCAGCGGCTCGTGCGCTGCGGCGACGTGACCGCCGCGCTGGAGGTCGACGACTTCGACCGCTACCGCCTGCTGCACGGTCTGGACGACATCGGGATCACCGAGCAGTACGTGGACGAGATCGCCGCATTCGAAGCGAGCCGACCATCCTTCCTGCCCAGCACCCAGTAGCGCGCGTCGGCCTCGGCAACGCCGAAGTCCCACGGCATGCAACGGATTTCGGGCGGCGCGCGGTAGTTTGTTGCCAGACGGTGCGCGTGACTCCGTCGTCACTCGGAGGCAACGGTGAACAAGCAGGACCTTGTCGAAGCGCTCTCGGAACGTTTGCAGAAGAGCCAGAAGGAGGCGTCGGAGACCGTCGACGCCGTTGTCGACGAGATCAAGAAGGCGCTGGCGAAGGGCGAATCGATCCGCATCAGCGGCTTCGGCGCATTCGAGCAGACCGTGCGCAGTGCGCGCCTCGGCCGGAATCCGCGCACTGGCGAGCCAGTGAAGATCAAGGCGACGCGGGTGGTCCGGTTCCGTCCGGCAGCGGACTTCAAGGCGATCGTGGCTGGGACTCGGAAGGCTGTTGCGGCGGCGGTCCCGGGGCAGGGCTCGGGGTAGCATCCAGCGAGCCGGACGAGAAGGCGACCGCGAAGAAGACGACGCGCGAAGAAGGCGACCGCGAAGAAGGCGACCGCGAAGAAGGCGGCACCGGCCAAGAAGGCGGCACCGGCCAAGAAGGCTGCGCCGGCCAAGAAGGCGACCGCGAAGAAGGCGGCGCCGGCCAAGAAGGCTGCGCCGGCCAAGGCCGCGGCAAAGAAGACCACGGCGACACCGTCGGCGTGACCGTGCGCTAGCGGGATTGCAGCCACCGTGCAGTGCGCGGTCCAACACCGATCGACGAGGCTCGCTCGAGGTCGTTGGGGGTGTCAACGTCCAGGCTCAAGCGCCGCCAACGCGTGCCGGAGAGCTCTCGCGCTCCTTCCTCACGGTGTGCACGGCGTGAGTCGTCGCCGTATCGCGGGCGTAGTGCCATGCCCGCGGGCGCGGCAAGCGTGGTCGTACCGACGCCGTGCACGTCGCTGACGAACAGGAGCCGGCCGGTCTGCTCGACCTCGGGGACGAGGCGCTCGAAGTCCGCGCCCGTCACACATGGGCAGTCCGCCGGTTGCACCAGGACTGCGCTCTGCGGCGACCGCTTCCGCACCGATTCCGCGGCTCTGCGCACGGCAGTGTTCAGGTCGCTGCCCGGCGGCTCCACGATGACCTGTGCGCCGGCAGCGCGGGATTCCGCAAGCACCGACCGGTCCTGGGACACGACAACGACGCAGGAGGCGGACCCGCAGTCCAGGGCTGCTGCGACGACATCCATCGCCATGGCCATCGCGAGATCCTCGGTGCCGGTGCCCAGCGATGATCTGAGTCGGGTCTTGGCCCGATGCAGCGACTTCACCGGTACCAGGACGACGACCTCCACGACCCGCGACCGCCCCATCCTGCCCAGCACAGACCTCGTCACGCTGACTTCCGACGATACCCCTCGCGGAAGCGGCTAGTGTCAGTGCAGTCACCCGCCGGGACGAAGGAGCTGTATCGTGCGTCTGCTACCCCGTCCGAAGGACGAGGGGTTCCTCTCGTACTACAACGCGGGTGTCTACATCTTGTGGCCGCCGATGACGGCGTTGACGCGACGGGACTGGCACGGCTCGGAACGCCTCGGCGAACCAGGCGACGGCATGGTCATCGCCGCCAACCACATCTCCTGGTTCGATCCCTTCGCGATGTGCCACTTCATCAATGACAACGGGCGCTCCGTACGCATCCTGGCGAAGGCCAGTCTGTTCGACGTGCCGATCGGGGGTCGCGTGCTGAGCGGCACGGGCCAGATCCCGGTCTTCCGCGACACCGGCGACGCGGCGGTCGCAGTCGACGCCGCCGTGCACGCCGTCGACAGCGGCGAGTGCGTGCTCGTCTACCCGGAGGGCACCATCACGCGCGACCCGGATCTGTGGCCCATGTCCGGCAAGACCGGCGCGGCCAGGATCGCGCTGCGGACCCGCAAGCCCGTGATCCCGGTGGCGCAGTGGGGGGCGCACGAGGTGATGGCGCCCTACCGGCTCGAGGCTCGACTGCTGCCCCGCAAGACGATGCACGTGCGCGCCGGCCCGCCGGTCGACCTGGCCGACCTCTACGGACTCGACCCCACGCCGGAGGTGCTCGCGGCGGCGACCAACAGGATCATGACGGCGATCACGGCGGAACTCGCGGTCATCCGCGGCGAGCAGCCTCCCGCGGACCGGTGGCGCATGAGCGCGGGCCGGCGTGAGCCCGCAGGACCTACCGCGCTGCCGCAGCAGGGTGCCGGCGGCCATCCCGGCGCCGCGCCGGCGCGGCGCGTCGACCCCACAACGGACCTGCCATCTGTGACAACATCCGAGCGTCCTGAGGACGCATGATCGATTCCGACCGAGAACCATGGAGGACAACAGTGGGAACAGTAGCGGTGATGGGCGGCGGCTCTTTCGGGACCGCGATCGGCTCGGTCATGGCCGACGCCGGGCAGGACGTCACGATCTGGACGATCGAGCCCGAAGTGGTGGAGGAGATCAACACCAACCACACCAACGAGAAGTACCACCCAGGCGTCTCCCTGCCTGAGTCCGTCCGCGCCACCGGCGACGAGACCGAGGCCATCGGGCGTGCGGACATCATCGTGCTGGCTATCCCGGCGCAGCTCGTGGGGGAGAACCTGCGCCGCTGGAAGCCGACGTTCAGCGGATCGCCGCTCGTGGTCAGCGTCATGAAGGGCATCGAGCTCGGGTCCAGGCGCCGCATGAGCGAGGTGGTCGAGCAGGACGGCGGCATCGATCCCGCGCGCATCGCGGTCATCTCCGGGCCGAACCTCGCTCGGGAATTGATTCAACGCCAACCTGCAGCCACGACGGTGGCAAGTGTCAACGAGGCTGCTGCTCGTCAGCTGCAGGACGCCCTGACGACCGACTACTTCCGTCCGTACTTCACCACCGACGTCGTCGGTGCCGAGATCGGCGGTTCGGTCAAGAACGTCATCGCGCTGGCCAACGGGATGGCGGTGGGTCTCGGCTACGGCGACAACGCACAAGCCTCCCTCATCACGCGTGGCCTGGCGGAGATGTCGCGCCTCGGCGCCGCGCTGGGCGCCAATCCGCTGACCTTCCTCGGGCTGGCAGGAATGGGCGACCTCATCGCCACGTGCACCTCTCCGCTGTCGCGCAACCGCACGTTCGGCGAGAACCTCGGCCGCGGCCTCAGCGTTGACGAGACCGTCGCGATCACCAAGCAGACCGCGGAGGGTGTGAAGAGCTGTCAGCCGATTCTCCAGCTTGCGCAGTCGGCGGGCGTGGAGATGCCCATCACCGAGCAGGTGGTGAAGGTCGTGACCGAGGGCATGTCGCCCAAGGAGATGCTCGGTGCGCTGATGTCGCGCAGCACGAAGCCGGAGCAAGGCATGCAGGCGTGATTCCTGGCGAGGCGGCCTCGCTCGGCCACCGTGCCGCCCGTGGCGCAAGCCCGGCCGGCGCCCGGGGGTGCTCGGACGCTGTCGCGGCGGTAGGGCATCCCTGCTCTGGCCCTCGAGCTCGAATCCCCGGGTGATCGTTCCCGGCAACGCGACAGCCGCGCCGCAGAGCCGCCATGATCGCGGTGCGGCGCGCTAGGGTCTGGACGTGGCGACTGAGCGAAAGACCGTCTTGCTGCTGTTCGGCGGCAGGAGCAGCGAGCACGGCATCTCGTGCACGAGCGCGGGGAACGTGCTGCGGGCGCTGGACCGGGAGCGCTTCGATGTGGTGCCGGTGGGCATCGCCCGGGACGGCCGGTGGCTGCGGCAGCCCGACGATCCCGACGTTCTGCAGATCCGCGACGGCACCCTGCCTTCGGTCGCAGAGACCGGTCAGGAGGTGATGGCGCCGCTCTGGCCCGGTGCCTCCTTCCTGCTGCGCGAGCGCGAATCCGGCGGCGGTTGGGGGCCCCTCGGGCAGGTGGATGTGGTGTTTCCCCTGCTGCACGGCCCGTGGGGCGAGGACGGGACGATCCAGGGGGTGCTGGAGACGGCAGGGGTTCCGTATGTGGGATCCGGCGTCCTGGCGTCGGCCGCCGGCATGGACAAGGCCTACACCAAGCAGATCCTCGAGGCTGCAGGATTGCCCGCAGGCAGGTGGACGTCGTTCCATGGCCGCGATTGGGCTGCGAGCCCCGAGGCCATCGCCGAGCGAGTGGCGGCACTCGGCTTCCCGGTGTTCGTCAAGCCGTGCCGCGCCGGCTCGAGTGTCGGCGTGAGCAAGGTGGCCCGCGCCGAGGACCTCCCGGCAGCCATTGCCGGGGCGCTCGCCGAGGATCCGCGCATCATCGTCGAGGCCGGGGTGGTCAATGCCCGGGAGATCGAGTGCGGGGTCCTGGTGGACGCAGGCGGCGATGCCCGCGTCAGCTCGTTCGGGGAGATCCGAGTCAGGTCGGGACACGAGTTCTACACCTTCGAGGCCAAGTACCTCGACGACTCGGTCGACCTCATCGTGCCCGCCCAGTTCAGCGCGCGCACCCTCGATCGGCTCCAGGACATGGCGGTTGCGGGATTCGCTGCACTGGGGTGTGAGGGCTTGGCCCGTGTCGACTTCTTCCTCACCGCAGACGACGAGCCGATCATCAACGAGATCAACACCATGCCCGGCTTCACCGCGATGTCGATGTACCCGCGGATGTGGGGGGCGGCCGGGATCGCCTACGACAGGCTGATCTCGGCGCTGCTCGACGACGCGCTTCGGCGCCAAACGGGTCTGCGGTAGCGCTGCCGGCCGGAAGCGTGGCGACGTGGAGGGCCGGGACCGGCTGCCGCTCGGCCCGACTCCCCTCGCTGCTCGCCGTCGGCGTTCACGGCGCGGCAGCCATCCCCACCAGGCCCTGCCGCAACCCAAGCCAGTCAACCGGGCGAGAGCGGCCGGGTCGGCAGCCCACGACCACCTCGGCCTGGGCGGCGGCGATGGATCATCTCGGCTGCAGTCACCTCCGTGCGAACGGCCATCCCGGGGCCGCAGCGGAGTCCAGGCGCCCCCGCCGCATCGGTCCGGCGGCGTGCCAACCCCGCGGGTGCGGGTCAGGTGGCCGCACCGGGTGCGGAACGTCGACTAGCTGGCGGCCGGGGCCACTGCACGGGTCTGCTCCGAGACCGTGGGCGCGACCTCGGCCAGGATCTGTGCGCTGGGCTGGTACCTGTCCGGAACAGCCACGATCACGCCGGGCGATCGCTCGACCGAGACGTACTGCTCCCCGTCGCTGAGCGACTGCACGATCCACGTGACGCCCCCGACGGTGAGCAATTGCTCGGTCGGCCGGGGAACCGGGACGTTGTCGCCGCAGCGGAGCACCACGGCCGGAGATCCCCACGCGGCGGTGGAGAGCGGGTCGGGCTCTACCCGCCACGACCGGCCCGCACCGATGCTGTCCGGCAGGGCGCCGACGAGGCGCGCGCAGTCGGCTGCGGTTGTCGAGGAGTCGATCGGCAGCGGCTGCACCGCGACCGATCTGCCGCACCCGGCGAGCGAGCTTGCGATGGCAAGGGCCGCCACAGCAGCTGTTGTTCGCCCGACGGACTCCACCGGACCAGCGTAGGGCGGCGGCATTCGGCGAGGCTCCGACAGCCCCGGGCGCGGCCCCCTCCGGTGACGGCGCTACCGTGACCGGGACCGCGACGATGGAGGGCAGCATGGGCGAAGCAGGTGGCCGTACCGTCGCAGAACTGGGGGAGTTCGGGCTCATCGAGGCCATCCGGTCCCAGCAGCCGGCCGCGGCCGGGGTCCTGCTCGGTGCCGGTGACGACGCCGCCGTGGTCGCAGCGCCGGACGGCCGCGTCGTGATCAGCACCGACGTCCTCGTCGAAGGGGTCCACTTCAAGGGGGAGTGGGCATCCTCGCAGGACATCGGTCGCCGAGCCGCGGCGGCGACACTGGCGGATATCGCGTCGATGGGGGCCACGGCGACGGCGCTCGTGGTCAGCCTGACCGGGCCCGGGGGGATGGGCGCGCAGTGGGCGCTGGGCCTGGCCCAAGGGTTGGCGGAGGAGGCGGCACTCGTCGGCGCCAGCGTCGTCGGCGGAGACTTGTCGCGCGGCCGGAACGTCGTCATCTCCGTGACTGGGATCGGCGACCTCGCGGGAGAGGCTCCGGTGACTCGCGCGGGGGCGCGTCCCGGGGACGTGGTGGCACTCGCGGGTCGGCAGGGATGGGCCGCCGCGGGTCTGGCCGTGCTCTCCCGGGGGTTCCGCTCGCCGCGCGTGATCGTCGAGGCCTACCGCAGTCCGCAACCGCCCTACCAGGCGGGTCCTGCGGCAGCCCGAGCGGGTGCCAGTGCCATGATCGACGTCAGCGATGGGCTCATCGCGGATGCCGGCCACATCGCCGCGGCGTCGCAGGTGACGATCGACCTCGATCCCGGGGCGCTACCGCTGCCCCAGGAGTTGCGGACCGCGGCCTCGGCCTTCAACGTCGATCCGCTGACCTGGGTGCTGACCGGCGGGGATGACCACCCCTTGCTCGCGACGTTTCCGGTCGGCAGGGTGTGCGACGGCTTCGCCGTCATCGGTCGCGTGGAGCCGGCGGGCGAGGCGCAGGTACTCGTCGGCGGGCAGCCCTGGTCCGGAGACGGTGGCCACGAGCACTTCCGGTAGACGCCTGCGCTACCCGCCGTCTCGTGCCCCCAAGGGAGGACTTCCGCCCCAGCCCCAACGCGCCAGGACCAGGCGAGGACGACCCCCGGGCTCCGGCTGAGACGACCGCACCGCCCGGCCCCGAGCGGGGCAGGGCGGTGCGAGGTTCGTCCGGCCGATGACTCAGGCGCGCGTGACCTTGCCGGCCTTGAGGCACGACGTGCAGACGTTGACGCGCTTCGGCGTACCGCCGACCTTCGTCCTCACCCGCTGCACGTTGGGGTTCCAGCGCCGCTTGGTCCGGCGGTGCGAGTGCGAGATGTTGTGGCCGAAGCCCGG
Organism: uncultured Actinomycetota bacterium; assembly: GCA_963766005.1. Lineage (GTDB taxonomy): Bacteria > Actinomycetota > Actinomycetes > S36-B12 > CAVXYG01. The sequence continues at coordinate 422,993 of CAVXYG010000006.1, read as the reverse complement.
GCCTTTGCCGCAGACGTCGCAAGTCGCCGCCATGATCGCTCCTGAAGTCGGTACGTGAGTCTTGTCTGCGCCCGGTCGACACGCGTCAAGAGCGTCCCACGGGCACCTGCCAGCTCGATCGCCTCGGCACGGCAGCGTGCTCAGGGTACCGCACTGCGCCCGCGCGGGACAAAGCACGCGCCCACGGCACTCAGCCCGTCGATGCCGCGATTCACCCGATCCCGCCCGCTAAGGTGTCGTCATGGCCGAGCAGCGAATCACCGTCCAGGATGCCCTATGGCTCAATATGGACCGTCCGAACAACCTGATGATCATCGACTCGGTGCTGTGGTTCGAGGGGACCCCGGACTGGGATGCGGTGCGCGAGGTCATCCGCGAGCGCATGATCGACCGGTTCCCGGTCTTCTCCTCCAAGCCGGTGAAGCGTCAGGACGGGATGTACTGGGTCACCGATCCGAAGTTCGACATCGACCGGCACTTGGTGCGCGCCGATCTGCCCAATCCCGCCACCGTGGAGCAGGCCCAGCAGTACGTGGATCGGCAGCGCAGCACGCCGTTGCCGAAGACCAGGCCGATGTGGGTGTTCCACTTGATGGACAACGTGGTCCGCGCCGACGGCAGCAGCGGCGCAGTGGTGATGGCGCGGTTCCACCACTCGATCGCCGACGGCGTGCGGCTGGTCCAGGTCGTGCTCGGGTTGTGCGACCCGATCGATGGCGATGCGGGTGTTGCTGCCGATGTGGGCAAGGGCCGCTCGCAGGACTCCGCCTCGACCTCGGCCAAGGGTCCGCTGGGCAAAGCCACCTCCCGGGCGGCGGAACTGGGGGAGAAGGCGCAGGCCGCGGGCCTGGGTGCCTTCGAGCAGGCCAAGTCTGCGGCGGATGTCGCCAAGGAGAGCGGGTTGTCTGCCGTTGCGTCGGCCACCGAGAGGGTGAAGGCCTTGGCCAGCGATCCTGCGGGTGCCGCGAAGTCGATCCCCGCTGCGCTGGCCGGGCTGCCCGGCCAAGTGGCGGCGGCCGCCGGCACCGGTCAGGCCATGTTCGACGACGCGCTCGACATCGTGGGGGATCCGAGCCGCCTCGCCGATGCCTTCAGCGCCTTGTCGCCGGTGCCCGAGGAGGCTGAGAACACGGCGGCCTCGGTGGCGAAGCTTGCGCTGTCGGGCACCAGCGTGCACACCGTCTGGAGCGGCACGCCGGGCGTCGAGAAGAGCGTTCACTGGGTGAATGCCTTCGATCTGGCCTTGGTGAAGGAGATCGGCAAGCAGACCGGCACCACCGTCAACGATGTGCTGCTGAGTGTTGTCGCCGGCGCGCTGCAGCGCTACCTCGCGCGGCACGGGGAGACCGTGGACGACGTCATGTGGATGATGCCGGTGAGTCTGAAGCCGTTCGACGGCAACATGCCGAAGGAACTCGGCAACCACTTCGCCTTGGTCGCCGTCAAGCTGCCGCTGGACATCGAGGACCCGAAAGCCCAGCTGCGCGAGGTCAACCGACGGGTCAACAAGATCAAGAAATCGCACGAAGCAGTGATCACGTTCGGCGTGCAGCGTGCCGTGGCTACCTCTCCGGAGCGACTTGGGGTGTTCCTGACGAACTTCTTCGCCAACAAGGCCGTCGGGGTGCTGACCAATGTGCCCGGCCCCAGGGGCAGGATCGCGCTCGCGGGTACGCCAGTGGTGGGCGTGCTGGGCTGGGCTCCGAGTTCGGGCGACCAGCCGATGACCATCACGATCTTCAGCTACAACGGCCGCGTGCACATCGGCTTCGGCACCGATACCACGTTGATCCCGGACGGCGACGTGCTCCCTGAGTGCTTCGTGGAGGCGGCCTGGGCGTTGTACCAGGCCGTGACCGGCAAGCTCCCACAGCGCGACGACGAGCCGGTCCTGGCAGGCGGCAGCAGTCGTACGGATACCTGACGGGGCGCCGGCCGGTGCGAGACCGCCCGGCGCCGTCCTGGGTGCTTCCGGCATGCCGGAGTGAGCCCGAGCGGTCGGGCGCCACGGGCGTCGGGCGGCGGAGGTGCCGGTCGCCGGACGAGGCTCGGCGCACGTCTGGGCCAGAGCGGGCTGTCCGCAGTCGCGGAGGCTCTCGTTGTGTCGTGACTGGGGATCGCGGCGTCGGCGGGCCCGAGACCTTGCCGATACGGCAGGCGCGGCCGCAGCGATCCGCCTGCGCAGGAGCCGTGGGAAGGATTGCGCAGCAGTCGAAGCCACCGCGGCCGACCCCAGTTCCAGGTGCCAGGGTGCGAGCGTGATCCGCTGCGCTGGCTCAGGAGACCAGTCGACGCCCGAGGGACCGCCGGCAACGGCACGTGCCCCGGCCCGCGCGGCTGGACCGAACCCGATTCGGGACCTTGCGGGACTCCGTATTACGATCGCTACACAGGATGTGATCCGACTCACGATGAGTTGGTCCTGTCGACTGATCCTTGAGGAGCTGCGAATGAACCTCGCCGAGAACCTGGCCCGATCCGCCGCCGCGCATTCCGAGCGCACCGCACTCAAACTCGACGACATCGAGGTGAGCTATGCCGCGCTCGCCGCGGGCGCGTCCCGCGTGGCTGGTTGGCTGCGCACACTCGGGGTCCGGCCCGGGGATCGGGTGGCGCTCAACATGCCCAACCTGCCCCAGTTCCCCGTCATCTACTTCGGGATCCTCTGGGTCGGGGGCGTCGTCGTGCCCGTGAACCCGCTCTTCAAGGACCGCGAGGTCGCCTTCGGGCTGACGGATTCCGGTGCCAAGGCCATCTTCGTGTGGGAGGGCATGGCGGAGGAGGCCCAGCACGGTGCCGAGGAGGCGGGGGTCCCCTGCATCACCGTGGGCGCGAGCTTCACCGCAGAACTGGCGGCCTACGAACCGATCGACCTGGTCGACCGGGACCCGCTGGACACCGCCGTCATCCTGTACACCTCCGGCACGACCGGTACCCCGAAGGGCGCCGAACTCACGCACGCCAACATCGGCCGCAACACCGAGGTCGCGGTCTCGCTTGCGGACCTGCAGCCGCAGGACGTCATCTTCGGCGGCCTGCCGCTGTTCCACAGCTTCGGTCAGGTGGTGGGCATGAGTGCGTCCGTGCTCGCCGGCGCGACGCTCACCCTGCTGCCACGCTTCGAGCCGATCAAGGCGCTGGAGGTCCTCCAGCGAGACCGGGTCACGATCATGGAGGGTGTGCCGACGATGTACGTCGCTCTGCTCCAGGTCCCCAACCCGGGCGACTACGACACCTCGGCGCTGCGCGTCTGCCTGTCCGGCGGCGCATCGCTGCCGGTCGAGGTGCTGCGGGGCTTCGAGGCGACCTTCGGCTGCATCCTGCTCGAGGGCTACGGGCTGTCGGAGACGAGCCCGATCGCCTCGTTCAACCATCGCGACCGCGAGCGGAAGGCCGGCTCCATCGGCACCCCCATCGAGGGTGTGGAATTCCGTCTCGTTGACGTCGACTTCAACGACGTTCCCGAAGGCGAGATCGGCGAGATCGCGATCAGGGGCCACAACGTCATGAAGGGCTACCTCAACAAGCCCGAGGCGACGGCATCGGTGATGACGGAGGGTTGGTTGCGTACCGGCGATCTCGCCAGGCGCGATGACGACGGGTACTACTTCATCGTCGATCGTGCCAAGGACATGATCATCCGCGGCGGGTACAACGTGTACCCCCGCGAGATCGAAGAGGTCATCTACGAGCACCCGGGTGTCGCGACGGCAGCCGTGGTCGGTGTCCCGGACCCGACCCACGGCGAGGAGGTCGCCGCTGCGGTCACCCTCAAGCCGGGCTCCGAGGCATCGGAAGAGGAGATCCGCGACTTCGTCAAGGAACGCGTCGCGGCCTACAAGTACCCGCGGATCGTCTGGATCACCGACGCCTTGCCCACCGGGCCGACCGGCAAGATCCTGAAGCGCGAGATCAAGATCCCCACCGCCAAGTCCTAGCGCCACCCCGACGGCCCGCCGGAGCGCGACCACGCAGCAGCCGGCGGGCCGTCGCGCGCCTGGCGTCCGGCGGTTGGCCGGAGCTCGCAGGTGGCGGCGGCGCCGGACCGCCACCTCCGCCAATCGGTGCTCCGTGGCACTACGGTTGGACGCAGACCGCAGGGAGGTGGCATGGCGACGTCGGCGCAGGCTGCGGAGTTCGTGCTCGCCTGGGCCCGGCATGCGTTGGCGCGGCTAGCCGAGGAACGGGAGGAGATCGACCGCCTCAACGTCTTCCCGGTGCCGGACGGCGATACCGGTACCAACATGTACTTGACCATGGAGTCCGCAGTCCTGGCCGTGGATGCGATGACCAGCGAGCAGCCCGACGGTGCCCTCGCGCAGCGGTGGGCCGGGGCGGATGCGGAGACGCTGCGGCTGCTCGCGATCGTCCAGGCGCTGGCGCGCGGTGCACTCATGGGTGCCCGCGGGAACTCCGGGGTCATCCTGTCCCAAGTGCTGCGCGGGATACTGCACGCCGATCTGCACACCAACGACGCCGGACAACCGACCGACGGGGGCCGGCTCGCCGCTTCCGCTCTGGGTGCCGCCGCGAAGCTCGCCTACCAGGCAGTCGGCAGGCCCGTCGAAGGGACGATGCTCACGGTCATCCGCGTCGCGGCCGAAGCGGCGCAGACGGCTGCGGAGGGGAACAGCCGCCTGCCCGAGGTCATCACCGCGGCAGCCGACGGGGCCCGGGCGGCGCTCGCCCGCACCCCGATGCAGCTGCCGGCACTCGCGGCGGCCGGGGTCGTCGACAGCGGCGGCGCCGGCATCGTCGTGATCGTCGATGCGATGGCCGAGATCGTGACCGGAACGGCGCGGCCACCGCGCGCGGCACCGCGGCCGGAGTCGGTGGGAGCCGAAGTCGAGCACCGACCGCAGGCCGACTATGACGGCCCTGCCTACGAAGTGATGTACCTGCTCGATGCCGAGGACGGGGCCGTCGCCGGGCTGCGGGACCGGCTTGGCGCACTGGGCGATTCCCTCGTGGTGGTCGGCGGCGACGGCCTGTGGAACGTCCATGTCCACGTCGACGACGCGGGTGCAGCTGTCGAGGCCGCGCTGGAAGCGGGCCGTCCGCATCGCATCCGGATCCAGTGGCTGCGGGAGGGCTTCCCGGAAACCCCGGTGGCGAGGACCGGCCGTGCGGTCATCGCGGTGTCGCACGGCGATGGCGTTGCGCATCTGCTGCGCGAGGCGGGCGCCGTCGCAGTGCCGGCCCGGCCGCGGATCAGCCCGAGCACCGGCGAACTGCTGGCGGCGGTCGAGGCCAGCGGCGCCGCTGAGATCGTGCTCCTGCCGGGCGGGAAGGACATCAAGCCGGCGGCCGAGGCAGCCGCCTCCCGCGCTCGCGAAGACGGATTCCGGGTCGCCGTGGTCCCGACCCGGGCCATCGTGCAGTCCTTGGCCGCGGTCGCCGTGCACGACCCCGGCCGGCGGTTCGACGACGACGTCGCGGCGATGAGCCGGGCAGCGGGCGCCACTCGGTACGGCGGGGTCACCGTCAGCAGCAAGCGGGCCATGACCACCGCCGGGGTCTGCGAGCCCGGCGATGTCCTGGGCCTGGTCTCCGGCGACATCGTCTCCATCGGCGCCGACGAGACCGAAGTGGCGCTGACCGTGATCCGGGAACTGGTGCGCGGGGACAGCGAACTGGTCACCCTGCTGCTCGGGTCGGACTTCGTGGCGGCCGATGCCGACCACCTCGTCCGCGCCGTCGAGGAGCGCCACCCGGATCTCGACGTGATGGCGGAGCCGGGCGGGCAACCGCTGTGGCCGATCATCATCGGGGTCGAGTGAGGGGCGCGCCGGCGTGACACGGATGGGGGATCCGCTGCCGGCCCTCCTCGGGGGCCGGACGGCTAAGGCGCTGCACACCGCGTTCGGCATGGAACGTGTCGGCGACCTGCTGCACCACTACCCGCGGCGGTATTCGCGCCGCGGCGAGTTGACGAACCTCGCATCGCTGGCGGAGGGCGAGCAGGTGACCGTCTCTGCCGAGGTGCTCTCGGTATCGAGTCGACCTATGCGCGGGCGCAAGGGCTCCCTGCTTGAGGTCGAGGTGACCGACGGCACCGGTCGGCTCACCCTGACGTTCTTCAACCAGGCGTGGCGCAAGCGGGACCTGCACCCCGGGCGGGTCGGCCTGTTCGCGGGCAAGGTGGGCAGCTACCGCGGCCGGCGTCAGCTGGCCCACCCCGACTACGTCCTCTTCGCCGACGAGGACGCGGCCATCACCGACGAAGACGGCCCGGAGTTCCTCCGGGATTTCGTCCCCGTCTACCCCGCCACCGGGAAGGTGCCGTCGTGGACGATCGGCCGATGCATCCGCCTCGCGCTGGAGCAGGTTGCGCTGGCGGACATCGGCGACCCGATCCCTGCCCAGGTGCGCGAGGCGGAGGAACTCCTGCCCCTCGGCCAAGCGCTTCGCCTCATCCATCTGCCGGAATCGGAGTCCGACATCGAGCGCGCCCGCCGACGGCTGCGGTTCGACGAGGCCTGGATCGTGCAGGTGGTGCTGGCCCAGCGCAGGCACCACCAATCGCGGATGCCGGCCAAGCCTCGGCCCGCCGCAGCGGACGGACTGGTGGCGGCCCTGCACCGTCGCTTGCCGTTCGCGCTGACGGCCGGGCAGCGGGCGGTCATCGAGCAGTTCGACGCGGACCTCGCCGCCCCGCATCCGATGCATCGCCTGCTGCAGGGCGAGGTGGGCTCCGGCAAGACGATCCTCGCGCTGCACGCCATGCTGCGCGTGGTGGAGTCCGGCGGTCAGGCGGCGCTGCTGGCGCCGACCGAGGTCCTGGCCGAGCAGCACCTGCGATCGATTCGCGCTCTGCTCGGCCCGCTGGCCGAAGCGGGCATGCTGGGGGCCGCGGATGCCGCGACTCGCGTCGACCTGCTGACCGGCTCCATGTCCGCCGCCGAGCGTCGCCGCGTCCTGACCGGTGCCGCGGGCGGGCAGACCGGTCTGCTCGTCGGCACCCACGCGCTGCTCAGCGACCCGGTGCAGTTCGCTGAGCTGGCCCTCGTCGTCGTCGACGAGCAGCACCGCTTCGGCGTCGAGCAGCGGGCCGCGCTGGCACAGAAGGCGCCGCGAGGCGAGCGGCCGCATGTGCTGGTCATGACGGCCACGCCGATTCCGCGCACGATCGCGATGACGGTCTTCGGCGACCTCGCCGTGTCGACCTTGCACGAACTGCCGGCCGGTCGGGCCTCGATCTCGACGCACGTGGTGCCGGCGGATCGACCCGCCTACGTCGAACGGATGTGGCGGCGCATCGCGGAGGAGGTCGAGGCGGGCCGACAGGCCTATGTGGTCTGCCCGCGCATCGACGAAGCCGAGCAGCCGCCGGTCGACGGTGAGGAGTCCGCATGGGCCGCGGTGAGCACGGTGGTGGACACCGTGGCACACCTGGCATCGGGTCCGCTGCAGGGGCTGCGGGTGGCGGCGCTGCACGGGCGGATGACCGCGACGGAGAAGGACGGGGTCATGTCGAGATTCGCCGGGCACGGCGGAGCGCACGAGGTGGACGTCCTCGTGGCGACAACCGTGATCGAAGTGGGCGTCGATGTGCCGAACGCCACCGTGATGGTCGTCCTGGATGCCGACCGGTTCGGAGTGTCCCAGCTGCACCAGCTGCGGGGCCGGATCGGACGCGGCGGTCACGCGGGGCTTTGCCTGCTGCACACGGCGGTGTCGGAGGATGCGCCGGGACGACAGCGGTTGGCTGCGGTGGCATCGACCTTGGACGGGTTCGCGCTGTCCGAGGTGGATCTCCATCAGCGCCGCGAGGGCGATGTGCTCGGTGCTGCTCAGTCCGGACGCACCAGCAGCCTGCACCTGCTGTCGGTCCTGCGGGACGGCGACATCATCGCCGCAGCCAGGACCGAGGCCGATCGTGTGGTCGCAGCAGATCCGACGTTGTCCGACAACCCGGCACTGGCCGAGGCGGTCGGCGAGTGGGCCCAGGACGAACTGCTCGACTTCGTGGACAAGGGATGACGCGGATCATCGCAGGCAGCCTCGCCGGCCGCCGGCTCGCGGTGCCGGGCAGGATCGCGCGGCCGACGACCGACCGCGTGCGGGAAGCGGTGTTCAGCAGCATCGAGCATCGCCTCGGCGGACTCGTCGGCTGCCGCGTCCTGGATCTCTACTCCGGCTCCGGCGCACTCGCGCTGGAGGCGTTGAGCCGAGGGGCCGCGGACGCCACCGCGGTAGAGCGGGATCGCGCCGCCCTGGGCGTGCTTCGCCGCAACATCGAGTCACTCGGGGTCGGAGATCGGGCAACGGCGATCGGCGCGGACGCACAGCGCTGGCTGCCGACCGCAGGCCCGCCGTTTCAGCTCGTCCTCCTCGATCCGCCCTACGACGTGGCAGCGCGGACGGTGGCTGCGCTGCTCGCCAAGCTCGCCGACGCCGGTTGCCTGGCACCCGGTGCCCTGATCGTGGTCGAGCGGCCCGCCCGGGACGCCGAGTCCCCGCTGCCAGCGACCTGGGTGGCGCAGGATCGGCGCCGGTACGGCGAGACCGCGGTCTGGTACGGTCACGCGCAGGACGATGACCCGGACCTGGAGGGGGCCTGAGATGGTCAAGGCGTGCTGCCCGGGCTCGTTCGACCCGGTGACCAACGGCCACATCGACGTCTTCTCGCGGGCGGCCTCCCTGTTCGACGATGTCACCGTCGGCGTGCTCATCAACAAGAAGAAGTCCAGCCTCTTCACGGTCGAAGAGCGCATCGAGATGCTGCGCGAGGTCTGCGCGCCGTATCCCAACATCCGGGTGGACGCCTTCCACGGGCTGCTCGTGGACTACTGCCGCGATCAGAGCATCTCCGTGGTCGTCAAGGGACTGCGCGCGGTCACCGATTTCGACTACGAGCTGCAGATGGCGCAGATGAACCACCGGCTCAGCGGCGTGGAGACGCTCTTCCTCTCCACGAATCCGATCTACGGCTACCTGTCGAGCAGCCTGGTCAAGGAAGTCGCCACCTACGGCGGCGATGTCGCCGGACTCGTGCCCGACCGGGTGCTGGAGCGGATCCGTCAGAAGATCGCCCAGCGATGACGCCGGGAACACGCCGCGCGCGGTCGGCGAGGCTCAGTCCTTCGCTCGCCCATGATGTCAAGGCAGAATGGGGCATCGTCCGGGCGGTCCGCGCATCCGGTGGAGGGGAGCAGCCATGGACATCCATGACACGTTGCAGGAGGCCATCGGTCTGCTGGAGGCAGGCCGGCCACGAGCGTTCGGTGCCGGCGTCGTCGTCGATCGCGACCGCCTGCTGCAACTGCTGAGCCACGCCCGCGAGTCGCTGCCGGAGGAGATCCTCGCCGCAGCATCCATCCTGGCGCAGCGCAGCCAGATCATGGCGGCGGCCCAGGAGGAAGCCGACCGGTCCCGCGACACCGCGCATGCCGAGGCGGAGCGGCTGCGGGAGGAGGCACTCATCGATGTCTCCCGGGTTCGTGAGGCTGCGCAGGCCGAGGCCGAGGGGATCCGGGAGCAGCTGCATCAGGAGCGGGAAGCACTCGTCGACCAGCACGAGGTCCTGCAGGAGGCACAGTTGCGGGCCGACGGGCTGCTCGACCGGGCTCAGCGCCAGGCGGAGGGGATGCGTGCGGAGGTAGACGCGTACGTCGAGGCCAAGCTCGCCGCCTTCTCCGCGACGCTGTCGCGGACGCTGGATTCGGTGGAAGCAGGGCGACAGAAGGTGCGCGCACAGGCCGAGGCCGTCGAAGACGAGCCGGTCGCGCTGCCCTGACCCGATGCATTTGGGGGATCGCGGACCGAGTCGCTACTGTGGTAGGCCGGTGCCGGTCGGCACCGTTCCCGCCCCCCGATGCAGCTTGGATGAGCAGCCATGAAGACGCTGGACGCGAGCGACCCGCTGGTGCTGGACACCAAGCCGCTGGGACGCCGGGCAGGCGCGATGCTCACCGTTCGCCGCTCGTTGCGTGCGCCGGCCGGATGGTCGGTCTCCAGTAGCGAGGTCGTGGCCGGGTCGCCGGTGGAGCTGGACCTGCGGATGGAATCGGTCGTGGAGGGCGTTCTGGTGAGCGGCTCAGCCACGGTGGAGACCGCTGCGGAGTGCTCCCGGTGCCTCGACCCGGTGACCGGCAGCATCGTCGTGGCCCTGCAGCAGTTGTTCGAGTATCCCGATCTCGCGACGCCTCCGGGTGCGGACGGGGACCCCTTGCCGCAGTTGGTCGGCGACCTGCTGGACCTGGAGCCCGTGCTCCGCGACGGGGTTGTTCTAGACTTACCGCAGGTGCCCGTGTGCACCCCGGACTGTCCTGGGCTCTGCCCGGTCTGCGGTCTGCGCTTGGCCGATGAGCCCGGCCACCGGCATGACCGGCCTGACACCCGCTGGGCCGAGTTGCAGCACTGGCTCCCAGGAACCACCGGTGCCGTCTCGACAGCGAGCGGGCACGACAGCAACGAGAAGGGCAAATGACATGGCAGTCCCGAAGCGGAAGATGTCCCGTTCCAACACCCGCCATCGGCGGGCGCAGTGGAAGGCCGCCCCGTTGACGCTGGCCACCTGCGACCGGTGCCGCTCCAAGAAGCTTCCGCACACCGTGTGCCCGACGTGCGGCACCTACGACAAGCGTCAGGTCCTGGACATCTGATCGGAGTCGGGACAGGGCTGAACGTGACGCACTACCCCTCGGCGGACCTCGACGAGGTCCTCGCGCCCCTCGCGGGCATGACGGTTCCCGGCGACGTCCTCGAACTGGCCCTGACCCACCGCTCCTTTGCCAACGAGCACGGCGGACTGCCGAACAACGAGCGCCTGGAGTTCCTCGGCGACGCCATCCTCGAGATGGTGGTGACCGACACGCTGTACCGCCGCTACCCCGAGCGGGCTGAGGGCGAGCTCGCCAAGATCCGGGCTTCGGTCGTCAACGCCCGGGCCTGTGCAGAGGCCGCGCGGACTCTCGGCCTGGGGGAGTACGTGCGGCTCGGCAGGGGCGAGGCGGCGACCGGCGGCCACGACAAGACCTCGATCCTCGCCGACGCCATGGAGGCCGTGCTCGGCGCCGTCTACATCGGCTGCGGTTTGCCGCAGGCTGCGCAGCTGGTGGATCGGCTCTTCGGCAGGCGTATCACCGAGGCGGCAGAGCTCGGAGTGGGTCTGGACTGGAAGACCTCGTTGCAGGAGCTCACAGCCCGCCTGGGCCTGGGGGTTCCGGAGTACCTCGTCACGACCGAGGGGCCCGACCACGACCGCCGCTTCACGGCGCAGGTCCGGCTCAGCACCGGCGACTTCGGCCGCGGCTCCGGACGGACCAAGAAGGACGCCGAAATGCAGGCAGCCCAGACGGCGTATCAGGCGCTGGGCCAGCCGGAGGCGGGCGGTGCCTGAGCTGCCGGAAGTGGAGACGGTGCGCCGTGGGCTTGCTGAGGCCGTCACGGGCCGCCGGATCGCCTCGGCCGCGGTGCTGCATCCCCGGGCGGTCCGCCGGCAGCTCGGGGGCGCGACGGCCTTCTGCGACGCACTCGCCGGCGCCGCTATCGCCTCGGTCGAACGGCGCGGCAAGTTCTTGTGGCTGCGACTCCTCGACGCGCCACACCCGGTCCTGGTCGCGCACTTGGCGATGAGCGGGCAGTTCCGAACCGCTGCGACCGGTGAGCTGGGCTTCGGACCCCATGAGCGGGTGCGGGTGCGCTTCACCGACGGCGCGGTGCTGTCCTTCGTGGACCAGCGCACCTTCGGGTGGTTGCTGGTGGACGACGCGCCTACCGGGCTGCCGTCGGTCGTGGCGCACATCGCCGCCGACCCGTTCGATCCCTCCTACGACATCGCTTCGGCGGGGGCACGGCTGCGATCGAGGCGGACCGGCATCAAACGAGGACTGCTCGACCAGACGGTCGTGTCCGGGATCGGCAACATCTACGCCGACGAGACGCTGTGGCGCTGCCGGCTCCACCCGTCGAGGGCCACCGATTCCCTGTCCGCCAAGGAGGCCTGCTCGGTGCTGCAGACCGCCTCGGAGGTCATGAGCGAAGCGCTGGAGGCCGGTGGGACGAGCTTCGACCCCCTCTACGTCAACGTGAACGGCGACAGTGGCTGGTTCTCCCGCGATCTCGCCGTCTACGGGCGCGCCGGCCAACCGTGCCGTCGCTGCGGCCGCCCGATCCTCCGCGAGGCGTTCGCGAATCGCTCCAGCCATCGGTGTCCGCGCTGCCAGCGGCTGCCGGTGCGGCGCCGCTGACCCGGCGCTCGGTCGGCCAGCCTTGACCGGGTGTTTGGCTGCTGCCACGCTGGGAAGGACGTGGAGACTGCGGTCGCCCGCACTGCCCCGCGGATCCACCCGCGGGCCGACGACGTTTCCCGGAAGGCACTTGCCATGGCCAAGGCGCTGTATGGACATCTCGCTGCAACCGACCCCCGACTGGTATGGGAGAACGACCGGCTGCGCTCCCGAGTGGCAGCGCTCGAGGCCGAGGTAGCTCGGTTGTCGGAGGAACTCGCCCTGGCAGCCCGTACCGGGTCGGCAGGTGCACCCGATCAGCACCGGCTCGTCGACTCTCTGGACGCGCCCGAGGAGGACCTACTGCGACCCGTGCTGGCGTAGCCGGGCGGGTCGGCTGCCGGGATACCCCGCCGCGGTGTCCGGGTCTGGGGTGATGGCAGCGCATCGGTGGGGCCAGTCCGGAACACGCCCAGATCACGGCCAGCCGCTCCTCCGAGGCCGATCAGACAAGCCGCCGCCAGCCCCCGAGGCGCGCGTCAGTCGTCGGTGCCGCCGTCGGCTCGGGTTATCGTGGGTGGCTAACGCTCGGTGGTCGAGGAGTCGCTCGTGTACCTGAAGACGCTGACCCTGAAGGGGTTCAAGTCGTTCGCCTCCGCGACGACGCTCGAACTCGAGCCGGGCGTCACTGCGGTCGTCGGGCCCAACGGGTCGGGGAAGTCGAACGTTGTGGACGCTCTGGCGTGGGTGATGGGCGAACAGGGCGCGAAGTCTCTGCGCGGCGGCAAGATGGAAGACGTCATCTTCGCCGGGACCGCGGGCCGCCCCGCACTGGGTCGCGCCGAGGTCAGCCTCACGATCGACAACACAGACGGTGCGCTGCCGATCGACTACACCGAGGTCACGATCTCGCGGATCATGTTCCGATCCGGCGGCTCGGACTACGCCATCAACGGCAGCGCATGCCGACTGCTCGACGTGCAGGAGTTGCTGTCCGATTCGGGTATCGGGCGCGAGATGCACGTCATCGTCGGCCAGGGCCGCCTCGACTCGATCCTGCACGCCACCGCTGAGGAGCGACGCGGCTTCATCGAGGAGGCCGCCGGGGTGCTGAAGCACCGCAAGCGCAAGGAGAAGGCGCTGCGCAAGCTCGACGGACTCGGGGAGAAGCTGTCGCGACTGCAGGACCTGGCCACCGAGCTGCGCCGGCAGCTGAAGCCCCTGGGGCGCCAGGCCGAGGTGGCTCGGCGGGCCGCGGTCATCCAGGCCGACGTGCGCGATGCGCGACTGCGCCTGCTGGCCGACGACTACATCACGGCCGTCACCGCGCTGGAGCGCGAAGTGGCCGACGAGGAGGCGCTGCTCCATACCAAGGCCGAGCGGGAGTCGGACCTGCTGGCCCAGCGGACCGAGGAATCGCAGCTGCAGGCCGCGGCGGAGGAGGCCGAGCCGTTGCTCGAGGCCGCAGAGGACATCTGGAACCGATTGACCCGGGTCTCGGAGCGGCTGCGGGGGCTGGCTGCAGTTGCCGCCGAGCGCAGACTCGTCCTGGACACCGGCGCGCCGCCGTCCACTGGTCGCAACCCCGAGCAGTTGCGCTCCGATGCCGCACGGGCGCGCGAGGAGCACGCGGCGCTCGCCGCGCAGGTGCGGCAGGCATCCGACCAGGTGGCCGGCATCGTCGCCGCGCGGACATCGTTGGAGGACGAACTCGGCGAACTCCAGAGCGCAACCAAGCAGCAGCGCCGCCAGCTGGAGCACGCCACTGCCGCCGTCGGCCGTGCCGGCTCGCGGGTGAGCGCCGCGGAGGCCGGTCTGACGGCCCGCGAGGCCGAGCTGGGCCGGGCGCGCGAAGCCCTCACCAGCGCCGACGAGGCGCTCGCCGCGGTGGGTGCCGAAGAAACGAGCGACGACGACAGCGCGGGGGAGGCCATCGACCTGGGTCCGCTGCAATCGGCGTGGGACCGGGCCAAGCAGCGCAGGTCGGACGCAGCGGCGCAGGTGACGACGCACCGCGCGGAGGTGCAGCAGGCCAATCGGGAGCAGGCGGCGGCTGCCGCCCGCGAGGAGACGCTGGCGGCATCGGTCGCTTCGATGGACGCCAACTCCGGTTCGGCATTCCTCGCCGAGGAGTTGAGCGGTGTGCTGGGCACCGTGGCGGATCTCGTCACTGTGGGCGATGAGCATCGCACCGCGGTCGTGGCGGCGATGGGCGCACTGGCCGAGGGTCTCGTCGTCGCCGATCCGCGAGTCGCGGCCGAGGGACTGGCGATGCTGCGTGAGCGCGGGGTCGATCGGGCCGAGCTCGTGATCGCCGCCGACGGTGCGCACGAGGGGGCAGGCAGTCCGGCGACGGGGCGGCGGCTCGCCGACACGGTCGAGATCCCCGGTCCGGTCGGCCCGGCGGTCGCAGCGCTGCTCGCCGACTTCGTCCTCGTGGCGGACCTCGCCGAGGCGGTGGACCTCGTGCGCGGCCCCGGCCGATGGATCGCGGTGACGCCGCACGGCGATCTCCTGGCCTCGACGTGGGCCCGCGGCGGCGTTCGCGACGGATCGACCCGCTGGGATATGCAGGACGCCGTCACCGCCGCAGGCCGGGCCGTCGCCGAGGCCGCGGATCGCGCCGACGCCGCGCAGGCGGCCCTCGATGCCGCGTTGGAGGTCGAGCAGCACTGCGCCGAGGACGTCGAGCAGGCGCGCACCCGTTGGCAGGACGCCCGTACCCGCCAGGCCGCCAGCGACGAGCGGCGCACGCAGTGGCAGCGCAGGATGCAGTCGGCCAGGGCCGCGGTCGAGGCCAGTTCGCGGCGCCTGACGGGCCTGGAGTCGGCAGTGGACACCGACCGGGGGGCCCTGCAGGCCGCGCTCCAAGCGCAAGGCCTGGCACAGGCCGAGCTCGACAGCCTGCCAGAGCCCGACAACGACAGCGAACCGGAACTGATCGCACGGCTGGGGCAGCTGCGGCAGACCGAGACCGAGGCCCGGATGAGCCTGCACACGCTGCAGGAGCGAGCGGCATCCCAGTCGCAGCGGGCCGCATCGCTGCAGCGCGCCGCCGAGGAGGAAGAGCGCAGCCGCGAGCGGGCTGCGCGCCAGCACAGCCGGCGGGTCCGGCGGGCCGAAGTCGCGGCCGCGGTCGCCGAAGTGGCCTCAGCCGCGCAAGCGACGGCGGAGCGCGATCTTGCCGAGACCGCCGAGCAGCGCCGCCACCTGCGCGAGGCAGCGACGCAGCGGCACCACCAGCTGACCGGCGTGCGCACGCGGATCCGCGACCTGGAGTCGCAGGTGGCGCGGCTCACCGACTCCGTGCACCGCGACGAAGTGGCGCGAGCCGAGCAGCGGCTGCGGATCGAGCAGCTCGCGGAGCGGGCGCTCACCGAGCACGGCATCAGCACCGAGGTCCTGGTCGACGAGTACGGCCCTGACGTGCCGATCCCGCCGAGCCCCGCGACGCCCGGGGACGCGGAGGAAGCCGCGGCGGGCGACACCGAGCCGTACCCCTACGAACGCCGGGCCCAGGAACGACGCTTGCGGGCTGCTGAGCGGTCGCTGTCGCTTCTGGGTACCGTCAACCCGCTGGCGCTGGAGGAGTTCGCCGCCGCGGAGGAGCGCTCCACGTACCTCAACGAGCAGATCGAGGACATGAAGCGGAGTCGCCATGATCTGCAGGGCATCGTGAAGGACATCGATGCCCGGGTGGAGCAGGTCTTCGCCGAGGCGTTCGTGGACGCTGCTGCCCATTTCGAGCGAGTCTTCGCCCGGCTGTTCCCTGGTGGCGAGGGTCGGCTGGTCCTGACCGATCCGCACGACATGCTCGTCACCGGCGTCGAGGTCGAGGCGCGGCCCCCGGGCAAGAAGATCAAGCGACTGTCGCTGCTGTCCGGCGGTGAGCGGTCGCTGACTGCGGTGGCGTTCCTCATCGCCCTGTTCAAGGCTCGGCCGAGCCCCTTCTACGTCCTCGACGAGGTCGAGGCCGCCCTGGACGACACCAATCTGGGCCGGCTCATCGACGTCATCGAGGAACTGCGCACCAGCAGTCAGTTGATCATCATCACGCACCAGAAACGGACCATGGAGGCCGCCGACGCCCTCTACGGCGTAGCGATGCGGTCCGATGGCGTCACCGAGGTCATCTCGCAGCGGCTCTCGCCGCGCCCCGGCACCGCGCCTGTGCAGCCGGACGGGACCGAACCGGTCATCGACCTCACGGGCGCCGCCCCGGCGGAATCCTCCTAGCGAGCCTCGCACGCAGGAGCAGGACACGAGTCCGCCTAGCGAGGCGGCTGGCCTCCAGACGCCCCGTGGTCATGGGGCGACAGGAGGTTCTGCAGCTCGTCCTCGACATCGGGTGCGCAGACGAACAGCAGCTCGTCGCCGGCCTCGAGCGGGTCGTCCGGGGAGGGAGCGATGACCCTAGGCCCGCGCACGATCGCCACCAGCGCCGTGTCCGGGGGCCACAGGACATCACCGACGCGACCGCCGACGACCGCGGCATCCGCCGGCAGCGTCAGTTCCACCAGATCCGCCTCGCCCTTGCGGAAGGTGAACAGCCGGACCAGGTCCCCGACGGTCACGGCCTCCTCGACGAGGGCGGACAGCATGCGCGGCGTCGAGACGGCCACGTCGACCCCCCAGGACTCGTCGAACATCCACTCGTTCTTCGGGTGGTTCACACGGGCAACCACCCGAGGGACGCCGTATTCGGTCTTGGCCAGCAGCGACACCACGAGATTCGCCTTGTCGTCGCCCGTCGCCGCGACGACGACCTGGCACTGCGACAACTGAGCCTCCTCCAGCGCGGAGATCTCGCAGGCGTCCGCCTGGAGCATGTCGGCGCCCGGAACCTGGTTGCTGCGCGTGATCTCGGGATCCTGGTCGATGAGCAGCACCTGGTGTCCGTTGGTGATGAGTTCGCGCGCGATGGACCGGCCGACCTTGCCGGCGCCGGCGATGGCGACTCTCATTTCATGGCCTCCCGCTTGGCCGGCGGTTCGGAGAGGAGCCGAGAGACGCTCTCGTGGTCCTCCACCCTCAGGATCACGTGCAGCAGATCGCCCTCCTGCAGCACGGTGTCCGGCTCGGGGAGTCGGCCCTCGCCGTACCGGGTGAGGAAAGCGATACGCGTGCCGGTGCGCTCGCCGATCTCCCGGATCCGGGTGCCGATCCAGTCTTGGTGCAGGCCCACCTGGGCCAGGACGACCGTGCCGCTGGGGTCGCGCCACTCCTCGGAGAGTTCCTCGGGCAGCAGGCGGCGCAGCATCTGCCCGGTGGACCACGCCACCGTGGCGACGGTCGGGATGCCGAGACGCTCGTAGATCTCGGCCCGCTTGGGGTCGTAGATGCGCGCGACCACCTTGGCGACGCTGTACGTCTCGCGCGCCACGCGTGCCGCCAGGATGTTGGAGTTGTCGCCGCTGGACACCGCCGCGAACGCGTGCGCGCGCTCGATGCCAGCCTTCTGCAAGGTGTCGCGGTCGAACCCGACCCCGGTCACGGTCGCTCCGCCGAACGAGGGCCCGAGCCGCCGGAACGACTCGATGTCGTGGTCGACGACCGCCACGGAATGCCCGAGCCGGTCCAGTTCCACAGCCAGCGACGACCCGACGCGACCACAGCCCATGATCACGATGTGCACGGAACCTCCAGTGAGCCCGGGCGGCCGACCTGCCGACCGCCGCCGGCACGCGCGTCCGACTTATCCTTGCACGCTTTCGCGCACGGAGCAGAGCCGAGGGCCTCGGTGCCCGATCCGATTCCTCTACCATCCAGAGGTGGCCTACGTCTCGCGCGCCAAGCGGCTGCTGCTCGGCAAGGCGCTGCCGACGCAGCAGCGCAAGCGAGAGGCTGGGCGCTTCGGCGCTATCGCCGGCTTGGGCAGCGATGCGTTGTCCAGCAACGTCTACGCCACGCAGGAGATCCTGATTCTGCTCGCGGTCGGCGGCTTCGGGGTCTACGCCTACGGGCCTGCGGTGGCTGCGTGCGTCGTGGTCGTCTTCGCCGTCGTGGTGGCGGCCTACCGGTACACCGTGCGCGAGTACCCGACGGGCGGGGCGGACTACGCGGTCGCCCGGCGGAACCTGGGCCAGTCGCCCGCCGCCGTGGTGGGCGCGGCCATGCTCATCGACTTCGCGCTCACCCTCGCGGTCAGCACGACCGCCATCATCGACACGATCGTCTCGATCGCCCCCGCGCTCTACGAGGCCCGGGTGCTGCTGGCACTGGGCGTCATCGTCCTCATGGCCATCCTGAGCCTCCGCGGCAGCGCGAGCATCGCAGCGCTCCTGCAGGCCGGGACCTGGGCCTTCGTGGCGGCTATCCTCGTCACCGCCGTTGCGGCGGGCGTGCAGGTCCTGCTCGATGACAGACCGCGCGCGGTCAGCG
Organism: uncultured Actinomycetota bacterium; assembly: GCA_963766005.1. Classification (GTDB taxonomy): domain Bacteria; phylum Actinomycetota; class Actinomycetes; order S36-B12; genus CAVXYG01. Next base: position 404,439 of record CAVXYG010000006.1, on the reverse strand, counting down.
CCGAATGGGACACGGCCGAGCCGACCACCGGGTTGGCCGGCCTGGCGCTGCTCGTCGTGCTGGCGCGGGCCTTCTCCTCGGGCAGCATCGCCGTGACCGGGGTGGAGGCCATCGGCACCGGCGCGCCGTCGCTGCAGCGGCCCAGGGGAGAGCGGGCCGCGATGACCGTGGTGCTGGTCGGCGCGATCTCCATGGTGCTCTTCGCCAGCATCACGTGGCTGGCGCTGCTCACCGGCGTCAAAGCCACCGCCGACAACGCCGACCTCATCGGTCTGCCCGCGGGCGAGCCGCAGCAGACGGTCGTCGTGCAAGTCGTGGACGCGGTGTTCGGCAGTTCCTGGGTCGTCCTGGCCGCCGTCATCGTGACGGTGGCCATCCTCGGCGCTGCCGCGATGAGCGCGTTCCGCAGCTTCTCGGTGCTGTCGTCGGTGCTGGCCAAGGACGGGTTCCTGCCGCGGCAGCTGCAGTCGCGGGGCGATCGGCTGGTCTACAGCAACGGCATCCTGGTGCTGGCAGTGGCCGCCGGGCTGCTGGTCTGGGCCTTCGATGCGCGGTTGACGGCGCTGATCCAGCTCTACGTGGTGGGCGTGTTCCTGGCGCTGACGCTGGGGCAGGCCGGAATGGTGCGCCACTGGTCGCGGCGGCTGCGGGGACGCATGCCGGCGGAGGAGCGGGGGCCGGCACGACGCGGCCGAGCGGTGGCCGGCGTTGCCCAGTTCGTCACCGGCGCCGTGCTGGTCGTGGTGCTCATCAGCAAGTTCACCGCAGGGGCCTGGCTGGTGGTGCTGCTGGTACCGCTGCTGGCCGCGGCGATGCGCGCGGTGCGCGAGCACTACGACACTGTCGCCTACGCACTGGCTGCCGAGGAGCAGTCCGTCGGCGCTCCGAGCAGCGAAGTGATCGCGCTCATCCTCGTCTCCCGGATCCACAAACCGACACTGCGCGCCATCGCCTATGCGCGCGCTAGCCGGCCCACTGCGGTGGAGGCCATCACGGTTGCCGTGGACGAGCAGGAGGCGCGGCAGTTGGCCGCGACCTGGGCGGAGTCCGAGATGCCGGTTCCCCTGCAGGTGCTGCAGTCGCCGTTCCGTGAGATCAACAATCCCGTCACCGACTACGTCGCCGTGCTGGCGAGCAGGAATCCCGAGGCGCTGCTGACCATCTACATGCCGGAGTACGTCGTGGCCCACTGGTGGGAGCGGCTGCTGCACAACCAGTCGGCGGCACGGCTGAAGCTGCGCTTGATGTCGCTGCCCAACGTCATGGTCGTGACCGTCCCCTGGCAGCGGGCGTCGGAGGCGGAGGACGTCCCTGCTGGGATCGGACGCATCCGCGGCGGCGTCACCGGCATGACCGGCGCGATCCCGCGCATCGAGACCGACCCGCGCGACCCGCGCACCGGACCGCAGTGATCGCGGTGGGCGATCGCATCACCGTGCGCGCCCGGGCAGTGGCCCACGGCGGATCCATGCTCGCCGAGGCCCTCGAGGACGATGGCCGCGCAACCGTGTTCCTGCGACACGCGCTTCCGGGCGAGCGCGGCACGGCCGTGGTCGAGGCGGTGCGCGGCCACGGCCGGCTCGTGTTCGCCGATCTGGTCGAGGTCGTCGAGTCCCATCCGGACCGCGTGGCTGCCCGGTGCGAGGCGAGCGGGCCGGGCGGCTGCGGCGGCTGCGACTTCCAGCACGTTGCGCTGCCCGCGCAGCGCGAGCTCAAGGCAGCCGTGGTCGACGACTGCCTGCGCCGTATCGCGCGGCTCGACCCCGCCGATGTGCCGTGGGACGGCACGGTGCACGCCGTGCCCGGCGATGACCACGGCCTGCGGTGGCGCACCCGGGGCAGGTTCGCCGCGCTGGAGTCCGGCCTGGCGATGCAGCGATGGCGATCCGCCGAGTTGATCCCGATCGAGGACTGCCTGATCACGCGTACCGCCGTCGTCGCCGCGGCTGCGGAGGCCGCCGAGGCCTCCGGCAGCGGGCCGATCTCGGCCGTGGGCAGCAGCACAGGGGAGCTCGCCGCGGGGCCGCCCCGGCGGATGACGCATCGGGTCGTCCACGAGCGTGTCGGCGGGCGGCGCTTCGAGGTCGCGGCCGACGGATTCTGGCAGGTGCATCCGGGTGCGCCGGCGCTGCTCACCGACGCGGTGGCGACCCTGCTCCAGCCCCGGCGCGGGGAGTCGCTGCTCGACCTGTACGCCGGCGTGGGGCTGTTCGCGGCCGGCTTGGCGGCGCGGCTGGAGGGTGGCAGCGTCCACGTCGTGGAGGGGGATAAGGGGGCCGCCCGATTCGCGCGGCGCAACCTCTCCGGCCTCGCCAACTGCCGGGTCCATCGAGCACCCGTGCTGCCCTGGCTGCAGCAGTACCGGGGCGGAGCGGATCTCGTGGTGCTGGATCCGCCGCGCTCCGGTGCCGGGGCAGCCGTGCTTGCCGAGCTGGACCGGCTCGCTCCGCGTGCGGTGGCCTACGTCGCCTGCGACCCGGCCGCCTTGGCGCGGGACCTGCGCACGGTGCTGGACCTGGGTTGGCAGCTGGACTCGCTGTCCTGCTACGACATGTTCCCCCAGACGCACCACATCGAAGCTGTGGCACTGCTGCGCCCTCCGCGGCACGGGCGCTGATCCGGACCCCGGTGCGGCGCACGGCCGGCGCGTGCCGCACCGGGTCCTCTCCTAGGATGGAACCCACACCCACTCCCGAGGAGTCGCATGCCCAGCCTGAACTCGTTCTCCGCCAAGGACACGCTGCAGATCGGGGACGATGCCTACGAGATCTTTCGGCTCAGCGCGGTCCCCGGCTCGGAGCGACTGCCCTTCACCCACAAGGTGCTGCTGGAGAACCTGCTGCGCACCGAGGACGGCGCCAACGTCACCGCCGACCAGATTCGGGCCCTGGGCGCGTGGGATCCCGAGGCCGAGCCGAGCGATGAGATCCAGTTCACCCCGGCGCGCGTCATCATGCAGGACTTCACGGGCGTGCCCTGCGTGGTGGACCTCGCCACGATGCGCGAGGCCGTTCGCGATCTCGGGGGCGACCCGGACCGCATCAACCCCTTGGCGCCCGCGGAGCTGGTGATCGACCACTCGGTCATCGCGGACTACTTCGGCACGAACACGGCGTTCGAGCGCAACGTCGACCGCGAGTACGAGCGCAACCACGAGCGCTATCAGTTCCTGCGATGGGGCCAGTCGGCATTCGACGAGTTCAAGGTCGTGCCCCCGGGCACCGGCATCGTGCACCAGGTGAACATCGAGCACCTCGCTCGGGTCATCATGGTCCGCAACGGCCAGGCCTATCCCGACACCTGCGTCGGCACCGACAGCCACACCACGATGGTCAACGGCCTCGGTGTGCTCGGCTGGGGCGTCGGCGGGATCGAGGCCGAGGCCGCCATGCTCGGCCAGCCGGTGAGCATGTTGATCCCGCGCGTGGTGGGGTTCAAGCTGTCCGGCCAACTGCCGGAGGGCGCCACGGCGACCGACCTCGTGCTCACGATCACCGAGATACTGCGCGAGCACGGCGTCGTGGGCAAGTTCGTCGAGTTCTACGGCGACGGCGTCCCCGCGGTGCCCCTGGCCAACCGCGCCACGATCGGCAACATGAGTCCGGAGTACGGCTCTACCGCCGCGGTCTTCCCGCTGGACGCCGAGACCCTGGCCTACCTGCGGCTGACCGGCCGCCCGGAGCAGCAGATCCGGGTGGTGGAGGAGTACGCCAAGGCGCAGGGCCTGTGGCATGACCCGGCGCACGAGCCGGTGTACTCGGAGTACCTGGGGCTTGACCTGAGCACGGTCCAGCCGTCGCTGGCCGGGCCGAAGCGGCCGCAGGACCGGGTCCGCCTCGCCGATGCCAAAGGGGACTTCCGCACCGCGCTGCGTGCCTACGCCGACCACGGCTCGAGCACGTCGCCCTCGGACGTGGACGAGGCCGGACGGGAGAGCTTCCCGGCATCCGACCCGCCGGCGGTGCACGGCAACGGCAAGGGCGGGGCACCGGCCGCGGCGCCGTCCGCAGTTCCTGCCGGGCGCGCCAGCGCACCCACGCAGCTGGTGCTGCAGGACGGCACGGACTGCATCATCGACCACGGCGCCGTGGTCATCGCGGCGATCACCTCCTGCACCAACACGTCCAATCCCGCGGTCATGATCGGGGCGGCGCTGCTGGCGAAGAACGCCGTGGAGCGCGGCCTGACCCGCAAGCCCTGGGTGAAGACGACGCTGGCGCCGGGCTCGCAGGTCGTGACCGACTACTACGACAAGGCCGGCCTCACGCCGTACCTCGACAAGTTGGGATTCGACCTCGTCGGGTACGGGTGCACGACCTGCATCGGCAACTCCGGTCCGCTGCCGGAGGAGGTGAGCGCGGCCGTGAGCGCCTCGGATCTCGCGGTGGTGTCGGTGCTCAGCGGCAACCGGAACTTCGAGGGCCGCATCAATCCCGACGTCAAGATGAACTACCTGGCCAGTCCGCCGCTGGTGGTCGCCTACGCCATCGCCGGAACCATGGACATCGACCTGCTGCACGAGCCGCTGGGAACGGGGTCCGACGGCGAACCGGTCTTCCTGCGCGACATCTGGCCGGACCCGATCGATGTGGAACGAACGATCGCCGCGGCCATCGAACCGGCGATGTTCACCCGGCGCTACGCCGATGTCTTCGCCGGGGACGAGCGGTGGCAGTCGCTGGCGACGCCGACGGGGAGCACCTTCGAGTGGGACGGGGAATCCACCTACGTCCGCAAGCCTCCGTACTTCGAGGGCATGGCCCCGCAGCCGACGCCGGTCGCCGACATCGCCGGCGCCCGGGTGCTGGCCATGCTCGGCGACTCCGTGACCACCGATCACATCTCGCCGGCCGGAGCCATCAAGCCGGACACACCGGCCGGGCACTACCTCACGGCCCACGGCGTGCAGCGCAGGGACTTCAACTCCTACGGGTCGCGGCGCGGCAACCACGAGGTGATGATCCGCGGCACGTTCGCCAACATCCGGCTGCGCAACCAGCTGCTCGACGGCGTCGAGGGCGGGTACACGCGCGACTTCGCGGTCCCCGGCGGCCCGCAGGCGTTCATCTACGACGCCGCCCAGCACTATGCAGCCGCCGGCGTCCCGCTGGTGGTGCTGGCCGGCAAGGAGTACGGCTCCGGGTCCTCGCGCGACTGGGCCGCCAAAGGCACAGCCCTGCTCGGTGTCCGCGCGGTGATCGCCGAGTCCTACGAGCGCATTCACCGGTCCAACCTCATCGGCATGGGTGTGCTGCCGCTGCAGTTCCCGACCGGGCAGGGCGCCCAGAGCCTCGGCCTGAGCGGCGAGGAGACCTTCGCGATCGAGGGCATCACCGCTCTGAACAGCGGCGGTACCCCGGCGACGGTGCAGGTGCGGGCGACCGCCGGGGACGGGAAGGCGACGCAGTTCGAGGCAGTGGTCCGCATCGATACACCGGGGGAAGCGGACTACTACCGGCACGGCGGGATCCTGCAGTACGTCCTGCGCTCACTGCTGCAGCGGAACTGAACAGGACAACGGTGGCGCAGCAGGGGGTCCCGCCGGGCTGGCCGGCCGACCTTCCGCCGCCGGGATCGCGGGAGTTCGCCGCGCGCGTCACACCGTGGCTGTTGGACCGGTGCGCGCCCGAGATGCGCGGCGCGCCCACGATCCGGAGCAATCCGGCGGCCCTGGCACTCGTGGCGCTGCTGCACTGCGAGGCGGTCGTCGCGGGCCAGCGCGAGGCCTACCGTTCCGTGCGCCGCCGGTTGGCCGAGTCCCTGCCGCCGGAAGCGGTCGAAGGGGTCCTGCGCGACCTCGAGGCGGTCGGGCACGATCTTGTCGGGACCCTCCGGGAGGTGACGTTGGTGACGGATGCGCTCGCCGGGACCGTGTGGCGGCCCAAGCTTTAGCGGGTCATGGGACTGCGCGGGCGGCTGCCGTCCGTAGAATCGGAGTATGGCCACGGATGCGGGTGCGAGTCGGCGAAGGCAGCGTACCCCGCGCAACAGAGAGGCGCGTATGAGCCTGCTGGAGTCCCTGCACTCCCCGGCGCAACTGCGCCGGTACAGCGATGCCCAACTCACCGAGCTCGCCCAGGAGATCCGCGAGTTCCTGGTCGCGAAAGTCTCCGCGACCGGCGGGCACCTGGGACCCAACCTCGGTGTGGTCGAGCTCGGGATCGCGCTGCACCGGGTCTTCGACTCGCCGCGCGACGTGCTGCTGTGGGACACCGGCCACCAGGCCTACGTGCACAAGATCCTCACCGGCCGCGCCGGGCAGTTCGATACGTTGCGGCAGCAGGGCGGGCTGTCGGGCTATCCCAGTCGGCAGGAGAGCCCGCACGACGTGATCGAGAACAGCCACGCATCCACGGCGCTGTCCTACGCCGACGGACTGGCGAAGGGGTTCGACCTGCGCGGCGAGGACCGCCGCGTGGTAGCCGTCGTCGGTGACGGCTCCTTGACCGGAGGCATGGCATGGGAGGCGCTGAACAACATCGCGGCGTCCCGCCGACAGGTCATCATCGTCGTCAACGACAACGCGCGTTCCTACAGCCCCACCATCGGTGGCCTCGCCAACCACCTCGCCACGCTGCGCACCAGTGGCGGTTACGAGGTCTTCTTGCGCTCGGTGCGGCGCATCCTGGCCGGGACACCGGTGGTCGGCGGCCCGATGTTCGAGACCCTGCACGGCGTGAAGCGCGGGCTGAAGGACATCGTGGCGCCGCAGGGGCTGTTCGAGGACCTGGGGCTGAAGTACCTCGGTCCCGTCGACGGGCACGATCGCGCGGCGCTGGAGCACATCCTCGAGCGCGCGGCCGACTACCGGGGGCCGGTCATCGTGCATGCCATCACGGAGAAGGGCCACGGGTACGGTCCCGCCGAGCGGGATGAGGCGGACCGGTTCCACGGCGTCGGGGTGATCGACCCGCAAACCGGTCGGGCGCGCCAGCAGGCCGGTCCCACGTGGACCTCGGCGTTCGGCGAGGAGATGGTCCGGCTCGGCGCCGAGCACCCGGAGGTCGTCGCGATCACCGCGGCGATGCTGGGACCGGTCGGGCTGGCTCCGTTCGCCGCCGCCTACCCGCGGCGCTGCTTCGATGTCGGTATCGCCGAGCAGCACGCGGTCACCTCGGCCGCAGGGATGGCGATGGCGGGGCTGCACCCGGTCGTGGCCGTCTACTCCACGTTCCTCAACCGAGCCTTCGACCAGGTGCTGCTCGACGTCGCCCTGCACCGCGCACCCGTGACGTTCGTCCTGGACCGGGCGGGTATCACCGGCGACGACGGCGCCAGTCACAACGGCATGTGGGACCTCTCCATCCTGCAGATCGTCCCCGGGCTGCGGATCGCCGCACCCCGGGACGCGCATCAGCTGCGCCGACTGCTTCGCGAGGCGGTCGCCGACACCAGCGGTCCGAACGCGCTGCGATTCCCCAAGGGCACGGTCCCGGAGGAGATCCCGGCGGTGTCCACTGCCGGCGGCCTCGACGTGCTTGCCGAGCACGGCGAGGTGGCCAACGTGCTGCTGGTCTCGGTGGGTGCCATGGCACAGGTCGCCGTCGCGACCGCGGCCCGGCTGCGCGACCAGGGGGTCGGCGTGCGAGTCGTGGATCCGGGGTGGATCGCCCCGATTCCGGCGGGGCTGCTCGCGCTCGCAGCTGACAGCGACATCGTCGCGGTGATCGAGGACAGCGGTCGCATCGGCGGGTTCGGCAGCAGAGTGGCGCAGGAGATCGCCGACCAGGGCCTGGACCGACCGGTGCGCTGCTTCGCGATCCCGCAGCAGTTCCTCGAGCACGCCACGCGGGCGCATCTGCTGGAAGAGGTCGGGCTCACCCCCGCAGCGATTGCTGCGTCGCTGGTGGAGCAGGCTTCGAGGCGCGGTGAGACCGTCGCCGTCGCCGATGTGGTCGAGCAACCCTCGCAGTGATCGCCTGGTGGATCGGCGCTGCTGATTCGCCGGCGGCGATGTCGGCGGAGGGCTGCCCCCCGCCCTCGATGGCCGTAGGCTGGTTGCCCAGGGGGGAATGTGGGGAGGTGTGGCATGCTGCCCTCTGCATCGCAGGCGTTCCTCGATGCGCCCGTGCCCATGGCGGTCGTGCGCGTCGCCCATGACACCATCGGGGAGGTCCTGCTGGTCAACCGCGCCCTGGCGGACTTGCTGAACACCTCCCAGGAGCAACTTTCCGGCATGCCGTTGGCCGACCTCGTCCATCCGGACGACGCCGTCCTGCTCGACACGCCGGTCGGCGCCCTGGCCGGTCCGGTCGGCCAGTACAACGTGCGCGTGGTGCGCAACGGCTGGGGCGTGATCTGGACCTCCCTGTCCGTGGCCCTCCAGCCGGACGCCGGCCTCGAGCCGGACACGGCAGTGGTGGCCTTCCAGGACGTGACGATGTGGCGCCGGATCGAGGAGGAATTGGCGCACCGGGCAACCCACGACGCCCTGACCGGTCTGGCCAACCGCTCCCTGCTCCTGGACCAGTTGGATCGCGCCGTGGCGAAGCTGGGCCGCCGCTCTGGCACCGTGGCCGTGCTGTTCTGCGACCTGGACGGGTTCAAGAACCTCAACGACACCTACGGCCATCGCGTCGGTGACGCCGTCCTGCAGGAGACGGCCGGTCGCATCCTCAACGCAGTGCGTCGCGAGGACCTCGTGGTGCGGATGGGCGGTGACGAGTTCGTGATCGTCTGCGAGTCCGTCGACGCAGCCGAGGCCGGCCGCGTGGCCGAGCGGATCCGCGACTCGCTGGAGTCGCCGTTGCGGGTGCACGATCGGGACTTCACCGCCTCGGTGTCGATCGGCGTGGCCCAGGTCAGCGACGGTAGCTCCAACTCCGAGGATCTGGTCCGCCGTGCAGATCTGGCCATGTACCGGGCAAAACAGCGCGGTCGCAACAGAGTGGAGTTCTTCGCTCCCGAGATGGAGGATCAGGCTCGCAGCCGGGTCGAGGTCGTCGAACAGGTGCGAGCTGCGCTCACCGGCGACGGGCTCATCGTCGAAATGCAGCCCATCATCGACTTCGCCACCGGCGGATGGGTGGGCAGCGAAGCGCTCGCCCGCATCCTGCGGCCCGGAGCAGCCCCGCTGCTCCCCGAGGAGTTCCTGGGTGCCAGCGTGAAGTCCGGGCTGCTGGAGCGCCTCGACGCCCGGGTGCGCGAGCGGGCGCTGGGATGGCTCGCGCACCGCGCCGCGGCCGGCGCGGCGGGGCCGGACTGGGTGTCCGTCAACGTCTCGGCTCGGGAGTTGGCCTCGATTCGGTTCGCGGTGAACGTCGAGCGGCAACTGGCGCAGGCGGGTCTGCGCCCGGAGCAGTTGATGCTGGAGCTGTCGGAGGCCAGTGCGGTCGACGCGACCGGACCGACACTGGTGACGCTGCGCAGGCTGCGGGCACTGGGGTGCCTGGTCGCCATCGACGACTTCGGTTCCGGGTACTCCAGCCTGCGGACGCTGCGGGACATCCCTGCCGACATCGTGAAACTCGATCGCGTCTTCATCGCCGGTCTGGGCCACGACGAGCACGACGAGGCGATCGTCGCGGCCACGATCTCGGTCGGCCACCGGTTGGGCCGCCGCATCATCGCCGAAGGGGTGGAGCAAACCGTGCAGGCCGAGATGCTGCAGGAACTGGGCTGCGACTTCGGCCAGGGCTATCTGTTCGGCCCGCCGACGCCGGCTGCCGGGGAGGCGTAGCAGGCCTTCCTCCCCGGGCTGCGGCCCGGCGGGTCGCCGCGCATGGCGAAGGCCCCCCGACGTGGTGCCGGAGGGCCTTCGCGAATCCGAGATCAGGCGGGCAGGCTCGCCGTGCCCTTCGGCAGGAACCGAGATCCGTTGACCTGCTCGGACACGCCAGCGCGGTCGAGGTATGCCGTGATGCCGCCGAGGTGGAACGGCCAGCCGGCGCCGAGCAGCATGCACAGGTCGATGTCCTGCGCCTCGGCTACGACTCCTTCGTCGAGCATGAGCTGAGCCTCCTCGGCCAGCGCCGTGAGAGCACGGTCGCGCACGTCCTCCTCGGTGAGCTCCGCATCGCCCTGCTCGAAGAGCTCCAGCACTTGCGGATCGACCTGCTGGCCGCCGTCGCCCCAGGTCCAGATCGCCGTCTTGCCGGCCTCCACCAGTCGGCGGAGATTCTCCGAGACATAGAAGCGGTCCGGGTAGGCCTCGTGCATGGTCTCCGAGACGTGGAACGCCACGGCGGGGCCGACCAGCTGCAGCAGCACGAAGGGCGACATCGGCAGACCCAGCGGATCCAGCGCCCGGTCCGCCACCGCGAAGTCGGCACCGTCGTCGACGGACTTGGTCACCTCGCCGAGGAACCGCGTGAGCAGCCGGTTCACCACGAACGCGGGGGCGTCCTTCACCAGCACGCAGGACTTCTTCAGCGACTTGCCGACGGCGAACGCCGTGGCCAGCGAGGCGTCATCGGTCGCCTCTCCGCGCACGATCTCCAGCAGCGGCATCATCGCGACCGGGTTGAAGAAGTGGAAGCCCACGACCCGCTCCGGATGCTGCAGCTGGGAGGCCATCTCGGTGACCGACAGCGAGGAGGTGTTCGTGGCCAGGATGCAGGTGGGGGAGACCACGGCCTCCACCTCGGCGAACACCTGCTGCTTGACCTTCATGTCCTCGAAAACGGCCTCGATGACGAAGTCCGCATCCGCCATGCCGTCCTTGCCCACCGACCCCGTGACCAGGGCCTTGAACCGGTTGGCCTTGTCGGAGTTGATGCGCCCCTTGGTGACCAGCTTGTCGATCTCGCCGTGCACGTAGGCCACGCCCTTGTCGACGCGGGCCTGGTCGATATCGGTCATGACGACCGGCACCTGCAGCCGCTGGACGAACAGCATGCACAGCTGGCTGGCCATGAGGCCGGCGCCGACGATGCCCACCTTGGTGACCGGCCGCGCGAGCGACTTGTCCGGCACGCCGACCGGCCTCTTCGCCCGCTTCTGGACCAGGTCGAAGGAGTACAGCCCGGCCCGCAGCTCCTCGCTCATGATGAGGTCGGCCAGGGCCTCGTCCTCAGCGGCGAACCCCTCCTCGCGAGTGGCGGTCTTCGCCGCAGCGATGAGGTCCAGCGCCCGGTAGGGGGCCGGGGCCGCTCCCTTGAGCTTGGCGTCCACGCCGGAGCGGACCTTGGCCACCGCCTCGTCCCACGCGGCGCCCCGATCCAGCTCGGGCCGCTCCACGACGATGTCGCCGTTGAGGACCCGCGCGGCCCACAGCAGCGACTGCTCGAGGTAGTCGGCAGGAGCGAAGATCGCATCCGCGATCCCCAGGTCGAGGACCTGCTGCGGCTTCAGCTGCCGGTTCTGGGCCATCGGGTTGTCGACGATGACCTTGCAGGCCTTCGCCGGGCCGATGAGGTTCGGCAGCAGGTACGCACCGCCCCAGCCCGGTACCAGGCCCAGGAACACCTCCGGCAGCGAGAAGGCCGCCGCGCCGGAGGAGATGGTCCGGTAGTCGCAGTGCAGCGCCACCTCGACGCCGCCGCCCATGGCCGCGCCGTTGACGAAGGCGAACGTCGGCACCTTGGCGCTGCCGAGCCGAGCCATCACCTTGTGGCCGAGCTTGCCGATCGCCAGCGCCTGGCCGCGATCGGTGAGCCGGGGGACTCCGGTGAGGTCGGCGCCGACGGCGAAGATGAACGGCTTGCCGGTGACGCAGATCGCTGCGAGGCCGTCGATGGCCTCCGCCGCGTCGATCGCCTGGTTCAGCTCCAGCAGTCCGCCGGGGCCGAACGTGTTCGGCTTGGTGTGGTCGAAGCCGTTGTCCAGCGTGATGAGTGCGGCCTTGCCGGCCGCGAGCGGGAGGTCCAGGACGGCCAGCCGAGCGTGGGTGACCACTTCGTCGGCGAACTGCACCGACTCGGCGATCGCCAGGTCGGCGTCGGAGGTCGGATACTCCTTGGCAATGCTGTCAACCATCGGTGTCAGTCCTTCTTCCCGTCGAAATTGGGATTCTCCCAAATGACCGTGCCGCCCATTCCCAGGCCGATGCACATGGTGGTGAGGCCGTAGCGGACCTCGGGGTGCTCCTCGAACTCCGAGGCCAGGTACGTCATGAGGCGGATGCCGGAGGACGCCAGCGGGTGCCCGACGGCGATGGCGCCGCCCATCGGGTTGACTCGCGGATCGTCGTCGGCGATGCCGAAGTGGTCCAGCATGGCCAGCACCTGGATGGCGAACGCCTCGTTGATCTCGAACAGGCCGATGTCCTCGATGGACAGGCCGGCCTTGCGCAGCGCCTTCTCGGTGGCCGGCACGGGCCCGACCCCCATGACCTCGGGGGCGACCCCGGCGAAGGCGAAGGACACCATCCGCATCTTCTTCGTCAGACCCAGCTCGTCGGCGAGCTCCTCGGAAGTCAGCAGGGCGCCGGTGGCGCCGTCGTTGAGGCCGGCCGCGTTGCCCGCGGTCACCCGACCGTGCGGCCGGAACGGCGTCTTCAGCCCGGCGAGGCTGTCCATCGTGGTCTGGGGCCGGGGCGGCTCATCGACCGTGGCCAGGCCGTAGGCACCCTCGGGGCTGCGGGTGGCCACCGGGACCAGGTTCGGCTGGATCTTGCCCTCGGCGTAGGCCTTGGCGGTCTTGGCCTGCGAGTTGACGGCGTAGGCGTCGACTCGCTCCTTGGTCAGGTGGGGGAAGCGGTCGTGCAGGTTCTCGGCCGTCTTGCCCATGAGGAGGGCCTCTGGGTCGACGATCTTCTCGGCCAGGAAGCGCGGGTTGGGGTCCACGCCCTCGCCCATCGGGTGGCGTCCCATGTGCTCGACACCGCCGGCCAGCGCGGCGTCGTAGATGCCGGCCATGATCGGGGCGGCGAGGGATGTCACCGAGGTCATGGCGCCGGCGCACATGCGGTCGATGCTGTAGCCGGGCACCGTGTTGGGCAGACCCGCCAAGAGTGCGGCCGACCTGCCGATCGTCAGGCCCTGGTCGCCGGTCTGGGTGGTGGCCGCCACGGCGACGTCGTCGATGCGCTCGGCCGGCAGGTCCGGGTTGCGGCGCAGCAGCTCCCGGAACACCTTCACGACGAGGTCGTCGGCGCGCGTGTTCGCGTAGATGCCTTTCTTGCCAGCCTTGCCGAACGGGGTGCGCGCCCCGTCGACGAAGACGACGTTACGGATTTCTCGGGCCACGGATTGCTCCCAGCGATTGCGTGAAGGCCGCAGTCGGGTATGACAGCAGCCGTCGGCGTCTCACCGACATCTCCGATGTTACTCGCCAGTAGCAACAGGCTGACGCCGGCCTCGGTCCTGCCATCTCCGAATCCATCCGCCGACTCGGGATGGCAGTCCGGCCGTTGGCCCGCTTCCCGTCTCAGTCGGCCCCGAGCGCGGTGGTCAGCTCGTCGGTCAGGAGGTGGATCTGCCAGGGGCGGGCGCCGCGCTCGGACAGGAACGATTCCACGGCGCGGGCGTCCAGCGGCTCCGGCGGGGTCCAGGCGAGCCGTCGGACCGTGTCCGGGCTGATCAGGATCTCGGCGGGGAGATCGCGCTCCTCCGCCACGGCCAGCACCGCGGCCCGCGCGCGGCCGAAGCGCTCCGCTGCAGCCGGGTCCCGACCGCCCCAGGAACGCGGTGGCGGCGGCCCATCCGATGCTGCCCGCGGTGCCGGCAGGCCGGACTCCGGCATGTCCAGCGCCTCCCGGATCGCGCGCCACCACAGGCTCAGCCGGCGCTGCTGACGCTTGAATCCCGCGACATCGAGCAGTTCCATCCGGTTGCCGGGTCGTGCTTCGGCAGCGGCGACCAGTGCCGAATCGGGCAGCACACGGCCCGGGGCGAGATCCAGATCGCGGGCCATCGCATCGCGCGCCTCCCACAGCGCGCGCAGCAGCGCCAGGCTGCGCCGATCGCGCAGCCGCTGGCTGCCGGACGTGCGTCGCCACGGGTCGCGGTGCACGTGCGGCTGCCAGGACACCAGCGCGGCGAACTCCTCCTGGGCCCACTCCCACTTGCCAGCATCACGAAGCTGCTGCTCGAGCAGGTCCCGCAGCTCCAGGAGCAGTTCCACGTCGAGGGCGGCGTACCGCAGGTAGTCCAAGGGCAGGGGCCGCACCGACCAGTCGGCCGCGCTGTGCCCCTTCGCCAGGCGCCAGCCGAGCAGGGACTCGGTGAGGCTGGCCAGCCCGACCCGGGGCAGATGGAGCATCCGCGCTGCGAGCTCGGTGTCGAACAGCCTGGTCGGCCGCAGTCCCACGTCCGCCAGGCACGCCAGGTCCTGCGTAGCTGCGTGCAGCACCCATTCGGCGCCCTGGATCGTCTCGGCGAGCAGGGTGAGGTCGGGCAGCGCCTCCGGGTCGATGAGCGCGATGCCGCTGCCGCGCCGTTTGGCCTGCACGAGGAAGGCGCGCTGCCCGTAGCGGTGGCCCGAGGCGCGCTCGGCGTCCAGGGCTACCGGTCCGGTGCCGGCGGCGAAGGCCTGCGCGACGTCGGACAGTTCGGCCTCGGACTGGCAGACCCGCGGCACGCCGTCGGCCGGCTCCCGCAGCGTCGGTGCCGACGGGGCCTCAGCGGCGGGGGAGTCAGCGGCCGCGCTGGCGTCGCCAGCCACTGCGGCGGTGTCGGTGGAGCGCGATTCGGCCATCGCAGTTCACCGTACTGCGCTGCCCGCCGCCGTGTAGCCAGGAGGGCGAGACAGCAGGCACGGCTCGGGCCGCGCCGGCGCCGATCGCTGCGGATCCGGTGTCGCTCGCCTCACCTGATCACACCCGCCCGCATCGTGAGGGCGACCATCTCGGCGCGGTCGCCGGTTCCGGCTTTGCGGCCGATGCGCGCGAGGTGCGACTTCACGGTCAACCCGCTCAGCCCCAGCAACTCGCCGATCTCGTTGTTCGTGTGGCCGTCGGCGACCGCCTGCAGCACCTGCACCTCCCGGGCTGAGAGTTCGTGCACCCCCACCGACGCGCGGTCGGAGGGGGCCGGTACGTGCGGCCCCCGGGTGCCCGACGGAGCCTCCGGCCGCCGCAGGAGGCATCGCACCTTCGCGGCGATCGCCACTCGCACCACCGACTCGTCCGCGTCGGCGCAGGCGACGATGAGCCTGCGCCATCCCCGCTGACGCAACTGCGCCACGAGTTGCAGCATCGGCTCGTCTCGGGTGGAGCGGCACAGGACACCGACACCAACCTCGGCGGGGATCGGGATCCGGCGCAGGAGGTCGGCCGGGCTGGTGGCGTAGCGGACATCGGCGGCTCCGACAGCGCGCAGCGCCGAGTCGGCCTGCGCCGCGGCGGCACTGTCGGGATCGCCGAGCACGATCACCGAGAACGGTGGACCCGCCTGGGGCCCCGGCAATCCGCGTGGCCGTGAGGGGCGCCGGCTCGAGGGGACCGACGGGCTCGACAGTGCGCCCGCTGCCGGTGCGCCCGCCGCGGGGGCGCCGCTGGCCACGATCATGACCGCACCTCCGCACCTCGTCGTCTCCTCCAGATTCACGCAACCACCACGGCGTTGCACGGCCACGCCGCAGCGATTGTCAGCGGTTGTCCGAGTTGTCCGGCTCGACCGGGTGGGCGCAGCCGCGATGTGCGGCCGCAGCGCGCCGCACCTGCTGACGGAGTGGTCGTTCGCCGCCGGCAGGGTCCTGGGGGGCCCGGTGCGGAGTTGGCAACCGGAACCGGAAGGCGGCGGCGAGGGCGGGTTCGCCCGCGGGCCGCGAAGAGCCCCCGGCCGGCTGTCCGCACAGGGATCCTGCGATCCGAGATCCCCGACACCCCCATGGCAGCCGGCCTTCAGCGCGCAGCATCCGACAGGGGTGGTACGGGTGTCACCGCCCCGGCCCTGCCGCGGCCTCGGAGCCGCCGCGCGCGAGGGATCGTCGAGGTCGCCCGGTCAGGAGCGCGACCGCAGCGGTGCGACGCCTTCCGTCTGTGCATCCAGTGCCGTGATGAGTGCCAGGAGGTCCAGCCATGCCGAGACGTGCTCGCGAATGACGACCGCCGGGTCCGGCGAGGGCAAGCGGGGATGCGGGGCCTCGACGGCGGGCGTCCACGAGGCGCGGATCTCCAGTTCGCCGGTCGGCCCGCGGTCGCCGAGCACGCCGTAGGACTTCGATGCGGTGCGGGTCACCGTGCCGCCGAACGACCCGACGGCGAGGTCGCGCTCGCCGAGCGCCTCTTCGAGCCAGCTCCACCCCATATCGGTCATGACCGGGTCGTCGGCCATCCCGTCTTCGAGTTCGGCGCTGGCGAACAGCACGACGCGCCAGGTGCCGTTCCAGGACTCCTGACCCGCCGGGTCGTGCAGGACGACCAGTCGGCCGTCGGCGATCTCGGTATCGGCCACCGCCACGGTCGCGTTCAGCGCAAGGGCGAACGGCGCGAGTTTGGTGGGGCCGGGATTCGCCCGGACCGCGATCTCGGGACGAGTCCGCATCGCCGCCAACTCGGCGGCGACCGCGTCGAACTGCACTGATGCTGGGAGCCGTTGGGTCATCACCGGAAGCCTACGCACGGCACGGTGCCGGAACGGGAAGGCGCGCGCGTCGATCGTGGCTGGTCGGTCCCTGGCCGCTGATGCGAGGATGGACGGCGGAGGAGGTGCCATGTCGGCAAGCACACGCGCGTCCACGGTTCTCCCGGCGGGGCATCCGCTGCTCGGGGCTGCGGCGCAGTCTGCCCTGGTCCGGGCGGCGAGGCGCCAACCCGGGCCCCGGCCGGTGTGGTTCATGCGCCAGGCGGGGCGGTCGCTGCCCGAGTATCGCCGCATCCGCGAGGGGGTGGCGATGCTGGATGCCTGCTTCGACCCGGACCTCGTCGCGGAGATCACGCTCCAGCCGGTACGGCGCCACCACGTCGACGCGGCCATCCTCTTCAGCGACATCGTGGTGCCGCTCAAGGCCGTCGGGGTCGACCTCGATATTGTCGCCGGAGTCGGCCCCGTTGTGGCCGAGCCGGTGCGGACCAGGGCTGCGGTGGAACGCATCGGCCCCCTCGATCCAGCCACGATCGCAGCGGTGGTCGAGGGCGCGCGCGGCGTCGTCGCGGCCGGCGACGTGCCGCTCATCGGCTTCGCCGGTGCCCCGTTCACGCTGGCCTCCTATCTCATCGAGGGCGGGCCGAGCAGGACCTACGCCCGGACCAAGTCCCTCATGCACGACGACCCGCAGCTGTGGGACGACCTCGCCTCGCGCCTGGCCGCGATCGCGGGGCAGTTCCTCCAGGCCCAGATCCTCGCCGGCGCCAGCGCTGTGCAGTTGTTCGACTCCTGGGCAGGAGCGCTGTCGGTGGCCGACTACCGCCGTTTCGTCCTGCCGCACAGCGCAGCGGTCTTCGCCTCGATCGCCCACCTCGGCGTGCCGCGCATCCACTTCGGCGTGGGCACCGGTGAACTGCTGGCCGCGATGGCCGAGCCGGACCTCGACGTCGTCGGGGTGGACTTCCGCGTTGCGCTGCCCGACGCCGCCGCCCGGATCGGACCGGACCGCGCGCTGCAGGGCAACCTCGATCCGGCGCTCCTGGACGCGGATCTGGCCGTGCTGCGTCGCGAGGTGGAGCGCATCCTCGTCGAAGGCGACGCACTGCCCGGCCACATCATGAACCTCGGCCACGGTGTGCCGCCGACGACCGATCCCGACGTGCTGACCCGGATCGTGGACTGGGTCCACGAGCTGCGGCCGTAGGGTCGACGATCAGCGGCCTTCCGGCGCGCTCTGGGCGGGCTCTTGCGCGGCGGCCCTCTCGCTGCGCTGCGCGCCGCGCCGCCGCCTGAGGATGCGCACTGCCGGGATGGCGGCGAGCAGGCCGACTGCCAGGAACGGCAGCGCCCAGCCGATGAGGGTCGCCCCGACTGTGGCTGCCGACACCAGGGCGTCCCATCCCGAGCGCAGCCCGTCCAGGAAGCCCGACGGCTCCTCGTCCGGCACGGCGGCCGTGGTCACGAAGGTCGTCGTTACCGTCGCTGTCGCGGTGCTGTCGGCCAGCGACTTCTGCCGGGCCAGCAGCGATTCCAGGTCCGATTGGCGGGAGGCGATCTGGGACTCGATGGCGATGATCTCGGAGAGCGTCTCGGCGCGGGCCAGCAGCGCGTTGAGCCGGTCCAGGCTGGCGCGGGCGGAGGAGACCCGGGAGTCGACATCGGCGATCTGGTCGCGGACGTCGGTTGCGCTGCGGGTGCGCCAGGACTCATCGCCCAGCCCGGCGGCACCCTCGAGGAGGGCGTCGACGGCGGCCACCGGAGCCCGGTAGGTGATCGTGCTCATCGCCCCCGGCGGGCAGCCGTAGGCGGTATCCGGGGCCAGCCATTCCTCGGGGCAGGCCCGTGCGCTGGACGTCCGCTCCTGCACCACCACGCCCTGCGCCGCGGCGATCTGCGCGGTCATCCTTCGGGCTGCCGAGGCGACGTCCGCGACCACCACCTCCTGGGACGCGGTGACGATGATTCCGTCGTCGAGCGGCGCGGACTCGGGGACCGCGCCGTCGGCGGGGTCCCCGACCGCTGCACCCGGCTCCGCGGGCACGTCGAGCGGCTGTCCGCTGCGGTCATCCAGCTCCGTTGTCCCGGGCTCGGCGATGGGTGCCTGCGAGTCGTCGCCCCCGATGAGCAGCCACCCGGCCGGCACCAGCAGGACGAACGCGGCGATGACGGCGATGACGAGGATGCGGGACCGACGACGGGGGGCTGTTGCGCTCACACCCTATGGACGCGGCAGGTGTCCGGATGGTTCCGCCCTGGGCGAACAGTCCGCCGGGCTGTGTCCCGGGACGGAGCCGAGCCCCGTTGCCGGGGTGGGACCGCCCCGTGGCAGGGTACTGATATGACCAGCCAGCAGTATGCGACGTCCGGTCGCGCGCCCTCGCGCGATGCAGCAACGGGGGCGAAGGCGCGGCGGCACGTCGTGGTCGTGGGCGGCGGCATCGCCGGGCTTGCGGCGGCGCACCGGATCTTGGTCGACACCGACGGCGACGTCGCCGTGACGCTGCTGGAGGGCTCGGCCGAGCTCGGCGGGAAGCTGCGGGTCAGCCGGGTGGCGGGCGTCCCGCTGGACGAGGGGGCCGAAGCGTTCCAGGCGACCCGCCCGGAGGCGATGAGCCTCGTGCGCAGCGCCGGGCTCGACCAGGACGTGGTGTTCCCTGCGACGTCCGGGGCCGGGCTGTGGGTGCGCGGCGCGATCCGTCCGATGCCGCCGAGCGTCATGGGGGTGCCGACCGATCTGCGCGCCCTGGCAGCCAGCGGCGTGTTGTCCACATCGTCGATCCTGCAGTTCCCGCTGGAGCCGATGAAGCGCGCGACGACATTCGACAACGACGTCTCCGTGGGGGCCTACGTCGAGGCGCGGCTCGGCCGGCCGGTGGTCGACGCCCTGGTGGAACCACTGCTGGGAGGTGTCTACGCGGGCCGAGCCGACGCCCTGAGCCTGCGGGCCACGGTGCCCACCCTGTATCGCGAGGTGCGCAACGAGCGTTCGCTGCTGCGCGCCGCCGCCCGCGTGGCCCGCGGCGGCTCCCGCGAATCCGGGGCACGCCGGGGGCCGGTCTTCGCCGGGGTGCGCGGCGGTGTCGGCCGGCTGCCGCAGGCTGTCGCCGAGGACCTGACGGCGAGGGGGGCGCAGGTGCGCACGAACACGCCGGTCCGGTCCCTGCACCGCGACGGGGATGGCTGGCGCATCGTGGTGGGAACGGATGCCGAGGCCTCCGTCATGACGTGCGACGCGATCGTGCTGGCCGTGCCCGCCTTCAGCGCCACCGGGCTGCTGTCGGCGATCGTGCCGTCGGTCTCGGCGGACCTGGGGCTGATCAAGTACGCGGGCATGGCGATCGTCGCCCTGGCCTACCGCAGTTGCGATGTCCCGGGCCCGCTGACCGGGACCGGCTTCCTGGTCCCACCCTCCGAGCACCGCACCGTGAAGGGCGTCACCTACAGCTCGGCCAAGTGGGAGTGGGTGGCGACCACGGCCCGCAGCCGCGCGTCGGACGGACTCGTCATTCTGCGAGCATCGCTGGGCCGACTCGGTGACGAGGCGCTGCTGGAGCGCGACGACGCCGACCTGGTCGCGCTCGCGCACCGCGATGTCGCCGAGGCGCTGCGGATAGGGCGATCGCCGGTGGCCTCCCGGGTCACGCGATGGCCCCATGCGCTGCCGCAGTACGGCGTCGGCCACACCGACCGGGTCGACCGTATCCGCACCCGCGTGGCCGACATTCCCGGCCTCGAGCTGGCCGGTGCCGCCTTTGACGGCGTGGGCGTCGCGGCCGTGATCGGTACCGGGCGCAGCGCCGCCTCGGCCGTCCTGCAGTACCTCGCCGAGCAGGCACAATTCAGTCATGGCTGAGATGCACGCGAGCGGCAAGCGCCCCGACCAGGGCAAGGCTGCGCGGGACCTGAACCAGGTCACGCGCTACACGATGTTCTCCGCGTTCGCGGCCCGATCGCCGTTGCCGGAGGACCGGTCGGCCCTCGTGGCGGAGATCGCCGGGCTGGCCGAGCTGTGGACGGCCAAGGATGTCGTGGTGCGCGGCTGGTACGACATCTCCGGCATGCGAGCAGATGCCGACGTGCTGCTGTGGACGCACGGGCCGAGCATGGACGCATTGCAGGCCGCCTACCACGATGTACGGCGCAGCGCGTGGGGCCGGCACCTGACGCCGTTCTGGTCCTCGGTGGGGATCCACCAGCCGGCCGAGTTCAACAAGTCGCATGTGCCGGCGTTCCTGGCGGGGGAGCGCGCCCACCGCTACTTGTGCCTGTACCCCTTCGTCCGTTCCTACGAGTGGTACTTGCTGCCGGAGGCAGAGCGCCGCGCGCTCCTGGTCGAGCACGGGCAGATGGGCCGCAGCTACCCGGACGTGCGCGCCAACACGGTCTCGGCGTTCGCGCTCGGCGATTACGAGTGGCTCCTGGCCTTCGAGGCAGACCAGCTGCACCGCATCGTGGAACTCATGCGTCATCTTCGCGCCTCGGGCGCGCGCCGCCATGTGCGCGAAGAGATCCCGTTCTTCACCGGCCCGCGGCGCCAGGTCGGCGAACTCCTCGCCGACCTCCCCTGACCGATGGGTCCGCTGCTCGCGCTGACGTCCAGCGCGATGTGGGGGACTGCCGACTTCCTGGCCGGGGAGCTCTCGCGTCGCCGGGCGGCGTTGGCCGTCGCCGGCGCTTCGCAGATCGTCGGCCTCGCGGTGATGCTGGTGATCCTCTTCGCCTCCGGGGAGAACGCGGTCGTCCCTGCCGCGGGGACCTTCCTGGGCTGGTCGCTGCTGTCCAGCGTCGCCGGCCTCGGGGGCCTGGTGGCGTTCTACACGGCCCTGTCGACCGGACGGATGGGTGTCGTCTCGCCGATCGCCGCGCTGGGCGTCCTGGTGCCCCTCGCGGTGGGGTTCCTGCGCGGGGAGTCTCCCAGCGGCGTGCAGAACCTCGGCATCATCATCGCCGTCGTCGGGGTCGTCCTTGCCAGCGGACCGGAAGTCAGCGGCAAGGTGGGCCTGCGGCCGGTGCTGCTCGCGGCTGTGGCCGCATTGATGTTCGGCCTGTTCACCGTCTTCCTGGCAGAGGGCAGCCAGGTGTCGGCGGTGTGGACCCTCACCGCGCAGCGCACCTGTTCGACGGCCATCGTGGTCGTGGTGGCGCTCTTCGTCGGCAGCATCGGCGGCCTGCAGCGCGGCGACGCCCCCCGGCTGGCGGTCATCGGCGCCTTCGATGTCGGGGCGAACCTGGCGTTCGGGATCGCGACGACCATGGGCCTGCTCGCCGTCATCTCGGTGCTGGGCTCGATCTATCCGGTCGTGACGGTGATCCTGGCCTGGGCGGTGCTGCGGGAGCGTCTGCTACCGGTGCAGTACGTCGGCGCCGGCGCCACGCTGTTCGGCGTCGCACTCATCGCCGGCGGCTGAGGACCGGTCGCCGCGGCCGGCTACTCCTGGCCGCTGGGCTCCAGCCGCAGGGAGACCGAGTTGATGCAGTACCGCAGATCGGTCGGCGTGCCGTAGCCCTCGCCGGAGAAGACGTGACCCAAGTGCGAGCCGCAGTTCGCGCAGCGCACTTCGGTGCGGACCATACCGAGGGCGCGGTCCTCGATCTCGACCACCGCGTCCCCGGCCAACGGGGTGAAGAACGACGGCCAGCCGCAGTGGGAGTCGAACTTGGTCTCGCTGCGGAACAGTTCCGCCCCGCACGCGCGGCAGGCATAGATCCCGGCGGTCTTGTCGTCGGTGTACTGGCCGGTGAACGGGGGTTCGGTGCCGGCCCGGCGCAGCACCTGGAACTCGGCGGGGTCCAGCTCGGCCCGCCACTGGTCGTCCGGTCTGGCGGCGGGGTAGGGGGTGCCGTCTGGGCGGGTCTGGGGCATCGCAGTCATAGCACGAGGCTAGAACGCCCCGGCGCGATCCACGACTCGGCGCAACGAGCGCCGGGCCCGCGCCGCGCTTGGCTGAGCAAGCCCGGGAGCACCCCCCACCCCGGACAGCCAGCAGCGCCCAGCGATCGGCCGCCCGGGCGCATCGGGTCGATGGCAGAGCATGGCCCAGACCGGCGAGGAATCCCCGGCGGCGTTGACCGATCGTCGCGGGCGTTCCCGGGCAGGCCGGGACAACCCCTCGCCGGTACCCCGCGCCGACGCACTGGGCTCGCGTGCCCCCCGTCGATCCGCTGAGGTTCGGCGCGTTCCCCCCGGGCGGGCTGCCGTCGCATGACCGCCTCGTCCAGATCCGACCCGGTGCGGCAGCTGATCGCGACGACGCACAGCGGGCTGGTCATCCTCCCGGCCATGCGTTCGGCTCTGTCGTCGTCGCTCCCGCTGCCGCAGCGCCCGAGGCGATCCTCGATCTGGTGCTGCTGGCCTCGCCCGGCACGTCCGCGCACTATCCGATCGGGATACCGTGTTGCGTCGAGGGCGCTGCGAACCCGGCGGGGCCGCGGCGGCGCTCTACCGGGCCCGGGGCTTCCCGGAGGCTCTCAGCCGCGAGAGGCGCACCCGTAGCCCGCTGGTCGCAGCCGACGTCGTCGCCCCTCTGCCCAGGCCATGGACCGCGCGAAGCAGCCCACGATGCTCCCTTGCGCGCTCACCAACGTCAGCAGCCGCCGCGCAACAGCGCAGCGCTGCATCGGCACGCCGCGCCCGGGCCTCCCGTCGCCTTCGCCTCGGGCGGGCACTCTCCGGAA
The DNA here is from genome assembly GCA_963766005.1 of uncultured Actinomycetota bacterium. Taxonomy (GTDB): domain Bacteria; phylum Actinomycetota; class Actinomycetes; order S36-B12; genus CAVXYG01. The sequence goes on along the minus strand of CAVXYG010000006.1, from coordinate 381,355 downwards.
GGCGCGGGCGGAGGAGTTGTGGCAGATGAGCCGGACCTCCGTTCCGGAGCGCGGCTACGGTCGGGCTATGGCCAAGGGCGCATACGGTGACCCCATCGAGATGGCAGTCGGAGCGCGCACCGTGCGGGTGAGCAATCCCCAGCGCCTCTACTTCCCCGACGTGGGCGTGAGCAAGATCGACGTCGTCTCCTACTACGCCGCAGTCGCCCCAGCGATGCTGCGGGCGCTGTGGCACCGGCCGACCACGCTGGAGCGATGGCCAACCGGTGTGCTGCCCGGAGTGACGCTGACCCAGCGCGACGGGACGCAGGGCAAGGCGTTCTATCAGAAGCGCGTGCCCCGCGGAGCCCCCGGCTACGTGCAGACCGCCCACATCTCCTTCCCGTCCGGTCGGACCGCCGACGAGGTCTGCCCCACGGAGGAGGCCGTCATCGTCTGGGCGGCCAACCTCGGCACCATCACGTTCCATCCCTGGCCGGTGCGCCGGGAGGACGTCGATGCCCCGGACGAGTTGAGGCTGGACTTCGACCCGCAGCCCGGCGCGGGCTTCGGCGAGGCGGTGACCGTGGCGCTGACCGCGCGGGCACTGCTGGCCGAGCTGGGGTGGATCTGCTATCCCAAGACGTCCGGGGGCCGCGGTGTCCACGTGTACGTCCGGATCGAGCCGCGCTGGTCCTTCACCGAGGTGCGGCACGCCGCCATCGCGATCGGCCGCGAGCTGGAGCGCCGACTGCCGGACCTGGTGACCGTGAAGTGGTGGAAGGAGGAACGCCCGCCGGGTAGCGTCTTCGTCGACTACAACCAGAACAGCCGCGACCGCACGATCGCCTCGGCCTGGTCGGTCCGTGCCCGGCCCGGCGCCAGAGTGTCGACGCCGGTCACCTGGGACGAGCTGCCACGGGTCCAGCCCGGCGACTTCACGGTGCGCACGGTACCGGCCCGGCTCGCCGAGCTCGGAGACCCGCACGCAGACATCGACGACGTCGCGCACGACCTCACGCCTGTGCTGCAGTGGTACGCGCGCGATGACGAGCAGCACGGACTCGGCGAGATGCCCTATCCGCCCGACTACCCCAAGATGCCGGGCGAGCCGAAGCGGGTGCAGCCGAGCCGGGACCGCGCGCTCAAGGAGTAGCAGCCCGCACGGTGCTGGCGCACATCCGCGGCGGACATCGCCGCAGCAGGCGCCTGCCGTCGACGCGGCTTCCCGGCGCCTCGGTCAGCGCACCCGCTGGCACGGCCGCCGTGTTCGATGCCGGTGCAGGGCCGGCGGGACGCGGCGGCCATGGTGGGCGCTCCGATCGACGCGGTACTCGAACCGCCCACTGCCGACCGCCCCCTGCCCCGATCTCGTCTGCCCTCCGCCGGTTCCCCGGAGCGGATGGCAGTCGACCACGGGTGCATCGGCAGCTGGGTATCGGCATCGGCTATTCCTCCGCGACGGCCTCCAGGTGCCCGCTCACGACCGTCAGGATCCGCTCCCCGTACCGTTCCGCCTTGGCCGCGCCGATCCCGGGTACCGCGAGCAGTTGCTCGACCGAGCCGGGACGGCGCACCGCCATCTCTCGCAGCGTCGCGTCGTGGAACACGACGTAGGCGGGCACGCCCTGCTCCTCGGCAATCGCTTTGCGCTCCGCGCGCAGCATGTCGAACAGCGCCGCGGCCGACGCGCTCAGCTCTGGGGAGTCCGGTGCCCCACTCCGGGAGGTCGAGGGGGTCCGGCCCCGTTTCGTCCGCGGCGCGGGCCTCCGCAGCTCCAGCGGCGCCTGTCCGCCGAGCACCGGGCTCGCCAGCTCGGTGACTCGCAGCCCACCGTGGGCGTCCGCCGCGAGGAGTCGCTGCGCGACGAGCTGGCGCGCCACGCTGCGCCAGGCCCACTCGTCGAGGTCGCTGCCGACACCGAAGGTGGGCAGACCCTCGTGGCCCAGGGCCGCCATGCGCTCGGTACGGGTGCCCCGCAGGACATCGATGATGTGGCCCGCCCCGAACCGTTGTCCGGTGCGGATCACGCCGGACAGGAACTTCTGCGCCGCGACGGTGGCGTCCCACAGCTGCGGGGGCTCCAGACAGGTGTCGCAGTTGCCGCACGGCTGCGAGATCTCGCCGAAGTAGTCCAGGAGCACGACCCGGCGGCAGCGGGCCGTCTCGCAGTAGCCCAGCAGCGCATCGAGCTTCGCCGACTCCACGCGCCGGACTTCGGGCGGTGCGTCCGAGCCGTCGATCCACGACCGCTGCAGGACGACATCGTTCAGCCCGTAGGCCATCCAGGCATGCGCCGGCTCGCCATCGCGCCCGGCACGGCCGGTCTCCTGGTAGTAGGCCTCGATGCTCTTCGGCAGGTCCAGGTGCGCGACGAACCGGACGTCCGGCTTGTCGATGCCCATGCCGAAAGCGATGGTCGCCACCACGACCACGCCGTCTTCGCGGCGGAACCGATCCTGCACAGCGCGCCGGGCGGGAGCGTCCATGCCCGCGTGGTAGGCCAGCGCCGTGATGCCCTGGCGCCGCAGCCATTCCGCTGTCTGGTCGACCTTCTTGCGCGACGAGCAGTAGACGATGCCGGACGCTCCGTCGAACCCCGACAGGAAGCCGAGCAGCTGCCGGCGCGCATCGTCCTTCTCCACCACCGTGTAGCGGATGTTCGGACGATCGAAGCTGGAGACGAATTCGGCCGCATCGGCCAGCATGAGGCGCTGCCGGATCTCGCCGCGGGTCAGCGCATCGGCCGTCGCCGTCAGTGCCACCCGGGGCACGTCGGGGAACTCCTCGGCCAGTACCGCCAGACCGAGGTACTCCGGGCGGAAGTCGTGCCCCCACTGCGACACGCAGTGCGCCTCGTCGATGGCGAACAGGGCGATGCCGTGGGCGGATTGCAGCCGTCGCAGCGAGGCCAGGAACGTCGCGGTGACGAGCCGTTCCGGCGCGACGTAGAGCAGATCGATCTCGCCATCGGCAAGCCGTCGCTGCACGTCGGCGGCCCCGGCGGCATCCAGGCTGGAGTTCAGGTACGCGGCGCGCACGCCGAGCAGGCGCAGCGCCTCGACCTGATCGTGCATGAGGGCGATGAGGGGCGAGACGACGACCCCGGTGCCGGCCCGGACCAGTGCCGGGATCTGATAGCACAGCGACTTGCCGCCCCCGGTCGGCATGAGCACCAGCGCGTCCCCGCCGTTGACGACGCGGTCGATGATCTCCGCCTGGTCGTTGCGGAATCCGTCGTAGCCGAACACCTCGCGCAGGACCTGCGCAGCATGCATGGTCGCCGTCGGCGCTGACTGGGGCATGCTGCGATTGTGCCTCGCCGGTGCGTCGCGGCGGTCCACCGGCATCGCGGGATGTGGAGGGCTGCGCGACGAGGCCGACCTGGTATCCCTGGGCTTCACCGCCCAGGTGAGCTGCGGTGCTGCCTACGATCTCCTCACCCCGACCTGCGTCGACCCAGTGGTGATCAACCTGATGCCGAGCCCCACGGCGCCTCGCGGTCAGGCCTGCAGCACGTCCGCGAGGTCGAAGCGCACCGGTCGCTCGAGCTGCGCATAGGTGCACGAGGACGGATCCCGGTCGGGTCGCCAACGCTTGAACGAGGCCACATGGCGGAACCGATCGCCTCCCATGTGGTCGTAGCCGACCTCCGCCACCAGATCGGCCCGCAGCGGGATCCAGGACAGATCCTTGCCGCCGCTCCATCGGGAGGGTGCGCCCGGCACCCGCTGGGAGGGAGTCTGGGACGTCGCCGGCCACGCATGCCACGGGTGCTCCGACGGGTCGGGCTCAGCGGAGCCGGCGAGCTCCACCACGAGCTCGGCGCGGCGCAGCGCGGTGAACGATGATGCCACGCCCACGTGGTGCAGCACGCCCGCGTCGTCGTAGAGGCCCAGCAGCAGCGACCCCACGACCGGCCGACCGTCGGGTCCCGGCGCCTTGTAGGGACGCCAACCGGCAACCACCACATCGGCCGTCCGCGCATGCTTCACTTTCCAGCAGCGTCCGCTTGCCGGGGGTGTACACCTCGTCGAGGGGGCGGGCGATCACTCCGTCGAGTCCGGCGCCCTCGAACACGGAGAACCACCGCCGAGCAGTGTCGACGTCGGTCGTGGCCGGGCTGAGGTGGAACGGCGGGCGCCAGGTGCGGCTGACCGCCTCCAGCGCGGCCCGTCGCTCTCGGTTGGGCGTCGCCCGCAGATCCGTGCCCTCGACGGCGAGCAGATCGAAGGCGATCAGGGAGGCCGGGTACTGCTGCGACAGTTCCGCGATCTTCCAGCCGCCCGCCTCGCTTCGCGGCCGGAGCCGCATCCCGAGCTCCTCGAACCACAACCGCCCGTCATGGGCGCTGACGAGCTCGCCGTCCACGACCGTTCCTGGTGTCAGCTGTGCCATCGCCTGCGCCACCACCTCGGGGAAGGCATAGGCGAGATCCTCCGCCCGGCGGGGCTGCAGCACCACACGGTCTTCGGCCCGGTAGACCAGGATTCGGAACCCGTCCCATTTCGGTTCGTAGAGCAGACCGCCGGGAACAGCGTCCGGGAGCGGGACCGTGCTGCCGACCGGCTTGGCCAGCATCGGGGGGACGCCCGGATCGAACGGCAGGCCGCTCACCGATCGGCTCGCCGGTAGCGGAGGAAGAGGAAGTCGCCGTCCACCAGCGCATGGACCAGGCGGAAGCCGGTGGGCACCTGCGGCCCGGTGACCGGCCGCTTTCCGGTGCCGCCGACGACGATCGGGGAGACGGTGATGCAGTACTCGTCCAGGAGTCCCGCGGCCAGCAGGCCGCCGAGCAGCTGGGGCCCACCTTCGGACTGCAGCCGGGACAGGCCTCGTTGCCGCAGCGCCGCGCGGGCCGCCCGCAGATCGACGTGGCCGTCGTCGTCCGGGAACTCCAGAACCTCGGCCACACCCGTGAGCGACCGGTTGTCCTGCGCGCACACCACGATCGGCCGGACCGGTGCCTCGGTGAACATCGGCAGGGCGGGGTCCAGTCGCGGTGCCCGGGTCACGATCACGAGGACCGGGTGCTCGGCGAGTCCGGCTGCGCGGCGGTACCCGCGCAGCGAATCCGGGGAGCGGATCGGCGCATAGCCTTCCGCCCGGATCGTGCCCGCCGCCACCACGACCGCGTCGGCCACGCCGCGCAGTACGCCGAGCAGGCGCCGATCGGCCGGGCCTGAGATCGTGCCGGACAGGCTGTCGCCGCCGACCGCGCTGCCGTCCGCACTCATCACCATGTTCGAGCGCACGCCGACGTCGAACGCGTACCACTGCGCCAACTCCTCGTCGGAGGCGTCGGCGCTGGAAGCCAGGAGCCGGTGCATGGCCCCGATCCTGTCAGGACTTGCCCGGCCCGGCAGCCCGATACCCTGGAGCGGTGCAGCGGCTCGTGGACCGGAACCCGTCGGTGTCGCCGGATCAGTTGCTGGCAGGGTTCGTGCCGCCGCCCAGGTTCCGCGACGTGCGCTTCGAGACCTATGTGCCGAGTCCGGACCAGCCGACGCAGGCCGCGGCAGTGGCGGGATTGCAGGCCTTCGCCGCGCGGTTGGCCCAGCCGGAACCGCGCCGCCGGCTCTTCCGGCGCGGTGCACCTCCCGAGGCGCGGCCGGGCATCTACCTCGACGGCGGCTTCGGCGTCGGCAAGACCCATCTGCTGGCGTCGCTGTACCACGCCGTTCCCGGACCCGTCGCCTTCGGCACGTTCGTGGAGTACACGCACCTGGTGGGCGCGCTGGGATTCGAGCGCACGGTAGCGGCGCTGGCCACCCACCGACTGGTGTGCATCGACGAGTTCGAACTCGACGATCCCGGCGACACCGTCCTGATGTCGACCCTGCTCGGCAGGCTCGTGGATCTGGGAGTTCGGCTGGCCGCGACGTCGAACACGCTGCCCGACAGGCTGGGGGAGGGGCGGTTCGCAGCGGACGACTTCCTGCGTGAGATCCAGGGGCTGGCCGGGCACTTCGACATCTACCGCATCGACGGACCGGACTTCCGGCACCGCGGCATGCCGGACCCGCCGCCGCCGCTCCCTGCCCAGGAGGTGCGCGCCCGCCTCGCGCCGGGCGCCACGATCGACGACTTCGCCGAGGTCCTGGCGCACCTGGCCCGGGTCCACCCGTCGAAGTACGGCCGGCTCGTGGAGGGCATCACCGCCGTGCACCTGACCGACGTGGTGTCGGTCTCCGATCAGGCGGCCGCTCTGCGACTGGTGGTCCTGGTGGACCGGTTGTACGACCGCGACGTCCCGTTGATCGTCAGCGGGGTGCCGCTCGACCGGCTGTTCGCGCCGGCACTCCTCAGCGGCGGCTACCGGAAGAAGTACTACCGAGCGGTGTCCCGCATGGTAGCGCTGTCGAGGGAAGGGGCTGGTCTGGTCGCCCACGGGCAGGGATGATGAGCGCATTGGCTCCGGTACCCCTCGCCGCCGAGGACGGGACCCGCGACACCGGCTGCCCCCGGTCGCGACGGTGCAGGCCCTAGGGTTCGCGTCCGCTGCGCAACTCGGCCGTGGTGCGGCGGTAGTCGGCGTCGCTGAGCATGCCGGCATCATGATCGAGGACCGCCACGACGAGTCGTTGGTGGGGATTCGACTTGCGGCCGCGAACGGCGGAACTCGATTGCATCCTGCCCTGGACCGGACGGAGGAGCAGGTACAGGATCATCACCGGCCAGAACAGGGTGACGGCTGCGATCCACGCGGCTTTGGCCAGCACCGAGAGGTCCCCGCGCACCGCGACGTCGAGCAGCACGATGAGCCAGACGACGAGGACCGGGATGGTGAAGTACACGAGGTCGAAGTTCATAGCCGCTGCCAAATCAGCGCAGACAGGGCACTGCGGCGCTCCGCCAGCGCAGCGAGCACCTGCTGAGGCGGACGTCTGCCGCCGACGATTCGACGGACGAGCAGGCTTAGCCGCTCCGCGACGAACACGGTCGCAGCGATGAAGAAGGGGAACAGCAGAAAGGCGGCACCGGCGCCCGCGGGTCCCGCTTGACGGTGCATCAGCCACGCGACCAAGATCCATTCGACGCCGAAGGCGAGCCCGGCCAGTCCCGGTGTGAGCGTTGCCCGAACCGCGGGCGCGGCGGGGATGAGCCGCACGGCCTGGACCAGCAGCCACGGCAGGAAACCGACGACCACCCCGACCACGGCGTAGGGCAGAAGCACCAGGCTCAGCACCAGGTCACGCCACGTGGACTCCGACTCCCCGGGCCGTTGTCGCCGTCCGTTCCGCGCGACGGTCGCGTCCGAAGAGCGCGCTTTGGCGAGCGCCGAGCGGTAGCCGTCGGCAAGCTGGGCAACCGCTCCGTCCCGGTCGGCCGCCTGAAGCCGTTTGGCCAGCAACTGCGTGTCGCCGTATCGCAACGGCAGGCCGGTGTCCGCAACATCGTGCAGGGGAACTTCGGCTGCGGTGGTGTACGTGTGGGCCGTTTCCCAGTCCGGGAAGTCCGGCGCAGCGCCGCGCAGCCCGGTCTCGATCAAGCCCGTGAGTTCGTGGACCGCATCGGCATCGTCGGCGCCGCCGCTGACGCCGCGGGCCGATGCCCACCGGTCGAGGTCCAGCGGGGCACCGATGTTCACGAGGACCCGGCTGCGGAAGACCGCCTTGTCCTCGTAGTGGACGCCGACCGGCACGATGCTGATGCCCGAGGTGCCGGCAGCGCGCGCCCCGAGAGCGATGCGAGCCGCACCGGTCTTCACCGGAGCGATATGCGGCACATCCTGGGTGACCCCTTCCGGGAAGATCAGGATCATCTCGCCCTGTTCGAGCGCCTCGTAGCAGTTGGCGAACATGTCGTCGTTGGATTCCCGTCGCCCATCAGCCCTGCGATGGACCGGAATACCTCCGGCGGCCAGGGCGAGTCGACCGACAACCGGGATGGCGAAGATGACGTCGCGTGCCACGACGCGGGGCATGCGCGGCGAGGCGTCGACGAGCAGCACACCGTCTGCCAGACCGCCGAAATGGTTGGAGACCGCAACGATCGGACCGCGGCTGCCGCCGAGCCTGGGGTCGACTGCGATATCGATCTCGCGGTAGACAAGGGTGCTGATCAACCGTGCAAGACTGCGGACGAGGCGACCTTTCGCGGCGGCATCGTCGGCGGGCTGCTGGCCCGGCACGGTCATCGTCGAGCTCCTAGTGTGCGGTCTGCTCCGGCTAGGTCACCTTAGCCGGTGGTCGGAAGAGAATCTCTCCCACGACGACGAAGCCCACCGCTGTCAGGACGTGCCAGACGCCGTGGAGTTGGACCTCGCCGTCCGCATCGCACAGCGGGGACCCGGTGCGTCCGAGTCCGTAGGCGATCGGCGCGATGACGAAGGCGACGATCGCGACCCACAGCCGGCCGGTGGACCTGCCGGGGAAGACCGTGGACCCGTCGCGCCACCGCCAGAGGACCACCACGACGGTCAGCAGCAGCAGACCCGGGATCGGGAGATCGTGCATCAGGCGGGCGCCGGGCAGTTGCGGCCCGTGGTACACGATGCTGCCAATGCCGATCAGCGCCAGGAGCAGCGCGAACAGTCCGCCGGCGCGGAACCGCTCCGCCTTCGGCAGGCGCAGCCACAAGACGATGCCGGCAAGGACGTAGGCGGCGCTGGTGGCTGCGTTGACGGGCTGGGCGAAGAGGCCGCCGCCGACGGCCTCGCAGTCGCTCTCGCCGATCCCGTCGGTACCGAACATGCTCTCAGTCTAGGGAGGTCCGCTCATTGCCGACTCCAAACGGATCGGGCCAGCGACCCCGCCGGGGCTGCCGGCGCCACCAGCCGAGGACCAACCACCCCGACGACGATCGGCAGCGCGCACTGGGCGGCCCGGTACAGCACGGGGTTGACGCCGAGGTGGGTGGCGCAGTCCGGCTTCGCGTCCACTGCGCCGGCGGGGGCGGGAACACGGTTTCGGAGGTCGCGTCCGATTCCTTCGACTCCGGTTTGTCGGCCCCGCCACCACTGTGGCACGCGGCCAAGGCGCCGGAGCGCCCCGGCTGTGGACCTAGGCGGACCCCTCACTGCGTGGGGCAATGGCCACTACCAGCGACGGGGGCGTGCAGTGCTGTCTCGGGCAAGTCCTTGAAGACACGGCCGCCGAAGCGGCGGAATGCCCGCGATGGTGCCGGACTATGGGTGGGCGATACAGGGATCGAACCTGTGACCTCTTCCGTGTCAAGGAAGCGCGCTAGCCACTGCGCCAATCGCCCCGAACAACCGAGGTGGCGACGGGATTTGAACCCGTGTAGACGGATTTGCAGTCCGTTGCCTCGCCTCTCGGCCACGCCACCCTGACCGTCCCGTATCCCAAATTGCCTCTGGGAAAACGAAGCCGCTCGAGCGGACGACGGGATTCGAACCCGCGACCCTCACCTTGGCAAGGTGATGCTCTACCAACTGAGCCACGTCCGCAGTGATGCGCTCGGCATCGGGGACAACCATAGCCGACGCAGAGGCCTGCGACAAAGCAGGGCTCCGCGCGCCATCATCTGGGCCCGAGTGGGCATGATCGCGGGTGTGACCACGGCGGACCCACCGGCACTGAGGGAGCCGTGCGCGCGCTTCTCCGGCCTCATCGGCCGCGACCTGGTGGAACTCGCCGACGATCCCTCCGTGCTGGACTCGGGCGGGAGATGGGCGGTGGTGATCGACTTCGAGGGGGCCTTCACTGCCGCGCGGTTCCAGCACTGGCGCGCCGGGCCGCCGAGCGCCGCTGCGGGCCCGTGGGCGGGGCCCGCGCCTCTGTCCTGGCACTCCTCGATGTCGCGCGGCGAATACCAGGACGCGGTCTCGACGGTGCGCGAGAGCATCGGCCGCGGGGACGTGTATCAGGCCAATGTCTGTCGCGTGCTGACCGCCGAGCTGCCCGATCCGGCAGCCACCGACCTCGGCGGCCTGCACGTCCTGCTCTGCGAGCGCAACCCGGCACCCTACGAGGGCTTCGTCCGGCTGCCTGGACTGCAGGTCGCGACAGCGTCGCCGGAGCTGTTCCTCGAGCGCCGCGGTCGCGACGTCCGCACCGGGCCGATCAAGGGCACGGGACGTTCTCCGGAGGACCTGTTGGTGAAGGACCAGGCGGAGAACGTGATGATCGTGGACCTCATGCGCAACGACCTGTCGCGCATCTGCGTTCCGGGCAGCGTGCGGGTCTCGCGGTTGCTGGCGCACGAGCGCCACCCGGGGCTGGTCCACCTGGTCTCCGATGTGGTCGGCCAGCTGCGCGGCAGCGCCGAGTGGCCGGCGATCCTGGCAGCGATGCTGCCGCCGGGATCGGTGAGCGGCGCCCCGAAGGAAAGCGCGGTGCGTCTCTTGCGCGCCTTGGAACCCGTCGAGCGTGGGCCCTACTGCGGCGCCATCGGCTGGGTGGACGCCGATGAGGGCAGGGCGCGTCCTCGCGGTAGGGATCCGGACGTTCTGGTCAAGCCTGGACGGTGTCGTCCGATTCGGGACCGGCGCCGGCATCACCTGGGGCAGCGACCCCCGGCGAGAGTGGGAGGAGACGGAGCTGAAGGCAGCCCGTCTCCTCTCGGCCGCCGCTGGCTCGTGGCACCCTGCGACCCGCTCGCGCTGATCGCGGGCCGGCGAGTCCGGCGTCGCACCGCCCCTCGCAGAGATCCACGTCGTACGGTGGCGGTATGCGCGTGTGGCTCAACGGCCGCGTCCTGCCGCTGGAGCAGGCGCGGGTCTCGGTGCTCGATCACGGTCTCACGGTCGGCGACGGCGTGTTCGAAACCCTGCGGCTGCTGCGTGGTGAGCCCTTCGCTCCCACCCGGCACATCGAACGGTTGCGCCGATCGGCTCGGTTGACGGGGTTGGCCGAGCCTGATCCGGAGCTCGTCGCCGCTGCCATGGCAGACGTGGTCGCAGCCAACCGCGCCGACTTGGACGACCACGGCCGAGTCCGGGTCACGTACACCTCGGGGGAGGGGCCTCTCGGCAGCGACCGGGGGGACGGGCCGGTCACGCTCATCGCGGTTGCGGCCCCGGGCTCACCGTGGCCGCCGACCGCCGAGGTGGTGAGCGCGCCGTGGCCGCGCAACGAGCAGGGCCCGCTGGCGGGGGTGAAGTCCACCTCCTACGCGGAGAACGCGGTGGCGCTGGCGCTGGCGAAGCGGGCCGGGGCTTCCGAGGCCATCCTGCGCAACACCCGGGGCGAGCTCTGCGAAGGGACAGGATCCAACCTCTTCCTCATCCGCGGTGGAACCATCACCACTCCGGGGCTGGGCAGCGGATGCCTCGCCGGTGTCACGCGCGGGCTTGTGCTGGAGTGGTTCGCGGCCGCCGAGGCCACGCTTGCGCCAGCAGACCTGGACGCCGCGGACGAGGTGTTCATCACCTCCTCCACGCGCAACGTCCACCCGGTGGCCCGGGTGGACGGTCGCGCAGTCGGTGGACGGGAACAGGCCGATAGGCTGGCCCGAGCGTTCCTGGAACGGGCGCTCGATGACCCGGACCCGTAGTCGCTAGTTCTCGGTCATCCGATCGGGATACTGGTCGGGGTCGTGCATCGGCGACTCGTCGGCAAGCAGCGCGGCGAGGCCGGAGTCGAAGTTGAGGTACTGCCACTCGAAGCCCGGGGGCAGCAGGTCGACGGTCTCCGACACGAAAGCCTGCACCTGCTCGAAGGGGGCCTCCATCTCGGCTCGGCCGCTGGGCGAGGACAGCTCCAGCACGACCAAGGAGCGGGCAGTACGGTGATGCGTCGCCACCCGGATGTCGCCGTGGCCAGCGGCACCTCGCAGCCCGTCGATGAGGAGATCCCGGCTGAACACCCACGTCACGCTGCCCTCGGCTGAACGGAACGTGGCACTGACCGCGAACGGGTCCGTCACGGAGTAAGACATCGTGCACGGCATCGGCAGCGCACCGCCGTTGTCGAGCAGGATGTGCATCTCGATGTCCCGCGAGACGTGATCAGCGTTCGGCGTGGTGCTTGCCATAGGCACTCCTTCCCTCGCCCCCGTTATGCCCGTCTGCCACCGACCCAAACCTCCGCGTAGTGTTGAAGTCGTGGGCAACCCCTGGGCAATCGCGCAGGCGGCCGCTGGGTTCGGTCCGGCCGCCGGGGCTGCCGCGTCCGCGCCGGGCAGTTCCGGCACCGCAGGGGATTCCGATCACGTGGCACCTCCCCGCGCGGCCGATCGCCACACCCAGCATTCCCATGATGACGGCAGTGGCGACCCTGCCCCCGGCACATCCGACGGTGGCCGGCGCAGGTTCACCCGTGCGGTCGATTCCGGCTCGACCGATGCCGCGGACAGGCCGGAGGGGACCGGACCGCAGCGCAAGGGCAACCCACGACTCGAGCGCTTCGGCGAGCGCACCGAGGACTTCGTCGACAGCGTCAACTCGGCCTTCGGCAAGGCCGTCCCCAAGAAGGTGCACCGGCGGCGGGACCCGCGCCAGAACACCGTCGTGAACGTGACTTGGCGTGCTCTGGTGCTCCTGGTGGGACTGTCCTTCGTCTGCCTGGGTATCGCTCTGCTCGTGCTCCCGGGACCAGGCTGGGGGTCGATCCTGTTGGGCTTGGCGATCCTTGCCAGCGAATACACGTGGGCGAACCGGCTGATGACGCCGGTGCGGCGCCGGGTCCGGGCCGAGGCTGCCCGGGTGCGCAGGCTCTCTCGTCGGCAGCAGATGGTGGTCACCGGCCTCACCGTTGTGGCCAGCCTCACCGCAATCGGAGTGGGGATCTGGTACATCACGACCAACGGCATTCCGTGGCCTTGGTGAAGGGCCGCCACGGTCCGGTGCAGCAGCTGCCGGCGCATGCGGTACTCTGATCCTGCCCATTCGGGCGATTAGCTCAGCGGTTAGAGCGCTCGCCTCACACGCGAGAGGTCACTGGTTCGAATCCAGTATCGCCCACCCCCGAATACTTCGCGGCGCTCGGGTGGAGCCTCGCTATCGAGCGCAACCGCCTCGGCCGACGAGTGCCAGGATGATCTCGTGCACCGTTTCGCAGGCCCGTACGATCTGGTCGACATCTCCATGTGGCTGGACGGCTTCACGTTCCCCGGGGATGCCCCGGTCGAAGTGACGGGGCCGTTCAACTTCCTCACCGGCGCCAACCCCGAGTACGTGCACCACGTGTCGATGCCGACGCAGGCCGGCACCCACATCCAGGGCCCGCGGTACTTCCTGGCCGGCGGCTCGACGATCGAGACCTTCCCGCTGAAGCGCTTCGAGGGCGAGGCGGTCGTGGTCGACCTGCCCGGCCGGGGCCGCGACACCGAACTGCCGGAATTCCTGCGCCTACTCGGCGGACGGGACTTGACCGGGCGCATCCTCCTCCTGCGCACCGGCCACATGGCCGAGGTGATCCGCGATGGCCGACTGGACGCCGCGCGCAGGCCAGGCCTGTCCCTGGAGGTCGCGCACTGGTTGGCAGACAGCGGCGTCAGCATGGTGGCCATCGATTCGGTCGGGGTGGAATCCCGCGTCACGACCGACTACGACGTCAACGTGGCGCTCTGCCGAGCAGAGGTGCTGCTGCTCGAGGGGCTGCTCCACCTCGAGCGGCTGGGACCTGGCCCGTTGTGGTTGGAGGCGTTCCCGCTGAAGCTGGCCGGGGTCGAGGGCACCCCGTGCCGGGCGGTGGTGAAGGACTACTCCCCGCGCTGAGGGCGAAGCGCTGTTCTGCAATGCAGCGCAGGAGCTGACGTGCCGGCGTTCCCGCCGTCCCGGAGCTGGGCCGGGCAGTACGATCGGGGGCAGTCAGTCGATAGGGGAGCAGACGCGTGTCCGTGATCACCATTAGCCGCGACGGCGCCGAGGAACAGCGGGAAATCGCTCAGGGCGACACCGCGCTGGCTCTGTTCGGCCATGACCGCAGCATTGTGGTGAGCCTGATCAACGGGGAGTTGCGCGACCTCGACACGACCCTGTTCGACGGCGACCTGGTAGAGCCGGTGTCGGTGGAGAGCCCCGAGGGTCTCTTCGTCCTGCGCCACTCCGCCGCCCACGTGATGGCGCAGGCCGTCCAGGAGCTGTACCCGGGCACGATGCTCGGTGTCGGCCCGCCGATCAAGGACGGCTTCTACTACGACTTCGACGCGCCGCAGCCGTTCGCGCCGGACGACCTGAAGGCGATCGAGAAGAAGATGGTGGGCATCATCAAGTCCGGCCAGCGGTTCCGCCGCCGGGTTGTGGACGAGGGCGAGGCCCGCCGCGAGCTCGCAGCGGAGCAGTACAAGCTGCGCCTGATCGGGAGCGAGGGCGGCGCCGACGTCATGGAGGTGGGCGGCACCGAGCTGACCATCTACGACAACCTCGACCGCAGCGGCGAGATCGTGTGGAACGACCTGTGCCGCGGGCCCCACGTTCCGCACACCCGGTACATCCCCGCCAACGCGGTCAAGGTCATGCGCTCCAGCGCCGCCTACTGGCTCGGCGACCAGTCGCAGGAGGACCTGCAGCGGATCTACGGCACCGCCTGGGCGACCAAGCAGGACCTGCAGGCCCATCTCGACTTCCTCGCCGAGGCCCAGCGGCGCGACCACCGACGCCTGGGCGCCGAACTCGACCTGTTCTCCTTCCCGGAGGAGATCGGCTCCGGCCTGCCTGTCTTCCATCCCAAGGGCGGCACGCTGCGCCGCGTCATGGAGGACTACTCGCGCCGCCGCCACGAGGAGTCCGGCTACGACTTCGTGACGACGCCGCACATCACGAAGGGCGCGCTGTTCGAGACCAGCGGCCACCTGGAGTGGTACGCCGACGGGATGTTCCCCAAGATGCACCTGGACGAGGAGCGGGACGCCGACGGGCACGTCAAGCGACAGGGCCAGGACTACTACCTCAAGCCGATGAACTGCCCGTTCCACAACCTCATCTACCGCAGCCGGGGCCGTTCCTACCGCGAACTGCCGCTGCGGCTGTTCGAGTTCGGCTCGGTGTACCGCTACGAGAAGTCCGGCGTGATCCAGGGCCTCACCCGAGTGCGCGGGATGACGCAGGACGACGCCCACATCTACTGCACGCGCGAGCAGATGCACGAGGAGTTGAAGTCGCTCCTGGGCTTCGTGCTGGACCTGCTGCGCGACTACGGCCTGGACGACTTCTACCTGGAGCTGTCCACCCGCGATCCGGAGAAGTACGTCGGTGAGCCGGCCGAGTGGGAGGAGGCGACCGAGGCCTTGGCGCAGGCCGCCCTCGACTCAGGTCTGGAGCTCGTCCCCGATCCGGGCGGCGCAGCCTTCTACGGCCCGAAGATCTCCGTGCAGGCCAAGGACGCGATCGGTCGCACGTGGCAGATGTCGACCATCCAACTCGACTTCCAGCTGCCCCAGCGCTTCGAGCTGGAGTACCAAGCCCCGGACGGCACCCGCCAGCGGCCCATCATGATCCATCGGGCGCTGTTCGGATCGATCGAGCGGTTCATCGGAGTGCTGACCGAGCACTACGCAGGTGCCTTCCCCCCGTGGTTGGCACCGGTGCAGGTCGTGGGCATTCCCATCACCGATGCGCATGTGCCCTACCTGCGCGACGTCGCTGCCGGGCTGCGGGAGCAGGGCGTGCGGATGGAGGTGGACGCATCCGACGACCGGATGCAGAAGAAGATCCGCACTGCGCAGAAGCAGAAGGTGCCGTACATGCTGCTCGCCGGCGACGACGACATGGCCGCCGGCGCAGTGTCGTTCAGGTACCGCAGCGGGCAACAGAAGAACGGCGTCCCGATCGCGGAGGCCGTGGCCGAAATCGTGGGCGCGGTCCGTCAGCGCGTGCTCCTGGACTAGTGCAGCGGGCCCATCCGCCGGCCAACTGCAGGGCACCGGCAGGAGACGAACCACCGGCCAGGCGGACGCTGCGCACGGCGGTCAGGCGCACGGATCGCGGGGCGGCGAAGGCCGCGGTCGAACCACCTCGGCAAATGCCGCACCGCGGGGGTCCCTGCCTGGCATGCCCCGGGCGGGAGAACCCTCCGTCGCCACCGGTGGCGCGATAGGTTTGCCGGACCGGGTCCACCGTAGGAGGTCGACATGCTCGAGGCGTCGGAGTTGGGCAACAAACTCACCAAAGAGGAGTTCAACGAGATCGTCCCCCAGCTGCGGGTGGACCTGGTCAACGCGCAGTACGACCTGCGAACGGCCGATTTCTCGGTGCTCATCTTCGTCGCCGGGGACGACCGGCTCGCGGGCAACGCAGTGGTGAACCGGCTCAACGAATGGCTGGATGCGCGGTACATCCAGACGCACGTGATGGGGCCGTTCTCCGAGGATGAGGCGATGCGCCCGCGCTTCTGGCGGCTGTGGCGCAACCTGCCGGCCAAGGGCCGGATCGCCATCGTGGCCGGCGGCCTGATGCGGCTACTGCAGGAGAACCTGGCCGGTGAGATCTCCGACGAGGACTTCACCAGCGCCGTGCAGCACCTGGAGCACATCCAGGAGGCGCTCGTGGCCGAGGGGACCCTCATCATCAAGCTGTTCCTCCACACCGACCCCGCCGTGCAGAAGAAGCGCATGAAGAAGGCGGAGAAGGACAAGGAGGAGGGCTGGCGGGTCGACCAGCGCGATTGGGCGCAACTGGACGTGTTGAAGGAGAGCGGGCAGAAGCTGGAGCGACTGCTCCGCACCACCTCCCTGGCAGGTGCTCCCTGGACCGTGGTCGAAGCGACGAACGGCCGCTACCGCGACGTCTCCGTGGCGCGCACGATCCTCGAGGCCATCACCGCGCGCATGGAGGAGGAACCGCCGCAGAGCCCGGCGGTCAGCCCCAAACTGTTCGCCCCAGGGGTGCGGCAGGCGACCGTGCTCGACGGTGTGGACCTGTCGCAGACAACCGACCGCGCGACCTACAAGCGGGAGTTGAACCACCTCCAGCGATCGTTGCACGCCCTGTCGATGGAGGCACGGGCGCGGGGCGTGTCCACGGTGCTCGCGTTCGAGGGCTGGGACGCTGGCGGCAAGGGTGGGGCTATCCGCCGCATCACGCAGTCGTTGGAAGCCGGCGACTACCGCGTCATCCCTACCGCCGCACCCACCGAGGAGGAGCGCAAGTACCACTACCTGTGGCGCTTCTGGCGCGATCTGCCGGCGGCCGGCAAGTTCGTGATCTACGACCGGACGTGGTACGGCCGAGTCCTGGTGGAGCGCATCGAGGGCTTCGCCACTCCGGCCGAGTGGCAACGGGCCTATGACGAGATCAACGATTTCGAGGACCAGATGGTCGAGCGCGGCTACTACGTGGCCAAGTTCTGGCTGCATATCTCGCCCGAGGAGCAGCTCGCCCGGTTCCAGGCCCGCGAGCAGACGCCGGAGAAGCGCCACAAGATCACGGAAGAGGACTACCGCAACCGCGAGAAGTGGGACGACTACGTCCAGGCCGTCGATCAGATGGTGCTGCGTACGTCCTCGCCGCTCGCGCCGTGGCACATCATCGGGGCCAACGACAAGTACACGGCGCGGTTGGACGTCCTGCGCCAGGTGAACAAGGGGCTGAAGGCCGCACTGCGGCGCGCGTCCTGAGCTGGCCGAGCGGCCGGGCTCAGGTCCGGAACAGTCGCAGCAGTTCCCCGACGGCGTGGTGCGCTTCGATGGGGTGGCGCAGCGGAAGGCCGGGGTGGACGGTGTAGCTGTTGCGCCGTCCGAGGCGCTGTTTCGATACGTAGCCATCTGCCTCGAGGTCGCGCAGTATCGATTGCGCCGCGCGCTCGGTGATCCCGACATTGGCCGCGATGTCTCGGACCCTGGCCTGCGGATGGTTGCTCACCCACACCAGCACATGCGCGTGGTTTGTGAGGAACGTCCAGGTGCGCTCCACGGCACGCTCGCCGTTGTCGTTCCCCTCGGTCCCGTCTGCCACGCTGATGACGATACCGGATTCGTGAATGGGCGCTACGCAATCAAGCGCGGTACCGATGTGCGGAGTATGTTGCGTGCTGTGATCCTCGATGACATGGCGGAGGGCACGCAGGTCGGCAACCGAGACCCGGAGGCGGAGGCCGCCCTCGAGGATGGCCTCGAGCGCCGCTGGACGCCGCACCGGATGGCCTACATCAAGGGCGAGAACAAGCCGACCAACACCGACGCCGGCAGCGACTGCCCGTTCTGCCGCATTCCGACGATGACGGAGGAGGAGGGCCTCATCGTCGCTCGCGGGCGGCGGGTCTACGCGGTGCTGAACCTGTACCCCTATAACTCCGGTCACCTGCTCATCTGCCCCTACCGGCATGTGCCGGAGTACACCGATCTGACAGGGGAGGAGCTTGTGGAGTTTGGCGAGTTCACACAGCAGGCCATGGCTGCGCTGCGCAAGGCCTTCGCACCTCACGGGTTCAACATCGGCATGAATCAGGGCAGTGTCGGAGGCGCTGGCATCGCCGGTCACCTGCACCAGCACGTCGTGCCGCGCTGGGGCGGCGATGCGAACTTCATGCCAGTTATCGCGCGGACCAGGACGCTGCCCGCGACGCTGCCACAGACTCGTGCGGCGCTGGCCGAGACCTGGCCCGACCGTCCGGAGCGGTCTGGCGGCGTCGGCGACCATCTCCCTGACGGCTGATCGGTGCCGTCGCGTCGCGTCACCACGCCCACGAGGTCCGGGCGCTGCCCGGGCGCCCCGGCTCCGGGCGCTGCCACGAGCGCTCACGGGCGCTGCCGGGCGCTGCCCGTCCGCCCACGAGGTCCGGGCGCTGCCGGCGCTGCCCGTCGCCCACGAGGTCCGGGCGCTGCCCGTCCGGCCCACCGGGCAACGCCCCCGCGTTCGGCACCAGCAGATGCCTCGCCGGGCCCTCATCTGCCCGCCGGAGAAGGAGTCGGCAGCTCCCTGTGGTGCGCCCGCCCGGCAGCCCGGCCGTAGGACGCCTCCAAAGCGGAAGTCAGGTGCTCCCGATTGCCGGGAAGCCTCATATAGATCCAATGACCCCTCGTCGGCCCGTTGAGCGCGACAGGCACCTCGATCGACATGAGGCTTCCCGGCACTTGCGTACCCGACGACAGCCCCGGTGGCGATGCGGAGCGCGTCGAGGCACGCTCCGCACCGCCACCGGGCGAGCAATCCGCGGCGCACGGCGGTGCCTCGCGACCACGGAGCCGACGGGCCAGCGAGCCGACCGAGGGTTCGGACGGTCAGGCGTCCTTGATCCGGTGCTTCGCGGCCAGTTGCGGCGGCATCGGCTCGTAGCCGACGAAACCTCGCGTGAACGTGGCGATGCCGTGCGTCAGCGACCGCAGCTCGATGGCGTAGCGGGATAGCTCCTGCTGCGGGACATCGGCGAGCACCTGGGTACGCCCCGCGCCCACCGATTCCGTGCCGACCAGCCGTCCCCGGCGCGACGACAAGTCGCTCATCACCGGTCCCACGTACTCGTCGGTGACCAGGATCGTGACCCGGTCGATCGGCTCCAGCAGCGCCAAGGAGCCCTGCTCCGCTGCGTCGCGCAGCGCCAGACCGCCGGCCTGCTGGAATGCCATGTCGGAGGAGTCGACGGAGTGCGCCTTGCCGTCCACGAGCGTGACCCGGATGTCCACGACCGGATAGCCGCTGTCGAGCCCTTTGACCAGCTGCTGCTGCAGCCCCTTCTCCACCGAGGGGATGAACTGTCGGGGCACGGCGCCGCCGACGACCTTGTCGACGAATTCGAAGCCCGACCCCGAGGGCAACGGCTCGACCTCGATGTCGCAGATGGCGTACTGTCCGTGGCCGCCGGATTGCTTCACCAGCCGGCCGCGGCCGGCGGCCGGGGTCAGGAAGGTCTCGCGCAGCGCGATCCGCACCGGCTCAGCGTCCACCCTGACCCCGTAGCGGGTCCGCAGGCGCTCGGTCACGACGTCGACGTGCGTCTCGCCCATGCACCACAGGACGACCTGGCCGGTCTCCGGGTTCTTCTCCAACCGCAGCGTGGGATCCTCCGCGGTGAGCCGGGCCAGGCCCTCGGACATCTTGTCCTCGTCGCTCTTGGCATGCGCCACGATGGCTACCGGCAGCAGCGGGTCGGGCATGGACCACGGCTGCATCAGCAGCGGCGCGGCCTTGTCCGACAGTGTGTCCCCGGTCTCCGCGTGCAGCAGCTTGGCCACTGCGACGACATCGCCGGCGATCGCTGCCGGGATCGGGCTCATGGTCTTGCCCAGCGCCGCTGAGACTGCCCCGCACCGTTCGTCGATGTCGTGGTCCTGGTGCCCGCGGTCAGCGAGGAAATGCCCGGATACATGCAGCACGCTGTCGGGCTGGAGCGTCCCGCTGAAGACCCGTACCAAGGAGATGCGTCCGACGTAGGGGTCGGAGACCGTCTTCACGACCTCCGCCACCAACCGGCCCCCGAGGTCGGCGGTGATCGGGTCCGCCGGCGAGCCGTCGACCTCGGTGACGGTCGGCAGTTCGCGCTCCAACGGCGAGGGGAAGCCGTTGGCGACGAGGTGCAGCAGTTCGCGGGTGCCGTACCCGCGCGGCGACAGCGCAGCGGGGAGCACCGGGAAGAACGTGCCTCGGGCGACGGCGGTCTCCATGTCGGAGACCAGCGTGGCGATGTCGATCTCCTCGCCGGCCATGAAGCGCTCGAGCAGGGTCTCGTCCTCCGACTCGGTGATGACGCCCTCGATGAGCGCGGTGCGCGCCTCCTCGATCAGCGGCAAGTGCTCGGGATCGGGCTCGCGCGTGCTGTATCCGCCGCCGCTGTAGTCGTGGACGGTCTGGGTCAGCAGATCGATGGTGCCGGCGGGCAGACCGTCCTCGCCTGCCATCGGCAGGTACAGCGGCAGCACTCCGTCGCCGAACATGCGCTGGCAGATCGCGACGGTCTCGTCGTAGTCGGCGCGCTGCTTGTCGAGGTTCGTCACGACGACTGCGCGCGGCATGCCCACCGCGGCGCACTCTTCCCAGACCTGGCGGGTGGCCTCGTCGACCCCGTCCGCCGAGGACACGACGAACAGCGCCGCATCGGCGGCACGCAGCCCCGCCCGCAGTTCGCCGACGAAATCGGAGTAGCCGGGCGCGTCCAGAACATTGACCTTGATGCCGTCGAGGAGGAAGGACGCCAGGCTCAGCGAGACCGACCGTTCCAGGCGGTGCTCGGAGCCCTCGAAATCGCTGATGGTCGTGCCGGCGACGACGTCGCCGGGCCGGTCGATGACTCCGGCCGCCGCGAGCAGCGACTCCAGCAGTGTCGTCTTGCCTGCCCCCGCCGGCCCCACGAGCACCACAGAGCGGATCGAAGCGGTGTCCTCGATGTACGGGCCGGTCTCTGATCGGTCGGGCATCCTGCCGTCGCCTCCTTGTCGCGGTGCACTGCTTGCTGTCTGGGGCGCTGCGCCCCTTGGGGTTGAGGTTACGCCTGCCCGGTGTCTGCCGACGTTGCCGGACTGCGCCGCGGCGCGGCGTTGCGGAGGCCGGGCCGGCGCCTCGATCGATGCCCGCACAACGGCGGCGGGCGGCGCCGCGGGACCGGGAGTGGCCGTCGGGGGAAGCCGTTGCGCACCGGGCCGGAGACAACGGGGGGAGTGCCGGGACGAGCACCCGTCCGCGCGATCGTCGGGCCACGGCGGCGAAGCCTCGCTACGATCGCGACGTGAAGATCATCGCGGCGGGGAGTCCCCGATGCTGAACAACGCCTCCGCTCGCCGCGCCATCGCTGGGATCGTCGATCCGCCGGCTCGGATGCTGCTGCGGCTGCACGTCTCGCCGGACATGGTGACCATCGTCGGTGCCTTCGGATCGTCGATCACCGCGCTGATCCTCGTCCCGCAGGGCGAGTTCCTGATCGCCGTTGGCGATCATGGCCGTCTTGACCCTGTCCGATCTGCTCGACGGCACGATGGCCCGCATGCAGGGCACGGCCGGTCCCTGGGGCAACTTCCTGGATTCGACGCTGGATCGGGTGACGGACGCGGCCATCTTTGCCTCGCTGCTGTGGTGGGCCGTGGCCGAGGACGAGCAGATTGCCGCCTGGGCGGCCGCAGTGTGCCTCATCGCCAGCGTCGCCATCTCCTACAGCAAGGCGCGGGCCGAGAGCGTGGGCGCGACAGCGAATGTGGGGATCGCGGAACGAGCTGAGCGGTTGATCGTCGCCGCGGTCGCCGCGCTGCTGACCGGGTTCGGCATCGGATGGGCGATGCCGGTGCTGCTGTCCGCCCTGGCCGTCCTGAGCGTCATCACCGTGATCCAGCGCTTCGTGGTCGTACGGCGACAGCTGGTGCCCGCCGCCGGCCCGCGCAGGAGGAACGCCAGTGAGTGTGGCCGGCCGGCTCACCGACGGGGCCTACGCCGCCGGCTGGGCGGCGGTGCGGCGGATGCCCGAGCGCAGCGCCTACGCGCTGTTCGACCGGATCGCCGACCGGCTCTGGGCCCGTCGAGACCAACAGGTCCTGCAGTTCGAGAAGAACCTGCGCCGCGTGCTGCCAAAGGCCGACGAGGCTGAGATCCGCCAGGCATCCCGTCAGGGTTTCCGCTCGTACTTCACCTACTGGTGCGATGCATTCCGGATGCCGGACTGGAGTCGCGAGCGCATCCTCAGCCTCGATCCCGTCGGCGAGCACCACATCGCCGACGCTCTGGCTGCGGGCACCGGCCTGGTCATCGTCTCGCCGCATGCCGGGAACTACGACCACGGAGCGGCCTTCCTGGCCCAGAAGTACGGCTCGATGACGACCGTTATCGAGCGACTGCAACCAGAGAGCCTGTTCGAGCGATTCGTCGGCTTCCGCGAGAGCCTCGGGATGGAGGTGCGCGGAACCGGGGAGCCCGATCTGGTGAGCCTGCTCGAGGAGCGCGTGAGCGCCAACCGGATCGTGTGCCTGGTCGGCGACCGCGATCTGTCGCGGCGCGGCGTCCCGGTCACGTTCTTCGGCGAGGAGACCAAGATGCCGCCCGGCCCCGCGTTGACCGCACTGCGTACCGGGGCGCCGCTCATGGCCGTGTCCTTCTGGTACGACGGCCGCACGCCGGGCTGCGAGGTGTTCCCGCCCGTCGACTTCCCGCGCGACGCCCCCGAGTCGGAGGCCATCGCGATCGCTACCCAGAAGATCGCCGACGACCTCGCCGTCGGGATTCGCAGGCACCCGGTCGACTGGCACATGCTGCAACGACTGTGGCTGGCGGACCTGGATCCGCGGCGGACTCCACGAGAGGGGTAGCAGTGCGGATCGGACTGGTGTGCCCATACGCCTGGGACGTGCCGGGGGGTGTGCAGGTGCACGTGCGGGACCTGGCCGAGGAGTTCCTGCGACTGGGCCACTGGGTGACGGTGCTGGCGCCGGCGGAGGACGATGAGCACCTGCCGGAGTACGTGGTCAATGCGGGCAGGCCGATCGCGGTTCCCTACAACGGTTCGGTCGCGAAGATCAACTTCGGCCCGGGTCCGTTGAGCCGGGCCAGGGAGTGGATCCGGACCTCCGACCTCGACGTGATGCACGTGCACGAACCGCTCACCCCGGGATTGTCCATGCTGTCGATCTGGGCAGCCCGCGGCCCCATCGTGGCCACCTGGCACTCCTCGATCGAGAAGTCGCGCGCGCTGTCGGCCGCCTACTTCCTCGCCCAGACGGTCATGGAGAAGATCAGCGGACGGATCGCGGTCAGCGAGCTGGCCCGCGGCACGCTGGTCGACCACCTCGGCGGCGACGCCGTCCTCATCCCCAACGGCGTGAACTGCCGAAAGTACGAGCACTCCGACCTGCTCCCAGGATGGCCCGGCGATGGCGGAGCCGTCATGTTCCTCGGCCGCATCGACGAGCCGCGCAAGGGGCTGCCGGTCCTGGTCGGCGCGCTGCCGGCCATCGTCGCAGGAGCATCCCGAGGTTCGCGTCATCGTGGTCGGCCCCGGCGACATCGAGGGCGTGCAGAAGGCCCTGCCGCCGGACCTGCGGGAGCGGATCGACGTTCCTCGGCCTCGCCTCCGAGGAGGACAAGATCAGCGGCCTACCACTCGGTGGACCTGTACGTCGCTCCGAACACCGGCGGGGAGACCTTCGGGATCGTCCTGCTGGAAGCGATGGCCAGCCGCACCGCCGTGCTCGCCAGCGACCTGGACTCCTTCGCCCGGGTCCTGGACGACGGGGCCGCCGGGGACCTGTTCCGCAACGACGACTCTGCCGATCTCGCGGCCAAGGCCAATGCGCTGCTCTCCGACGAGGTCCGCGCCAGCAACTGGCCGACGCCGGACTCCAGCGGGCCTGGCTCTTCGACTGGGGGAGGGTCACAGAGGAGATCCTGGACGTCTACGCGTCCGTGACGTCCACCGGGGAGAAGGTGACCGAGGATCTGCGCGGCCAGTTCGGGGGCCGCTGGGCCACCCGAGCAAGGCGGAGAAGGACTGAGTGGATGCCCTGCCGTCATCGTCGTGCTGGGCGCGCTGCTCCTGGGCGCGTGGTACCTCAGCACCACCGCCGGCCGCCTGGACCGGCTGAACAAGCGGGTGGAGACCTCGCGGCACTCGCTGGAGACCCAGCTGCTGCGGCGGCGTCGGTGGCCACCGAGCTCGCCGCGAGCGGCGTGCTCGACCCGGCGTCGTCGGTGGTCCTCGCCGACGCCGCGCACGCGGTCCGCGTCGCCCCGCAGCGACCGTTCGCCGGCGCGGGCATCGGCGGAGAGCAACCTGACCGCGGTGCTGGGCGCCCTGTTCGCCGACGCCGGACGACGTGGCGGCGATGCGCGCCGTCCCTGGCGGCGACGAGTTGGCCGACGAACTCGAGACGGTGACCCGTCGCGTGGCGATGAGCCGTCGATTCCTCAACGACGGCGTGCGCGCAAACCGGGACGTCCGCCGCCAACGGCTGGTCGGATGGTTCCGGCTGGCGGGCAGCTCCACCGAGCCGCAGACCTTCGAGATCGACGACCTCCCGCCCACCGGCTTCGGGGTCCGGTAGGACTGCGGCCGGACAGCGCGATTGGGGCTGGGCGACTGCCCCGTCGGCACGGTTTGGGAGGCCGTTGGGCCGCCCCTACCATGAACGCATGACCATCGCCCGGGCTCCGGGCCGAGTGTGAGGACGAAGGCCATGGCGGACAGCGGGGCAGCGACCGGCACCGATCGCGTGAAGCGCGGCATGGCCGAAATGCTGAAGGGCGGCGTCATCATGGACGTCGTCACCGCCGAGCAGGCGAAGATCGCCGAGGATGCCGGTGCGGTCGCCGTCATGGCGCTGGAGCGGGTGCCGGCCGACATCCGTGCCGAGGGCGGCGTCTCCCGGATGAGCGACCCGGACATGATCGACGGGATCATCGAGGCGGTCTCCATCCCGGTCATGGCCAAGGCCCGCATCGGGCACTTCGTCGAGGCGCAGATCCTGCAGTCGCTCGGGGTGGACTACATCGACGAGTCCGAGGTGCTCACGCCGGCCGACTACGCGCACCACATCGACAAGTGGCAGTTCACGGTTCCCTTCGTCTGCGGGGCGACCAACCTCGGCGAGGCGCTGCGCCGGATCACCGAGGGCGCGGCCATGATCCGCTCCAAGGGCGAGGCCGGCACCGGGGACGTCTCCAACGCCACCACGCACATGCGCACGATCCGCGACGAGATCCGCCGCCTGGCCGAACCTGCCCGAGGACGAGCTGTATGTCGCCGCCAAGGAGCTGCAGGCGCCCTACGACGCTGGTCCGCGAGGTGGCCGCAGGCCGGGACCGCTGCCCGTCGTGCTGTTCACCGCCGGCGGCATCGCGACGCCGGCCGACGCGGCGATGATGATGCAGCTCGGAGCCGACGGTGTCTTCGTCGGTTCCGGCATCTTCAAGTCCGGCAACCCGGCGCAGCGGGCCCACGCCATCGTGCAGGCGACCACGCACTACGACGATCCCGACATCCTGGCCAAGGTCTCCCGCGGCCTGGGCGAGGCCATGGTCGGCATCAACGTGGAGGAGCTGCCGGTCGACCACCGGCTGGCCGAGCGCGGCTGGTGACCCAACGGGGCCGACTCGGCGTCCTCGCGCTGCAGGGCGACGTCGCGCAACCACGAGCGGCTGCTGGCAGCTCGCGGGCGCCACGACCCGTCGGGTGCGCCGAGTCGGCGCGAGCTGCACGGGGCTCGCGGCCTGGTCATTCCCGGCGGGGAGTCCACAGCCATGTGGCGGCTGGCCGAGGACTTCGGCGCTGCTCGGACCCGGTCGCCGGGCCGATCGACGAGGGGCTGCCGGTCTTCGGCGTCGTGCGCCGGGATGATCATGCTGGCGGACCGGCTGCTGGACGGTCGGCCCGACCAGCGCACCTTCGGCGGCCTGGATGTCACCGTGCGCCGCAACGCGTTCGGCCGTCAGGTGAAGCTCCTTCGAGGCGGGCGTCGCCATCCCGGTCGATCGGCGAGCGCCGCTTTCCGCGGGGTGTTCATCAGGGCTCCCTGGGTGGACGACAGCGGACCGGGCGTGCCGGTGCTCGCGACCGTGTCGGCCGGTGCCGGGCGAGCCCCGCATCCGGTCGCGGTGCGGCAGGGCGCGGCTGCTGGCCACCGCCTTCCACCCGGAGCTCACCGACGACGCACGGATGCACGCGCTACTTCGTCACCTCTGTGGTGGGCGCCTGATCGCGCCGCCGCGACCGGCCGGCTGCCGCCCGCGCGCCCGGTGTTCCTGCCCGCCCGGCAATCGTTAGCCTCGGTACCGCGACGCCGTAGAGCACGGGACAGGAGGTAGTCGATGTCGGGCCATTCCAAATGGGCCACCACCAAGCACAAGAAGGCCGCCATCGACGCCAAGCGCGGCAAACTGTTCGCCAAACTGATCAAGAACATCGAGGTGGCGGCGCGCGCAGGGCGGCGGCGACCCGGCGGCCAACCCCACGCTCTACGACGCCATCCAGAAGGCCAAGAAGAGTTCGGTCCCCAACGACAACATCGACCGGGCGGTCAAGCGCGGCTCCGGGGCCGAGGCCGGCGGCGCGCAGTACGAGACGATCATGTACGAGGGCTACGGCCCCAACGGTGTCGCCCTGCTCATCGAGTGCCTCACCGACAACCGCAACCGGGCTGCCTCCGAGGTCCGAGTGGCGGTGACTCGCAACGGTGGCACCATGGCCGACCCGGGCTCGGTGTCCTACCTGTTCGACCGCAAGGGCGTCATCATCGTCAGCCAAGGACGACGCCGACGAGGAGGCCGTCCTCGAAGCGGTCCTCGAGGCCGGCGCTGAGGAGGTCAACGACCTCGGCGACTCGCTCGAGATCGTCTGCGAGGCCGCGCGACGTGGTGGCGGTGCGCACCGCGCTGCAGGATGCCGGCATCGACTACGAGAGCGCCGAGGCCACCTTCCTGCCCTCAGCGTCACCGTGCCGCTCGACGAGGACGGCGCCGGCAAGGTCTTCCGGCTCGATCGAGGCGCTGGAGGACTCCGACGAGGTGCAGAACGTGTTCGCGAACTTCGACGTCCCCGACGAGGTCATGGC
Source organism: uncultured Actinomycetota bacterium (assembly GCA_963766005.1). Classification (GTDB taxonomy): domain Bacteria; phylum Actinomycetota; class Actinomycetes; order S36-B12; genus CAVXYG01. The sequence goes on along the minus strand of CAVXYG010000006.1, from coordinate 354,073 downwards.
CGCGCTGCGACTGAGTTGGGCAGACGCGCCGGACCGACTGCGGTGTTGCGTCGCGTCGGGTCTCCGGTGTCGATAGGTTCGGCACAGACTTAGCGAAGGGGCCGACCATGGGCGAGCTTGAACGACGCCGATCCGCGAAGTGAACGAACTGCGCGCCGTGGGCGAGCAGATGACGGGTTTCGACGCGGCCACGTGGCGCACCGCGCTCGGAGACCGGGACATGCGCTCGCCCGTGATGGCGCTCGTGCTGCTGGACGAGGTGCCCGGACTGGGAGCGGCTGCGCCAGCGGTTCGAGCGGCTGACCCGAGTCATCCCGGTCCTGCGGCAGCGACCGTTGTCGGGAGTGCTCGGGGTCTCGACGCCGCGGCTGGGCGTCGACCCGGACTTCGACCTCGACGTGCACCTGCACCGGATGCGGCTGCCTGACGGCACCGGCTGGGACCAGGTCCTGCTCGAGGCCCGTCGGATGAGCCTCACCGACTTCGACCACGACCGTCCGCTGTGGGAGGCCAGCCTGATCGAGGGCCTCGAGGGCGGTCGTGCCGCGCTGCTGGTCAAGCTCCACCACGCGATCGCCGACGGCCAGGCGATGGTCATGATCGGCGCGAACCTCTTCGAGTTCACCCCGCAGGGCACCCCGAACGAGCCGTCGGCGCCGCCCGCCCCCATGGGCGGCGAGGTCACCCATCGCGAGGTCAGCCGGGCCAACATCACCGACAACGTGCGGCGGGGCATCGATGTCGCGGCAACCGGGGCGAAGATGCTCGCGGGCTTGGCGGCCGGAACCGTGAAGGACCCGTTGGGCACCTGGGGCGACGCGGCCGACATGGTCGGGTCGGTGGGCCGGTTCACCGCGGTGCCGGAGTCGGTCGATGTCGCCGCTCATGAACCGACGCAGCACGACGTACCACTTCGCGGTCTTCGACCTGCCGTTCGCCGCGATGCGCGCCGCAGCGAAGCGCCGCGGCGCCTCCGTGAACGATGTCTTCCTCGCCTCGGTGTCCACCGGCATGGCGCGCTACCACGAGCGCCACGGCAAGCCGGTCGACCAGTTGCGCTTCAACATCCCGATCAGTCTGCGCAAGGCGTCCAAGGATGGCTCGGCCGCCAACGCCGTCACGATCGCTCGCTTCCCGCTCCCGGTGAACAACGCCTCCATCGAAGAGCGGCTAGCGGGCAGCCCACGAGCAGGTCCGGCGGTGGCGCGAAGAGCCGGCGCTCACCCTGGCCAACCCGTCTGGCCGACGCGTCCTGGCTGGTCCCGGTCCCGGTCCTGGCCAGCGCGGCGAGGAAGAGCGACGTCACCACCTCCAACGTGTCCGGGCCCCCGATCCCGCTGTACATCTCCGGCGCCCGCGCAGTCGGCGTCTGGCCGCTGGTCGCCACGATCGGTGCGGCGGTGAACATCACGATGGTGACCTACGACGGCACCGCGTTCGTCGGGTTGTCTGCGGACGACCAGGCGGTGCCTGACCTCGCGGCACTCGTGGACGATCTGCGCGACGGCTTCGCCGAGGTCCTCGGCGGCAAGAAGATCGGCCCGGCGGATCCTGTGGCCGAGCCCAGGCGCGGGGAAGGCAGTTCGCACGCCGCGTCGGTGCGGGAGGAGGAGGTCCGATCCGGCGCACCGCAGGCCAAGAAGCGCGCGGCGAAGACCACGGCCGCGAAGTCGGCGCCGCGGAAGCGGGGAGCCGTCAAGAGCGCCGCGCGCAGCACCGCGGCCGCCGCGGACAAGGCCAAGTCCGGTGCCAAGAGGGCCGGCGCCGCCGCGCGGTCAACGGCGACCGCCGCCAAGGCTGCGGCCGCAAGCGGCTCCGACGGGGACTGACTCGCCCCCGCAGGAGCCGGCTGCCCTCGAGCTTCGGAGTGTCGCAGACCGTGCGACGATGCCAGCCGCGGTAGGCTCCGTACACCTGTTCGAGTCGAGGAGGGTCAGGGATGCGCGTGCTCGCTGTCGATCCCGGTCTCACGCGGTGCGGCGTGGCGGTGGTCGACGGTGACCATGGCCGCGCGCTGGCCATGCGCCATTGCGGGGTCCTGCGCACGGAGCCGGACCTGCCGCTCGCAGAGCGACTGCGACTGCTCGACGTGGAGTTCGGCCGATTGGTGCGGGAATACCGGCCGGATCGAGTCGTCGTCGAGCGGGTCTTCAGCCAGCACAACGTCCGCACCGCCATGGCGACGGCCCAGGCAGCCGCCGTGGCACTGCTCGCGGGGGCTCGTGACGGATTGCCCACCGCCGAGCACACGCCGACCGAGGTCAAGGCTGCGGTGACCGGAAACGGCCGCGCAGGCAAGGACCAGGTTGCCGTGATGGTGACGCGAATCCTGGGACTGCCCGCGCCGCCGCGGCCGGTCGACGCGACCGACGCGCTCGCGCTCGGTATCTGCCATGTGTGGCGCACGCCCTGCAGCACCGGATGGCTGGCCCGGGAAGGGGCGCGATGATCTCCTTCATCCGCGGCACCGTCCATGCCGTGTCGGCGGGCAGGGTTGTGCTCGACACCGGAGGTGTCGGGGTGGAGGTGCTGGCGACGGCACGCTGCTGCGCGGGGCTGCAACCGGGCGCCGTGGCGACCGTGCCGGCGGCCCTTGTCGTGAGTGAGGACAGTTGGACGGTCTTCGGCTTCGCCGATGACGACGAGCGAGCCTGCTTCCAAGCCCTGCAGGCAGCCAAGGGGGTGGGCCCCAAGGTTGCCCTGAACGTGCTCGGCGCGCTGACCCCGGAGCAGTTGCGCAGCGCCGTGGCGGCCGGCGACGCCGCGGCGCTGACCGCGGCCCCGGGAATCGGCGCCAAGGGCGCTGCCCGGCTGGTCATCGACCTGCGGGACCGGCTCGGTCGCCCGAATCCTGCTGGCGACAATGCCTCCGCCCCGGCCGCGGCGCCGGCGAGTGCCGGATGGCGGCGCGATGTGTCCCAAGCACTCGTGGGCCTGGGCTGGACGGCCGCGGAAGCAACGCCGCAGTGAGTCGGATCCACCAGCACGCGGCCCCCGGCGGTGCGGCTTGCCGACCCGATGGCACCGCGGACGTCTCAGCGTTGTTGCGGTTGGCGTTGGGGACGCTGAATCCGACGGGGGGCGCGGTGTGAGCGACACCGATGCCGACCGCATCGTCGAGGCGGCGGCGCAGAGCGACGATCGAGGGATCGAGGGGGCGCTACGACCGACCGCGCTGGCGGAATTCGTCGGGCAGCCCCGCGTGAAGGATCAACTGGGCCTGCTGCTCACCGCCGCGCGTCAACGCGGGACCGTCGCCGATCACGTGCTGCTGTCCGGTCCGCCCGGCCTGGGGAAGACGACCCTGGCCGGCATCATCGCCCGCGAGCTGCAGGTGCCGCTGCGGATCACGTCCGGGCCGACCATCCAGCACGCCGGCGACCTCGCGGCCATCCTCACGTCGCTGCAGCCCCATGAGGTGTTGTTCATCGACGAGCTGCACCGCACGACCCGGGCCGCCGAGGAGATGCTGTACCTGGCGATGGAGGACTACCGCGTCGACGTCATGGTCGGCAAGGGGCCGGGGGCCACATCGATCCCGCTGGAGCTCAACCCCTTCACGATGGTCGGTGCGACAACCCGGGCCGGACTGCTGCCCGCTCCGCTGCGCGACCGCTTCGGCTTCACCGCGCACCTCGACTTCTACGATCTGCCCCAGCTGGCCGAGATCGCCCGGCGGTCTGCCTCCCTGCTCGACGTGACGGCCGATCGAGGGAGGAATCACGGAGATCGCGCGCCGGTCCCGCGGCACGCCGCGGATCGCCAACCGACTCCTGCGACGGGTGCGTGACTTCGCCTCAGGTCCATGGCAACGGCACGATCACCGCTCCGGTCGCCCACGACGCCCTCGACTTGTTCGAAGTGGACCACCTCGGGCTCGACCGCCTCGACCGCGCGGTCCTCGACGCACTGGTGCGCCGGTTCGGCGGCGGCCCGGTTGGGCTGTCCACACTCGCGGTGGCCGTGGGGGAGGAGACGGAGACCGTCGAGACCGTCGCCGAGCCGTTCCTCGTGCGGCGGGGACTCCTGGCGCGCACACCCCGCGGCCGCGTCGCCATGCCGGCCGGGTACGAGCATCTCGGCATCCCGCTGCCCGGCGCGAGCACCGAGGCGGGGTTCACACTGCCGCTGCCGTAGACGGCGCGGCGAGGGGGTCGGCGGGTGCGCCCGGGCCGTCCCCGGCCCAGATCGTGTCGGGCCCTGGCGGTTGGGCGTCGCAGGCGATCGGCCCGGGCTCTGGTGCCGGCGCAGCCACCCGGTGCCGCCGCGCCGGCGATCCTCAGACCGGAACCCATCTCGGCGGCTGACCTTGCCGGCCCGGCTCCTCCAGCCGCCCGGCGGGGGCTGCCGGCGCGACCGCGGCGGCCGAGGTCGGCGGCTGCCAGCAGTGCGCCGTTCTCCCCCTGCCCGGGCCCCGCATTCGGGCTCGCGCCGCCGCCACGAGCGCAGCCCGCTCAGGTTCGGTGTCGCAGCGCGCCTTCGAGGGTGTCCCGGGCGCTGGGGTAGGCTGACGCGTCGGGCATATCGGTGAACTGTGAGTCCTGGAGGACGTGTGGCTGCTCCATCGGGGTACCGGCCCGTCCGGGTGCTCGCGGTCCTGCTCTCGGCGGTCATCGCCCTCGTGGTGTGGACCTTCTGGCCGGGTCAGACCAACACCCCCCGTCTTGGGCTCGACCTCCAGGGCGGCACTCAGGTCATCCTCGCGCCGACGCCGATCGAAGAGGGCGCGAGCATCAGCGAGGAGCAGCTGGGTCAGACCCGCGACATCATCCGGCAGCGGGTCAACGGACTCGGCGTCGCTGAGTCGGAGGTGGCCATCCAGGGCAGCGGCGACAGCGCGGTCATCGTGGTCTCGGTCCCCGGGGTCAGCCAGGGTCGCATCGTGGAGCTCGTCGGGCAGACAGCGCTGCTGAACTTCCGTCCGGTCCAGGCCATCCTCGACCCCGCCCCTGTCAACCCCGACGGCACGCCGATTCCGATCGAACCGACTCCGGACGAGCCGACGGCGCAGGAGCCGGACGGAGCACCCGCGCAGGACGGCGAGGACGGGACCACGGCTCCGGACGGCTCCGAGGGCACCCCCATCGTGCAGGCGGCCGAGATCACCGAGGCTTTCCAGACCCAGGTCCTGGCGCTGGACTGCACCAATCCCGCCAACCTCGCCGGCGGATCGCCCGACAACCCCAACGAGTACCTGGGCACCTGCGACGAGAGCGGCCTGGCCAAGTACATCCTGGAGCCCGCCTTCATCCGGGGCACGAACGTCGAGGATGCCCAAGCGCAGCTCCCGCAACAGGGCGTGGGCAGCTGGGTCGTGACCCTGGCGTTCGATTCCGAGGGCGCCAGCCAGCTGGCAGAGGTTTCCACGAGACTGGCCCCGCTGCCCCCGCCGCAGAACCAGTTCGCGATCGTGTTGGACGGGGTGGTGGTCAGCGCCCCCAGCTTCGAGGAGCCGATTCTCGGCGGCTCGGCCCAGATCAGCGGGACGTTCACGCTGGAGACCGCGCAAGACCTCGCCAACATCCTCAAGTTCGGAGCCCTGCCTCTGAACCTGGATGTCCAGGCGGTGGACAGCGTGTCCCCGACACTGGGGTCCGATCAACTGCGCGCCGGCATCCTCGCCGGCATCCTCGGCCTCATCCTGGTCGCGGTCTACCTGCTGGCCTACTACCGCGCGCTCGGGATCGTGGCCGTGCTGAGCCTCGGCATCGCCGGCGTCATCACGTACTCGGCCTTCGTCCTGCTCGGCCGTTCCCAGGTCGAGTTGACCCTCACCCTGGCCGGTATCGCCGGCGCGATCGTGGCGATCGGCATCACTGCCGACTCCTTCGTCGTCTACTTCGAGCGCCTGCGGGACGAGTTGCGCGACGGCAAGTCGCTGCGCCAGGCAGCCGATGCCGGGTGGCTGCGGGCACGCCGCACGCTGCTGGCCGCCGACTTCGTCTCGCTGCTGGCAGCGGGAGTCCTGTACTGGCTCTCGGTGGGCAACGTGAAGGGCTTCGCCTTCGCGCTGGGCCTGACCACCGTCGTCGATGTCATCGTGGCGTTCCTCTTCACCAGGCCGCTGGTGGCGATCATGTGCCGCTCGAAGTGGATGGCGCGCGGCAGCATGCTCACCGGCGTGTCGCCGGAGCGCCTGGGGGTGCGATCGCTGGAGGGCAACCGACGCGAGAAGGGTATGCCGCGGCGGACCCGAGAAACGGTCGCCGCAACGACGACGGGCCAGGGGGACTGAGGCATGGAGTTGCGCGGCATCGGCAACAAGCTGTACTCCGGCGAGGTCTCCTACGATTTCGTCGGACGGCGCAAGACCTGGTATGTCATCTCCGGAATCGTGCTGGCCGTAGTCATCGCCAGCTTCGTGCTGCGCGGTCTCAACCTCGGCATCGAGTTCAGCGGAGGCTCGGAGTTCCAGTTCAGCGGCAGCACCTGCACCGTGGAGCAGACCCGCGACCTCATGGCGAACGAGGTCGAAGGCCAGACCATCGTCACCCAGGTCGGCGACGACCAGATCCGGGTGCAGACCGGTGAACTGACGCCTGCCGAGTCGGAGACCGTCACCGCGGCCTTGGCCCTGGAATGCCAGGTGTCTCAGGACGACATCGCGGTGCGGCTCGTTGGACCGACCTGGGGCGAGGACATCAGCCGCAAGGCGCTGCAGGCGCTGGTCGTCTTCCTGGCCTTCGTCTCGGTGTTCCTGGCCATCTACTTCGAGTGGCGCATGACCGTTGCCGCCCTCGTGGCGCTGGCCCACGACCTGCTGATCACCCTGGGGGTCTACGCGATCCTCGGCTTCGAGGTGACTCCGGCGACGGTGATCGGCGTGCTCACGGTCCTGGGCTACTCCCTGTACGACACCGTTGTCGTCTTCGACAAAGTCCGGGAGAACACGCAGGGGATCGCCTCGCAATCGCGCGTGACGTTCAGCCAGGCCGCCAACCTGGCGGTCAACCAGACGTTGGTCCGCTCCGTCAACACCTCCGTGGTCGCGCTGCTGCCCGTGGGTGCGATCCTGTTCGTCGGTGCCGGCGTCCTCGGAGCCGGCACGCTCAAGGACCTCTCGCTCGCGCTCTTCGTCGGCATCGCGGCAGGGACGTACTCCTCGGTGTTCGTGGCCACACCGCTGCTGGCCCAGCTGAAGGAGCGCGATCCCGAGATGAAGGCCGTCGCGCGCCGCGTCGCTGCCCGCGGGGCCGGGAGCACGTCCGGTGGCAGCAAGCCGAACGCCGAGGCCGAGGCGGCCGCGGTGAAGGCGATGGCACCGGTCGCGGCGACGGCAGAGGAGCACACGGCGCGGGTCGTCAGCACCGGCGATCGGGTGCAGCCGCGACGGCAGAGCCGCTCCCAGCGGAAGACTAGGGAGCGCTAGCCGGAGCGCATCGGACGCGACTCGCATAGGCTGATGGGGAGCGTCGCAGCAGCGGTGGAGCAGGCACGGAGGTGCGGTGGCCGGTGATCCGAACCAGTCTGCGCGGTCGGGCCTGACCTCGGCTGCGCAGGTGCAGGCTGCCACCGAGCAGGTCGGCCGGCTGCGGGTGCGACTGGCGCGGATCACGACCGGCGGCCGTGCCGCCTACCCCGAGCTCGAGCCGCTGTTCCGCACCCTGCGGCACTACCACCCCCGCTCCGACACCGCGCTCATCACTCGGGCCTATGAGACGGCGCGACTGCTGCACGCCGACCAGAAGCGGCGCTCGGGCGAGCCGTATATCACCCACCCGCTGGCGGTAGCCACGATCCTCGCGGACCTCGGCATGACATCGGTGACGCTCGCCGCCGCGCTGCTGCACGACACCGTCGAGGACACCTCCTACAGCCTGGCGCAGCTGGAGGGCGACTTCGGCGAGGAGATCGCGTCGCTGGTCGACGGGGTCACCAAGCTCGACAAGGTGCATTACGGCGACTCGGGGGCAGCCGAGACCGTCCGCAAGATGATCGTGGCGATGGCACGAGATATTCGGGTGCTGGTCATCAAGCTCGCCGACCGTCTGCACAACATGCGCACGATCCGCTGGCTGCCGGAGCACAAGCAGCAGCAGAAGGCCCGCGAGACCCTGGACATCTACGCCCCGCTGGCCCACCGGCTCGGGATGAACACGCTGAAGTGGGAGCTGGAGGACCTGTCCTTCGCCACGCTGCAACCGAAGGTCTACGAGGAGATCGTGCGGCTGGTCGGCCAGCACGCGCCGGCGCGCGACGACTACCTCAGCCAGGTGATGCAGGAGATCAACACCGAATTGGCCGAGTACAAGACGAAGGCGATCGTCACCGGCCGGCCGAAGCACTACTTCTCGATCTACCAGAAGATGGTCGTGCGAGGCCGCGACTTCAACGACATCTACGACCTGGTCGGCGTGCGCATCATCGTGGACACCATCCGGGAGTGCTACGAGGTCCTGGGCCTGTTGCACGCGAAGTGGCGCCCGGTGCCGGGCCGGTTCAAGGATTTCGTGGCGGTGCCGAAGTACAACATGTACCAATCCCTGCACACGACGGTCGTGGGGCCGCAGGGCAAGCCGGTCGAAATGCAGATCCGCACCATGGCCATGCACCGCGCCGCGGAGTACGGCGTGGCAGCCCATTGGCGCTACAAGCAGTCCGACGTCGGCGGCAAGAGCGGGCCGGAGGATCTCGGCTGGGTGCGGCAGTTGCTGGACTGGCAGCGAGAGACTGAGGATCCCGAGGAGTTCCTGGAGTCTCTGCGGTATGCGCTGAAATCCGCCGACGTCTTCGTCTTCACCCCGAAGGGCGACGTGATCACCCTGCCCGCCGGGGCGACCCCGGTGGACTTCGCCTACGCCGTCCACACCGAGGTAGGCCACCGCTGCGTCGGAGCCCGGGTGAACGGACGGCTAGTACCGCTGGAGTCGCAGCTGAGCAACGGCGACACGGTCGAGGTCTTCACCTCGAAATCCGACGGGGCGGGGCCGAGCCGGGACTGGCTGGGCTTCGTGGCCAGCCCACGAGCCCGCAACAAGATCAAGGCGTGGTTCTCCAAGGAGCAGCGCGAGGAGTCCGTCGAGGTCGGTCGCAACCGGATCGCGCGAGCCATGCGCCGGCAGGGCCTGCCGCTGCAACGGCTGCTCACCAACGCCGCGGTCGAGGGCGTCGCGCGGGACCTGCACCACAACGACATCGCCTCGCTGTTCACCGCAGTCGGGCAGGACCAGATCTCCGCGGCGGCAGTGGTCAACCGGCTCATCGCCAAGGCCGGGGGCCAGGAAGCCATCGCCGAGGAGGCGGAGGAGGAACCGCTGCCGCAACGCGTGCGGCGCCACAGCCCGCGCGGCGACTCCGGTATCGAGGTCGAGGGCCTGCCCGATGTCTGGGTGAAGCTGGCACGCTGCTGCACGCCGGTACCCGGCGACGAGATCACGGGGTTCATCACCCGCGGATCAGGGGTCTCCGTGCACCGCAAGGACTGCGCGAACGTGGCGAGCCTGGCGAAGGAGCCGCAACGGCTCGTCGAGGTTTCCTGGTCGGCCACCCAGGACTCGATGTTCCTGGTCAACATCCAGGTCGAGGCGCTCGACCGGTCCGGGCTGCTGTCGGATGTGACCCGGGCCCTGACCGATCAGCACGTCAACATCCTTTCGGCCTCGGTCTCCACATCCAAGGACCGGACGGCGATCTCCCGGTTCACCTTCGAGATGGCCGACCCGATGCACCTCGGGGCAGTGCTGCGCACGGTGCGCGGCGTCGAGGGTGTCTACGACGTCTACCGGGTCTGAGGCGGCGACACGGCCCGGCCCGGCGTTCAGGCAGAGTACTCGTTCAGCACCCGCTGTGCGGCAGACAGCAGTGCGCGCGTGGACTCCAGCGAGGACTCCAAGGCCGCGGCCTTGCTCGCGTTGCCCTTGTCGATCGCGGACTGCAGGTCCTGCTCCAGCGCGGCCACGGAGGCGGAGAACCCGGCGACGGTCTTCTCGGCGCGCTCGCGCATGGCCGGGTCGGTGCGCTGCCAGAGCGAGCGCTCGGCCTTGGCCACGGCGTCCTCGACCTTCTTCAGCCGCGCCTCGAGAGCCGGGCGGGCCGATCGGGGCACGAAGCCGATGCTCTCCCACTCGGTGACCAGGCCGCGCAGAGCCGTGCGGGCCGAGGCCGCATCGGTGATCGGCAGCAGCGCCTCGGCGCGCTCCAAGAGGCCCTCCTTGGCGCGCTGGTTCTGCACCTCGTCGGCAGAGCGGGACGCCTGCTCGGAGTTGCGAGCGTTGAAGAACACGTCCTGGGCGGCCCGAAAGCGCGCCCACAGCCGGTCCTCCTGATCGCGAGCGGCGCGGGGCGCTGCTTTCCACCGCTCCATGAGCTCCCGGTACGCGCGCGACGTGGGGCCCCATTCGCGGGAGCCGGACAGCGCCTCGGCCTCGGCGATGATCTCGTTCTTCACCGCGAGCGCCTCGGCGCGCTGCTCGTCGAGCTGGGCGAAGTGCTCGCGTCGGGCCTTGTCGAAACTCGTGCGGGCGGCGCTGAACCGGCCCCACAGCGACTCCTCGGTCGGGCGATCGAAGCGGGGCAGCGCCTTCCACTCGGCGAGCAGTTCCTTGAACCGTTCCGAGGTGGCCTTCCACTGCGTGGCGGCCGCCAACTGCTGGGCCTGCTCCACGATGGCCTCGCGCGCGGCGAGCGTCTCGCTGCGCACGCGTGCCTTCTCCGCCTGGGCGGTCAGCCGCCGCTCGCTGGCCGCAGCGTGCAGGGTGTCCAGCAACTGCCCCAGCGCGCCGAGATCGCCGACGAAGGTCGGCGCGGCGAGCGACTGCCGGATGCGCGCCACGGCCGCATCGGCCTGGGCAGGGGTCGTGGTGCCCTGTCGCAGCCGGTCCGCGGTGAGCCCAACCTCGGCGACGACGTCGGCGAACTTGCGCTCGAAGAAGGCGAGCGCTGCCGCGGCATCGCCGGCGGCGTACTGCCCGACGACGGCGTCGCCGCCCCCGGGCAGGCGCACGTGCACCGTGCCGTCGTCGTCGACCCAGCCCCACTGGTCGGATTGCGTCATGGCTACCCCTCGTCCCTCGCCGGCTTGGCCCAGGCTACTGCCCGGCGACCGACGCGCGCCGGATCATCAATGCCTGCTGCGGTGTTCCATCGGTGCTGCCGTCCACGGTCCCGGCCTCGGCCACGGCGGTCACGGTGTCCAGCCCCGATGCGACGGTGCCCCAGATCGTGTACGACGCCGGCAGCGTCGTGTCGCGGTAGACGACGAAGAACTGCGAGCCGGTCTTGCCCGGGCCCGAGTTGGCCATCGCCACCGTCCCGGCCGGGTAGTTCGACAGCGCGGAGTCCGGCAGGTTCTCGTCGGGCAGGGTGAACCCCGGGCCGCCGGATCCGGATCCGGTCGGGTCGCCGCACTGCAGCACGAAGATCCCCTCCGTGGTCACCCGATGGCAGAGGGTGTTGTTGAAGTAGTCCTCGCCGGCGAGGAAGGCCATCGCGTTCACCGTCTGCGGCGCTGCGGCGGGGTCGGCATCAATGACGATGTCGCCGCAGTTGGTCTCCAGCGTGAAGGTCGCTGCCGCCGAGGCGTCGAGCCCGCCGTCGCCCGGCGCGTCGAAGGTCTTCGGTTCGTCCTGCAGCTCCCCTGGGGCCTCGCAGGAGGCGACGGGCTGCTGGCCGGTGTCCGGTGCTGCGGCGGCGCTGTCGCCGTCATCGGACAGCGACGAGACCAGCAGCAACCCTGCGCCGGCCGCGAGCACGATCGCGGCCACCGTCACGACGGCGATGCGCTGCCGGCGCCGGTGGCGGGCAGCCGCGTCGGCCGCCCGTGCGCGCCGCCGCGCCTCCTTGGCGCGCGCCAATTCCTTGGCCCGCTTCTTGGTGGCAGCCATAGCCGTCCTCCCCGGTGTCGCCCCGATGCCTTGGCATTGTAGGCACGTGCCGCTGCAGCCCTGGGGTCGCGCGCGGGAACAGGACAGCCGTGCTGCGGGCAGCGGGTCCGGATGCCGATACCCTCGTGGTGGCCCGCGCGTGCCGCGGCCGAGCCAGCCAGGGAAGGGGCAGCCGTGTTGGTGGTGGGGTTTCCGGCTGGACCGTTCGGGACGAACTGCTTCGTCGTCGCGCCGGAGGCGGGCAGCGAGTGCGTGGTCATCGACCCCGGGATGGACGCACTGCCCGGGATCGAGGAGGCGGTCGGGGAGCATCGGCTGCGCCCCTCGGTCGTTCTCCTGACGCACGGCCATCTGGACCACACGTGGTCGGTCTATCCGGTCTGCAGCGGCTACGGGATCCCGGCCTACATCCACGCCGGCGACGCACGGCAGCTCAGCGAGCCGCTGTCGGGGATGTCGGGGCAGATGGCGGTGGCGCTGCAGCAGATGGCCGGCGGATCGCTGCCGCGGATCGAGCCGGACGAGGTGCTTCCGCTCACCGATGGTGAGGCGCTGGATCTGGTCGGCCTGGAACTCACCGTCCGGCACGGGCCTGGCCACACTCCCGGCTCGGTGTCCTTCCACGGCAGCACAGAGCAGGCGCCGCTGATGTTCTCCGGCGACCTGCTCTTCGAGGGCTCTATCGGACGCACCGACCTGCCCGGCGGCGACCACGGCGCGATGCTGCGCTCGTTGGCGGAGGTCGTCCTGCCGCTGGCCGACGAGACGGTGGTGCTGCCCGGGCACGGCGGCACCACGACGATCGGCCGGGAACGGGCCGGCAACCCCTACCTCCAGGGACTCCAGAGGCGGCCGCCGAGGAAGGGGCTATGAGTCAGTTCCGTGCGCCCAAGGGCGTGCCCGACTACGTCCCGCCCGACTCCGCGGCGTTCCTCGCCGTGCGCGAGGCCCTGGCGGCACCCGCGCGCAACGCCGGCTACGGCTACATCGAGCTACCGGTCTTCGAGGACCTCGGACTCTTCGTGCGCGGCGTGGGGGAGTCCACCGATGTCGTGAGCAAGGAGATGTACACCTTCGTCGACCGCGGCGGGCGGGAGATGGGGCTGCGCCCGGAGGGGACCGCCGGAGTGATGCGGGCCGTCATCGAGCACGGCCTCGATCGCGGGCCGCTGCCGGTCAAGCTGTGGTACGCGGGTCCGTTCTTCCGCGCCGAGCGTCCGCAGCAGGGCCGCTACCGGCAACTGCAGCAGGTCGGGGTCGAGGCGATCGGGTCGGAGGATCCCGCGCTCGACGCGGAGATCATCGCGATCGCCGACGAGGCGTTCCGCAGCCTCGGGCTCCGCGACTACACCCTGCTGTTGACGTCGTTGGGCTGCCGCACCTGCCGCCCGGCCTACCGAGCGGCGCTGCAGGGGTTCCTCGCCGGCCTCGACCTCGACGATGCGACACGGCAGCGCGCGGAGCTGAATCCGCTGCGCGTCCTGGACGACAAGCGGGACTCCGTGCAACGGCAGTTGGCCGAGGCGCCGCTCATGCCGGATTTCTGGTGCGCCGACTGCGCGGCCCACTACGCCGACACGTGCGCCTTCCTCGCCGGCCTCGGCGTGGCGTGGACCGAGGCGCCGCGACTGGTCCGCGGCCTCGACTACTACACCCGCACCACCTTCGAGTTCAGCCATGCCGGGCTGGGCGCGCAGTCCGGCATCGGCGGCGGCGGCCGGTACGACGGGCTCATGGCATCCCTCGGCGGGCAGGAGCTGTCCGGGATCGGGTACGGGACCGGCACCGACCGCACGTTGCTCGCCTGTCGCGCGGAGGGGCTGGATCCGGGCCCGGCCGCCCGCTGCGAGGTCTACCTCGTCCCGCTCGGCGAAGCGGCCCGACGCCGCTGCTCGCAGTTGGCCGGCCGGCTGCGCGGCGCCGGGATCCGTACCGACATGGCCTTCGGGAGCCGCGCGCTGAAGGGTGCCATGAAGGGCGCGGACCGCAGCGGTGCGCGCTACGCGGTCATCATCGGGGAGTCCGAGCTGGCATCGGCGCAAGCCGTCGTGAAGGACCTTCGGGACGGCCGCCAGTGGAACGTCCCGACCGACCGCCTGACCGCGGAGCTGCGGTCGCTCACCGAGCAGGAGGAACAGGAATCGTGATGCGCACGCATGGAGCCGGGACGCTACGCCCGGAGCACGCCGGAACCACCGTGACGGTCGCCGGCTGGGTGGCACGCCGGCGCGATCACGGCGGTGTTGCGTTCCTCGACCTGCGCGATGCCTCCGGGATCTGCCAGATCGTCGTGCGCGACGCCGAGGTGGCACACCCCCTGCGCAACGAGTTCTGCCTCCGGGTGACCGGGGACGTCGCGATGCGCCCCGAGGGCAACGAGAACCCCGACCTCGCCACCGGAGCGATCGAGGTGATGTCCGAGCAGGTCGAGGTGCTCAGCACATCGGCGGCCCTGCCGTTCCCGATCGACGAGCACGTCTCGGTCGGCGACGAGGTCCGGCTGCGCTACCGCTACCTCGACCTGCGCCGGCCAGGTCCGGCGCGCACGCTGCGGATGCGCAGCGAGGCCAACCGGATCGCCCGAACCGTGCTGGCCGAGCGCGACTTCGTGGAGATCGAGACGCCCACGCTGACCCGCTCCACGCCGGAGGGTGCCCGCGACTTCCTGGTACCGGTCCGTCTGCAGCCGGGCCACTGGTACGCACTACCGCAGTCGCCGCAGCTGTTCAAGCAGCTGCTCATGGTCGCCGGCATGGAGCGGTACTACCAGATCGCCCGCTGCTACCGAGACGAGGACTTCCGCGCCGATCGGCAGCCGGAGTTCACCCAGCTGGACATCGAGATGTCCTTCGTGGATCAGGAGGACGTGATCGAGGTCGGCGAAGCCGTCGTGCGCCAGCTGTGGCTGGAGCTCGCCGGGCACGCCCTCGGGGACATCGCCCGCATGACGTACGCCGACGCCATGCGGCGCTTCGGCACGGACAAGCCGGACCTGCGCTTCGGCCTGGAACTGGTCGATCTCACCGCCTACTTCGCCGAGACCCCCTTCCGGGTCTTCCAGGCCGACCATGTCGGCGCAGTGGTCATGCCGGGCGGAGGCTCGCAGCCGCGCCGCACCTTCGATGCGTGGCAGGAGTGGGCCAAGCAGCGCGGCGCCAAGGGCCTGGCCTACGTCACGGTCGCCGAGGACGGCACGCTCG
This sequence comes from uncultured Actinomycetota bacterium, assembly GCA_963766005.1. Classification (GTDB taxonomy): domain Bacteria; phylum Actinomycetota; class Actinomycetes; order S36-B12; genus CAVXYG01. The sequence continues at coordinate 339,051 of CAVXYG010000006.1, read as the reverse complement.
GTGGTCCGGTTGCCAAGAACATCTCCGAGCGCGAGCGGGACGGGCTGCTCGCCGCGACCGGTGCCGGGAGCGGCGACTGCATCTTCTTCGCGGCCGGGCGCCGCAGCGACGCCCTCGCCCTGCTCGGAGCCACCCGGCTGGAGATCGCCCGCCGCCTGGACCTCGCCGATCCCGACGCCTGGTCGTTCGTGTGGATCGTGGACGCCCCGATGTTCGAGCAGGTGCAGGACGAGGCGGGCAGTTGGGTGTGGACCGCCGTGCACCACCCCTTCACCGCGCCCAACGCCGAGTGGATCGACCGGTTCGAGGAGTCGCCGGGCCAGGCGCTGGCGCACGCCTACGACCTGGTGTGCAACGGCAACGAGATCGGCGGCGGTTCGCTGCGTATCCATCGCCGCGAGGTGCAGCAGCGCGTGTTCGGCGTCCTCGGCCTCACCGAGCACGAGGCGCAGGAGAAGTTCGGGTTCCTGCTCGACGCCTTCGCCTACGGCCCGCCGCCTCACGGCGGGATCGCGTTCGGCTGGGACCGCATCGTCATGCTGCTCACCGGGGCGACCAGCCTCCGCGACGTCATCGCGTTCCCGAAGACCGGCGGCGGTGCCGATCCGCTGACGGGGGCGCCCACGCCCATCACCGGCGAGCAGCGCACCGAGGCCGGTATCGATGTGACCCCCGAGGATGTCGCCGACGCTCCCGTCCCGAACCGTCCGGGCCGCGAGGTGCTGCCCGACTCCAGGCGGAACTAGGGCCCGCGCGTGGCCCGCTCCGGCGCCCCTGCGCAACCCGCGGACGCGCGTCCCGCCGATCCGTACCTGAGGTGGGAGGTCGTACCCGGGGCGGTCCGGCAGTCCTGGTCCGGGCAGAGCGCGACCGCCTGGATCGCGCCCAGCGCCTACCATGGCAAGCTCTGGCTGACCTGCCTCGGGGACCCGGAGGCCTCTGTTGACCTCACCGCCCGCGCACTGGCTGGCCCCCTGGGCCCCGCCGTCGCGGGCATCAGCGTGCCGCAGGGCGCCGAGGACCTGCTGCGTGCCGACGTGCGGCCGCCGCAGTGGGAGCGGTGGACCTGGTGGTGGACCCGGCGCCCGCCCGACATCGGCGCGACCGCCGCGGGCGAGGTCGTGGTGCTGGCGGAGGACGACCCGCGCCTGCCGCCGCTCCTCGCCGAGTCCCGGTCGGTGTACCTCCGCCCCGGGGATCCCCGGGTCCGGCAGTGGTGGGGGATCGACTGCCACGGCGCACTGCTGGCCTGTCTGGCGGTGGAGTCCCACCATCCGCAGGTGCCCCACCTGGCCAGCGTCGTCGTTGCCGCGCAGGAACGGGGACGGGGCTACGCAACGAAGCTGTGCTCGGCTGTCGTGGTGGACAGGTTCGCCGCCGGGGCGCCCGCTGTGACCCTGGCCATGATGAGCGCCAACACCGCCGCCCGCCGGCTGTACTCCCGCCTGGGGTTCCACGCCGGGCCGTCGTTCGCCTCCGGCACCCTGCCCGGGCGCCGGGGACTGCCCAGGCAGCCGGGCTGGCCGCTCCTGCGTCGGGAGGAAGCGCCCGGATGAGCCTCTTCGGAGCCGCTGAGGCGGCCGCGCCGCTGGCGGCAAGGATGCGCCCGAGGACGCTGGCCGAGTTCGTGGGGCAGGAGCATCTGCTGGGCCCGGGCGGGCCGTTGACACCGCTGCTGGCCGGTGGCAGGGACGATGCGGCCCTGGCGTCGGTGGTGCTGTGGGGTCCGCCCGGCACCGGCAAGACCACCCTGGCCCTGCTGATGGCCGCGGCCAGCGGCAGGGAGTTCGTCCAGTTGTCGGCCGTCACCGCCGGCGTCAAGGACGTCCGGGCCGTGATCGAGTCGGCCCGGCGCACTCGGGAGCTGTACGACCGGGGGACGGTCCTGTTCCTCGACGAGGTGCACCGCTTCACCAAGGCGCAGCAGGACGCACTGCTGCCCGCGGTCGAGAACGGCTGGGTCACCCTGGTGGCAGCGACCACCGAGAACCCCTCGTTCAGCGTCGTCGCGCCCCTGCTGTCGCGCTCGCTGGTCCTGCCGCTGCATCCGCTCAGCGCCGACGGCATCGGTCGCTGCCTGGACCAGTCATGCTCCGACCGGCGCGGGCTGGCTGGGGCGGTGTCGCTGGCGCAGGACGCCCGTGAGGATCTCGTCAGGCTCTCCGGTGGCGACGCCCGACGCGGCCTGACCATGCTCGCCGCGGCTGCCGCCGCCACTCTCGGGGCCGGGCGCACCACGATCGCGGCCGGGGACGTGGCTGCTGCCGTGCAGCAGACCACCGTGCGCTACGACCGGGCTGGCGACCAGCACTACGACGTGACCAGCGCCTTGATCAAGAGCGTCCGCGGCTCCGACGTCGATGCGGCGCTGCACTACCTGGCACGCATGGTGGAAGCGGGGGAGGACCCGCGCTTCATCGCGCGTCGGCTGGTGATCCTTGCCAGCGAAGACGTCGGCATGGCCGATCCGACCGCGCTGCAGACCGCGGTCGCGGCGATGCACTCCGTGGCACAGATCGGACTGCCCGAGGCGCGCCTCACGTTGGCTCAGGCTGTGATCCACCTCAGCCTCGCGCCGAAGTCCAACGCTGTCATCACGGCCATGAATGCGGCGCAGGCCGATGTGCGATCCGGCCGCGGTGGGCCGGTACCGCCGCATCTGCGCGACGCTCACTACCCCGGCGCGGCCGCGCTGGGGCACGGCGCGAGGTACCGCTATCCGCACGACGCGCCGGCCGGCGTCGCCGCTCAGGAGTACCTGCCCGAGGACCTGGCGGCAGCCCGCTACTACCGGCCCGGCGACCACGGCGCCGAGACGCGATGGCGAGACATCTGGCTCCGACTGCGGGATTTGCTGGGACGCTCCGCGCCGTAGGTGCGTGCTCCGCGGACGTGGTTTGGCAACCACCCGACTTCCCGCACGGAGGACGGGCAGAATCGTCTCGTCGTCTCGACCTTCGGAGGCCGTAGTGGAAGTTATCGTCGTCGCCCGCCCGCAGGACGCCGTCGGCATCGTCGCCGATGCCTACTCCGCGCTGCTGGGCCGCAAGCCCGGTGCGGTCCTGGGACTGGCCACCGGATCCACGCCGCTTGGGGTCTACCGAGAACTCATCCGGCGTCACCGGGAGGAGGGGCTGAGCTTCTCCCGCGCGACATCGTTCAACCTCGACGAGTACGTCGGGCTCCCGGCCGGGCATCCCGAGCAGTACCGGACCTTCATCGAGCGGGAGTTCACCAGTCAGGTGGACTTCGCGCCCGATGCCGTCCATGGACCCGACGGACTCGCCGACGACCTCCAGCAGGCGGGACGGGACTACGAGCGGCAGATCGCAGACGCCGGCGGCATCGACATCCAGATCCTCGGGATCGGGGCCGACGGGCACCTCGCCTTCAACATGCCCGGGTCCTCGCTGGTCTCCCGAACCCGGCTGAAGACGCTGACCCGCAAGACCCGAGAGGACAACGCGCGCTTCTTCGACGGCGACATCGACCAGGTGCCCCGGCACTGCCTGACGCAGGGCCTGGGGACGATCATGGAATCGCGGCACGCCATCCTGCTCGGATTCGGCAAGGGCAAGGCGCAGGCGGTCGCGGAGTGCGTCGAGGGCGGCGTCTCCGCGCGATGGCCGGCCTCGGTCCTGCAGATGCACCCGCACGCCACGGTCGTGATCGATGAGGACGCTGCCAGCCAACTGCGGCTGACGAACTACTACCTGGAGACCTACGAGGGCAAACCGTCCTGGCAGGGCATCTGATGGCGACCACCATCCGCGCCCCTCGGGTGCTGCAGGGCGGCCGGTTCCTGGCCGACCGCACGATCACCCTCGCCGGGGGATTCATCGGCAGCGTGGAGGCGGCGGGGCCCGCGGATGCTGCGGCCGGCATCGAACTCGGCTCCGGCGTGCTCACGCCGGGCCTGCTCGACCTGCAGAACAACGGCTCGTTCGGCGCGGACTTCGCTGCTGCCACGCCGCAGCAGTGGGAGCACGCGCTCGCCGGGCTCGCCGCCCGGGGCGTCACGGGCGTGCAGCCCACGATCATCACCGCACCGCTGGCCGAGCTCAACGCCGCCTTCGGGCGGGCGCGGGATGCCCGGGCCGCCGCGCAGGATGTCCCGACCTGTCGGATCCTGGGCGTGCACATGGAAGGGCCGTTCATCTCCGAGGCCCGCAAGGGGGCGCACCGACCCGAATACATGCTGGACCCCACCGACCAAGCGCTCGGGATCCTGCTCGACAACCCCGCTACCGCGGAGATGCTGCTCACCGTGACCCTGGCTCCGGAGCGGGACCACGCGCTGGACGCCATCCGCCGACTCGTCGCCGCCGGCATCGTGGTGTCGGTGGGGCACTCCGACGCCACCGCCGAGCAGGTCTGGGCCGCAGCGGACGCGGGGGCCACGATGACCACCCACATCTTCAACGCCCAGCGGCCGTTCGGCCATCGGGAACCCGGCGTGCCCGGCGCCGTGCTGGCCGACGCGCGCTACTACATCGGCACCATCGTCGACGGGCAGCACGTCGATCCCGCAGTCGTGCGGATCGTCTTCGCCGCGGCGCCGGACCGGGCTGTCGCCGTCACCGACGCCATCGTCACCGCCGGCCTGCCCAACGGCACTCCGCTGATGTTCGGGGGCCAGCCGGTGACCAACGACGACACCGGGCTCGGCCGGCGATCGAACGGCACGATCGCGGGTGCCGGGATCGTCCTCGACGAGGGCGTGCGACGCATGATCGCCGCCGGGATGGACCCGGCGGTCGTGCTGGCATCCTGCACCGAGGTGGCCGCGGCATCCTTGCGTCGCCGCGATGTCGGACGCCTGGCACCGGGCGCCCATGCCGACCTCGTGTGGTGGGACGAGGACTACTACCCACGTCGGATCTGGGTCGGGGGCCAAGAGATCGAGGCCGCGCCCCGGCCGTGAGCCGCGCCGGTTCGTCCGGACCAGGAGAGGGAGACCATGCTTCGCAGCCAGACCCCGCACCACGAGCGCGCCGCGATCGTGCTCGCGGCAGGACAGGACGAACACGCCCTGGACCTGCTGACCCGTCCGTTGGGCGACTCCACGGTCGTGCAGCAGTCCATGGGCAACCTCGCCCGCGTGATCGATCCGGCTCGGACGGTCGTCGTCATCGCCGCCGGGGACACGGTCGTCCGCGATCTGCTGGGGTCGCAGTACAGCTACATCGAGCAGGCCGAGCGGTTGGGGACCGGACAGGCGGCGCTGCTGGCGCAGGGCGCCGTTCCCGACGATGCCCGCAACGTCCTGGTCGGCTACGGGGACACGCCGCTGCTGCGTCCGGAGTCCCTGCTGGGCCTGCTCACGCGGCACGAGCTCAAGGGGGCCGACCTGTCCATCCTCACCGCGGACGTGGAGTCCCCGGACCCGGACTTCGGGCGCATCATCCGCAGTGACGGAGCGATCTCGGCGATCCTGGAGGGAGAGGACCAGACCGAGACCCACCAGGCGATCCAAGAGGTCAACGTCGGTGGCTACGTCATGGCCCCGGCCCGGCTGTTCGCATCGTTGCAGCACATGGTTGCGGCGGGGGAGTACCGGTTGACCGACCTCGCCCGACGGGTCATCGCGGCCGGCGGCCGGGTGCGCAGCTACGAGATCCGTGACCCCGACGAGGTGCAGGGCATCAACAGCGCCGAGGGACTGCGGGTAGCGCAGGACATCGTGCTCAAGCGGCTGTTCGTGCCGCGCAAGAACACCGACACCTCGATCGTCTTCGGCACCGGCGGCTGGCGCGCAGTGATCGGCGAGGGCTACACGATGGCCAACGTCCGCCGGTTGTGCCAAGCCATCGCCAACGAAGTGATCCGCACCGATCGAGACGCACTCGGGGTGGTGATCGGTGGTGACCGCCGGTTCCTGTCCCGGGACTCGGCGATCGCTGCCGCAGAGGTGTTCGCCGGGAACAACATCCGGGTCACGCTGCTGCCGGACGATGTGCCGACGCCGCTAGTCACCTTCGCCGCGCCGCACCTCGGCGCGGCCTACGGCATCATCGTCACCTCCAGCCACAACCCGCCCGAGTGGAACGGCATGAAGGTGTTCCGATCCGACGGCTCGCTGCCCTTGGACGAGGAGACCGACCGGTACCAGGACGAGGCGAACGCGATGCGGATCGAGGACGTCATCACCCTCGACATCGCCCTGGCGCGCAGATCCGGCATGGTGGTGGACCGGGCGCTGACCAACCCCTACGTGGACGCCATCGAGCAGATCGTGGACGTCGCCGCGGCCCGGCACGCCGACCTGCATGTGATCGTCGATCCGATGTACGGCACCAGCCAGTTGACGCTGGGCCTGATCCTGAACGACATGCGGGTGCGCACGGAGTTCATCCACTCCGTCCACAACCCGCTCTTCGGTGGGGTGGCCCCGGCACCCGACCTCGAGCGGCTGCACGACGTCATCGGGATGATCAAGAACGGCAACGGCCGCTACGATCTCGGCCTGGCCACCGACGGCGACTCCGACCGGATCGGGATCGTCGACGAGACCGGCGAGTACATCTCCACCAACGACCTCCTCCTGCTGCTGTACTGGTACCTCCACGAGTTCCGGGGCGAATCCGGGGGCGTGGTCCGCAATCTGGCCACCACCCACCTGCTCGACCGCCTCGCCGCGCATTTCGGCGAGCAGTCGATCGAATGCAAGGTCGGGTTCAAGTACGTGACCGCCGGCATGGATGAGATCGGGGCCGTGCTCGGTGGCGAGTCCTCGGGCGGTCTCACGGTCCGCGGCTGGATCAAGGGCAAGGACGGCATCTACGCCTGCGCCCTCGTGGTGGAGATGCTGGCCCGCACCGGGCGGAAGATCAGCGAGCTGCGGGAGATGATCTACGACATCACCGGCAGGCTCTACGCCCTCGACCAGAGCGTCGCAGCCACCCCGGAGATGCGGATCGCGGTGCCTCGGCGGCTGCAGGCCGCGCCGCTGACCCACATCGGGCCCTATCCCGTGATCGGCGTCTCCCACCTCGACGGCACCAAGATCCTGCTGGAGAACGACAACTGGGCGCTGCTGCGCTTCTCCGGAACGGAACCGGCGCTGCGGCTGTTCGTCGAGGCCGACACCGCGGAGAAGGCCACCGAACTGCTCGACTGGCTGCGAGGCTTCGTCACGGCCTAGGACAAGCGGACCCCTTCGACCAAGGACCAATCATGCGCTACGGACATTTCGACACCGACCGGGACGAGTATGTGGTGGACCGCCCGGACGTCCCGGTCTCCTTCACCAACTACCTCGGGAGCAAGGACTACTGCCTGGTGCTGTCCCACAACGGCGGCGGGTACTCCTACTACCGATCCCCCCAGACCGGCAGGATCACCAGGTTTCGGCCCAACGGGGTGCCGCTGGACCGACCCGGTCACTACGTCTATCTGCGCGACGACGCCGACGGGGACTACTGGTCGGTGTCGTGGCAGCCGGTCGGCAAGCCGCTGGCCGCGGACGGTGCGCCCGACGGGGCCGACTACCGGGCAGCGCACGGCCTCGGCTACTCGCGCTTCGAGGCGTCCTACCGCGGCATCGAAGCATCCCAGACCATCTTCGTGCCGCTGGAGGATCCGCTCGAGGTGTGGGATGTGCGCCTCACGAACACCGGCGACACGCCCCGAACGCTGACGGTCGCGACGTATGTGGAGTTCAGCTTCCACACCATCACCATCGACAACCAGAACCTGCAGATGTCCCTGTACTCCACGGGCTCCTCCTGCTCCGACGGCATCGTCGAGTACGACATGCACTACGAGCCCTGGACGTTCCACTACTTCGCCGCGTGCCAGCCGGTGGATTCCTACGACACGCTGCGCGACAACTTCATCGGCCCGTACCGGACGGAGACCAACCCGCTGGCAGTCGAGCGGGGCGCGGGCTCCAACGCCTCGGCCACGACGCAGAACCATTGCGGCTCGCTGTTCCGCAAGATCACCCTGGCGCCGGGGGAGACCGGCCGCCTGGTGTACCTGCTGGGGCACGGCTCCCGGGACGCTGCGGGCCGGGCGATGCAGGCGAAGTACGCCGACCTGGCCACGACGGATGCCGAGTTCGCCGCGCTGCGGGCGCACTGGCGCAGCAAGCAGGACAAGTTGCAGATCGCCACCCCTCACGAGGGCATGAACACCATGATCAACGCGTGGACGCTGCTGCAGGCCGAGACCTGCGTGCAATGGTCGCGCTTCGCCTCGTTCGTCGAGGTGGGGGGCCGAACCGGCCTGGGCTACCGCGACACGGCTCAGGACGTCATGAGTGTCGTCCACTCCAACCCGGCCAAGGCGCGGTCGCGGATTCTCGAACTGCTGCGGGCGCAGACCCAGGCCGGCTACGGGCTGCACCTGTTCGATCCGAGCGTGTTCGACCCGGACCACGAGCCGCTGCCCGACGTGCCGTCGCCGACCGTCGTCCCCACGCCCAGCGCCGCCTCGCTCATCCACGGTTTGGCGGATACCTCCTCGGACTCCCATCTGTGGCTGGTCCCGTCCATCGTGGAGTTCGTCAAGGAGACCGGCGACCTGGGCTTCCTCGAGCTGGAGGTGCCCTTCGCCGACGGCCCGCCGGCGACCGTCTACGACCATCTCAGGGCCGCGCTGGACTTCACCGCGTCCCACTGCGGCGCCAACGGCGTGGCCCAAGGCCTGCGGGCGGACTGGAACGACTGCCTCAACCTCGGCGGCGGGGAGACGTCCTTGGTGACCTTCCTGCACGCGTGGGCGATCCGCGCCTTCCTCGAGGTGGCCGAGCACCTGGGCCGCAGCGAGGATACGGCCCGGTATACCGCCGAGCTGCAGCGGATCGCGAGGGTGTCCAACGAGCAGTTGTGGGACGGCGACTGGTGGGTACGCGGCTACACCCGGTTCGGCGACACCATCGGGTCGGTCGCCAACGAGGAGGGCAAGATCTTCCTGGAGCACCAACCGTGGCCGGTCATCGCCGGCATCTGCGACGACGAGCGTGGTCGGACCGCGATGGACTCGGTGCGGCGCCTGCTCGGTTCGCAGTACGGGACGCACCTGAACTGGCCGGCCTACACCAAGGTCGACGACGCTATCGGCTTCGTCACGAGGGTGTACCCCGGGATCAAGGAGAATGCTTCGATCTTCAGCCACCCGAACGCCTGGCCGATTATCGCCGAGGCGGTCCTCGGCCGCGGCGACGAGGCGGTGGCCTTCTACGACTCCATCCTGCCGTACCACCAGAACGACAGCATCGAGGTGCGGGGAGCCGAACCGTACGCCTATGTGCAGTTCATCTACGGCCGCGACCACCCGTGGTTCGGCAAGGCTCAGAACCCCTGGCTCACCGGCACCGCGGGGTGGATGTATACGGCGGTGACGAAGTGGATCCTGGGCGTGCGTCCGACGCTGGCCGGTCTGGTCATCGACCCTTGCATCCCCAGGGACTGGGACGGATTCACCGTGCGGCGCGAATGGCGCGGTGCCGTCTACTACATCGAGGTGCGCAACCCGGACGGTGCGAGCAAGGGCGTCGGGTCCATCTCCATCGACGGCGCGCACGACCATGATCCGCGCCATCCCGATCGCCGCGCCGGCGCCATCTGCCGGTAGTCGTGACCTCGGCAGGTACAGGGGCATCGGTCAGCCTTGGACGCGGCGTGCATCGGGCGAGACGCGTCCGCGCAGGCAACAGGTCGGTAACGAATCGGCTGGCCTCCGGCAACGCGGCGTGCGCCCTGGCAGCATCGAGGCCGGGTCCGTGCGGCGCGGCTGCATGAGGTCTCGACCGCTCGCGCATCCAGTGACGGTCGATCGACCACGAAGGGGAACGCATGAAACTTCGCAAGGGGCTTGCGGCGGTCATTCGTCGTCGCGCTGGGCCTAGCCGCCTGCTCGAGCGGCGACGACGGATCGACGGCGGCGACATCTCCGCCGACACCGAGGGCACGCTTGAAGTGTGGCTCATGGACGGCAGCCAGCCCGAGGAGCTCATCGACGCGGTCAACGCGAAGTTCAACGAGGCTTACCCCAACGTCGACGTCCAGGTCGAGATTCAGCAGTGGAGCGGCATCCAGGACAAGCTGACGACCTCGCTGAACACCGACTCGACGCCCGACGTCGGCGAGATCGGCAACAGCGTACACCGCGAAGTACGCCGACGCCGGCCTGCTCGCCGAACTGGAACCTCGAGGACTTCGAGGTCGACGCGATGCTGCCGGGCCTGCAGGCATCCGGCGAACTCGACGGCACCCGCTACGGCATCCCCTACTACGGCGGCGTCCGGATCGTGGCGTACAAGAAGAGCGACTTCGCCGAGGCCGGAATGTCGAGGTGCCTACCTCGTTGGCGGAACTGGAGCAGGTGGCCGCCGCGGCTCTGCAGGCTGCCAACGCCAGCAACCCGAAGTACTCCGCGTGGTACTTCCCCGGCAAGTTCTGGTACGGCGCTGTGCCGTTCGTCTGGGACGCTGGCGGCGAGATGGCCGAGCAGGAGTGGCAGCGAGTGGACCGGCACGCTTGGACTCCGCGGAATCGCAGGCCGGACTGGCGACGCTGAAGAACCTGGTCGACAACTACTCCAAGGCCCCCAAGGACGGCGATGAGACCAAGAACGACCGACGCCTTCAACACCGGCAACGTCGGCATGATGATCGATCGTGATGGGAACCGTCGATGCCTTGACCAAGGAGGGCTGCACCGTTCGCCAACGATATCGGCGTGTTCGCGCTGCCGGGCACCGAAGCCGGGCACGACCTCGCCGGTCATTCTTCGGCGGTTCGGACCTCGCCGTCTCCAGAAGAGCGCGAACCAGGAGCTTGCCAAGGAGTGGGTGAAGATCATGACCGACACGGAGATCCAGACCGAGATGGCCGAAGAGGACCGGCGTGCATCCCCAACCAGGAGGCCGCGTTCGCCGGACACGGGGACAACCCGTTCCTGCAGGTCGCCGACGACGCGAGCACCAACTCGCGATTCACGCCGGTCAGCCCGAACTGGGCCAACGTCGAGAGTTCGGCGGTGCTGCAGGACATGCTGGTGAAGATCTTCACCGGCCAGTCCAGCATCGACGACGCCACGCAAGAGGCCTCGCAGGCGATCACGGACACGCTCAACCAGTAGTACCCCCGGCCCCGTCGGAGGCGATCTCGCAGGGGCCCGGGCGGCACTTGAGCCCGGGCCCTGCCTCCATGATCGTCGCAGAGGATCGCCCAATGCCGTCCCATGGCGCCGCGCGACCCGCTAGGTTACCGGCAGTGGGATCAGACCCACCGAGGCGGTGATCAGTCGTGACTGACGACGACAACGGCAGTCACCGGAGCAAGACTCTGGCGCGCCGCAGGAGAACGAGCCCAGGCGCAACCGACTGGCGATCGGCCTGCTCGCGCCGGCCATCGGTGATCCTGCTCTTGGTGCTCGGCTATCCGATCGTGCGCATGGTCATCCTGTCGCTCCAGGAGGCCAAACTCCGGAACATCGCCCAGGGCACCGAATCGTGGAACAACTTCGCCAACTACATCGAGATTCTCAGCGACCGCTACTTCTGGCACCGTGGTCGTCCGGACGCTGGTGTTCACCTTGGTGTGCGTCGTTGCCACCATGGTGCTCGGCACCCTGGTCGCGCTGCTGCTCAACAAGTTGGGCAACAAGATGCGACTGTTCGTGCTCATCGGACTGCTGCTGGCGTGGGCGACGCCGGTGGTGACCGCGACGCAGACCTGGCAGTTGCTGTTCGACACCCAATTCGGGATCGTGAACTGGGCGCTGGTGAGCCTCGGGTTCGAGCAATTCGAAGGGTACTCCTGGTTGGCCGAGCCGCTGTCGCTGCTGACGCTGGCCGCCATCATCGTCGTCTGGGGAGCTATTCCGTTCGTCGCGCTGACGCTGTTCGCCGGGCTCAGCCAGATCCCGAACGAGATGTACGAGGCGGCCGCACTGGACGGTGCGCTCGGCGTGGACCCAGTTCCGTCGCCTCACCGCCCACTGCTGGCACCGATCTTCCTGATCCTGACGGCCCTGTCGACGATCTGGGACTTCCGCGTGTTCACCCAGGTGTTCATCCTGCAGAAGGCCGGCGGCATCGCCAAGGACACCGATCTCCTGGGACTGTTCGCCTATCGGGTGTCGTTCTCGGCGAATGACTTCGGTGCCGGCTCCGCGATCGGCGTGCTCATGGTGCTGATGCTGCATGATCGTGTCGGTGTTCTACATCAAGCGGATGATCAAGCAGCTGGAAGAGGCCTGAGCATGCTGAAGAAGGGCGGCGTCCTCGCCAACACGACTCGCAGTCATCGTGTTCCTCGTCATGGCCTTCCCGGTCTACTGGATGGTCATCTCCTCGTTGAAGCCCCGATCGGACTTCTTCCTCGACACCCCGAAGTTCCTGCCCATCCCGGCGACCCTGGACAACTACACGCGGGTGATCGCCGACGACAACTTCTTCACCTTCGCGAGGAACTCGGCGATCGTCACGATCGTCGTGGTCGCCTCCTCGATGCTGGTGGCGTTCCTCGCCGCCACCGCCGTCGCGCGCTTCAACTTCAAGGGCCGCAAGTCGTACATCATCATGCTGCTCGCGGTGCAGATGGTGCCGTTCGAAGCACTGCTGATCTCGATGTTCGTGATGCTGAACTCGGTCGACCAGGTCAACAAGCTGACCGGCGTGATGATCGCCTACCTGGCGCTCGTGCTCCCCTTCACGATCTGGACCCTGCGCGGATTCATCGCCAACATCCCCAAGGACCTCGAAGAGGCTGCGATGATCGACGGCTGCACCCAGGGGCAGGCCTTCCGCAAGATCCTCTTCCCGCTGATCGCGCCGGGCCTGGTCTCCACCTCGGTGTTCGCCTTCATCATGGCCTGGAACGAGTTCATCCTGGCCAACGTGATCCTGCTGGATCAGAACAAGCAGACCCTGCCGGTATGGCTGACCCAGTTCAACTCCGGCCAGAAGGCGATCGACTGGGGCGGACTGATGGCCGGCTCGGTACTGTACGCGGTCCCCGTGATCATCTTCTTCGTGATTGTCCAGGGCAAGATCCAGCGTGGTGCGCTGGAAGGCGGAGTCAAGGGCTGAGCAATGCCAACACATCAGCACAACGGAGCATTTGCAGGCATCCTGCAGGCACCACTGGAGGGACGACGATCATGGCCAGCGTGACCTTTCAAGGCGCCACCCGCATCTACCCGAACGCGAAGACCCCGTCGGTGGACAAGCTCGACCTCGAGGTTCGCGACGGCGAATTCCTCGTTCTTGTCGGGCCGTCGGGGTGCGGCAAGTCCACGTCGCTGCGCATGCTTGCCGGCCTCGAGGACGTCAACCAGGGCAAGATCTTCATCGGTGACAAGGACGTCACCAATCTTGCGCCCAAGGACCGCGATATCGCGATGGTGTTCCAGTCCTACGCCCTGTACCCGCACATGACGGTCCGCCAGAACATGGGCTTCGCTCTGGAGATCGCCAAGATGCCGAAGGCCGAGATCGAGCAGCGCGTCCAGGAGGCCGCCGAGATCCTGGACCTCGAGCCCTACCTCGACCGCAAGCCCAAGGCGATGTCCGGCGGCCAACGGCAGCGCGTGGCCATGGGGCGCGCGATCGTGCGCAAGCCGCAGGTGTTCCTGATGGACGAGCCGCTGTCGAACCTCGACGCCAAGCTGCGCGTGCAGACCCGCACCCAGATCGCCAAGCTGCAGCGCGAGCTGAACGTGACCACCGTGTACGTGACCCACGACCAGACGGAAGCTATGACCATGGGCGACCGGATCGCGGTGCTCAAGGACGGCCTCCTGATGCAGGTCGGCACGCCGCAGGAACTGTACGACGAGCCGGCGAACACCTTCGTCGCGGGATTCATCGGCTCGCCGGCGATGAACGTCGTCGAGGTTCCCGTGCACGACGGGGCCGTCACGCTCGGCGGCAACAACGTGCCGCTGCCGCCCGAAGCGTCGGCCGATCTGGCGCAGCACGGGCGGGGCAGCGTGGTCCTCGGGTTCCGGCCGGAGGACTTGCGGCTCGGCGGTGAGGACTCCTGGCCCGTCGACGTCGTACTGGTCGAGAGCCTCGGAGCGGACGCCTACGTCTACGGCGAGGTCGTCCTAGCCAACGGCGAGCGGCTGCAGGTGGTCGTCCGGACCGACGGCCGCCGCCCCCCGCACGTCGGCGAAACGGTCGATGTCTCGATCGGACGCAGCCACATTCACCTGTTCGATCCCGCCACGGGCGAACGCTTGCACTACCACTGAGGGATCGACCCGCCTGCTGCCGAGCTCGCGGATGGCGCTCCGGTAGTGTCGGCGTGATTGGCGCCGAGCGGAGGGGTCCTGCCATGGCACGCCTGTTCTGGGTCGGAGTTGGTGCCGTCAGCGGGATCTACGTCTATCGCAAGGGCGAACAGATCGCCGGGGCGGTGCGGGAGCAGGGCGTGGCTGGCACGGCGCAGGCCGTGGCGACGTTCGCGCTGCAGGCCGTCTCGGCGCCTCCGGGCTCGGACGGAGGCGGCGCAGTGGCGGTCGCCGCCGAGCGGCCCCAGCTGCGCATCGGCGGGATCCTGATCACCCGGACGGACCGACCCAACGCTGCCGCAGCGGCCCCGGCCGCCATCATGGACACTGCTGTGGTGGACCTCACCGGTGCTGGCAGGCCCGCCCGCGTCCGACGACGAAAGGCCGACTGAACGCTATGGACTCCGCCGAGATCCGCAGCAGGTTCCTGCGCTTCTTCGCCGACCGGGGGCACCAGATCGTGCCCTCTGCGTCGCTGATCCTTGACGACCCCACACTGCTGTTCGTCAACGCGGGCATGGTCCCGTTCAAGCCGTACTTCCTCGGCGAGGCTCCGCCGCCGCACCCCACCGCGACCAGCGTGCAGAAGTGCGTGCGCACCCTCGACATCGACGAGGTCGGCCGCACGACGAGGCATGCGTCGTTCTTCCAGATGGCCGGCAACTTCTCCTTCGGCGACTACTTCAAAGCTGACGCCATCCCCTTCGCCTGGGAGCTGCTGACGTCCAGCACCCACTACGGCGGCTACGGCTTCGACCCCGAGCGCATCTGGGTGACCGTCTATTACGACGACGACGAGGCGGCCGATATCTGGCACCGCGTCGTCGGCCTGCCGATGGATCGCATTCAGCGACGAGGCATGGCCGACAACTTCTGGTCCATGGGCGTGCCCGGACCGTGCGGGCCATGTTCGGAGATCTACTTCGACCGCGGTCCGGAGTTCGGTCGTGAGGGCGGTCCGGTGGTGGACGAGGACCGCTACCTCGAGGTGTGGAATCTGGTGTTCATGCAGTTCGCCCGCGGTGAGGGTCCCGCCAAAGAGGACTACCCGATCCTCGGCGAACTGCCCCGCAAGAACATCGACACCGGCATGGGCCTGGAGCGCATGGCCGCGCTGCTCCAGGGCGTGGACAACATCTACGAGATCGACACCACGCGCACGATCCTGGACCGCGCCACCGAGATCTCGGGCCGCCGCTACGGCGCGGACCGCCGCGACGATATCGCCCTGCGCGTCGTCGCCGACCACACCCGCACCTGCGCCTTCCTCATCGCAGATGGCGTGGTCCCCGGCAACGAGGGCCGCGGCTACGTCCTGCGGCGCCTGATGCGCCGCGTGATCCGCAACATGAGGCTGCTGGGCACGCACGAGCCGGCGATGGCCGAACTCATGGCCGCCACCGTCACGGCGATGGGCCCGCAGTATCCGGAACTGCAGCGCGACGCCGGAAGGATCTCCACCACGGCGGTGAACGAGGAGGCCTCGTTCCTGCAGACGCTGCGCACCGGGACGGAGATGTTCGACGTGGCCGTTGCCGACATCCGGCGCACGGGCGGCAAGCAGTTGCCGGGAGACAAGGCATTCCAGCTGCACGACACCTTCGGATTTCCCATCGACATCACCCTGGAGATGGCCGCCGAGCAGGGACTCGACGTCGACGAGTCCGGCTTCCGGCGCCTGATGAAGGAGCAGCGTGAGCGCGCAAAGGCGGATGCGCGCAGCCGGAAGGCCGGCATCACGCCGCTGACGGCCTACCGCGAGGTGCTCGACCGCTCCGGTCTCACGCAGTTCACCGGGTACACGGAGACCGTCACCGAGGGCACCGTGACCGGCGTGCTACGCGACGGCGCGCTCGTCCCGGCCGCCGAGTCCGGCGACGAGATCGAGATCGTCTTGGACCGCACGCCGTTCTACGCCGAGGGCGGCGGCCAACTCGGCGATCACGGCACGATCAGGCTGCGCGACGGCGGCGTGGCCGAGGTCTACGACGTCCAGTCGCCGGTGCCCGGGCTGTACGTGCACCGGGCCACCGTGGTCGACGGCGTCATCGCTGCCGGCGGGTCCGCCCTGGGCGAGGTCGACACCGCCCGGCGCAGCGCCATCAGCCGCGCGCACACGGCCACGCACATGATCCACCGCGCATTCCGGGAAATGCTGGGGGAGACGGCCACGCAGATGGGCTCGGAGAATGCACCGGGTCGGTTGCGGTTCGACTTCCCGAGCACCGGACCGGTGCCGCAGTCGGTCCTGCTCGACGCCGAGGCCCTCGTCAATGATGTGCTCGCCGAGGACCTGACGGTTCGGGCGCAGGTGATGAAGCAGGACGAGGCCATCCAGATGGGCGCGATGGCGCTCTTCGGCGAGAAGTACGGCGAGAACGTGCGCGTGGTGTCGGTGGGGGACTGGGCGCACGAACTGTGCGGCGGGACGCATGCCACGCGCTCCGCTCAGCTGGGGCTGGTGAAGTTCCTCTCCGAGAGCAGTATCGGCGCCGGAGTGCGGCGTGTGGAAGCGCTCGTCGGCACCGACGCCTACCGCTTCCTGGCCCGCGAGCATCTGCTGGTCAACCGCCTCACCGAACTGACCAAGGCCCCGCCGGAGGAGCTGCCCGACCGGATCGAGCAGTACATGGTGCGGTTGAAGAACGCCGAGCGCGAGCTGCAGCAATTGAAGTCGGCGCAGTTGCTGGCCAACGTCGATCAGATCATCGGCACCGGCGCCGATATCGGTCCGTTCCGCTTCTGGTCCTTTACGGCCCCCGAATCGGTGACCGCCAACGAGTTGCGCGATGTCGTACTGCGCGGCAAGGGGATGGCCAATCCCAACCTCGCGGTGTGCATCGTCGGCTTCGCCGTGGTTGCCGGGCGAGTCTCGGTTGTTGCCGCGGTCAACGACGAGGCCCGGGCCGTCGGGGTCACCGCGCGCGATCTGCTCGCCGCCGCGATGCCGGCGGTCGATGGCCGCGGGGGCGGCAAGGACCAACTGGCCCAGGGCGGCGGAACCCGGGTCGACGGCATCGCCGCGGCTGCGGACGCGGTCGCGCAGATGCTGCGGACACGGGCTGCATGAGCCCGGCCGCGAAGGGGATCGAACCCGGAGTACGGATCGGGATCGATGTGGGCTCGGTGCGCATCGGCGTTGCCCGCAGCGACGCCGCGGGGCTGCTGGCCGTGCCGTCGGAGACCATCGATCGGCGAGCCGGGGATGACGCCGCCGTGGCGAGGATCGCAGCGCTCGCCGCCGAGCACGACGCCGTCGCGGTCGTCGTCGGCCACCCGGTGTCGATGTCCGGCCGGCCGGGCGCGGCCGCGGCTGCGGCAGAGGCGTTCGCCGAGCGCATCGCCGCTGCGCTGCCGACGACGCCGGTGCGGCTGGTGGACGAGCGGCTCACGACCGTGTCGGCCCAACGCAACCTGAGCGCTGCCGGTCGGACACACCGGGCATCCCGTTCAGTGATTGACCAAGAAGCGGCTGTCATAGTAGTGCAACAAGCTTTGGACAGGGAACGGGCTGCGGGGATCCCGGCGGGGACGACGGTGCGGAGGCGCGGCTGATGAGCCATATCGGCATCTCGATGCGGGACCAATCGCCGACACCGCCGCCGCGGGGATCGCGGCAGCGCGGGATGGGCCTGCCCGCCGCGATGCTGTCGATCCTGCTCATCGGTGGTGTCGGGGTTGCCCTCTTCCTCGGGGGCAAGGCGGTGTGGGACCGCTTCGGCCCGACATCGGCGGAAGACTATCCGGGTCCGGGCAGCGGCAGCGTGGTCGTCGTCGTCGAACCCGGGGATACCGTGACCGACATCGCCAACAGCCTGTTCACGGCCGATGTCGTGGCCAGCCCCGGGGCCTTCGTCCAGGCCACGAACGGCGATGAGCGCGCCACGACGATCGCGCCGGGCGCCTACGAGATGCAGGAACAGATGTCCGGCGCCCAGGCGTTCGAGTTGATCCTCGATCCGAGCGCCCGCTACGAATCGCAGGTGGTGCTGCCGGAGGGGCTGCGGATCGATCAGGTGGTCGATCGGACGTCAGAGGCCACAGGTCTGCCCCAGGACGCGCTGTGGCAGATCTTCCGAGACCCCGCCCAGGGCCTGCAACTGCCGGAGTGGGCACCCCCCACCGGCGAATTGCGGGCCGAGGGTTTCCTGTTCCCGGCGACCTACGGGGTCGCCAAGGACGCAACCGCACTGCAGGTGCTGCAGGGCTATGTGGATCGGTTCGGCGAGAGCGCCGAGGCGGTGGGCTTGGAGAACGCCGAGCAGCTCGCGGGCAAGACCCCCTACGAAGTGCTCGTCATCGCCTCCCTGGTGCAGTCAGAGGGCCTGCCGCAGGACTTCGGCAAGGTCGCCCGCGTCATCTACAACCGCCTCGACCCGGCAACCTGGGGCGACACCAACGGGTTCCTGCAGCTCGACGCCACGATCAACTACGCCCTGGCGGAGTCCAACATCGCGCTGAGCAGCGAGCAGTTGCAGGAGGACGGCCCCTACAACACCTACACCCGTCCGGGGCTGCCCCCCACACCGATCAACTCGCCCGGCGAGGCAGCGATGATGGCCGCTCTCAGCCCCGAGGACGGGGACTGGCTGTACTACGTGACCGTCAACCCGGATACCGGCGATACTCGATTCACCGACGACTACGACGAGTTCCTCGGCTACAAGGCCGAGTTCCAGCAGTGGTGTGCCGACAACCCGGACAAGTGTTGACGCCAGCGGTTCGCCGGGCGGCGGTGCTGGGCAGCCCGATCAGCCACTCGCTGTCCCCGGCGCTGCATCGCGCAGCGTACGAGGCGCTGGGATTGGCCTGGTCCTACGACGCCATCGAAGTCCAGGCCGACGGGCTGGCGGGATTCCTCGCCGGACTCGACGACACCTGGGCGGGCCTGTCGCTGACGATGCCGCTGAAGGAGGCGGTCCTCCCGCTGCTGGACACCGTTTCGCCGCTGGCGACCGCGACGCAGTCGGCGAACACGGTCGTCTTGGACGACACCGGGCGGCACGGGTACAACACCGATGTCGCAGGCATCGTGTCGGCGATCCGATCTGCGGCGCCCGGGACCGGGTTCGGGAGGGCATGCCTCATCGGCGCGGGAGCCACGTCCCGTTCCGCGGCCGCGGCCGCGGCCCAGTTGGGCGCGCAGGACATCGTTGTGCTGGCCCGCCGGCCCCGCTCGACCGGCGGGGTGCGGGCCGCCGCCGCCGCGGCCGGGGTCTCGGCGGTCACGGTGCTGCACTGGGACGAGGCCGGTCAGGCGCTGGCGGCGGACCTCGTCATCTCCACCGTGCCCGGCGACGCCGGCGCCGGATTGGCCCACCTCGTGCCAGGACGACCCGGAGTGCTGCTCGATGTCACCTATCGACCCTGGCCGACAACCCTGGCGGCCGCCTGGTCCGAGGCGGGAGGCCGCGTGGTCCCCGGGTCGCAGATGCTGCTGTGGCAGGCAGCCCGGCAAGTGGAACTCATGACGGGCCGCAGTGCGCCGATCGCCGCCATGGCCGCTGCCCTGGACGGTCCCGCCCCGGCGTTCGCCGGCGGCTAGCGGGAAGCACCGGGGTTGGCGTGCTGTTTGTGTGCCTGCTCCCTGACCGAAGGCGTGACCGGCGCGGAGCGAAGGCCGACGGCAGCAGCGGAAGGGCCGTCGCCGCTGCCGGGGCGATTGTCGGCTTCGAGCCTGGACTTGCGCCGCGCCGCTGCGATCAGCTGCCCTCGCCGCACGAGACCCCGGCGGTCGGCTTGGGCGCCGGCAGGCACCGCCCGCCGGCTACTTCGCCGTCACCTGCGACAGTTGCGCCCAGACGATGAGACGCACCTCGTTCTCGCCTCCCTCGCAGGTGGTCAAGGTCAGCAGCGGTGCGTCCCCGCGGGCGCCGGTATCGGCGGGCGGGGTGTCCTGCAGTACCCACACGTCCTCCGGTGCCACGACGGTGCCGCCGGTCACTGCGTAGGTGTAGGTGGTATCGGCGGTCTCCACGGTGATCTGGTCACCGGGCCGCAGCTGGTCGAGGTCGGCGAACGGCTCGCCCCAACCGGTGCGATGGCCGGCCAGTCCGACGTTGCCGGTGCCCTCCCACGGGAATTCGGTCTCGCTGTAGTGGCCGACACCCACGTTGATCTGCTCGCCCTCGGTGCCTTCCAGAACAACCATGTCCATCAGGCCGATGGCTGGGATGGACAGCGTCGCCCAAGCCTCGCCGGTGCCCGGCTGCGAGGCCGAGACCGGGCCGAGGGCCCAGTCGCCGCGCAGCTCGGCGGCGGAGCGCTCCGCCTGGATGCGCGACTGGACGGCCGGCATACTGCCCGCCACTCCCGCCACCACCCATCCGGCGGCGGCGGCGATCAACAGCCAGGCCAGCGCGTACATGGCCCAGCGGACCAACCGCTGGCGCCACGGGTCCGGCGGCGGGTTCGTCATCCGCACGCGCCGGCGCCGGCCCACCTCGGTGACCGGGTAGCCGGTCTCCGGGGTGTACTTGATCATGGTGTCGTTGATCACGACGGGTCTCCTGCTCTGTTCGGCTCAGCCCTGCGACTTCGGCGCCGCTCGCATGATGGCCAGCGCACCGGCCACGAGGGCGAACGCGCCGAGCAGGATCCAGATCCAGTTCATCCCTCCGACGCCGCCGGTCAGGGCCAGCGTGCCTCCGGCAGCCATGGTCGGCCCGGCAACAGGGTTGTTGTACATCGGTGTTCCCTTCTCAGTGGTGCGACGTGCCGTGTTCGGGGGGCCAGTGCCCCACGCTGTGAGCCTGCCCGGTCAGGCTTCGGCCAAGCGTTCCCGGCTGTGACGCTGGCCACAGCGGGACCGTGACTCGTGCCACAGTCGCGGTCACCACTTCTGCTCGCGATTGGTGGCCGTTTGGAGGAACGCAAGGGCCTGCACGCCCTGCAGGTACACGTCGTAGGCCATCTCGACCACCAGCGTCGAGGCCAGGAGCATCTGACGCCGGCCCCGGGAGCGGACGGTCACGACTCGCTCCACGATGAAGACCATGGTGACGAATATCCAAATGGGCGCGAAGGTGAGGGACCCCAGCACGAGCAGGCTGTAGCTGAGCGTCCCGAGATACAGGAAGATGACCAGCACGCCGAGCAGGCTCAGAGCCTGCCGGCCCCAGTACTGGCGCGTGATCGGCGTCCAGCCGTAGGCCACGAGGTTCTCCAGCGCCCCGCGCTTCCAGCGCAGCCGCTGCCGCGCCAGCTCGCCCCAGCTGGTCATGATGTCGGTGGACAGGCGGCATTCCAGGGGCGAGACGATCTGGTAGCCCAGATGCAGGAGAGCCAGCGTCAACTCGTTGTCCTCGGTGAGCACATGGACGTCGTAGACCCGGTCCGGGGTCCCCGGCAGGATGCCCTCGCTGCGCGCCCAGCGAACGTGGTCGAACACCCCTGCCCGGAAGACCGTGGCGGTACCGGTCAGCACCAGGACGTTGCCGTGCAGTCGACCCACGTCGCGGGCGTAGCGCGCGTACTCGTTGCGCTGGAACATGCCGACCAGACCGCCGCCGGGCTTGCCGAGGAACGTGCCGCCGACACCGGCGACATCGCCCTGCGCCAGGCGGCGAACCGCTGCCTCCAGGAAGCCCGCGTCCAGTGCCGAGTCGGCATCCATCACCAGGACGGCATCGATCGCGGCCAGCTTGCGCTCGGCCCGCAGCCGGTCCAGCGCCTGGTTCAGTCCGCCGGCCTTCTTATGCTCGTTGTCGACGGTTTCCATGACCCGCACGCCGGCGAAACCCTGGGCGATGGCCACGGTGCTGTCGGTGCAGTTGTCGGCGATGACGAGGATCTCGTCCGGCGGCAGCGTCTGGGAGCACAGGCTGCGGATGGTCTCGCCGATCTGCTCGGCCTCGTTGTGGGCGGGCACGAGCGCGACGAGTCGGCCGACCGGCACTGGGGCGTCGGCGGTGAGCTCGGCAGCGGGTCCGAGAGCGAGGGCGCGTTCGAGGACGTCGGTCATGCTTCACGAGTACCCGCCGCGAGAGACCCCAAGCGCTGCCCGGTGTGATCTCGGAGACAGTACCGCTGTGACTCCGGTCTCACGGCCGATGCGTCACAGGGCCCCTCGGAACGCCGCCAGAGCGCCGGGGGAGGAGTCGAACCGCCAATCGCGCTCCTTGCGCTCGTCGAACCAGACGAGCGCCTCGATCCGGGAGAACCCCTGCTGGGCGAACATGTCCGCCACCCACGCCCTCTTGGACTCGCCCGGCAATGCCACGGCACCGTCGTCGACTGCGGGTTCCCGCGACGCCGTCTCGCAGACCCAGATGGGCAGGGCGGGGTCCAGGGCCGACAACTCGGAGTAGATCCCGGCGAAGACCTCGCCGAAGGACTGCCACGGCGCCGGTCCGCCGCCCCAGTTGTAGCCGTCCATGCCGAGGACATCGACGTACCCGCGGCCGGGCCACAACGACCGCACGTCCGTCGCCCCGGGATAGGTCGCGGCATAGGGGTTGAAGACCCAGCGCACGCGCGTGCCGCCCGCTGCCCGGACCGTGTCGACCACGTGCCGCCACGCCGAGACGAACTCGGCCGGCGTGCCGCCATAGGGCTGCTGCCCGCGCGCCGTGGGCTGGTAGGGCTGCCAATCGCCGTTCATCTCCGGCCACGGCCGGACGTAGATCGGGTACGGGTACTGCGCGGCGAGGCGTCCGATCGTGCGCAGGTAGGCGTCATGGGCCCCGGCGGACCACTCCCGGAAGCGATGTCGACCCATGTCCCAACTGATGAGGACGTCGCGGGTGCCGCCGTCGGCGAAGCGGCGCTCGATATCGGTGGGGAACCAATCGCCGTAGCCGAAGAAGTACGACGCGATGTCGAACCGGGTGCCGAGGGTGCGCTCGCGGGCCGTGAACCTCGCCGGTTCGGCGATCATCCCGTCGACCCACGCGCCGAAGTCCGCCCGGTCGGCCAACGGCGCGTCGTCCCACTGACGCGCGAACGCCGCCATCGCATCCACCACGACATGGGCGGCGGCGCCGGCCACGCGGACGCACAGGGGGCCGTCCGGGGCGGACAGCGTGACTGCCGCGTTGGCCACGGCCGCCGGCCCCGCGAAGTTGAGGTTCGAGGTCGCCGGCTCCGGCCGGGAGCACAGCCACACCCGCGCCCACCCGCGGCCGCTGGCCCCCGTGACGGTCACGTTGACCGACACGGCTTGCGAGCCGGTCAGGATATTGGGCACGCGGACCACCGAGTCGGCAGCAACACGCCCGGCTCCGGTCGGGCCGGTGGCCTGTCGAGTATCGACCAGGCGTTGCTGTCGATTCGCGTGCAGCTGCGCGCCCGGCTCCGCCCGTCCGGTGATGTCCACGATGATGTGCGATGCGGTGCTGACCCGAACGCAGACCTCAGCCGTGGCTCCCACAGCGACGATCGCGGCATTCGCCCGCGTCGTCCCGGATCGGCTCAGATTGACCGTGGAGGTCCCCGCCCAACCGGCGTCGCACGAAGAGATCGCCGCCCAGCCGGCCGAGGCCGGTTGGGTCACCGTCAAGCTCGCCACGACCGCCGGGGTTCGCGATCCGATGCCGGCAACCCCCGCCAGCGAGATGCGCGTCACGGACCCGGCGGCGGGTTTGCCGGGAGTCGTGCGGGTATCGATCGCCCGCACCGGCTGCACGGCACGGACCGCCGAACCCCGCGGCGTCGTGCCGAAGAGGTCCACGACGATGTGGGTGGCCGCGCTGGTGAACAGGCACACCTGTCCGCCGCTGCTCACCGCCGAGAACGCCAGGGCGGCCACCGGTGCCCCACCGGCCGCGAAGTTGACGCTGGACGTGCCAGGACGCGGTGCGTCGCAGGCCCACACGGTCAGGTATCCGGATGACCGCGGGTCGGTGGCCACGACGTTGAGCATCGCTGCCGCCGGGCTTCCGGGGATCGTGACCCGCAGGATGCTGCCGGGGCCGGGCATGGCGCTGGCGCGGGTGTCGAGCACGCGGGCGGGCTTGGTCAGCGGGGCGTAGTCGGGCGGCACCGGGGCGGCGCTGGTGGGCGCCGCTGGTCCGGCAACCACCAGACCTGCCACCAGCGCTGCTGCCAGGATCCACCCGAGCAGGCCGCGCCCGATGCCCGGCGCCGTCGGGAGCTGATGAGCACCCATGGATCCCCCCTTGGTCGGTGGTCGGACGGGTGCCTACGCTACCGGCCGGTATCCCCACGCGATCGCAGCTCGCCCTCAGGCCTGCCAGACTCCAGGGGTGGAGTTCCTCGTCGCGGCGGCCGCCGGGCTGCTGGGTCTGGTGGTGGGCGGCTACCTCACGACCGTGGTCGACCGAGTGCCCGGCTCGGATGCCCTGCACACACCCGGACCGGTCTGCACGACGTGCGGCGCCCGCATCGCTGCCCGCGATCGCATCCCGGTCCTGTCCTGGCTGCTGCTGGGCGGCCGGTGCCGGGCCTGCGGGGCGCCTCTTCCCGTGCGCTACCCCCTGATCGAAGGCGCGAGCGGCCTGCTGTTCCTGCTGACCTACCTCAACCTGGGGTTGTCGTGGGAGCTGCCGGCAGGCCTGTACCTGGCCGCGCTCGCCGTCGCGGCCACCGCCATCGACCTGGAGCACCACCGGCTGCCGGATGCGATCGTGCTGCCGTCCTACCCGGTCGTGCTCGCCCTGCTCGTGCTGGCCACCGCGGGACCGGGCGACTTCGGCGACCTCGGTCGCGCCGTGCTCGGCGGCCTGGCCATGTTCCTCGGCTACTTCCTGCTCGCGCTGATCAACCCGTCCGGGATGGGCGGCGGCGATATCAAGCTCGCGGGCGTGCTCGGCATGCTGCTGGGCTGGGTGGGTTGGTGGCCCGTGCTCGTCGGGGCGCTGGCGGGGTTCTTCATCGGCGCCATCGCCGGGCTGCTGCTGATAGCAGTGCGGCGCGCGGGCCGCAAGAGCAAGATCCCGTTCGGCCCCTTCATGTTCGCCGGCACCTACGTCGGCCTGCTCTTCGGCGAGCAGATCGGGGCCTGGTACCTCGGGTGACCGGCTGCTGCTTGCCTGACCCAGCGACCACGGCGTCATGGGACAATCGGCACCATGCTGCGCTGGTTGACCGCCGGAGAGTCCCACGGGCCCCTGCTCACCGCCGTCGTGGAGGGCGTGCCTGCGCACGTCGCTATCACCAGCGACGACATCGCATCCGCGCTGGCCAGGCGACGGCTCGGCGTCGGGCGCGGCGCGCGCATGAAGTTCGAGGCCGATGCGGTGCGCATCACCGGCGGCATCCGCCACGGGCGCACGATGGGCGGACCGGTGTCCCTCGAGGTCGGCAACAGCGAATGGCCGCGGTGGGAGCAGGTCATGGCCGCCGACCCGGTCGACGCCGACACCCTGGCCGGGCTGGCCCGCAACACCCCGCTCACCCGGCCGCGGCCGGGCCATGCCGATCTCGCGGGCATGCAGAAGTACGCCTTCGACGACATCCGACCGGTCCTGGAACGGGCCTCGGCGCGCGAGACCGCGGCCCGGGTCGCGCTCGGGGCGGTGGCCGGCGCGTTCCTGCTGCAGGCGGCGGACGTCCGACTCGTCAGCCACGTCGTTCGGATCGGCACCGTCGAGGTGCCCGGCGACGCATCGGTCCCGGCATTCGCCGACCGCGAGCGCATCGACGCCGATCCCGTGCGCTGCGCCGACGCCCGCACCGGCGCGGCCATGGTGGACGAGATCGAGGCCGCCCACAAGGACGGCGACACGCTCGGCGGCGTCGTCGAGGTCGTCGTGGACGGCATGCCGCCGGGCGTCGGCTCCTACGTCCACTGGGACCGCCGCCTCGACAGCCGGCTGGCAGGAGCGTTGATGGGCATTCAGGCCATCAAGGCGGTGGAGGTGGGAGACGGGCTCGCGCTCGCTGCCACCCGCGGCTCTGCGGCCCAGGACGAGATCGTGGCCGACGACGGCCGGCTGCAGCGCACCAGCGGCCACAGCGGCGGCATCGAGGGCGGGATGACCACCGGCGAGACCGTCCGGGTGCGCGCCGCCATGAAACCCATCTCCACCATCCCGCGAGCACTGCGCACGGTCGATGTCGCCACCGGGGAGGCCGCGGTCGCCATCAATCAACGATCCGACGTCTGCGCCGTCCCGGCGGCCGGTGTCGTGGCGGAGGCGATGGTGGCCCTCGTGCTCGCCGATGCGGTGTTGGAGAAGTTCGGCGGCGACAGCGTGGGCGAGACCCGGCGCAACATCGCCGCGTACCGCGACGCGCTCACGGTCCTCTGAGATGGCGCCGAGGGCGATTCTCATCGGGGCTCCGGGCAGCGGTAAGACGACGATCGGCCGGCTGCTCGGACAGGCGCTGGACTGCGCCTTCCGAGACACCGATGCCGACGTGGCCGCTGCCGCCGGGATGAGCATCCACGACCTGTTCATCACCCGGGGAGAAGACGCCTTCCGGACCTTGGAGCAGGCGGCGGTCCAGTCCGCGCTGCAGGAGCACGACGGTGTCCTCGCCGTGGGGGGCGGCGCCCTGCAGAGCGAGGAGGTCCGCACCGCGCTGATCGGGCGCCCTGTTGTCTGGCTGCAGGTCGAGCCTGGCGAGGCGGTCTCGCGAGTGGGCATCTCCGGGCCCCGGCCGGTACTGCTGGGCAACGTCCGAGGGCAGTGGGCGGAGCTCCTCCAAGCGCGCCGACCGTGGTACGAGGGGGCAGCCCGGTGGTCGGTCGAGACCTCCGGCCGAAACCCCGACGACGTGGTGTCCGAGATCGTGCGACAGCTGAGGGGCGAGCATGGATGAGCACGCAAGAATCCGGGTCGGCGGTCCCAAGCCGTACGACGTCGTGATCGGCCGCGGGCTCCTCGAGGAGCTGCCCGCGCTGCTCGGCCGCCGGCCGCAGCAGATCGCGATCATCCATCCCGCCGCGCTGGCCACCAGCGCCGACGCCATCCGCGACTCCCTGGCCGAGTCCTACCGGGTGATCACGCTGGAGGTCCCGGATGCCGAGGACGCCAAGACGGCCGCGGTGCTGGAGTTCTGCTGGACCGCGCTCGGCCAGTCCGGCTTCACGCGCTCCGACGCCATCGTCGCCCTCGGCGGCGGCGCCACGACCGACCTCGGCGGGTTCGTTGCCGCCACCTGGCTGCGCGGTGTCGCCGTCGTGCATATCCCGACCACGCTGCTGGGCATGGTGGACGCCGCGGTGGGGGGCAAGACCGGGATCAACACCGACGCCGGGAAGAACCTCGTCGGCGCGATCCATCCGCCCGCCGGCGTGCTCTGCGACCTGAACGCTCTGGCGACCCTGCCGCGCAACGACTACGTCGCCGGGCTGGCCGAGGTCATCAAGTGCGGTTTCATCGCCGACCCCGGGATCCTCGACCTCATCGAGGCGGACCCCGGGGCGGCGGTCGACGCCGACGCCGAGGTCGCCACCGAGCTCATCCGGCGGGCGGTGGCGGTGAAGGCCGCCGTGGTCGCCGACGACCTGACCGAGTCCCTGGACCGCCGGCTCGGACGGGAGGTGCTGAACTACGGACACACGTTCGGCCACGCGATCGAACGCGTGGAGCGCTACCGCTGGCGGCACGGGGCGGCGGTCGCCGTCGGCATGGTCTACGTCGCCGAGCTGGCCCGGTTGTCCGGCCGGCTGTCCGACGCCGCGGTCCAGCGGCACCGCGATATCCTCACCGCGGTCGGGTTGCCCACGGCCTACCGGGGCGACCGATGGGACGATCTCCTGGCCGCCATGCGGCTGGATAAGAAGTCCCGCGGAGACCTGCTGCGCTTCGTCGTCCTGGACGCAATCGGCAAGCCTGGTCTGCTCGAAGGTCCCGATCCGGCACTGCTGGTGTCGGCCTACGCGGAGGTGTCGCGATGACGTCTTCCGGTTCGGCGGGGCCTCGACCCGCGGTGCTGGTCCTCAACGGCCCGAACCTGGGCCGGCTCGGCAGCCGCGAGCCCGAGGTGTACGGCTCGACAGACCACGCCGCACTGGTGAGGCTGTGCCAGGAGTACGGCGCCGACCTGGGCCTGGAGGTCGACGTGCTCCAGACCGATGACGAGGCCGAGCTCATCGCCGCGATCCACGGCGCGATCGACGCCTCGACGCCGGTCGTCATCAATCCGGCGGCGTTCACCCACTACTCCTACGCGCTGCGCGATGCGTGCGCGCAGCGTCGGGCGCCCATGATCGAGGTGCACCTGAGCAACCCCGCCGCCCGCGAGGCGTTCCGCCACGAATCGGTGGTCTCGGCCGTGGTGGAGGGCACGATCGCCGGGTTCGGCATCGACTCCTACCGACTGGCGATCGCGCAGATGGCCCGCTGGCTGCACAGCACGTGACGACGCTCCCCGATCCGTTCGCCGCCGAGCGCACCGCGCAGCGCCGGGCACGGTTGGCGCGCGTGCTCCAAGAGCAGCACCACCGCGCCGCCCTGATCGTCACCGACCCCGTGAACGTCCGCTACCTCACCGGATTCCGCGGATCGAACGGCGCGGTGCTGGTCGACGGCGACGACTGCGCCCTGTTCACCGATTCCCGCTACCTGCCCGCAGCGGTCGAGCAGGTGCTCGGCGTCTCGGTGATCGAGGCCCGCGACGTGCTCACGGCAGCGCTGCGGGAGCGCGGCGATCGCAGGGCGCTGCTGGAGGGGCACGCGATCACGGCCGCGCGGTGGCGCTCGACGGCTGCCGACCACGCAGGCCTCGACCTCGCCGAGGACCTCGTGGGACGGCTGCGCAGCCACAAGGACCCGGCCGAGATCGCCGCGATCGAAGCGGCGTGCCAGGTGTCGCAGGAGGCGTTGCTGCAGGTGCTCGACGACGGCGTGGCGGGCCGCACCGAGCGCGAGCTGGCACGGCGACTGGAGTGGCTGCTCGCCGACGGCCCGGGGGAGGGGCCTGGCTTCGCGAGCATTGTCGCGGCCGGACCGAACAGCGCCGTGCCCCACCATGACCCGACGCACCGTCGACTGGAACGCGGGGATCTGCTGAAGATCGACTTCGGAGCACTCGTCCGCGGCTACCACGCCGACATCACCCGGACCTTCGTCGTGGCCGCCGACCCGGCGTCCGCCCAGCGCGCCGTGCACGGGCTCGTGCTGGCGGCGCAGCAAGCAGGGCTGTCCGCGGCAACTGCCGGGGCGGCGGTCGCCGAGGTTGATCGCGCAGCGCGAGACGTCATCGCCGCGGCCGGGCACGGCGCGCACTTCGGCCACGGGCTGGGGCACGGCGTGGGACTGCAGATCCACGAGCGACCGCTGATCGCGCCGAAGAGCGCGGGTACACTGGCCCAGGGAATGGCCATCACCATCGAGCCGGGCGTCTACCTGCCGGGCGTCGGCGGCGTCCGGATCGAGGACACCGCCGTCATTGAGGATGGGGGCTGCCGATCGCTGGTCGCCCTGTCGAGAGATCTGCTGACGGTGCGGTGACGACGCGGCGGGCGACAAGAGAAACGAGGACACGTGGCGACGACCAATGATCTGAAGAACGGCCTGGTGCTGAATTTCGACGGACAGCTGTGGGCTGTGGTGGAGTTCCAGCACGTGAAGCCGGGCAAGGGCGGCGCCTTCGTGCGGACGAAGTTGAAGAACGTCCTGTCGGGCAAGGTCGTGGACCGCACGTTCAACGCGGGCGTCAAGGTCGACACCGCCAACGTCGACAAGCGCGCGATGCAGTACCTGTACCGCGACGGGACCGACTGGGTGTTCATGGATTCCTCCACCTACGACCAGCTCCATGTCGCCGACGACGTCGTCGGCCAGGCCGCGAGCTACCTGCTGGAGAACCAGGAGGCCGTCGTGGCAACCCATGACGGGCAGCCGCTGTACGTGGAGCTGCCCGCCTCGGTCGAGCTCCTCATCACGTATACCGAGCCCGGGCTGCAGGGCGACCGTTCCACCGGCGGGACCAAGCCGGCCACGCTGGAGACCGGCGCAACGATCCAGGTCCCGCTGTTCATCGAGTCCGAGACCCGCGTCAAGGTCGACACGCGCGACGGCTCGTACCTCGGTCGCGTGAACTAGCCCATGGCAGCCCGCAGGAAGGCCAGGCGACGTGCCCTCGACATCCTGTTCGAGGCCGAGATGCGCGGCCTGGCGCCGCTGGACGTGCTCGCCGACGTGCGGCGCCGCCGCGCGGAGGCCGGCGAGCCACCGCTGAACCCCTACACCGATGCCCTGGTCGCCGGCATCGTGGAGTACCGACAGGACATCGACGAGCAGTTGTCGACCTACGCCATCGGCTGGTCCCTGGACCGCATGCCCATGGTGGACCGCAACGTCCTGCGCATCGGCGCCTACGAGTTGCTCCACGACAGCGCCGTGCCGCCGGGGGTGGCGGTCTCGGAGGCTGTCCTGCTCGCCAAGGACCTCTCGACCGATGAATCGCCGCGCTTCATCAACGGTCTGCTGGGCCGGCTGGCCTCGCTGCAGGCGGACCAGCGCTCCACGGGCGAGTCGGCGTGAGTGCCTGCGCGCGGTGCCCCGGGTGGGATTCGAACCCACACTGGACGGTGTTTGAGACCGCTTCCTCTACCGGTTGGGATACCGGGGCGCGCCACCAAGCGTAGCGGTCGGGGTCGGACGTGAGACGAGGTGGCTGAGATGAACGGCCAAGCACCGGTTCGAGTCCTCGTGGCAGAGGACGAGGCTCTCATCCGCTTGGACCTGGTCGAGATCCTCAACGATCTCGGCTACGACGTCGTTGCCGAGGCTGGCGACGGGGAGACCGCGCTGCGGCTCGCATCGACGATACCGGTCGATATCGCGCTGCTGGACATCTCCATGCCCCTGTTGGACGGCCTGAGCGTAGCCCAGGAACTGACCGCTGCGGGCACCTGTGCCGTCGTCGTGGTGACCGCTTTCAGCCAGCGCGAGGTCGTTGCGCGCGCAGTGGAGGCGGGCGCCATGGGCTACGTCGTCAAGCCGTTCACACCGGCGGATCTCGGCCCCGCGATCGAACTGGCGCGCACGAGGTTCGCCGAGCTCCGCGCGCTGCAGGACAACGTGGGCGAGCTCACCGACCGGCTGGCGGCGCGCAAGGCGATCGAACGTGCCAAGTCGGCGCTGATGACGGCGTACGGGATGAGCGAGGTGGATGCGTTCCGGTTCCTCCGCAAGAAGGCGATGGACGACCGGGTCCCGATGTCCACGGTCGCCGAGCAGATCCTGGCCGAGGGCAAACGCTGATCGTTGCTGGCCGGGGTGCCCGGTGCAGCGAGGGCGTCTGCGGAGGCGCGGCTGCGGTGATGCCTCCGTGCGGCGCAGCGGTACTGGTGGCGGCCCCTACCGGAGTGCGGTCTTTCGCGCGCCCATCGTCTGCGGAGGCTGCCGGCGATGACCAGCCGAAGACTCACCGCATCGCGTGCCTGCCACGGCGGCCGTGAGCACGTGCGGTCCGCAGCGAACGCCGTGCGGAGGAATCCGCGTCGCATATCCCGGGTCGGCCCGGTCCCACGAAGGGGCGCGCGCAGGCTGCCGGGGATTGCGGTCGGCTGCCGATGCCGTGAGGGTGCCGAAGCAGCGACGTCGGGCTCGAGACCGGTTGCGCAGGCCTAGCAGCCTGGTCTCACCGCCGCGAGGCGGCCCATCCCAGCCAGCCCATCAGTCCGGCCACCGTCGCCGCGCTGAGGGCCATGACGACGTGCATGACGGTGTCCATGGGCCAACCCTAGCCCCCCGGCTGGAGCGCCGCCCGCTCACAACGGGATACCGCTCCGCCTTCGGGGTACGGTGTTTCGGGAACGAAGGACTGACACATGCGTGCATTCGCACTTCGCGGCGCCGCCGTGGCCGGTGCCGTCGTGGTGATGGTCTCGGCCTGCTCCGGCAGCGACGACACGACCGAGAACGGGTCCACGGGATCCGACGTCTCGTGCCGCTCCGACGGCGTGCTGAAGATCGGGACCGTCCTGCCGCAGTCGGGAAACTCCGCCTACCTGGGACCGGGTCTGGAGGCCGCCACAGCCCTGGCGGTGGCGCAGATCAACGATGCCGACGGCGTCCTGGGCGAACCCGTGGAGCTGTTCGAGGGCGATTCCGGCGATACCACCACCAACATCGCCGTCGTCACCGCCGACCAGCACTTGCAGGAGGGCGTCGACGCCGTCGTGGGCGCCGCCTCCTCGGAGGTGACGAAATCCATCACCGAGAAGTTGACGTCCGAGGGCGTCCTGCTGATCTCGCCGGCCGACACCGCGATTCGGGTCGCCGACGACAACGGGCTGTACTTCCGAACCTCTCCGCCGGACCAATTCCAGGGATCGGTGCTGGCCGATGTCGCCAGGTCGGACAAGGTGACGTCAGCGGCAGTCCTGGCACGCCAGGATTCCTACGGAGAGGATCTCGCCGCCGCGTTCACTCGCTCGTTCACCGGGTCCGGCGGCGCGATGGCGCTCGACACCGTCATCTACGACCCCGGCGCCGAAGACTTCGCGACCGAGGTGGGCAAGGTCGCCGCCGCCTCCCCTGAGGCCGTCGTGCTCATCGGCTTCGCGGAGTCCCGCAAGATCGTGCAGGAGATGACGAAACAGGGCATCGGCCCGGACAAGGTCCAGCTGTACCTCGTCGACGGGAATCTGTCGAACGACCTGTACGCCCAGTTCCCGGCCGGGACGATGACCGGCGTCAAGGGAACGCTGCCCGGCGCTGAGAACTCCCAGCCCTTCCTGCAGCAGTTGCAGACCGTCGACCCCGAGGTGACGGACCTGCCCTACAGCGGCGAGGCCTACGATGCGGTCAACCTCGTCGCGCTTGCTGCGCTGGCTGCTGGCTCGGACTGCGGGGTCGATCTGGCGTCGGCGATGCAGTCGGTCAGCGACGGCGGCACCAAGTGCACGACGTTCAGCGAATGCGCCGGACTCCTGGCCGACGGCCAGGACATCGACTACGACGGGCAGTCCGGACCGATCGCGTTCGACGACAACGGCGACCCAAGCGCAGGCGGTCATGGGGGTCTTCACCTTCGGCGAGGACAACAAGTTCACCCCGACGGAGTTCGTCTCCGGCGAGGTCCCCCCGCCGCCGGAGTAGTCGAGCGCTGGGGCGTCCGGCCTCCTCGACGCTGGGCGACCAGGCCCGCCACCTAGACGAGCGCCCGCAGCCGCATCAGGTCGCGGATGCTGGCGTCGAGACGGACCCGCCCGGTGGAGAACAGATGGGCGAAGCTGAGGTCGCCGCGCACCATCCCCACAAGGTCGTCGCTGCTGCACACCACCCGGATGTCCGCCGAATGCTCGTCGGACTCCGCGACCCGCACGACGTACCCGTCCTCGAGGTGGCCCCGGTAGGTGACGTCGAGGTCCAGGATCGTGCACCCGACGCTGCGGGCCGGGATGCGCTCCCGCTTCCTGCCGGCATCGTGGGCGTTGAAGCGGTCGACGACTTCCACGATCGCGGCAAAACAGTCCTCCCGCGCCGCCATCACGGGTGCCCCGCCCTCGCCGTCACAATGCCGCAGCCTAGTCACTGCGACGCGCTGAGGGCCCGGTAGGCCGCTCACAGATTCGCGTGTCGGGCCAGGTATGTTCGGATGGGGGAGTCGATGGGACTGATCTCAAGAAGCGTGGAGGCGATCACGATGGTGCTCGACGTCGTGCGGGGCTACATCCAGGTGGCGAGCGGTTTGACCGATGTCTCGGTGCAGCGCGCGCGCAACGCCGCGGAAGCGCTGCTGTCTCGGAGCACCGAGGCGGCCGACCGCAGCCAGGAGCAGATCGCCGAACTGGCCGACGACCTCGTCAAGCAGAGCCAGACCAACCGCGACCTGCTCATCGGCCTGGTGCGCACCGAAGTGGATCGCACTGTTGGACGCATGGGTTTCGTCCGCGAAGAAGAGCTCGCGGCAGTCCGCAAACACGTGCAGCGCCTGGAGTCGCAGTTGAAGACCCTCCAGGCCGGAGCCGCCGAAGCCGGCACCGCGGCGGCTCGGACAGCCAGCGGCGCTGCGGCTCGCACCCTCAGCGGCGCGGCGGGTGCGGTCGCCGCCAAGGTCACGTCGGCCAAGGCTCCGGACTCCGCCCCACCGGCGGCCCCGCCCGCCGAGCCGCCAGCAAGCGGTGTCCCGGGGATGTCGCAGCAGTCGGCCACGAAGGCGACGCCGGCGACTACGGGCGGTGCTGCGGTACGGAAGACCACGGCGACTAGGGCCACCAAGACTGCGCCGGCCAAGAAGGCAGCGCCGGCCACCAAGACTGCGCCGGCCAAGAAGGCAGCGCCGGCCACCAAGACTGCGCCGGCCAAGAAGGCGCGCCGGCCAAGAAGGCTGCGCCGGCCAAGAAGGCAGCGCCGGCCAAGAAGGCTGCGCCGGCCAAGAAGGCTGCGCCGGCCAAGAAGGCAGCGCCGGGCGCCACATCCACCGCGGAGAAGGCGACGGCAGCCGACGATGCCTGACGGTCGGCCTCCGGAGGAGCAGGCGCGGCAGGACCTGGCAGCGCTGGAGTCGCTTGGCGTGCCCGAGCGGGTCGCGGCGCTGGAAGGCATCGCGACGGCGCTCGATGCCGCGCTCACGCGCGACGAGGGGTGATCGTGGGCCGGCGTCGGCTGGATGCTGAGCTGGTCCGCAGGGGGATGGCGGAGTCGCGCGAGCGAGCGCGTGCTCTCATCGAATCCGGAGACGTGCTCATCGCCGGTACCGTCGCCGACAAGCCCGCACGGCAAGTCGATCCCGCAGACCCCATCGTCATCGCCGCGCACGCGCCCTCGTGGGCGTCGCGGGGCGCCGGCAAGCTGCTCGGCGCGCTGGAGGTGTTCCTGGCCCGCGGCATGCGACCGGTCGCGGGACGCCGATGCCTGGATGCCGGGGCCAGTACGGGCGGCTTCACCGATGTCCTGCTCGCGCAGCAGGCCGCCAGCGTGCTCGCGGTCGACGTCGGCTACGGCCAGCTCGTGTGGCGGCTCCAGCAGGATCCGCGCGTGATCGTCATGGATC
The DNA here is from genome assembly GCA_963766005.1 of uncultured Actinomycetota bacterium. GTDB lineage: Bacteria > Actinomycetota > Actinomycetes > S36-B12 > CAVXYG01. The sequence goes on along the minus strand of CAVXYG010000006.1, from coordinate 303,946 downwards.
GCACCAACGTCAGGCACCTCACGGCAGACGACCTGCCTTGGCCCCCGGAGGTCGTGGTCGCCGACCTCTCCTTCATCTCGTTGACGACTGTGCTCCCGGCGATCACCGCCATCGCCGACGCTGCGGCCGACCTGCTGCTCATGGTGAAGCCGCAGTTCGAAGTCGGCCGGACGAAGGTGGGACGGCACGGGGTCGTCCGCGATCCGCAACTGCGCCGCGACGCCATCGCAGAGGTGTGCGTTGCGGCCATGGCGCTGGGCTGGGGTACAGCGGGCGTCACCGCCAGCAGCGTGCCCGGGCCGAGCGGCAACGTCGAGTACTTCGTGTGGCTGCGACGCGGTGCCCCACCGGTCAGTGATGATGAGATCTCCACGGCCGTAGCGGAAGGACCCGAGGGATGATCCCGGAACCGCCCCAGAAGCCGGCAGAGCGCGCGCTGGTCATGATCACGCACGCCGGCCGGGAGGCGGCGCTGGGCGTGGCCCGGTCCCTGCTGCGCAACCTCACCGCGTCGGGGATCGCCGTCTGGCTGCCCAACGACGAGGCGGCCGGCGTGAGCGGCGGCGTCCCGCACGAGCATGTCTTCGCCCCTGAGGGTCCGCCCCCGCAGGGCTGCGAGCTCGTCGTGGTCGTGGGCGGCGACGGGACGATACTGCGCGCCGCGGAACTCGCGCTTGCCATCGACGCGCCGCTGGTCGGCGTGAACCTCGGGCACGTCGGCTTCCTGGCCGAGGTGGAGCCGGAGAATGTCCGGGACGTGGCTGCGGCGCTCATCAACCGCGAGTGGGTCACCGAAGAACGCACCGTGCTCGACGTGGTGCTGCACTTCGACGGCCGCGAGATCTGGCGGACATGGGCGCTGAACGAGGCGTCGGTGGAGAAACTGGCCCGAGAGCGCATGATCTCGGTCCGGCTGGAGGTCGACCACCGCCCGCTGTCGCAGTGGGGCTGCGACGGCGTCATCTGCGCCACGCCGACCGGATCCACCGCCTACGCCTGGTCTGCGGGAGGCCCCGTCGTGTGGCCGGACGTGTCGGCCATGGTCGTGGTCCCGCTCAGCGCCCACGCCCTGTTCGCCCGGCCCCTGGTGATCTCGCCGGAATCCCACGTGGCGATCGATCTCGCCCAGAGCACCGAGGGCGCGGTGGTCTGGTGCGACGGCCGACGCAGCGCAACCGCACCCCCCGGATCCCGCGTCGAGGTGACGACATCCCCGCAGCGGCTGCGCTTCGCACGCGTCCACGCCCGACCGTTCACCGACCGATTGGTGGCCAAGTTCGACCTCCCGGTCGGCGGCTGGCGAGAGGAGCCGAAGCAGCCGTGATCGACTACCTGCGGATCAGCGGCCTCGGGGTCATCGCCGAGGCGGAGTTGGCGCTGTCGCCGGGCATGGTCGCGCTGACCGGCGAGACCGGTGCCGGCAAGACCATGATCATGACCGCGCTGGACCTGCTGTTCGGCGGCCGCGCGAACCCGGGCCTCATCCGGCCCGGTTCGACCCGCGCCGAGGTCGAGGCGGGCATCCGGGTCCAGGACACGGCAGCCCTGCTCGGCGACTACGACGTCCAACTGGAGGACGGCCTGGTCCTGGTGGGCCGATCGGTGGGGGAGCAGCGCTCCCGCGGGTGGCTGGCCGGTCGCGGCGCTCCGGCCTCGCTGCTGGCCGAGCTCGGCGACGAGCTGGTCGTGCGCCACGGCCAGAACGATCAGCGCCGCCTCGCCGTTGCCCGCTACCGGCGCTCGCTGCTCGACACCTACGCCGGCGCCGAGCACCTCGCCGCCGTCGGCCGGTTCGCCGAGTCCGTCGAGCATCTGCGGTCGCTGGACGCAGGGCTCGCGGCACTGCGCACGAAGGACCGGGAGGCGGCGCAGCGGGCGGACCTGTTGCGCCACGGGTGCGCCGAGATCAACGCGGCGGGCCTGACTGCGGGCGAGGAGCAGGAGCTGCGCAACGAGCTGCAGCGCCTCGAGCACGTCGTGGAACTGCGCGAGGGGCTCGGCGAGGCGTACCGGCTGCTGCGCGAGGACGAGGAGCGCAGCGTCGAGGCCGGCCTCGCGGCCGCAGAGCATCTGCTGGCGCGGAGCGCTCTGCACGACGGGGCGCTGTCGCCGCTGGTCGAAGCGGTGGGCCAGGCGCAGGCGATCGTCGGCGACACCGCCAGCGGGGTGGCCGCCCATCTCGACGGCCTGGACGCCGACCCGGCACGGCTGGACGAGGTGCAGCAACGGCTCGCCCTGCTGAAGCAGTTGCAGCGCAAGTACGGCGACAGCGTGGCGGAGGTCCTGCAGTGGGCGGCCGATGCGGCCAGCCAACTGCACGACCTCGACACCGCCGATGAACGGCTGGAGCGCCTGACGGCCGAGCGCCGGGCAGCGGCCGCCGAGGTTGCCGCCATCGGGCTGGCGCTGCACGAGACCCGTGTCGCAGCGGCCGCAACGCCTCGGTGAGGCCGTCACGGCAGAACTGGCCGCACTCGCTCTGCCGCACGCGTCCCTGGCGGTGTCGGTGGAGCTTGCCCGTGACCCCGACGGCATTCCGCTGCCGGACGGCACCGCCGTCGGCCTGCGCCGCGACGGGTTCGACGATGTGGGCCTGGACTTCATCGCCCATCGCGGCGCCCCGCCGCGGCCCATCGACCAGGGCGCCAGCGGCGGCGAGCTGTCCCGCGTGATGCTTGCGCTGGAGGTGGCGCTGGCCGGGGCGAACCCGGTTCCGGTCTTCGTGTTCGACGAAGTCGATGCCGGCATCGGCGGCCGGGCGGCGGTCGAGGTCGGGCAGCGGCTGGCCCTGCTCGCCGCCGGCGCGCAGGTCATCGTTGTCACCCACCTGCCGCAGGTCGCCGCCTTCGCCGACCAGCACATCGTGGTGCGCAAGCAGTCCGACGGCCAGGTGACCTCGTCCTCCATCACATCGCTCGGCCCGCAGGACCGGGCACGGGAACTGGCGCGCATGATGACGGGGCTGGACGATTCCGCCAACGCGGTGGCCCACGCCGAGGAACTCATCGACCTCGCCGACACGGTCCGATCGCAGCGCACCGCCGGGTGAGGGCCCGCGCGCCCGGTGCGTGACCCGCCCTCCTCGCCCCGCGACACGGATGACCGCGGCCGCCCAGAGCCGGGGGTGGCCGCCGGCTCGCTGATAGCCTGATACCCCGTGAGCACATCGGCCGCGAAACACGTCTTCGTCACCGGAGGCGTCGCCTCCTCGCTCGGCAAGGGGCTCACCGCCTCGAGCCTCGGGACCCTGCTGAAAGCCCGCGGCCTCCGGGTCACGATGCAGAAGCTGGATCCGTACCTGAACGTCGATCCCGGCACGATGAATCCGTTCCAGCACGGAGAAGTCTTCGTGACCGAGGACGGCTCCGAGACCGATCTCGACATCGGCCACTACGAGCGGTTCCTGGGGACGAACCTCAACGCCGCGGCGAACGTCACCACCGGTCAGGTCTACTCCACGGTCATCGCCAAGGAGCGTCGCGGGGAGTACCTCGGTGACACGGTGCAGGTGATCCCGCACATCACCAACGAGATCAAGTCCCGCATCAGGCTGTTGGCCACCGCCGACACCGACGTCGTCATCACCGAGGTCGGAGGAACGGTGGGCGACATCGAGTCGCTGCCGTTCCTGGAGGCGGTCCGTCAGGTGCGCCACGAGGTGGGCCGCCAGAACTGCTTCTTCCTCCACGTCTCGCTGCTGCCCTACCTCGCGCCCTCCGGTGAGCAGAAGACCAAGCCCACCCAGCACTCCGTGGCTTCGCTGCGGTCCATCGGCATCCAGCCCGATGCGGTGGTGCTGCGCGCCGATCGCCACGTCTCGGACAGCATCAAGCGCAAGGTCTCGTTGATGTGCGACGTCGACGAGGAGGCGGTCGTGGCCGCGGTCGATGCGCCGAGCATCTACGACATCCCCAAGGTCCTGCACACCGAGGGCCTCGACGCCTACGTCGTGCGGCGCCTCGACCTGCCGTTCCGCGACGTCGACTGGACCGTGTGGGGGGATCTGCTGGACCGGGTGCATCGGCCCCGCCACGCGGTGACGGTCGCGCTCGTGGGCAAGTACGTCGACCTGCCGGACGCCTACCTCAGCGTGACCGAGGCGCTGCGCGCCGGCGGGTTCGCCCATCACGCCGGCGTGACCATCCGCTGGGTGACCTCTGACGACTGCCTCACCGAGGCAGGTCGCGCGGCAAACCTCGCCGACGCCGACGCGATCTGCGTCCCCGGCGGATTCGGGGTCCGCGGCATCGACGGCAAGCTCGCGGCCTTGACCTACGCCCGGGAGCACCGGATCCCCACCCTGGGGCTGTGCCTGGGCATGCAGTGCATGGTCATCGAGTTCGCGCGCAACCGCGCCGGCATGGACGACGCGAACTCCGCCGAGTTCGACCCCGAGACGCCCTATCCGGTGATTGCCACCATGGCCGAGCAGGTCGACGTCGTCGCCGGGGAGCGGGACATGGGCGGCACGATGCGGCTGGGCGCCTACCCCGCGGACCTGACGCCCGGCTCGATCGTCGCCGAGGCCTACGGCACCACGGAGATCTCCGAACGGCACCGGCACCGCTACGAGGTCAACAACGGCCTGCGCGACCGGCTTGCCGGGGCCGGCCTGGTGTTCAGCGGCACTTCGCCGGACGGGGAACTCGTGGAGTTCGTGGAACTGCCGCGCGCGGAGCATCCGTACTACGTCGGGACCCAGGCGCATCCGGAGTTCAAGTCGCGCCCGACCGCTGCCCATCCGCTCTTCGATGGCCTCATCGGGGCCGCGCTAGCACGCCAGACCGAGGCGGCCGAGGAGCAGGGCGCATCGTGACGACCGATCCGTTCGGCGACGAGCCGGCCGCGCTGCCGACCCGGGCGCAGCACCTGGCCTTCACCGGGCGCGTCTGGGATGTTCGCACCGATGAGGTCACGCTGCCCCACGGCGAGACCGTCACCCGCGATCTGGTGCTCCATCACGGTGCCGTCGGGATCATCGCGCTCGACGACGCCGACCGCGTCATGCTCATCAAGCAGTACCGCCACCCTGTCGGGATGTACCTGTGGGAACCGCCGGCAGGGCTGCTGGACGTGGCGCAGGAGCCGCCGCTGCTGGCGGCACAGCGCGAACTCGCAGAGGAGGCCGGGCTGGCGGCCGACCGCTGGTGGGTGCTGGCCGATTGGTTCAACTCCCCGGGCGGCAGCACGGAATCCTTCCGCTGCTTCCTTGCCCGCGGACTGCGCGAACTGCCCGGCGGGCGCCCGCCGGGTACCGGTGAGGAGTACGACCTGCCTTCCCGCTGGGTGCCCCTGGAGGAGGCCGTCGAGGCCGTGCTCGCCGGGCGACTGCACAACCCCGCCACCGTGACCGGGCTCCTAGCCGCCGTCGCGCATCGGGCGAACGGTTGGCGCGATCTGCGGCCCGCTGACGCTGCGTGGCCGGCTCGGCAACACCTCGACCAGCAGGACCGGATCCGCCCGTCACGCTGAGCAAGCCCCACAGGTGCCGCGGAACCTCGCGATCTCCTTGTGCGCGGCTACGCGCGGCACCTAATGTCGGAGCCGAGGGGAACAGTCGGCGCGTTGGCCGGCACTGGTGCGTCTGGAGGCGTCGGTGGACTTCGATGTGGACTTGCGGGACCCGGATCTAGCAGGAGCGCGCGCCTCGGCGCATCAGCGCGCCGCAGTCATCGCGCTGTCCAACCAGAAGGGCGGGGTCGGCAAGACCACGACCACGATCAACCTCGGTGCAGCGCTGGTCGAGCAGGGTTTCCGCGTCCTCCTGGTGGACTTCGACCCGCAGGGTGCCGCGTCGGTGGGCCTGGGCGTCAACCCCCATACGCTTGACCGGACGATCTATAACCTTCTCCTTGAACCTGAAGGAACGGCGGCGGACATCGTCGTCCCGACCTCGGTGCTCGGACTGGACCTGCTGCCGGCGAACATCGATCTCTCGGCCGCCGAGCTGCAGCTGGTCACCGAAGTGGGCCGCGAGAGCGCCCTGCAACGGGTCCTCCAGCCGCTGTTGCCGGAGTACGACGTCGTCCTCATCGACTGCCAGCCCTCGCTGGGCCTGCTCACCCTCAATGCGCTGTGCGCCGCGGACTGGGTCCTGGTCCCGCTGGAGTGCGAGTTCTTCGCCCTGCGCGGTGTGGCCCTGCTGATGGACACGATCACCAAGGTGCAGCGCCGCCTCAATCCCAACCTGCAGGTGATGGGCGTGCTGGCGACCATGTTCGACGGTCGCACCGTGCATGCCAGAGAGGTCCTGCAGCGGCTGCAGGACGGCTTCAGCGACAAGCTGTTCGTCACCGTCATCAACCGCACCATCAAGTTCCCGGAAACCTCCGTCGCGGGGCTTCCTATCACCCGCTACGCCTCGTCCTCGCCGGCGGCCCAGGCCTACCGCAGCCTCGCGGAGGAGGTCCTCATCAAGCTGGGCAGGCCGGTGCCCCGCGGACTGATCCCCACCGCGGAGCAGGAGCCCGTGGGGCAACTGGTGGTCACCGATACCGCGGGTTGATTCCGGTCCGACTGATCGGCGACCCGCCGCCTCCCGCGGCTGCGGCGCACCATCGGCTACCTTCGTAGCGTGACCACACCGGCGGAGGCTCCCGGGCGCCAGGGCTTCGCGGTGCGCATCGGCGACTTCGAGGGCCCGCTGGATCTGCTGCTGTCGCTCATCGCCAAGCACGAGCTGGAACTCACCGCGCTGGCGCTCCACAGCGTCACCGACGACTTCCTCACCTACATCAGGGCGCAGGGCGAGGACTGGGACCTCAGCGAGGCCACCGAGTTCCTGCTCGTGGCGGCCACGCTGCTGGATCTGAAGGCCTCGCGACTGCTGCCCGGCGACGAGGTCGAGGACGAGGAGGACCTCGCGCTGCTCGAGGCCCGCGACCTGCTCTTCGCCCGATTGCTCCAGTACCGGGCCTACAAGCAGATGTCCGCCCATTTCGCCGACGTGCTGCAGGAGGACCCGGCTCGGTCCCCGCGCGCAGTGGGGCTCGACCCCGACCTGCGGGGCCTGCTGCCGGATGTCGAGGTGACGATCACCGCCGAGGAACTCGCGCTGCTGGCGGTCAGCGCGCTGACGCCCGCACCGCCGCCCACCGTCTCGGTCAGTCATGTCCACGCCAACCCGGTCAGCGTGCGCGACCAGGCCGCGCTGCTGCTGGACCGGCTGCAACGGGTCGGCGAGGCCACGTTCGCCGAACTCACCGCCGATGCTCCCGACCGGCTGCACGTCGTGGCCCGCTTCCTGGCGGTGCTGGAGCTCTACCGCGAGGGGCTTGTCCGTTTCGACCAGCCCGTGCCGCTGACCGGCCTCGTCATCCGCTGGGAGGGCGCGCACACGGACTCAGTCGCGGTGGGCGAGCAGTTCGACGAGTTCGACGAGGAACAAGCGCCGGCCATGCAGGGTGTCGGCGGAGGGGGCACCCGATGACAGAAACCGTGACGCCGCAGGTGCCGGTCGTCGAGACCGTCGGGCAGCCGGGACCCGCTGCCGATCCCGAGCGCGAGTTGCCGAACCGGGCACCCGCGCCGGACCCGGAGACGGCGGCGCCGGACTCCCAGACGGCAGCGCCGCACGCCGCCTCCGACACAGCACCCCCGGAGCACCCCGCCCACTCGCCGGAGATCGGGCTGCCCGCGGCGTTGGAGTCCCTGCTCATCATCGCGGCCGAGCCGATGGCCGAGGACGAGCTCGCATCGGCGACCGGAAGCCCTCCCGAGGAGGTGCGCGAGACCTTGCAGGGGCTGGCCGACGACTACCGCCGGGTCGGCCGCGGCTTCGAGCTGCGCCGCGTGGCCAACGGCTGGCGCTTCTACAGCTCCGCGCACTGCGCACCCGTCGTGCACCGCTGGGTGACCGACGGCCGCCAGGCCCGCCTCAGCCAGGCAGCTCTGGAGACCCTCGCCGTCATCGCCTACCGGCAGCCGGTGAGCCGCGCCAAGGTGGGCAGTATCCGCGGCGTGAATGTCGACGCCGTCATGCGCACGCTGCAGTCCCGCGGACTCATCGAGCAGACCGCCGAGGATCCGCTCACCGGCGCTGGGCTCTATGCGACCACGACACTGTTCCTGGAGCGGATGAACCTGACCGACCTGTCCGAGCTGCCGCCGATCGTCGACCTGCTGCCCGACCCCGTCGACGTTGCCGACCACGTCGACGGTGCCGCCCTCGACCTGCCATGAGCGAGCCCGTCCGCCTCCAGAAAGTGCTGGCGGCCGCAGGGATCGGCAGCAGGCGCAAGTGCGAGATCCTCATCGAGCGCGGTCGCGTCGCGGTCAACGGGGCGGTTGTCACCGCCCTGGGCACCCGCGTCGATCCCGCTACCGATGTGATCCACCTCGACGGCGTGCGGGTCCCGACGGCGCCCGATCTCGTCGTCGTGGCGCTCAACAAGCCCCGCGGCGTGCTGAGCACGATGGCCGACGACCGCGGCCGGCCCTGCGTCGGCGACTACGTGGCTGACATCCCGCAACGGCTCTTCCACGTCGGCCGCCTCGACGCCGACACCGAGGGGCTGCTGCTGCTGACGAACGACGGCGAGTTGGCCAACCGGCTCGGCCATCCGAGCCACGGCGTCACGAAGACCTATGTGGCCACGATCGACGCGCCGGTGCCCGGCGGATTGGGCGGCCGGCTGCGCCAGGGCGTGGAGCTGGAGGACGGACCGGTCGCGGTGGATGCCTTTCGCGTCGTGCAGCAGACCGGCGACCGCGCCATGGTGCAGTTGAGCCTGCACGAGGGCCGCAACCGCATCGTGCGCCGACTGCTGGCGTCTCAGGACCGGCCGGTCCGCGCCCTGGTCCGCACGGTCGTGGGCCCGATCCACCTCGGCTCCCAGCGCCAGGGGACCGTCCGCCCCATCGCGGGCGAGGAGTTGCGCAGCCTGTACGCGGCCGCGGGCCTGTAGCCCCGGAGCGCCCGACCAACCGCGCCCCGTGCCGCGCCTCCGCCCCGTGCCGCGCCTCCGCCCCGTGCCGCGCCTCCGCCCCGTGCCGCGCCTCCGCCCCGTGCCGCGCCTCCGCCCCGTGCCGCGCCTCCGCCCCGTGCCGCGCCTCCGCCCCGTGCCGCGCCTCCGCCCCGTGCTCCTTGATCGCTGCGAATTCTGGCGCAGCACCGGGAATTCGCAGCGATCAACGTCTGGGAAGCGACGCGACGACGCCGAGGGTCGGGCGGCCGCCACCGTGCCGCCGGTGCCCCGCATCGCGGGACCCGCGGCGCACGTAGTCTGGTACCCGGATCAGGGAGGTGTTCGGTGGCGGTACGCGCAATCCGCGGGGCGACCCAGTTGACCGCCGACGACGCGGCGGAGATGGCCGAGGCCGTGCAGGAGCTCATCGCGGCGATGCTGCAGCGCAACGGCGTGGACGCCGACCATCTGGTGAGCATCATTCTCACCGCCACACCGGACCTGCGTTGCACGTTCCCGGCGACGGCCGCTCGCGGACTCGGCCTCGGAGACGTCCCGCTGCTGTCGGCCCAAGAGCTCGACGTCGCCGGAGCCCTGCCGCGCGTCGTGCGCGCGATGGCCCATGTCGATGTCGACCTGCCGCGCGATCGCGTCCGGCACGTCTACCTGCGCGGCGCGGAAGTCCTGCGGCAGGACCTCGCCCAGTGAGCGCGCCCGCGGTCCTCATCATCGGCAGCGGCCTGATCGGCACTTCTCTGGGCATCGCGCTGCGGTCGGCCGGCTGGGACGTGAGCCTCAGCGACCGCGACGAGGAAGCGGTCGGCCTGGCCGTCCGCCGCCACGCGGGGACCGCCCGGCAGCCGGACGACCCGGCGCCGGACATCGTGGTCGTGGCCGTGCCGCCGCGCTATGTCGTCGAAGTCGCCGGGGATGCACTGCAGCGCTGGCCGGAGGCCACGGTGACCGATGTGGGGTCGGTGAAGGCATCGATCGTGACCGGCCTGCGGGACCGCGTTGGAACCTCGGCCATGCGGTTCGTCGGGGGGCACCCCATGGCCGGCCGTGAGGTGAGCGGCCCGGGCGCGGCGTTGGCCGAGCTGTTCCGCGATCGGCCGTGGGTGCTGACCCCGACCGCCGGCACCGAACCGGAGCGCATGGATCTCGTGCTGCAGCTGATCGCAGCGGTGGGCGCAGTGCCCATCGAGCTGAGCCCCGAGGAGCACGACCGGGCAGTTGCCCTCACCTCCCACACCCCGCAGGTGCTCGCCAGCCTGCTCGCCGGCCGGCTCAACCAGGCCGACGCTGAACAGATCGTGGTCTCGGGCCAGGGCCTGCGCGACACCATCCGCATCGCCTCCTCCGATCCCGACCTCTGGTCGGAGATCCTCACCGCCAACGCCGAACCGCTCGTGGCCGAGCTGCACTGCCTGGCCGGCGACCTGCAGCAACTCATCGGCGAACTCGAGCAGGGAGGCCAGCGCGGCCGGGCGGCGGTGCACCGGGCCGTGAGCGCCGGCCGGCGCGGGGCGGCACGGCTGCCGGGCAAGCACGGCTCGTCCTCGTCTCGCTACCGGACCGTCAAAGTCGCTGTCCCCGACGAACCGGGGGCGCTGGCCGCACTGTTCGCCGAGGCTGCCGAGGCCCGCGTGAACCTCGAGGACGTCCGCATTGAGCACGCGCTCGGCCGACCCACCGGACTGGTGGAGCTGTCGGTCGCGCCGGGCAGTGCCGACGAGCTGTGCCGCACGCTGCAAGCGGCGGGCTGGTCGCTGCGCGCGTGACCATGCGCCGCTGATCGGTACTCTCGTAAGGTCCGAAGATCAATGCCCTGGAGGCCCTGTGTCCCACCCAGCCGACGACGACCTGCTTGCGCGCGCCGTCGTCGCCATTGACGGCCCCAGCGGGTCCGGCAAGTCCAGTGTCGCCAAGGGGGTCGCCCGCAGCCTCGATCTGGCCTACCTCGACACCGGCGCGACGTACCGCGCGATGACGTGGTGGATGTTGCAGAGCGGGGCGGACGTGACCGATATCGCGGCCGTGGCCGCGCGGGCCGATGAGCCGCGCATCGTGAGCACGACCGACCCGGATGCGCCCGGGATCACCGTCGACGGGGTCGATGTCGCCGAGGCGATCCGCGGTCCCGCGGTGACCGAGGCGGTGAGCTCGGTCAGCGCAGTACCGGCAGTACGCGATCGCCTGGTGGCCCTGCAGCGGGCCGACGTCGCCCGTGCCGCCGACGCGGGGCGCGGGATCGTCGTGGAGGGCCGAGACATCGGCTCGGTCGTGCTGCCCGAGGCCGATCTCAAGGTCTACCTGACCGCAGACGTCCGGATCCGCGCGCAGCGCCGAGCCGCGCAGGACGCCGGGCTGGCTCACGGCTCGGCCGGTGCCGAAGCTACGCATGAGGATCTGCAGCGACGCGACGCCCTGGACTCCTCGCGGTCGGCGTCCCCGCTGCAGATGGCGCCTGGCGCTGTTGAGGTGGATGCCACCGAGATGACGCTGCCGCAGACCATCGACGCCGTGATCGGGCTGCTGCGCGAACGGATCGGCGCATGAACGAGGAGGTTGCCGACGAGCCGATCGGCTCGGTCGGGCAGTGGACCACCGACTCCGATCTCGAGGACTACGACGAGGCTGCGATCGATGCCGTGCTCGACGAGGAGGTCGACGACCCGGACCTGCTCGGCGGTGCCCTGCCGGAGCAGGACGGCCGACCGGTCGTGGCCATCCTCGGCCGGCCCAACGTCGGCAAGTCCACGCTGGTCAACCGGGTGCTGGGCCGCCGCGAGGCGGTAGTCCAGGACATCCCGGGCGTGACACGCGACCGCGTGTACTACCCGGCGCACTGGGCCGGCAAGGACTTCATCCTGGTGGACACCGGGGGATGGATCGACAAGGCGCGCGGAATGTCGGCGCAGGTCGCCGTGCAGGCCGAGCGGGCGGCGGCCGAGGCCGACGTCGTCGTGCTCGTCGTGGATGCCACCGTCGGCGCCACCGATGAGGACGAGGCCGTGGTGAGGCTGCTGCGCCGTAGCAAGGCCCCGGTGGTCCTCGTGGCGAACAAGGTCGACGACCGCCGGACCGAGGCCGACGCTGCGGGTCTGTGGGCGCTCGGCATGGGCGAGCCGTTCCCGGTGTCGGCACTGCACGGACGTGGCAGCGGAGACATGCTCGACGCCGTGGTCGCGGCCATGCCGGAGGTGGGGGGCGGCCGCGTGGGCACCGGTCCGCACCGCATCGCGCTGGTCGGCAAGCCCAACGTGGGCAAGTCCTCCCTGCTGAACCGGCTGGCTGGGGAGCAGCGCGCCGTGGTGGACGCGGTGGCCGGGACCACGGTCGACCCGGTCGACGAGGTCGTCGTGCTCGGTGGCGAGGAATGGCTCTTCGTGGACACCGCCGGCATCCGCCGCCGCGTGCGGGAGGCCAGCGGGCAGGAGTTCTACGCCAGCCTGCGCACCCGCAGCGCTGTGGAGCGCAGCGAGGTGGCCGTCGTCCTGATCGACGCCTCAGAACCGCTCACCGACCAGGACCTGAGGATTATCGGCGGTGTCGTGGAGGCGGGCCGGGGCCTGGTGCTGGCCTTCAACAAATGGGACCGCGTGGACGAGGAGCGCCAGCGGTATCTGCGTCGGGAGATCGATCGGGATCTGGTGCACGTGTGGTGGGCACCCCGGGTGAACGTCTCGGCGCTGACCGGCCGCCGCGTCGACGGCGTCGCCCCTGCGGTCAGCCAGGCCCTGGACGGCTGGCAGTCGCGGGTCTCCACGGGTCGGCTGAACGCGTTCCTCAAGGAGATCATCTCGGCGCACCCGCACCCGGTGCGCGGCGGCAAGCAGCCGCGGGTGCTGTTCGGTACGCAGGCCTCGGTCGGGCCGCCCACCTTCGTGCTGTTCACCACCGGTGTGCTGGAGGCCCAGTACCGCCGATTCATCGAACGGCGGCTGCGGGAGCAGTTCGGCTTCACCGGCACCCCCATCCGGATCGACCAACGGGTGCGGGCAAAGCGGCAGCGGAGGTAGCGGCGCGGCGAGGCCACGGCACCCGCGTGCCGATCGCGCCGATCGGCCGCGGGGGACAGCGTCGATCGACGTGAACGCCGTCCTGAAGCCCGGGTCTGCCCTCGCTCTCGCGAACGCCGTCCTGAAGCCCGGGCCTACCCTCGCCCTCGCGAACGCGCCGTGAGCACGGGCCTGCCGCGTGCTGACGCAGGAGGCCGACGGCGTTGGCGTGCTGGCGCTCGCTGGCACGGCCCGGCCGGATCTGCTGTCCGAACGAAGTCGCGCTATCGCGATCGTCGGGCAGCCGATGACGGAGCACCCGTTGCCCGCTTCTCTCGGGGGCACCCGGCCTCAGGTGGGCGTCAGCCTGGCTGAACCCGTCGGCGGTCGCCCGCGCCCGACGCTAGGGAGCCTGACAAGGAACTCGTCATAGTGCGGTGGGAGGTAGGGCGGTCCGGTGTCGTTCGGCGTCGGCTATCCTTCTTCAGGCGGGCTGTGGCGCAGCTTGGTAGCGCACTTGACTGGGGGTCAAGGGGTCGCAGGTTCAAATCCTGTCAGCCCGACGTATGCGAAAGGGCCGGGGCGTTCCCCGGCCCTTTCGCATGCGTCCCGGAGATGCACTGCAGGATTTGGGAGGAGGGTCGCCGGGTGGCGACCCGACGGCTCCTGTCAGCCCGACCATCCGTGTACGCGGGTGAGAGGCCGTTTTGGTTGTTGCCAGGACGGCCTCTTCGGCGTCTGAGGGGCGCCATGTAGCCGAAATGTGGCCATCAAGCACGCGCGTCAAGGACCAGATCGTGGGAGATGACGAGCAGGTTCGCACCGCCGAGGGCAAGCTGTACCTGTGCGCCGTCAAGGACTGCTACTCCAACCGGATCGTCGGCTGCTCCATCGACTCCCGCATGAAGGCCTCCCTCGCGGTGGCCGCCCTGTCGATGGCCATCGCCCGCCGCCACCCCGGGCCGGGAATGGTGGTCCACAGCGATAGGGGCAGCCAGTTCCGCTCCAAGGCCTTCACCCGGCTGATGCGCACCCACCACCTGGTCGGGTCGATGGGCCGGGTGTCCTCGGCCGCGGACACCGCCGCGATGGAGAGCTTCTTCTCCCTGTTGCAGGTCAACGTCCTCAACCGGCGGCGCTGGGACACCCGCGACCAGCTGCGCATGGCCATCGTGTCCTGGGTCGAGCGGACCTACCACCGCCAGCGCCGCCAGCGAGCCCTCGGCAAGCTCACCCCGATCGAGTTTGAGACCATCTATCCCGCCGCACACTGGTGTTGGCGGTCATCGTGCTTGTTCCTCTCAAGAGATCCATTTGCCTGGTTCTCCGAGGGTGGCGCGGTGGCCGCCATCTGCAGCAGCACCACGCCGAACAAGATCAGTTCCTACACCACGTCCGTGGACTCAACTTCAGGCAGGGCGATGTCCGTGCACTCGCAAGTCTGGCTGGAATGCCGTAGTCCCCGCCGCGGGTGTCCCACCCGAATCCCCATCACGCCGCCGAGATGTGGTCATGCTCGGCGCACTACGCCACTACTCAGGATGGGGCTTTCGGCCCTTTCGCTTGCCCGCGGGAGTGGCCTACCGTGACGCCGTGACGAGTCTTCGGCCTGCCGGCCACGATGGAAGCGAAGCCGAACTGATCGTGGCCGAGGTCGCCCGGCATGTGGGTGCCCTGCAAGCGGAGGAAGCGGCCGTGGTCTACGGGGCGGCGGTTGCCCAGCAGAATGCCTCCGTCGAACATGGTGTGACTCCTGCTGAGGTGGTGGCATTGAGTCAGGTCATCGGCGCGTTTCGGACAGCACCGTGTCCTTTCTGCCATTTGGGTCTGGCCGATCATGCTCTGGATCTCTCCCCGGAAGGTCTTCAGGTTTGGTGCAGGATCGACCAGCGCGCCCGCCCGCTGCCTGTGTGGCTGCGTGCTCCGGAGACAGCCTCCCCGGGCAGTGGAGTCGCGGCAGCCCTGTTGTGGGTGGGCATCCCCCTGGTGTCCCTCGGAATGCTGAGTTGGGCGATGCCTGCTGTGGCGGCCGCGATCCACCGCCGGCGATCTTGGGCAGTCGCGGCTGCGGTGTTCCTGGCCTTGACCGTGACCATGTTCCTGGTCATGCCAGCGGACATCAACGCGGTCGACCCGGTGAGCGACGCGATCCTGTTCGGCACTTGGCTCGCTGGTTCGGGCTACGGGGCCTTACAGATCAAGCCCTGGCTTGTGGCACAATCCGCGACCCGCGGGTAACCCCCGAGACGCCATCGAGAACTCGCTTCCCATGCCCCACCGTCACGGTTTCGCGGGCACTCCTACGTGAGGCACCGAGCGTGTTTTCGCGGGCACTCTTCGTGAGTCTCGTCGGACGATTGACACGGCCCAGGAAATGGCCATACTTATAGCCATGACTGTGGTGGATCGGTTGTCGTTGGCTGATGTGAAGAACCGGCTGTCCGAGGTGGTTGAGCAGGTCGAGGTCGAGCATGCCCGGGTCACGATCACCAAGCACGGCCGGCCAGCTGCGGTCCTGATCAGTGCCGATGATCTGGAGTCGTTGGAGGAAACGCTCGCGCTGCTCAGCGACCCGGAGGTGCTGACCCAGATCCGTGCCTCGCGGGCCGAGGTGGGGGCTGGCCAACAGGTGGCGCTGACCAGAGAGCAGGCGCTGGCCAGGATCCGGGCGTGAGCCACGCCGTCACGTGGACGGCGACGGCCACGCGGGCCCTGCAGCGACTGCCAGAGAAGGTTGCCACCGCGGCGGTCGAGTTCATCTACGGGTCCTTGGCAGAGAACCCGCAGCGCGTGGGCAAGCCCCTTCGCTTCGAGCTCGAGGGCTTGCACAGCGCACGTCGTGGCGATTACCGGGTGGTCTACGAGATCGACTCCCAAGGGGAGTTGGTCACCATCATCGCCATCCAGCACCGAGCCGACGTCTACCGCCGGCGCTGAACCCCGGGCACAGGCACGCGCTGACGCTGCCCAGACCCGCGTCCCGCCGCCGCGTATCGACCCTCCCTTCGCGGGGTGCCCGTCCGAATCAGGCTGGCTTGGCCGAGGTTGCGACGAGCCGAGGTCTCAAAGCGCGTTCGTCGTGGCCTGGCGGGTGCCGGGGCTGTCAGGTGAAAGAAGGGTGACGTGAAGAGGAGCAGCGAGGGCGCCGAGAGAACGCATCTCGCGAGCCATCGCGGACTGCAATGCGCGGCCGCGGAAGGTTGCACGCGGGGGCAGTCGCGCCGGCCCGCTGCTTCGGCCTACCTGCCCTCACGCTCCCGCAGTCAGGTTGCCATGGAGCCAGAATGTAGCCATCAAGCATGCGACGCTGCATCGATGGGGTTCGGCCGTCGCCTTGGGTATGCGCGGCCAATGCCGGTTTGCCGAGGATGCCGCGCATCAGACGCCGGGAGTGGACCTGGTTCGCCGCTCCGGTGACCGGCCGAACGCGTTGAGGCGGGTCAGGCGGAGCGTTCCTCGTCGAGTCGTTCCAGGATCCAGGACCGGACAAGCGTTGACGCCGGTAGGTGCTTGGCGGCGGCGACTCTCTGGACCTCGGCCTCGGCTTTCGCTCCTTGGAGGCTCGCGCCCGGCCCTTCGCCGGCCTTCGCGTCGCTGCGCAGCGAACTGGCGCGGCCCTCGTGCCGCCTCGGCAGCCATGTCGCCGGCGCACGGTTGTGGGCTGCCGAGGGCATGACGTGCCAGACTGGGGGGCGACTTCCAGGAGTGGAGGGAGTGCGTCATGGTTGGGCCCTTCGTGCTCGATCGCGCCGCGGTCGCTGCTGCCGCTGAACGGTATGGCGTGAAGCGTCTGGTCATCTTCGGCTCGGCCGTCACAGGACGCTTCGACGAGGCGACGAGCGACATCGACTTCCTCGTAGAGTTCCGTGACGACGTCGGGAACCGCTTCGACGCCTACTTCGGCCTCAAGGAGACATTGGAGACGTTGCTCGGCCACCCGGTCGATCTCGTCTCTCCCGTTGCCCTGGAGAATCCCTACTTCGCTGCGTCGGTTGAGGAGAACGGGGACGAGATCTATGCAGCCTGAAGCGCCAGGGCTGCTCTGGGACGCCCGCAAGGCGGCTCGGCTGATCGCCGAGTTCGTCTCGGGACGCACGTGGCAGGACTACGAGAGCGACGTCATGCTCCGCTCAGCGGTCGAGCGACAGTTCGAGATCATCGGCGAGGCGCTCAACAGACTGAACCGTCTCGACCCAGGCACTGCGACCCTGATCCCGGACCTGCGCCAAATCGTCGCCTTCAGGAACGTGCTCATCCACGGGTACGCGGTCATTGACAACGAGCTGGTCTGGGAGGTGGCAACGACGCGCGTCAAGGACCTAGTCGCGCAACTCGTGGGCCTCCTCGGCGAAGAGGAAGTCGGATAGCGACGCGAGATGGGGTCGTCACCCAGCGGTGGGTCGGGGTCCGAGTCGACCCGGAACTACCGCCGCCTGTGGACGCACCACGACCCGGCGTCGACTGTGGAGCAGGTCGGCGAGCGGATTCGAGCCGATGAGACACCCTGAACGCGCGCCAGCACCTCGCTAGGAGTCAGGACCGCGCCGTCAGCGACGTCGCTCGAGATGCGCTGAGCCGGTACCTCGACGCTGGCTGAGAATCGCCGTCACAGCGGCCATGGTGTGACGTCTTCGTACGCGGCGGCCTCGGCAGGCCACGAGGCGTCCGACTGGCGCAGGCACCGGTCGGAGGTGGCGGGCTGGCGGTGGTCTCGGTCGAGGAGCTCGAAGTCAGTAATGGCAACGTTCGGCTCCGGTGGCCATGCCCTGCCAGGTCACTCGAATGAACGGCGAGACGTCCATGACGTAGCCCTCGAAGGAGCAGGCGATGAAGGCGACCTCCGGGGCCGCCATCCACGCCGCGGGCCATGCTGGTGCCGGCGGCGAGGCCGCGTGCCCGGATCATGGCGGTCTGCGGCAGTTCGCGGCCGCGGACCGGGGACCAGAACAGACCAAGGACGACCCCTACCCCGCCGGCACGACAGGACGGCGGCCGAACCGCCAGAAGGTGTATTCCGTACGACTCAGCGCCGAAGAGGAGGCTGAGGTCCAGCGCGTCGGCGCCGCCAAACACCTGCCCGCGTCGACGCTGGTCCGCTCCTGGATCCTGGAACGACTCGACCAGGAAGGCTCCGCCTGACCTGCCCACAACCGCCGCGAGCTGGGCACGTTCAGACGGGCATCGCAGGGCTAGCAAGGAAGTGGCATCGACTGGGGTGGCTTGACCTTGGTCCGGGGTCCGCCGGTGCCCGTCGAGGGCCCTCGGGGCGTTCTGGTCAGTTGCGATTTGGTGCGACTCTGCGGGAGAGCTGCTTGTTCTTCCAGTGGGATTCGATCTGCTCGATGGTGTCGCCGGTGGGTGTTCTCGTCGATGCCCGGTTGTTGCCCCGCTCGGGGCCAATGGACGGCGGGTCGGCGCGTGAGCGAGGCATCCACTGCCTTGGCGGGGTGCTGGATGGGTGATGATGTCGGGGTGCGAAGTGACGAACTCGATCGTCTCGACCGGCAGATTCGCGGGGCCAGTCGTGGGCCGGCTCTGGCGTACGCCGATGTCCTGGAACGCGCGATCGGCGTGTGTGACGAGGACCCCGACGCGGCGGCGTTCCTCGACGTGCTCGAGCTGCACAGCGAACTGGCCGAGACCTACGACCGGCTGGGCCGGGTCGAGGAGGCGCTGCGACACGCGGACGTGCTGGTCGAGCACGGGTACCAGTGCCAGCCCGATCCGCGGTGCCGCCGGGCGGAGATCCTGACCCGGCATGGCCGGCTTGCCGAGGCCGCACCGATCTGGGAGACGGTGGCGGCGGACACCCCTGAGGACGTGTGGGTGTACAACAACGCTGGGCTGGAGTACGGCGCGGTCGGGGAGCATGAGCTGGCGCTGTCGTGGTTGACGCGCGCGTTGGAGCTCGCGGTTCGCACCGGTGACCCCGAGCGGCTGGTGGGGCAACTGCGCGAGCTGCGTGCGGCCTCACTGAGCGAGTTGGGACGCGAGCCGGACGCGCTGCAGAGCGCCGTGCCGACTCCGGCCGTTCCCGGCCGGTTGCAGTGGCCGAACAGCTTGGGTTCCAGCGCGCCGGTCGACCGGGAGTTGACGCTCGCGGGTGAGCCGGCCGGGCAGGTTCCGGTCGCGGTGGCGTGGTTTCCGGCGGCCGAGTACGCCGCCTGGCCGGCGCGGTGGCCGGATCTGGCCGACAGCCCGCTGTGCCATGACGAGCTCGGCGAACCGGTCAGCCACGCGGTGTACTGCCGGCGGATGGAGGGTCGGCTTCGGGCTCACCGGGAGTCGGGGGTGGCTCGCGTGAGTGTCGTGGCGGTGCGGTCCGCCGAGTTCGTTCCCTGGGTGGCCGACAACGCCCCCGAGGAGTCGGACCCCTCGCGGTTGCGGGCCCGGTACGCGGCCGACGTGGCGCGGGACCCGTCACGGACGATCGCCTGGCCCCCGGGGCGCAACGACCCGTGCTGGTGCGGGTCGGGCCGCAAGTACAAGCGGTGCTGCGGGGTGCCCGGCGTGCAGGAGTCGCCGCGGTGAAGACGGTCAGGCTGCGGGTCACGATGCGCGAGGTCGTGCCGCGGGTGCAGCGGGTGATCGACGTGCCGGGGGCGATCACCCTCGACGAGCTCCACGAGGTGCTGCAGGTGGCGATCGGCTGGACCGATTCCCACCTGCACCAGTTCCGCACCGACGACGCGGTCTACACGGTCCCGTTCGAGGAGTGGGATGAGGATGACGAGGTCGACGAGCGCGGGGTGCGCCTGTCCGCGTTGCCGACCCGGTTCGTGTACGTCTACGACCTGGGCGATGGCTGGCAGCATCACGTCGAGGTGCTGGGCGCCGGCGGTGACCGGCCGGGTTGTGTGGGTGGCCAGGGGGCCTGCCCGCCCGAGGATTGCGGTGGCGCCGCAGGATACGCCGACCTGCTCGACGCGCTGGCCGACCCGGGACACGCCGAGCACGAGGCGATGCGCACCTGGGTGGGGGACCGGCTGCGTCCGTTCGACCAGGAAGCCACCACCGAGCGAGTCCGTGATGCTGTCGGTGCGGTGCCCGGCAGCGTGCGCCTGCTGCTGGGGCTGCTCGGCGACGGTGTCACGCTCACGCCGGGCGGGCGGCTGCCCCGCGCCGTGGTCCGCGCCGTTCAGCAGCAGCGCCCCAGCTGGTATCCGTTGGGGCGGCCCGCCTCGATCGAGGAGGACCTGCTGCCCCTGGCCGTCCTGCACGACCTGCTGCGCCACGTCCGGCTGGTCAGGCTCGCGGGCGGCGTGCTGCGCCCGACCAAGGCAGCGGCAGACGAGCTCGAGACCGTGCGGCGGCTGCGATCCTGGTTCGACCCGCAGGAGTTCTCCACCATGGTCACGGAACGCGCCGTCGCCCTGGTCGCCGCCCGCGGTCCGCTGCAGGTCGCCAAGATCGCCGGCGAAGTGCACCCGCTCCTCGGCCACGGCTGGAGCCGCGCCGGGAAGCCCATCAGCACGCGCGACGTGGAAGACGAGCTCCGCAGCCTGTCACACCAGCTCCAGGCCCTCGACCTCATCACGGCCACCCGCTCGGTGTGGTCCGCGGGACCATCGGCACGCTCGCTGCTGCCCGGGGCCAACCTGCTCGCCGACCTGCTCTGAGTCGAGGCAGTCAGGCGGCTCACACCCCCGGGCGCGGCCACCGAGCATGGACCGCGACACTTCGCCGCGAAACGCGCGCATTCCTGCAGGTCGGCGACCCCTCGGCTGCTCGGCTAGCCGCGCGCATACTTCACGCGGGCGAGTGTGTCGTCGGTGCGGGCGTTGAAGACAGCTTGCAGAGCGCGGTCGGTTCGGCTGCCCTCCGAAGGCAGGAACCCGATCTGTCGGGCGAACGCGAGCCCGTCGTAGTAGACGGTGTTGTGCTTGAGCAGCCCGTCCTCGAAGCGCATGACGTCGCACCCCCGGAGGTCGACGGGCCGACCCGTGGCATGGACGCCTTGGAACGGTCCGCCGTTGGATGTGCCGGTGGCCCGCCACTGCACAACCGCGTTGTCGCCCTGGGCCGTCACGCTCAGCGGGTCGATGCGGAAGCCCGGAACCAAGGGCCCCGAATAGCGCGAATCGCCTCCACGGACATGGGTCCGTGGAGAGGTCTGCACAGCGACCTGCCGTCAGGGACACGCGGATGCACGAGGGCATCCCACTGCCTACTGGATCCGACGAGCCAGCGAACTGGAGTAGTCGAGCATGACCCGGTCGTACTCGGCCAGGAGGGCCTCACTGCGACTGCTGTAGAGCGCAAACGCCTCATCATCGGTGTACGGCTCCGCCCGCGCAGCGAACAACCGCTGCTCCCGAGCCAGCCCCCGACGCAACCTGTCCTGAGCGGCGGCAGCGGGCGTGGCCCTACTGAAGATGCGCTCTACACCCGCAGCCACGACCACGACGAAGCCGAGCGTGGGCGCTACCCAACTCGGGGCTGTCACAGCGTCACTCAACGAAACACCGGCACCGGCCACGATGACGATGATCCACAACACCTGAAGACCGCCGGTGCGCAGCAGAGCCGCGACACGGCCAGTCCGGATACGCGACCTCAAATCGGCAACATAGCGCTGCTGCGCGTCGGTGAGCTCCAGGTCTCCCACGCTGTGTTGGTTCGATTCCATGCCCGTCACGCTAGCCAACGCAGCACGCGCATCCCGAGTGCTGACCGCGTGGACGAGATGCGTCTGCATCCTTGAGGGATATTCGGCGCTCAAGTCCGCGGGCGTGGGGTTCTGGTTCGGCGTGATGCCTGCTTTGGGTCAGGCTGATGGGGCTGTGATGGTGTCTGGTTTCTCCTTGGTGTTGTCGATCTGGGTGAGGCGTACTTTGGGCAGGGCTTCCAGGCCGAGGTAGCGCCGCTCTTCGGCCCATTCGTCGTGCTGCTCGGCCAGGACCGCGCCGACCAGGCGGATGATGCTGGTGCGGTCGGGGAAGACCCCGACGACATCGGTGCGTCGGCGGATCTCGCGGTTGCCCCGCTCGGATATGGGGGTGGACCAGATCTGGCGCCAGATCTCCTGGGGAACGCGGGTGAGGGCCAGGACGTCTGCGCGGGCGGTCTCGAGGTGCTCGGCGACAGCGGGGAGCTTGTCGGTCAGGGCGTCGAGAATCCGGTCGACGTGCACGGAGCTGGCATCGGGCTGGTCGTAGACCGAGTGCAGCGACGCCTTGACCCAGGGCCACGAGCTCTTCGGGGTGACCGA
The DNA here is from genome assembly GCA_963766005.1 of uncultured Actinomycetota bacterium. Lineage (GTDB taxonomy): Bacteria > Actinomycetota > Actinomycetes > S36-B12 > CAVXYG01. Next base: position 281,828 of record CAVXYG010000006.1, on the reverse strand, counting down.
CATCAGATTGGCCGGGTAGTGCCGGTTATGCCGACGTCGGCATAACCCGCAGGTCGGCATAGTGCGTGCGACATCTCTGCCAGGTGGCTCCGGGCAGGGTCGCAGCGATCGCCCCTCTGCGATGCCCCTGGAGGGCGTCGAACCCCGGGGAAGGGGGCCGTCGTGCCAGACGGTTGGCCGCGGGTCGTTGATGAGTTCCTGGGCGAGGCCCACGGCCCCGTGGTCACGCTCAGTCACTCAGGACGGGTGAACGAACAACCGCAGGGACGTGCACGGACGCGGTACAGCGCCAGGCCGCCCCGCGCCCGATAGGCGGCGATGTGACGCGCCCGTTGGGTGGGCCGCACGGGGCAGGGCTGGGCTCGTGTCCGGATCATGGCCGGCACCGCGTGACGCGCTTCGTGGGCATCAGCAGCGCGGGCGTCGACGTGCCCGGTGGCCAAGAGGCCGCACGACAGGGACGTCGCTTCGAGCAATGCGGTAGGACGCGGGCACCATGGACGCGCGCGACGCCGAGGGGCCTGCTATTCCGGTCCGAGCGCAGCAGTCGGGGTGGCGGCATCGGCGTTCTTGAGCTCGACGAAGACGACATGGGTGTCGGTGTCGCCGATGTTCTCCCCGTAGTGCCGCTGGGCTGGTAGCCAGTGCGCGCCACCGGCCGCGATCTCGACGTCACGGAACGCGTCGTTGGCGTGGAGGCGCCGCCGGAACGAGCTGAGCGCGTACATGACGCTGTCAGGATGATCGTGCGGCGTGGTCACATCACCAGGGGTGTCGGTGTACTCCAGGACACGTACCCGGTCGTTCTCCATGATCACCACGTAGTGGTCGGGGTTGGTCGTTGCCGGGTCTCGCCACATGCTGCCTCGTCCTCTGCCCGCTGACTCGCAACGCATCGTAGGCACCCGACGTGGGTCAAGTCAGCGAGATCGCGGCGGTGATCTAGTGCACCACCGATACACCGATTCCTAGCACGACTGGCGCCGCCATGGCGACCAGCGGCCTCACACCGTCCCGCCGACCACGGCGCGCAGCTCCACACGCGCAGGTGATGGCGACGTGAGCAGATGACCGGTGCCACGTCCCGATCGACGATTGCCCCCGATCACCAGCACCTCATCTGAGAGCCGCCCGGGGGACTCCGTCGCCATGCGGCCACCAGATTGCACTCGTGATGGCGCGTCCACAGGCGGCGGATAGACGCGGGTTCGAGCCCAAGCCGGTGGCTGGGCAGTCCCTCAGCGGCGTCCAGACACCGGCGACGTAGGCGGTGAGGAAGTGGACGCCGTGGCGGTCGAGGTTGCCGCGGGCGCGGTCGTGGTGCTCGCCTGCTGCGGATGTCGGCGTGGCCGGCCAGGATCTGGGCGTCGCGTAGTGGGGCGCCGGCGTCCAGGGCGTTGGTGATCGCGGCGTGGCGCAGCGAGTGGGGGCTGATGTGCCGCGGGATCTACGCGGTCTTGGCGATGCGCTGCACCATTCGGTACACGTCACGGCGATCGACCGGTGTGCCGGAGACCGGCCGCAGGACCAGCGGCCCACTGGTGCGCTGGCCCCGGCAGGCCTCCAGGTCCCGAAGTACGGGGACCGCGAGCGGCATGGTGGCGGGCTTGGTGCCGTTGCCGACCAGGTGCAGAACCCGGTGCTCGCGCAATGTGTCGGCGTAGCCCTCCACCCGCACCGGGCCGCTTCCGATGCGCGCAGGGCGTTGATGCCCAGCAGGAAGGCCAGCGCGCCGTGATGGACGGCGAGGGTTTGGGCGACAGGCAGGAACCGGATCAACTCCAGGCGGTCCAGGCCCTCGGCGCGGGGGGCCGTCGCGGTGCACCTTCGGCAGCCGCGCGTACACGGCCGGGTCGGCGGCGATCAGTCCGTCGATGTGGGCGAACCGGGAGTACCCACGCACGCCGTGCATCAAGGTGGCGATCGGGGAGTCCATCAGCCCCGGGTCGCCGAGGTGGCGGATGTACAGCTCGACGTGGGCGCGCTGGATCCCGACCAGCGCGTCCAGCCTGTTGCCCGCGCACTCACGTGAACCAGCGCTTGACCTGGTAGGTGTACAGACGATGGGTTCGCCCGGAGTAGCGGCCAGGAACGACACCGCCGCCAACTGGGCGGTCGACAGCGAGGATGGCTGGAGCGGCGGCAGGATCGTGGACGCGGACATGGGCTCACCTCACGCGGCGACCTCGCAACAGGCCCAGACCCGCCCGCCGCCAACACGGCCAGGCACCCGGACCCCACCGAACCCCGCCCAACACGGGTGAGCGTGTCCACAGAAGGCGACCTGGCCGACGCCGGGATCGCGGCCCGTTCGCGGGCCGCGCACGCTTCCCCTCACAAGCATTTCGTATTTCGCTTCTGCTGTGGAGACGATCAAGGGCAAGCCAGTCACCGAGCAGGACATCCAGGACTGGGCAGCCGAGGCCGAACGCGGCTACGTCGTTGAGCAGTTGCGCAGGCGCGGCCGAAAGCCGATCGGCGACGGCCCTGCCGAAGTCGTCCCTGTTCGGATCGACGCCACCCTGCTGGCCGCACTGACCGAACGCGCCGAGCGCGACCACGTCAGCCGCTCGGAAGCCATCCGGGCGGCCATCCGCTCCTACGTCGCGTGAAGGTCCACGACTCCGCACGCAAGCACGGCATCGACCCGGAGGACGCCATCCATGCCGCCGAGCATGCCGTCTTCGTCAGCGACCTGGACGACGACAGCCCCGCCCGGGAACTACGCCTCGGACTCGACTCCGCCGGCCGCCTTCTCGAGGTCGTCGTACTCCGCTTCGACAGCGGCAACGAACTCGTCATCCACGCCATGAAGGCACGCCGCCAGTACCTCGACCTCCTCGACTGAGCATCCCTCCGGCGATCTCCCAAGGAGGGCTCGACCCCCATGACCTGTGCACGCCCGATAGGCGACCGCGCCGGTCAGGGCCGTGGTCGCGACCGCGCCCAGGCCAAGACGCCACGGCAGGCGGGCGGCCCGGGGCCAGGTGGGCCACGAACCCGAGGAACACCGCCAGCGCGACCGCGAATCCGAGCAGCCGGTATGCGGCGATCGTCGGGATAACGGTCGCGACGGTGAGCAGCAGTGCGCGCCGGCGGGCCGGCCCCGGGATGGACCAGCCCACCAGCGACCCTTCGGAGGCCGCGATGTGCGGATCCTTTCACCTGAGGCGGCCTCGACTCGGCCTACGGACAATGTGGTCAGGCGCATCGGGCCGAGGCCCACCATCGCTCAGGTCGTCGGGTGGCGCCTGCGGGCCAGTCCCGCCTCACGGCTTGTGGGCTCCAGACCCGAGGGCTCGAAGGAGTCCGTGAGGGGTTTGGTCCCCGATGCACCCAGCCCCTCACCTGGTTAGGGAAGCCAGGGCCTTGGCCTTGCGGGCGTCGAACTCCGCCTGGCTGATGGCCCCAGAATCCAGCAGCGACTTGGCGCTGGTGATCTGCTCGGCCGGGGTCGCGGTCTTGGCGGCCACGGACTGGATGTACTGCTCCTGGCTGGCTTGCTGATGGGCCATGGCCGCTCTCTGGCGTTCGTTCATGCTCTTGCCGCGGGCGATCAGATAGATGAACGCCCCCAGCCGGGCACGAAGATGAGCAGGATCGCCCACCCGGTCTTGCCCCACCCGGACAGGGTGTGGTCGCCGAACATGTCGAACAGGCAGCGGAACCACAGCATGAGTGCAGCGATCCAGAAGAAGTACCAGAAGCTCCGCAGCAGGATGTCCCACAAGCTCGGGTTGTTGACATCCATGGTTGTGCCATGGGGTTCCGTTGGTGCAGGGGCCGGCAACCGTTGCCAGCCCCTGCCCGGTGGGTCAGCCGGCGGCCATCTGGTCGATGCAGACCGCGACCGCCAGAATCAGGGCCGGGTTCTGCCCGGGGGCGACCTCGACGCCGTAGCTGTCGCGGACGCGGAACCACTTCTTTGAGACCTCGGCGACCTTGGTCCCATTCGCCTTGATCTCGAACTCGTGGTCGACGATGTTGCCCTGGGCAGTCATCTGCTCGCCGCCGGCCAGGTCGATGGTGAACCGCTCCCGCAGCGGGGAGATCATGGCCTTCTTCACTGTGGCCACCGTCGCCCCGGAGGCGTCCTCGACCTCCATGACGTCGCGGACCCGGACCGGGCGGTCCTGGATCTTCAGCAGCTCAACACCGTTCGGATCCTCGATGACCAGGGTCTTGCGCACGCGCAGCGCCTTCCCGTTGACCTTGAATGCCCGGCGTCCGGACTCGTCCTCGACCCAGAAGTCGTCGCCGATCGACAGCACCTTCTCGCGCATCTGGTAGCGGTCCGCGTTCCCGCGGGCGCCGAAGGTCTGTCGCTCGTCACGTCGTCCTTCGCGGCGGTCACGTCCTCGCATGGAGTTTCCTTCCGTTCGTGCTGGGATTGGCGGCCCAATACACCTCGGCTGTGGGCCGCAGCAGCCGTGGAGTCGCTGCGTGAGATGAGACAGGTGAACGCTCGACCACAGTGCGTCCCTGGACGCTGTAGAGCGTGCTCGCCCAGTGCCGGAGGTGCTCGGAGTCTGCCGCGTAGACGAAGACCTCGGCGCGCGGCTTGTCGATGTCGATGCTCTCCTCGACGACCGGCATGCCGTCCTCCCTTGAAGGGCCAGGGGGCTGGCCCTTCGATTCCGACGCCCATAAACCTAGCTATCCGCAACCCCCGGCAGATAGGGCTGAAGGTCCCCGCCGCGAGCCGCTCGTCCCTACCGGCCGCGTCGTTCGCAAGCGCCAGCACGGAAACACGAGACGGCTGCCGACGCCATGGGAACCATCGGCGCCATCCGAGCCACGCCAGCACGGCATCCCGCCAGCGCGGAGGCCCGGTCGAGGGTCTCGGCGCACGAATCCGGGGTCTGCGCGCACACCGTCTCCGCAGCGCCCAGGATCCACCAGCCGGCCGTGGCGCCGAGCCTGACGACGTTATCGCCGGCCACACGGCTGCATCACCACGATGCGGCTATGATGTAGCCATGAGAACAACCGTGGACCTGCCCCCAGACGTTCACGAGCGCGCCAAACGGCTTGCTGCCGAACGCGACCAGTCCCTGTCGGCCACGCTGGCCGACCTCACCATCCGGGGTCTTGCCTCGCTGGGGGAGCCCGCCACCGTCACCACCGACCCGATCAGCGGTCTGCCGACCTTGACGCTCGGGTACCGCATCTCGGCACAGGCTGTCGCAGAAGCGCTGGACGACGAGTGAGCCCTGTCCACCTGCTGGACGCCAACGCGCTCATCGCTTTGACCCTCACCGACCATGAGCACCACCAGCGGGCGGCCGCCTGGGGAGCCCATGTCGAGCACATGGCACTGTGCCCGATCACGGAGGGCGCGTTGGTTCGCTTCCTGATCCGCCTGGGGCAACACCAGACGACGGTGAAAGCCCTGTTGGCGGCGCTGCACGCGGACTCCCGCTGCGAGTTCTGGCCCGACGACATCTCCTACCTGGACGCCGACCTGGGCCACGTGGTCGGTCATCGGCAGGTCACCGACGCCTACCTGGCAGGCCTCGCCGCACACAACGACGGGCTTCTCGCGACCTTCGACGAGGGCTTGGCGCGAGCAGCGCCGCAGCATGTCGTGCTGATCCCATGAACGCAGCTGCGCACCACCCCGCCGGACCCCTGGCGATGCAGCCATCCATGTAGCCACCAGGCACGCGCCGCGCCAGTCCGCACCCGTCCAGCCCCATCCGCCCCATCGATCTCACGAGGGACCAACCCCCCACGAACGCCCCCGAACGCCCCCGAACGCCGTGCCTACTCCTGGGGGTCAAGGCGTCGCAGGTTCAAATCCTGTCCCGGAGATGCAACGCAGGATTTGGGAGGAGGGTCGCCGGGTGGCGACCCGACGGCTCCTGTCAGCCGGACAACGCGTTCACGCGGGTAAGGGGCCGTCTTGGCGAGAACTGGGACGGCCTCTTCGGCGTCTCAAGGGGCGCCTTGCAGCCGACCCGCCCCCACGAAGGCATCGCCCGGAACCGGCCCCAAGGAGGTGCACCTGGGCCTGGCCGACCCCACCATCCCAACTTCGCACCAGACCGCCCGGCAACCGGTTCCGGATGCGGCCTGGTGGAGCCTTGCCCGGGTGTTGGCGAGGCAGCCGTGCCAGTCGACGGGGCCGGTGGGCGGCCCGTCGTGCTCGAAGGCGGCGCGGTGGGCGGTGTGCAGGGCGCTCAGCTCCTCGACGAACTCAGAGGCTCGACCCAGCAGGGCGGGATCTCGCGCGGGTCGATGGCGTAGCGGCGGACCAGCCAGCGGACCCAGCCGGCCAGTACGGCCAGGGCCTCGGCGGCTGCGTCGCCGGTGAGGCGGGTCCAGTCGGCGGGGCGCGGCTTGCTGCCGAGGATCGCATCGACGATGGCGTCCAGTTCGTCATCGGCCGGACTGGCGGGCGGGCCGCTCTGTGGTGCGGGGGTGCCGGGGTCGGGCCGTCGGGGATGTCCGGCCCGGCCCGGGCGTAGGGGGCGCTCATCGGAGTTTGGGCGTCTTCTCCGTGGGAGGGACGGCCCCGGGTATTGATGGGGAGGCGCGGGACGCGCATCGCTCGCCCGGCGCGACAGCGACGTAGCCACGGGTGGCGAGGGCTCCGGCCCCAAAGGCCAACCATGGAGCACCCGAAGACCTGAGTCGTGGTGCGTTCCTGCATGCTCCAATCGGGGCATCGGGGGCACCCTCCGCACCAGCGTCTTGACGGCTGGCCGGTCGCGATGGCGGCGCCTGTGGCGTACCGACGGTCCCCCAACCAAGGCAGTGCCGGTCGTGCGCTCGAGCAGGCACGAGTGGGCAGGCGCGCCAGTACGACGGGCGCCTTTCCCCACGGTCTGGTCATCGCGTCGAGGTGGTCCCGAAGGGCGCACGTCCTCGCCGTGACGGCGCCGGGGCCAGGGGCCGCAACAGATCACGAGGTCGACTCGACTCCCCGCGATCGTCTCTCCATTTCTGCCTTCATCGCTGGGAACTCCGACCTGCGGAACCCGAACATCATCACCCGAGATCCCAGGGTGTGCAGGACAGGGATCCGCGGCTCGAAGTAGGAGCGGACCGTGATGGTGGTGCCAGCGTCGTCCGGAACGAAGGTCCACACGCCCCGAAGGCTGCCGACGGTTGCCCGCTCGGGACCGTGCCACTGGAGGGTGAGCGTATCGCTGGGGACGTACTCGGTGATCGTGCAGGTGCCCTCGATACGCCAGCCAAGCAGGCCGAACCCGTAGCGGAACGCAGCGCCAAGCCCGTCGGCGGGCGTCTCGGGAACGGGAGATCCGCCGACGTTCTTCATCATCAGCTCGAACACCTGGCCGAATGCGGCCTCTGGTGGGACATCCACATGGATGCTTGAGACATAGGTCGTCATGTCGTCACCTCTGTCGATCCTCGCGTGTCAGGGTTGGCCGCACCTGTCGGGGCGCGGGCTCTTCCGGGGTTTCCATCGGCTTGGTCAGCATCCGCTGCACGCTCCCCAAGTCCCGCCGCCGCGGGAGAACCTGCCGTCAGGCCCGCTGAAGCCGCGGCTGCTCTTCGTGCGTATCGGCGCTGCCGGGTCGTGTCCAGGGCCGATAGTCACCGCCCAGACCGACGAGTACAACCTGCACGTCCTGTGACCCTTGCCCGACCCGTCAGCCAGCGGTAGGCGGGAAGTGCGAGACCTGTTTGGGTCCCACATCGAGGGAGGAAGCCTCATGAAGGGGATTGACGTCAGAATCCGAATCGCAATCCTGTGGGCGCTGTGGGCAGCGGCCGCGACCTTCTCGATGCTGCTGGGGCTGCTGGTGCAGCCTGGCGCGCTGGAGGAGGTGCTGGCAGGGGAGATCGAGGGCTTCGCCACCGACGGCTGGGTCGGCTACTACATGGCCGTGTTCGCCATCATTCCGTTGGCACTGTCGGTCATGACGTTGAGTTTCGACCACCGCGCAACGCGCTACACCAACCTGGTCGTGGCCGCTGTGATCGCCGCCTGGGGTCTGGTCGAGATGGTCGGGCACATCGCGGACAGCGGGTTCAACGCCGCGCTGCTGGTCAGCATCGCGGGCATGCTTGTCGCTCTCCTCATCGCCGCGCTGAGTGTCAAGTCGCTGCGTCGCACACCGCCGGAGCGGACCGCGAGGACGCACGAGGTCATCGAGCCGCAGCGGAAGTCCACCGCGTGAGTCGCTGTCTCAGCTCGAACCGGTTCCCGGTTTGAGCAGTTGGCGCGGCAACCGAGCGCCGGGCCGGGCGGTGTTCGGCTTCTGTGACGTCGTGTCCTGCGCACCGCTCACAGCAGCCGGACTCGTTCCCGCCCGGCGGATCAGGTGTCGCCGTTCCGCCACCGCTCGCTGCTCCCATAACCGTGACTAGGGGACGAACCCCAGCGCAGTCGGGCTGCTTTCCCGCGCGCGCCCACGGGTGCCGATGGCCGCCCCGGACCTGGCCGCGCTCCGGGGGCCGGTCTGTCAGGCGACGGTGTGCAGCTCGAAGCGCAGGCCGAGGCCGTGGGTGACCTTCAGGATGGTCGACCAGGTCGGGTTGCCGTCGGCCGAGAGAGCCTTGCACAGCCCGTCGCGGCTCATGCCCGCACGACGTGCGAGGTCGCTCATGTTCTGCGAACGCAGTCCGAACCCCTTTTGCAGCTCGAGAGGACGGAGAGGGGAGAAGGTCCCGCTGCCGCTAGCCAGCGGCCGGCGATCCTCACCGAGTCCGCCCCGGTGATCGCAGGCGGCACGGTCAGCATCCAGGTGCGGCACTGCAGAAACTCGTGGGGGCGCACCCGCGATGGGTCCGCCCCCACGATGGTTTCTGCCCGGCTGGCGGGGCGATCTCCGCACGGACGGAGCAGTGGGCGTGGACCGCTACCGAGCGGTGGTCTTGAGGTAGACCGTTCCCGAGAAGGTGACGAGAACGTTGCCTTCGAAGTCCTCGTCGTAGAACTCGAACTCAGACGAGAAGCTGCATTCCTGCACATCCACGCCCTTGCGCTTCCCGTTCTTCATCGAGTCCTCGCCGTCGAACTCGAACATCGAAGCCTGCATTGGGGCCATCGAGGACCTCGCCGAGACCCGTCTCGTCCTTGAAGCCGAGCGGCTGGTAGACGGCATTGCTACCGGTGGCGAGGGCAGGTGACCACGGCGCATCATTGTCCGGGGACACGACCTGCACGACACCGTCCCCACAATCCACATCGATGAGGAAATCGCTCTTCGGGTCGGCAGCGGCTGGTCCCGCCACCATTACGGTTGCCAGGCATGCAATGCCGGACGCAGCCAGGACTCGCTTCATGCTTCTCCTCCTTCATCGACCCGCCCTTCGGACCGCTGCCGCGACGCTAGCAGTTGTCGGCGACGCTGCTCCGAGCGGCTCGCCCCTTGCAGAGTGAACACCCATGTGGGTTCAGCCCGAGCGGAGTCCGCTCCTGCCTCCTTGCGACTGGGCCACGTGACCGGCCCCTCACGACACACCGGGACGGTGCTGGAAGGGGCCTGGGAAACCATGGTCGAGCGCGCCGACAGCCCTTCAGCAGGCCGCCTACTCAGGTGTGCCAGGCCACGGACGGGTCGATGCTGCCCTGGGACTGCTGCACGATCAGGTGACAGTTCCCAGTCAGGCAGCCTGAGCGGCTGACGTGGTCATGACGGTTTCGAACTCGATGGGAGCCATGCGGCGGAGGGAGTCCTGCCTGCGGCGCCGATGGTAGGTGCGCTCGATCCAGGTCACGATCGCGATCCGGAGTTCGTCGCGGGGCGCCCAGGATCGCCGGTCCAGGACGTTCTTCTGCAGCAGTGCGAAGGAACTCTCCATGGGCGGTGTCGTCCCCGGCGGCGCCGACACGGCCCATCGAGCCGACCATGCCGTGCCGGTGCTGGGGCCCGGACGTGCTTCCTGGATCGAAATTGCGAGCCTCTGTCGGTGTGCAGGATGCAGCCGGCCACCGCCGCGCCCTCCGCTCTGCGGCGGGCGACCTCGCTGTCGAGGGTGGCCACGCTGGATGGACTACGCCGACGGTGGCCATGGTGGCGACGTGGCGCTCCGGGCGGCGGCGAAGCAGGGGCCCAGGAGGTGCGAGGTGTCAGTCCTCAAGGTGGTTGATGAGAACACCCCCCGACGAAACCATCGAGCAGATCGAGTCGCACTGGAAGAACGCGAGCAGCAGTCCAGCAGGGCTGACCGTGTCGCGCTTCCTGCGGCGAGTGAGCGCTGCTCACGCGGTACCGGATCCTCAACGGGTTGCGTCGCCGCACCGCATCCCGCACTGGTGCCCGCCGCGGGATGCGGTGCGGCGGGGCGATGCACCAGCCCGGCTCCCGATTGGGCCACACCCTGGCCCCGGCCGACCGCCGTGGTCTCACTCCACTCTTCAGGACCCACGTGGCGCCGTAAGGACGCGTCGAGCGCGATCAGTTCAGCCGGCTCGACCTGCCCTGACGTCCTTCTCGCGGTCAGCCCCTCTGCGCCCCCTCACGTGTCTCAGGATTGAGTAGCCAGAACACGGGTCCGCCGCCGCGGGCAACAACCCGGGGCCCCCAGCTCACTCCCTGCCCCACGAGCCGTGGGGCTGACCGCCCGCGGCGGAGCTGCCTGAGACTGTCCGCGGCATGGCGCTCATCGGCCCCGGCGTCTCCACGGCAGCCGATCGGTGGCCGCTCGCTGGCGGCTGGTGACACGCTTCTTGGCAGCAGCCCCAGGATGGGGTGGCGCAGCGCTGCGCCACTTCCCCCGGACTTGCACGACGAGCCGGCTGGTGGCGCGAGCAGCGCGCTCTGCCCACTGGACACCGAGCTGCTCCGGATGCCAGTACGGCTTGAGCCGAGGGTCAGCCGGTACGGATCGCCTGGCACGTGGCGGCGTCGTCGACCGAGCCTGGCTGCCACAAAGGGATTCAGCGTCACGGACTTGGGACCCTGGCGGCGCGCCGCTGCGCGGCACACGGTGGTAGTGACGCCTGCCGATCGGAGGCGGGCACGGGCGAGAGGGGAACCATGACTGCTCCGCTGCACCACCATCGACCCACTGCTCGACGCCTCACCGGGGCGGTGACGGTGGGCGCTGTCGCCCTGAGTCTTGCGCTGGCGGGGTGCGGCCAGCCCGACTCCGGCACCGACGAGGCGCAGGCTCCCCAGCCACCCGCGGACGTCGTGGCCCAACAGGACTACACAACGATGCCGGACGCAGCGCCCGAGACATCGGAGGATGGAACGACGCAGGTACGCAGCGGGGCTCTGGTGATCACGCCCGAGGAGCAACGGGTACCCATGGCGCAATCCTGGCCGCTGCCGGCCGCTCAGAGCGTCACGCTGACCGCGACCTGGGGCGCGCCGAGCGGACCCGGGGAACCGACCGGGACGTGGATGATGGAGGTGTGGGGACGGGATCCGGGAGCCGGCATCTGGCTGGCCTGCTGGTCGGACGGCACCCCGGCGGAACTGGTGGATATGGCCACAAGCCAGGTTCTCGCGAAGGCGCCCGACGGGGAGTGCGGCAGCGCCCAATCCATGACGCTCACGGTCGACAACTCGGTCGATGCGCCCTACTCCGCGATTCTTTTCCAGGCCGGTGGCTCGGCACCCACCTCCTACCTGGGTGACCAGCGGTACCCGCTGGAGTTCGCTGGCTATCGCGTGATCGCCGAGGACACTGGGTTCGCGGTCGCGCTAGAGAGCATCACCATCGAGGTCGGCTGAGGTGTTGTCTGCCGACAGCCGGGGCGGCGGTCCGTTGCGAGGCAAGTACCCCTGCTCGCGCTCCCGCCCCGGCGTGCGTCTCAGGCAGCGGCGCCCGCAGATGGCGGGCACCCCTGGCATCGAGGGCGAAGTCGCGACTGATCCGGCTGATCGCCGAGCCGGCGCCGCCGTCTCAGGCCTAGCACGGGTTCCCTTTGCCTCACCGTTGATCGTGCCGGCAGGATGGCGGGTCGCTGATTCAGGCGGGTGCGAGTGAGGGTGCCGCGCACGGAGGGCCGGCCGTTGTGCGGCTTGGGTCGCGGCAATCGCAGGGGATTGGGCATCCAGATACACCATGCCCGGGCACGCGGTTGGCAAGGCTCATCCGTGGCGGAGGATGAACTCCAGGCTCTCGGCGAAGATGGTCTCCGCGTCGTTGTCCAACGTCGCCACGTGGTAGGACTCGGGCAGCAGGACCTGGGTCTTGCGCAGCGAGCCCGTCTCGGTCATCACGATGTCGGAGTTCGCCGGGCCCGCCACATGGTCCTCCGGCGCCGTGAACACGATCACCGGCTGCGTGACTTGCGGCAGGATTCCCCGGACGTCCACCTGCAGATTCAGCATCTGGATGCCGGCCTTGATGGGCACCCGGTCGTAGGCGACCTCGTCCTGGCCCGGCTTCTTGATGTCGTTGCCACCACCGGGGACGGTCGGCATCACGTTGGCGAGCGGGCCCAGCAGGCCGATGCGGTCCATGGCCAGCAGCAGCGGGACGTCCGCACGGTCCGGAGGCCGCATCGCTGGATTGACCACCATCACCCCGGAAACGTCGGCGCTGCGCTCCCCGGCCAGCCGCAGCGCGAGTGCTCCGCCCATCGACAGGCCCCCCACGAAGGCTCGCCGGTACTGCCCGACGAGCTCGTCGAAGGCCTGCTCCGCCTCGCATACCAGTCCTGCCAAGTGGTCTGCTCAATGTCCTGCCACGTGGTGCCGTGGCCCGGCAGCCGCGGGCAGACCACGGTGTAGCCGTACTTGTGCAGGTACTCCCCTCACGGGCGGACCGACGCCGTGGAACCGGAGAAGCCGTGGATCAGCAGCACCGCGACATCGGTGTCGCCCTCGTGTCGACTCGCCTCGGCGCCAGATCGAACGTCAGCCATGGTGGTCTCCTTCGGTCGGGCCGCCGCATGCGGGAAGCCTCAGGATTCTCGCGCAGGCAACCGGCCAGTTCAGCACCGGCCTCCGCGGTCTCGTCCCCACCAGGGTGTGCGACTCAGACCCTTCTCCGGAGGTGGAGCGTTCGGGCTAGCACCTCGCCTGAGTCATCGGGCAGTGGCGCCACATGGCCAGGAATGGGCGTCCTGGGGCAGTTCGTCGTCGAACAGCCGCCGCCCGCCGGGATCCAGGGCGCAGTCGTGACGCCCCCTTACCGACGTCCAATCCGCAGAACACCGAGTACCCGCTCACCGGTGCCACGTCCTTCCACCTCGAAGGGGCGGTCACCGGCTTGGCGCCGACTGCCGGCATCCACGTTACGAAGAGACCGCCGAAACGCTGCGGCCATGTCCCTATCAGCGGTCCGCCGACGCCACCCGGCCCGGTGGCAACACCCCCGACTTGTTTGACTGAGGGGGTCCGGGTCGGTTCTGGGCGTCCCGGATGTGGCGGGCCCCCGGATCATCAACGACAGGGGCGGTAAGCCATGCCGGACCAGGTGACCGCAACCCTCCGAAGAGGGTCAACAGCAAGGTAACGGGGACGGACAGCTCCAGTTCGTGGGCGGCTACTTGACGTGGCCCGTCGGGTCGACATTGAACCTGGACGGTGCATCCTGGATGGGAGCGGAGATGAGTGAGCCGGTACGCAAGTTGACCGACGTCGAGCTGCGCGAAGCACAGGGAACCCCTGGATTGACGCGCCGCACGGCATTCGAGGGTGATGGGCACTGGTTCGGGCACGTCGAGGCGGATCCCGCGACCATGTCCGGGTGGCACCACCACGGCGACAACGTGACCATGGGATACGTCCTCAAGGGAAGCATCACCCTGGAGTTCGGCCCTGGTGGGAGCCAGAAGCTCGAGATCGGCGAGGGCGAGTACTTTGAGGTGCCCAAGAACACCGTGCATCGCGAAGGCAACAGTTCGCCGGAGGCTGGCGAAGTGTTGGTCTCGCGGGTGGGCGAGGGGCAGCTCGTGTTCCCCGTCGACGGGCCAGACGCGACCTGACACGAGTGCTCGCTTGCCCCCGACAACGGCCGGTCACCGATTCGCGCAGCCACAATCGAGGAGCACCGGACCGCCAGACCAGACATCGCTGAATGCGGTCGCACTGCGGCACAACCACAGCGCCCACCACGCACGATCCGCGGGAGGAAGATCCGGCCCCGAGTCGAACTCACCCCGCCTGCATGGCATCGTTGCTGTGGATCAGGACAGCGGTCCTCGTGGCTGCCGGTGCAGTGGCGCCACTGCGCGGCAGATGTTCGGTGGCGCACGATCCTGATCCTGGTCGGCTGACCGTCGGCGCAGTGGCGTGAGCGTGTTCGGATTGGGGCAGGCATGAAGAAGGTACTGGTCATCGGGCTTCTCGCGGCAGCGGCCGGCGGAGCAATCCTGGCAGCCCGCAACAAGGACGAGATCCTGGCCTCACCGCAAGCGAAGGGCGTGGCGGACAAGCTCGCCGAGGGCGCCGGCGCCGCGGCCGAGAAGGCGCATACGGTCGCCGACGGTGTCGAATCGGGCGCATTGGCCTTCGCCGACACGACGCGTACCGCTGCAGAGAAGGTCTCCCTGCGCGCCGAAGGGGCCGCGGTAGCAGCTGCCGAGAGTGCCGAGCGAGCCGACGCGGCCGCGTCGAAGGCGGCCGAACGCCTCGCCGAGGCGGCGCAGGAGACGGTCGAGGATGCTGAAGCGGCGGCGGCGGAGGCCGACGCAGATCGCTCCTGATCCTGCCGCGAACCTGCCCGGGCCCAGACCGTCAAGGCGGGGTGCCACGTGGCGGTCGCGTCGTGAGGGACGTGACCCAACGGATGGAGCCCGAGTCCTGTCCGGCAGTCCGGGGATGCTGCGTGGGCTGTCCCGGCTCAGCGCCGCGGGGACGGCCAGGAATCGCGCGGTCGTGACGCTCGTGCTCGGCAGCGGCCGTGGTCGTTGGTTGCCGCGCCGGACGCCCTCCGCGCATCGCGAGGTAGGACCGCCACCGTGCGGCTACGACAGGCACCCTCGGCTACGGTGCGATCGACCACCGCATCGCGGCCGCATCGGCACACATCGCTCTGCCGGAGTTCGGCCTGCAGTGGTCCCCGTCTCGGCGCACGTCACTCGCACCGGATGGGCCGCCGGCTGGCGGCGAGGTCCCCGCTGGCATGCCGACCGGGGTACGCCACCACTGGGTGCCCCGCGACACGACCGCGACACCGTCAGGTGATCTCCGCTCAACGAGCCTACGGGGCGCGCACCACCGGGATGCTGCTCGTGGTGTACTCCGCGGGAGGCGGCTCCTCGAAGAGCAGTTCGACGTCATAGGACCCCTGCGACAGATGCGTGCTCAGGTGACCTGGCCCGCGGGCGAAGACGTTGAGCATCGCCGAGTTGCTCTCGAGGATGTCGGCGGTGAAGCCGCGCACCCCGTTCGCCTTGGCGTACTCGACGGTTCGCTCGTGCAGCGCCGTCCCGAGCCCTTTGCCCTGGAAGTCCGGCGACACCATGTACCCGACATCGGCCAGGCCGGTGTCGGCATCGACGTAGTAGGACGACGTCGCGACGATCCGTTCGCCGGACTCCACGTCGCCGATGACCGCGGCGAAGGCCATCTCATCGGAGTAGCTCACGCTGCAGAGGTGCTCGGCTGCCTGGCGGGTCAGCGAGGACAGGTTGCGGAAGAACCGCGTGTAGACCGACTCCGGATCCAGCTCGTAGAACAACTCCTGCAGCAGCTGGGCATCGGTCGTGGTCGTGGGCCGCAGCAGCACCTCCGTCCCCTCGCGCAGCGTGATCCTGCGTTCCTCCTCGACCGGATAGTCGCGCCGGGAGCGCATCTTCTGATCCGGGGGGATCAGACCCAGCCGCTTGGCTTCGCCCAGCAGCGAGGACCGGTGGTCGGGGTGCGCGATCTCGATCATCGCCACCGCCCGCTCCGACAGCGACTTCCCGTGCAGGTACACCGCGCCGTGCTCCGTGGCGATCCAGCGCACCTCGTATCGCGGGATCGTGACGCCCTCGTTGGCATCCAGCCGCGGCCGGATCGCCGAGCGCCCGTGCACGTCGACCGACGGCAGGCACAGGATGGCGCGGCCGCCCGGGATGCGGGCGGCCGCGAAGTGAAAGACCGGGGCCGCGCCGACGCCTCCGTAGAGATGGCCGTTGGCCGCTTCACAGCAGACCTGCCCCGTCAGGTCGGCGGAGAACGCCTGCGCGATGGACACCAGCCGGCTCTGCTGCATCGCGGTGCGCGGGTCGGCGACGTCCTCGATCGGGCGCAGCGAGAACAGCGACTCATCGGCGACCCGGTCGTACAGCTTCGAGGTGCCCATCGCGAGGCTCACCACCACCCTCCCGCGCGACATGGACTTCCCCCGTCCCGTGATGACCCCGGCATCGATGAGATCCACCATCGTGTCGGTCGCCACCTCGCTATGGATCCCCAGGTCGTGGCGGGAGTCGAGGTAGCGCAGCACTTGGGAGGGGATCGGTCCCAAGCCGATGTGCAGCGTCGAGCCGTCGGTGACCAGGCGCGCCACGTAGCGCGCGATCTTCTCCGGGTCCGATACCGGGTCCATCGCCTTGTAGTCGGTCAGCCCGGGCTCCACTTCGACCAGGGCATCGAAGGCCGTCACCGGGATCAGGGCGTGGCCCTTCACCCGCGGCATCGCCGAGTTGACCTCCCCGATGACGACCTTGGCACGGGCGATGGCCGCCGGTGCAGTTCCGACGGAGATCCCCAGGCTGCACATCCCCAGGGCGTCCGGGGGGGCCACCTGCACCACGGCCACGTCCACGTCGATCCGGCCCTGGAACATGCTGCGCGGGACCGAACCGATGAGGATCGGGACATACTGCTCGCGTCCGACGGCGGCGAGATGCGCGTCGTTGGGGCCGACGACGGTCGTGCGATGCCGCAGGGCCGCGCTGAATTGGCCCTCGGGGAGTACGGCGATGTCGTGCAGCAGTCGGATCCCCGGACGCTCCATCGCCGAGGCCTCCAACGCGGCGACGATGGTGGTCGGGACGGCGCACCCGCCCCCGATGTACACCGCCGATCCCGCCGGAATCATGGCGACGGCTTCATCGGGGGAGACTACGGAATCCCGCCAGTCCATGGCCGCGATCGCATCCCTGAGGGCCATCTGTCTCCCCTCCCGTGCGTCCCGCTGGTGCGGGGCGCTCTTCCCGAACCCTAGTCGCCGGGCCGCCCGTGAGACGCGACGTACGGCGACCCACTCGCCGGGTCCGTGACGCCGTCCGGGGGCTCGCGCCGACAGCAGCGACCCCAGCAGCCGAACGGCCCCGGCACTCCCGCCCGCACCGGCGAGTCCCCGGGCCACGCGCTGCGCCCCTGCCGTCCTGGCGAGTGCGTTGGCCACGGCATCCCTCATGCGCTGCGGCGTCAGCCTGCGGCTGGGGAGCATCACCCCGGCACCGCTCACAACAGCGCGACGGGCCGTTTCGTTCTGATCACGGCCCCAGGGCACGACGACCACCGATAACGCCGGCGGCGAGGCTGCGCTGCGTGATCCCAGCCGCTCTGCGTCACGACGGCATCGACATGCGGCAGGACCGCGTCGTGGGGGAAGGCTGCGAACGACCCGTACCCGGTCCTTTGGCGCGGCGAACTGGCTCGGGTCCAGCGATGCGGTCGTGGCGACCACACTGCCGGGCTGGGTGTCCGCAGCCGGCCTATCGACAACGCCTCGCTGCGAGCCGAGGCTAGCCCTGGCCTTCGATCGAGGCCTCCTCCGTCGGCGGCGTGGGCTTGGGGGAGTAGGGCTCAATGACGACTCCCGGTTCGCGGCCCTCTGCGTAGTAGTCCATGAGCACGGTGCCCGGATCATCGAGGATGAACGGCGGCGGCCGGTCCACGAAATCGAAGCGGGCGTGGTCCAGTTGCGGGCCCAGCTCACGGCTGAAGCGGTCGGAGAGGACCCCGAAATAGGTGATCACTCGCTGCTCCGGCATGCGCTCCTCGACCGGGGCCAGCACCGTGTAGGCGCTCCGGTCCGCGTGGGACAGCCAATCGGGGAACAGCGCCCTGGGCCACAGTCGCCACGTGCGGACCGCGTTGATCTCCGCAGTGAGGATGAACAGCACAGCCGTGGTGTAGAACAGCGACAGGACGGCGATGACGCTCGCCAGCGCCCCGTACAGGGCGCTGGCGTTCTCGACCAACCTCGCGAAGAGCCCGCTGAGGAACGGGATGACCAGCATCGTGATCGCGAGGAAGGCCAGCGTGCCCGGCCAGATCTGCCAGAACGTGAGCTTGCGCCCGCAGAGCACCCAGTAGGAGAGCAGCACAACGCCGAAGAAGATCGCGCCGGCGATCAGGAGCACCGAGGTGCGGACCGCGACGCTTTGGTGAGCAGCCAGTCCCGACCACGCGGCAACCACGCCGTAGCCGACCAGGCCGGAGTAGAACAGCAGCGTCATGCTCAGGGCGCGGAACTGCCGCGGGAAGAAGCCCGGCCGGATCCGCCACGGCACCGCCCAGATCTGGTTGAACGCGAATTGCGCCGACTCCGTGAACGCGAGACCGGCATACAGCGCAGCGACCACGCCGAGCAGCAGCGGCAGGCCGCCGTCCGGCAACGTGACGATGGCCGCGTTGACCGAATCGGCGACCCCCGGGAACGCTCCGAGGGTGACGTCGATCAACCGGTCCAGAGTCTGCGGATCGTCCCGCAGCACCCGGCCCAGCACGACGGCGAACACCAGGAGCAGGGGCGCGATGGAGAACAGCGCGTAGTAGGCCAACTGCGCGGCGAACCGGCTGCCGGAGTCGTCGGCGAATTTCCGGTAGACCGACCATGGGAAGGCGATGATCGTCTGACGCTGCTGCCAGAGGTCGATGGATCGGGCCAGCCCCCGCGCTCGGTACTCCAGCCGCCCAGCGATCTCGCCGGCGCGGCCCGGGGTCGAATCTGCGCTGTCCGCTGCGGCTCCGCCCCTGTCGCTCATCGTTCCACCGTAGGGGCGCTGCGTCGGCAGGCTGGGACTGGGACTGGGACGTCGACGGCCGCCACCGTTGCCGCCGCGTCCGGCCTCCCCGCGCGGGGCGTCACCGACCCAGCGTTGCCGGGCCGGGAGTGCACTGCTCGGGCAGCGCATTGCCGCTGCGGGCGAAATCGCCGCGAGTGAGGAAGTGCGACTGCCCCAGTCCGAGGAGGAACGCAATCGCGGCGACTGCGGCGACGGCCGCGAACAGGAGTCGGCGCTCGCCAGCCGTCGTGCCGCGCGGGATGCTCGGCATGGCGATCCGCACCAGGAGAATCCCCATGGCTGGGATGCCGATGACCGTCAGCGCGATGTCCAACACCGGGACGGCCTGGGCGGCCCTGCTGTCGCCGCCGGGAACGAGCCACGCCAGCACCAGCCAGACTGACGGCAGTAGCAGTGCCGCGGTGAGCAAGGAGGGGGTGCGTCGCGGGCTCTTGACGAGCACCACGATGCACGCCGCGGTAGCCGATGCCCAGAGGGCGAGGATCTGTTCGAAGAAGACCTGCCCCCACGCCCCAAGAGTGAAGGCAGGCCACCAGGCAACCGCGCTCAGCGCGATCGCAGCAGCCCCTGCGAGACCCGGTTCTCGCCCGTCGTGCGTTCTCGGGCGGTCCGGCTGATCCAGCATTCGGCCGGCGCAGGCCCGGGCGTCGTCGGGCGCCCGGGCCTGCGCCGGCGGTCGATGCGATCGCGGCGCCGTCGGGCCTCCACCCACTGGCGACCATGGGGGTTTGGCGTGGGCATCGCCGGCCAGTGGCACGAGCCTGAGGCCGCGCAATGCCGGGAAGCCTCATGTAGATCGCCATAGCCGCGGGCGGCCGCGGGGATGTGGCGGCCAGTCCCATCCAGATGAGGCTTACCGGCGAGTAGTCTCGCGCTTCCCGCGACAAGTGGTCCATATCGACCAGTCCGTGCCCGAAGCGTCCGATCGCAGCCCGAGGCGGAGCGGTCCGACCGACCGTGCCACGAACGGTCCGAGCGTCGAGGCCAGGCGCCGTCTGCTGCCGCGGCGGGTCAGGCCGGGGTCGAGGCCAGGCGCCGTCTGCTGCCGCGGCGGGTCAGGCCGGGGTCGAGGCCAGGCCGCTGGCAGAACGCCGTGCGTGGTACTCCGGGACGCCCGATGGTGTCCGGGGGCGCTAGCCAGGAGCAGGGGGCGATGCCACGCCAGCCGCCGGGCGGACCCTCGCAACGTCGGCCTGGTAAGGGTCGTGCGCCGCAATGATCATCGGGATCTGTAGCGGAAGGCGCAGCCATACTGCCACTTTCGCGACGGGATGGGCCCGGCTGCGCTGCATCCGCAGCGCGTGCCACATGTTGCCCGGCCAGACCAGCAACAGGGTTCCGGTGGTCGCCGCTGGTGCCCACTTGGCCCCGGCCAGCAAGCCTGCGGCACTGCTGAGCTCGGCGGCTCCGCTGGCCACGACCCATGCCCGAGGCGCGGGGAGGGCCGGTGGGATCAGGGGTTCGAAGACCTGCGGTCGCACGAAGTGGACGGTGCCGCTGATGAGAAAGGATGCCGCGACCGCCCGAGCTCCCGGCCGTAGCCGATTCCATGTCCTGCGCATGGGACGAGAGTGGCAGGCCAGAGCAGGTGTGGGGATTCCGTCAAGGGAGACGACCGGCGAGGCGCAGCAATGCCCTCGCCCGCCCCCACTCGTCCAGCTACTGATGTGCGGGTAGCCCGGCAACTCGCCGCACGTGTGCGGCGAAGGCCTCGCGATCGGCGACCGTCAGGGTGACACCCGGGTGACGGATCAGGCCCAGCGGGTCCAGACCCGTCACCGGATCGCGCAGCAGCAGGCACACTCCGCCGCGCGTCGTTGTCCCGAACGTCAGCCCCTTGTCGGCCGCGGACAGGCGCGCTCCGATCGCCCGAACCGCCAAGTAGGGGCCGCTGAGGCACACGTCGACCACGTTGTCCGGCTCGGTCGCGCAACTCCAGGGGCCGAAGCGGGCGAAGATCCGATCAGTGTCGACATCGACCCAAGCGGCCGCCGGCACGACGCCGAGGGCCGCCAGCGGCGCTCGGTACATCCGGTCGAAGTGGAACGGGTATCTCGTGGCACTCATGGGCGCCAGCATGCCCGACGAGCACCCCCCTGGCTATCGAGGGTTGTGCCGCCGCTTCGGCTCGCGAGGCATGCGCCTCGCCATGCCTCGCGCGCGCTGGGGGAGGATCGCCGAAGGCCGGTTCGGTCGTGACTGACCCCCGGACGGACCCGCTGCGCGTCCATTCCATGGCATGCGCCAACCACTCGGACCGGCCGCCGCGTCGGCGTCGGCGTCGCAGCCCTCCTGTCCAGGCCGTGCCCACGCATCGACGACGGACTGGTCTCAGACGCCGGCGGGTGCACCCGTGGCACTGCTGGGCTGTGGGCAAGGCGATGCAGACGTCGCCAGCTATGGCGTGGACGTCGGATTGGACGTCGACGGCTCCGCGGACGAAGATCATCACACCGCAAAGCGACCGCCAATCGCTGCCGACGCGGTCGAGGACCCGGGTCCTGGGAACGAGATCGTAGGTACCCCGTCCGACGGGTTCGCCGCTGACCCGGGCCGGAAGTGACCGTGAGTTCGCCGCCCGCTTCCACCTCTGGACCTGCCGCAGCCCTACCGCCAGAGATAGCCGCAGCGCGCGCACTGGTAGTACGCGTTGCCCATCGTCCAGCGCTTGTTGACGTCCCAACTGCGACATGTCGGGCATTGCACGGCAACGTTCCCCATAATCTTCCCCTCGTCTCGATCGGTGACCCTCGGTTGCGTCCTTCGTTCACTCCAGTGATATCCAGCAGGTCCGACGGGTCGCTCCGAGGCAGGCAGCACTCTTCGTCGGCAGTCGTTCGCCGCATGCCCGGTACATCCCAGGCGCAGGAACCTGACCCGACGAGGCCGTCCGGATCCGCTGCACCGCAACGGACGGACCAGCACCCGGTGATTCGGGACGGCCTGGCGTGGCGCCGACCGATTGCTGTTGTTCCGGGCCGGCCATACCGGCGCACCAGGCGAACGGGTTCGCCAGCTCTGGGGCCCGTGGCGCGCCGTGACGCATCAGCCCAGCTAGCAGCGGATGGCCCAGGCAGACCCCACACTGTTCCTGTGTCCCCCGAACAGCCCAGAGACGCCACGCCGGCAGCCCCCGCCGCCGGAGACGCCAGCGCCGGCAGCCCCCGCCGCCGGAGACGCCACGCCGGCAGCCCCCGCCGCCGCAGACGCCACGCCGGCAGCCCCCGCCGCCAGACGCCACGCCGCAGCCCCCGCCGCCGCGGCCCCACGCCGGCAGCGCCCCCTGACTCCAGCCCCGCCGAGGACGTGCCCGGAGATGGCCACGCCGTCGGCTCAGGATGAGCACAACACCCTCGGGCGTGGTCTGCTCATCCTCCTGACCGCCTGGGGCCCCGCGCTCCTGAAAGGGCTGCTGCTCATCGTGGGCGGGCTCATCATCGTCGCGACTCCGGATCTGAGCTCGCAGCTGCTGCGCCTCGTCCTCGGCACCGGCCTGCTGGTCGGCGGCGCCGTGTCCTTCCTGCGCAGGCTGTTTCGTCGCCGATCATCCGCGCCCCTCTCGATGGGGGAATCGCTCCTGGCCCTGGTCGGCGGTGCGGGACTGCTCGCCTACCCCGTCGCGAGCGTCGAGCTCGTTGCCTCCCTGCTGGCGTTGTACCTGCTGATCGCTGCCGCGATCGCCGCCGTACGCGGATTGCGGGCCCGGGGCAGGGTACGGGCCGGACATCTGCTCCGAGCTGGCGCGATGGCCGCATTGGGATTGATCACGGCAGCCGTTCCCGGCGCGCTGGTGTCCTTCCTGCTGGCGACCCTGGCTACCGGTGCGCTGCTGGTCGGCGCCATCATCGTTGCCTACGCGATCCGGACGGCCGCCGATCCGGCATCGGCGAGGGGCATCGATACCGACTCGCTCTTCGCCATGCTCGTGGAGTGGATGGAGTCGCAGAACATCGGCGACCGGCGGCGCGCCGAAATCGCCGATTCGCTGTTCTTCGAACCGCCAGGGCTGGCGGCCAAGCTCGTCGCCTGGTGGGTGATGCTGCTGCTGTCCGTCGCGATCGCCACCTTCGGCGTGCTGCAGGACTCCACCGCTGTGGTGATCGGCGCGATGATCGTGGCCCCGCTCATGACGCCGATCCTCGGTTCGGCCGCCGCGGTCGTCGAGGGGCGGCTGCATCGCATGATCACTTCGATCTTCATGATCATCACCGGCACGATGGGGTCCGTGGCGCTGGCCGCGGTCATCGCAGCCTGGACGCCGGTCGTCGTCCCCCTGGCGAGCAACTCGCAGATCCTCAGCCGCATCAACCCCAACGTGATCGACATGAGCATCGCCCTCGCGGCGGGCGCTGCCGGGGCGTTCGCGACCGTCAACAGCCGCGTGGCATCGTCCATCGCCGGTGTGGCGATCGCCGTCGCCCTGGTGCCGCCGCTGGCAGTCGTCGGGATCAACCTGCAGGCGGGCTTCTACGCCGACGGTGCTGGCGCGCTGCTGCTGTTCCTGACCAACCTGGTCTCGATCCAGCTCGCCGCGGTGCTGGTCCTCTTCATCTCCGGCTACAGCTCGCTGGACCGCATGGTGGCCTACCGGGGCCGGATCGCGAACACGTTCGGGGCCCTCATCGCCATCGCCCTGATGATCCTGCTGCCGCTGGTGCTGGCGGTCCAGTCGGTGCTGGTCTCGGCGCAGCGCAGCTCGACGGCCCAGCAGACCGCGACCACGTGGCTGGAGGATGCGGAGGCGACCGAAGCGCTGTCCCTGGACTCCGTCACCGTCGAAGGCGACCTTGTGCGCGTCGCGATCAGCGGCAGCCGGGCGCTGCCCAGCGTCGAGGTGCTCGGCTCCCAGATGGCCGAGGCCCTCGGCCCGCAGACGACCACCTCCGTGGAGTTCACGCCCGCGACCACGATCACCTACCAGCCGAACGGCACCGTGTCGACGTCGGGCACGCCGCAGCTGGAGTAGATCGGGCCGCCGTGCGGGAGCCTGCGACAGGCTTCGGCATCGAGCGATACCGGAGCGCACGCCAGACGCGGCCACGCCCGGTTCTCGGACTAGGTCGAGGGGTCGCGGGTGGCGATGACCTCCCGCAGCCGCAGCCGCCGACCGGACATCGTCAAGCCGCGCGCATAGACCTTCGAAGCCACGCGCGCCAGCAGCACCGCAGTCATCGCGGTGAGCAGCACGGCGAGCACCAACTGCCACGGGGGCACGCCGCCGGCGGCCCACCGCACCGGCATCACCATCGGCGCGCTCAACGGGAACAGCGACCCGGCGACCGAGAGCCACGCATCGGGGGAGTTCACCGCCACGGTGACGGCGAGGATGTAGGAGCCGATGAGCACGACGTTCACCGGCATGATCGCTGTGCCGATCTCGGTCACCTTCTGCACCAGGGTGGCCAGCGCAGCGAACAGGAAGGCGTACAGGCTGATCCCCAGCACGAACCATCCGATCGCCAGGACGATGTCGCCCGCCGCGGATGCCGGGACGTCCAGCCCGTCGCCCACGGCGAGGCCGACCAGGACCGGTACCCCGATGGCAGCCACCTGCACCAGTCCCAGCAGACCGACGCCGAGGACGGTGCCGACCAGCAACTGCCCGGGTCGCAGGACGGCGAGCAGCACCTCCGAGATCCGGGTGGTCTTCTCGGTGGCCACGGCGGTGGCGATCGTGGTGCCGGTGAGGATGAGCGTGATGTAGAGCACGATGCCGGCGATGAACCCGATGGCCGCGCGGCCCTCATCGCCGACGCCGCCGACGAACACCTGCTCCGGCGGCGGCAGGCTCTGGATCTGAGCGATCTCCGCCTGGCTCAGACCGGCGGCCCCCAAGGCCTGCCCGGTCGCGGCGACCAGCACGGCCTGGGACACCAGGGCGGGGAAGCTGCCGGCGCCCTCGCCGGTCACATAGACGACGCTGCCGAGCGCCGCATCGGAGACGGCCACGTCCGCGCCACCGTCGCGGACCGCCTCCTGCCCGGCGGCCGCGTCGTCCACCGCGAGCACCTCCAGCTCGAAGCCGCTCTGCTCGCCGGCGGCTTGGAGGAACCGCAGCACGCTCGGCGGCGTCTGCTCCGTCGCGGCGAGGGTGTACGTCGAGGGGCCGCCGGAGATCACGCGGGGGAGGATGACCAGGGCCAGACCGGCCAGCACCATCAGCGCGGTGACGGCTCGCCACGACTTCGACGACGCCCCGTCGGCGATCGCCCGGCCGGCGACCAGGCGGACTCCCTGCCAACTCGTCGTGACGCTCATGTCCGGGCACCCGCTCCTTCGGCGGCCTCGGCGGCGGCCTCGAGGAACAGCTGCGACAACGTCGGCAGGTCCAGCCCGAAATCGGTGACCCTGCCAGCGGCGCGGGCTGAGTCCAGCACCGCAAGCGGCTCGACGCCCGCGGGCAGGTCGATCCGCAGTGCATCGGCCTCGTCGCTGACGATCCGGGCTCCCGGAAAGGCATCCAGCCAGCCGCGACCCGTGTCGGAGGGCAGGGTGATGCGCAGCTGACGCCGCCCGCTCGTCGCCCGCAGCGCCGCCACAGATCCGGTCAGGACCGTGCGCCCGTGGTCGATCATGACGATCTCCTCGCAGAGATCCTGGACCAGGTCCAGTTGGTGGCTGGACAGCACCACGGTGCGCCCGGCCCGCACCCGGTCGCGCAACGTCTGGGACAGATCGGCCACCGCGACCGGGTCCAGGCCGGCGAAGGGCTCGTCCAGCACGATGATGGTCGGATCGTGCACCAGCGCCGCGGCGAGTTGGAGCCGCTGCTGCTGGCCGCCGGACAGCTTCTCGGTGCGCTCGTCCCAACGGTCCTCGAGATTGAGCTCGGCCAACAGGCTGCGCGCGCTCTGCTCCGCTGCGGCGCGGTCCATCCCGTGCAGCCTGGCCATGTAGACCAGTTGCTGGCCCGCCCGCATCGTGGGGTAGAGGCCCCGCTCCTGGGGCATGTAGCCCCAGCGCTGGCGATCGGCGAACGCCGCCGGGCGGCCGTCGATGAGCACCTCGCCGCCGCTGGGTTCGATCACCCCGAGCATGACCCGCATGAGGGTCGTCTTTCCTGCGCCGTTGGGCCCGAGCAGACCGGTCAGGACTCCGGGCCGCACCGTCATGTCGACACCGTCGAGCGCGCGACGAGTCCCGAACTGGTGACGCAACGCGACAACCTGCAGGACCACGCCTCCAGCCTATCTACGCCCATGGCAGGTCCCTGACCAGGCCCGAACACCGCTCGGCCGAACCGGCCGGCGCCGATCGCGGCAACCGCCTGCGGCCAGTGCCAGGATGCTGTCGTGCACGCCGACGACTCCTGGGCTCCCCGCTCGCGCCTCATCGCCGCCGGACGGCCCGTGGCACCCGGCGATCCCCTCAATGTGCCCATCGTGGGGGTGACGACCTATGCGTTGGGCGGCGACCGCATCTACTCCCGCAGCGACGGCACCCCCACGTGGGACGCCCTGGAGTCGGTCGTCGGGTCGGTGGAGGGCGGCCCGGCGGTGGCCTTCGCCTCGGGCATGGCGGCGATCTCCGCCGCGCTGACGACGGTGCCGACCGGCGCCCGGATCGCGGCGCCCGTGGGCTGCTACCACGGCACCACCGAACTGCTCCGCTCCGGCGAGCGCGACGGCCGGTGGCGCGTAACGTGGCTGGCCGCTACGCAGACCGCGGCCTGGTGCGAAGCCGCGACTGAACACGACCTGCTGTGGCTGGAGTCGCCCACGAACCCGCTGCTGGAGGTCATGGACCTGCCACGGATCCTGGCCGCGGCATCGGCCGGGTGCCGAACCGTCGTGGACAGCACGCTGGCAACACCGCTTGGCCAGTCGCCGCTGCGGCTCGGGGCCGACATGGTCGTGCACTCCGCGACGAAGCACCTCGGCGGCCACTCCGACGCACTCGGCGGCGTGGCCGTCGCCCGGGAGCCGTCCGGTGCCGAGGGCCTGCGCCGCGCCCGCGCACTGCACGGTTCGACGCCGGGGATGCTGGAGGCCTGGCTGATCACCCGCGGGCTGCGGTCCCTTGCCGTCCGGTTCGAGGCCGCCAGCACCACGGCCGTCGATCTCGCCGAGCGGCTCGACCGGCACCCGCAGGTCTCGGCCGTGCACTTCCCGGGGCTGCCGAACGATCCCGGGCACGCACCGGCGGCGAGGTTCATGCACGGGTTCGGGGCGATGATCTCCTTCGAGGTTGCCGGCGGCGCGAGCGCGGCCGACCGGGTGTGCCGCTCGGTCCGGCTCATCCAGTGGGCGACCAGCCTCGGCGGCGTGGAGTCCACGATGGAGCGCCGCGGCGCGGTGCCGGGACAGGAGCACCTGCCTGCCGGGCTGCTGCGGCTCTCGGTCGGGTGCGAGGACGCGGCGGACCTGTGGCGCGATCTCAGCACGGCCCTGGACGCCTAGACCGCCGGGGCGAAGCCGCCTCGCGCTAGGGTGATGCGCACGGAGGTGGCAATGAAGAGGGTCCTCGGCGTGATGTCGGCCGTGCTGCTCGTGCTCGTCGGAGCGCTGCTCGCCGCCCTGGGCGGCCTCGGCCTGGCCGTGTTCGGCACCGATGGCGCCTACTCAGGTCCGGCCCAGAACGTCGCCTCGCAGCAGGAGTCGCTGGCCGTCGTCGCCGATCTGACCGGTGTGGAGATCGACATCCCCTACCACCAGTTGCTGGGGGAGGCGACGCTGTCGGTGCGCGACGCCGCCGGAGGGGAGCTCTTCCTCGGCCAGGCGCCGCAGGCCGCGGTCGACACCTACCTCTTCAGCCTGCCCTACGACCTCGCGACGAAGAACGGCACCTGGTCGCTGATCCCGGTCCCGGGAGTGGGCGCCGAGGCCGCGGACCCTGCGTCGCAGACCTTCTGGGTGTCGTCGGCAAGCGGGGCCGAGGCATCGCTGACCTTCTCCGAGCAGGAGCAGCCGAACACCATCGTCATCATGAACAGCGACGCCACAGCCGGCGTGAGCGCGGTCATCACGGTGGGCTTCGCCGGCGAGCGCCTGGGAACGTACTCGATCACGGCTCTGGCTGCCGGTGTGGTCCTGATCCTGCTGACCTTCACCGTCGCCCTCAGCTTGCGACGCCGCCGCCGCAGGCGCGCAGCGGCGGCCCTCGCCTCTGCTGAGGCGGGCCAGGCTGCTGCCGCGCAGCCGCCCGGCACGGATGGGCCGGCGCCAGCATCGGGCTCGGAACCCACGGTCGATCTCGCCGATCGCCATGCCCCTCAACCGGCGCAGTCCCACGCCGACGAGCCGGCCTCGTAGCGACGCCAGGGAGGCTGCCATGGAAGTGCAGGAGACTGCGGTCCAGTCGGACAAGATCGTCACCGTTCCCAACATCCTGAGCTTCTTGCGCCTGTTGGGCGTGCCGCTGTTCCTCTGGCTGATCCTGGTCCCGGAGGCCGACGGATGGGCGCTGGTCCTGCTCGTGGTCTCCTCGGCCACGGACTGGTTGGACGGCAAGATCGCGCGGGCCACGGGGCAGATCACGCGGCTGGGTCAACTGCTGGACCCGATCGCCGACCGCCTCTACATCGCTG
Organism: uncultured Actinomycetota bacterium; assembly: GCA_963766005.1. Taxonomy (GTDB): domain Bacteria; phylum Actinomycetota; class Actinomycetes; order S36-B12; genus CAVXYG01. The sequence goes on along the minus strand of CAVXYG010000006.1, from coordinate 253,452 downwards.
CGGCACTCATCGGGTTCGCGATCCGGGGGATCATCCCGTGGTGGTTGTTCGCGGCACTGCTGGGCCGCGACCTCGTCATGGGCGTCGTCATGCTGCTGCTGAAGCGTCGCGGCATCGTGGGGCTGCCGGTCCACTTCCTCGGGAAGGCCGCCACCTTCTTCCTCCTGATCGGCTTCCCGCTGCTGCTGGCGGCGCAGTTCGACGGGGCGGTCGGCGAGGTATCCCAGGTGCTGGGATGGGCCTGCATGCTCTGGGGCACGGCGCTGTACTGGTACGCCGCAGGGCTGTACATCGAACAGGCATCGCGCATCCTGCGCATTCCTTCAACTTCCAGTTGAAGGTTGATGTTTGCGCACCGTCGATCTTCGCTTGACCCTGCATCCCCGGGCGACTAGATTCGCGGCATCGGCGGGGACGCAATCTCGCCTGCCTCCGCGTCGCCGTGCTCTTGCCCCGGCGGACGCGCGGGACACCACGAAATGGAGGGGGCGCCTTCATGGGTCCGGATGAGACCGCGAGCCTGACTCGCCCCAAGTGCCCCAACTGCGACACGGTCGGCGTACCCGGTGCCCGCTTCTGCAGCAACTGCGGGAACCGGCTCGATCAGTCCGTGGTCGCCGATGCCACCGGTGCCCTCCCGCCGGCCTCCGGCGAGGAGATGCCGACCGGACCGACGCCGATAGTGGCCGATGTGCCCGAGTCCTCGGCCGTCCTGGTGATCCGCAAGGGCCCGGACACCGGGGCCCGCTACCTGCTGAACAAGGACGTGGTGACCGTCGGGCGCAGCCCGGACAGCGATGTCTTCCTCGACGACGTCACGGTCAGCCGGAACCACGCCGAGTTCCTCCACGGCGCATCGGGCTGGCTGCTGCGCGACAAGAAGAGCCTCAACGGCACCTACGTCAATCGGGTACTGGTCGACGAAGCGCGGCTGACACCGGGCGACGAGGTGCAACTCGGTAAGTTCAACTTCATGTTCTGGGCGGCGGAATGACCTCGATGCAAGCCACTTCCACCAACGCGCCGGCGCGGCTGCGCAGCATCGGCGAAGTGATCGCGCAGTTGCGGCCGGAGTTCGCTGACCTGTCGTCCTCGAAGTTGCGCTTCCTGGAATCCGAGGGGCTGGTCACGCCAGCCAGACTGCCCAACGGCTACCGCAAGTACACCGACGCCCACGTCGCGCGGCTGCGCGTCGTGCTCACGCTGCAGCGCGACCAGTACCTGCCGCTGCGCGTGATCAAGGAGAAGCTGGCCCAGTACGACGCCGGCCAGGACGTGCTCTCGCCCCAGACCCCCGCGACCGGGACCGTGGACGTGCGCGACGCGGCGGAGGGCTCGGCGGCCGAGCCGGAGGCCGTCGCGACGTTCGAGCAGCGGATGGACGAGCTCGCCGACCTGGCGTTCGAGGGCTCGCCGCGGACGCAGACCTACGGCCGTGAGGAGTTCCTGGCGAAGTCGGGCCTCAGCCGTGCTGCTCTGGCCGAGATCGAGGACGCACGGCTCATCGCGCCGACGGCGTCAGGACGCTACGACGAGGACTCCCTGCGCGTTGCCCGGGTTGCTGCGCGGCTGGCCGAGCGCGGCGTGCAGGTGCGCCACATCAAGCCCACCCGGCATACCGTCGACCGCGAGATCGGTCATCTGGAGACCCTGCTGGCGACGCAGCGCAAGCGCATGCTGTCCGGCGATGCCTCCGATCAGCAGAGCCTGTCCGAGGCGCAGCGGGAGATCGCCGGCGGCCTGCTGGCGCTGCACGCGGTGCTGCTGCGGATCGCCCTGCGCTCGTCCCTCTGAGCTGCGGCACGCAGGGGGGCTAGGCTGGCGGTATGAGGCGGGTCGAAGTCGAAGGTGTCCGCATCGAGATGCCGTCCAACCAGCCGGTGGTCCTGCTGCGCGATTTCGAGGAGTCGCAGGTGCTGCCGATCTGGATCGGGGCCGTCGAGGCCTCGGCCATCGCCTTCGCTCAGCAGAACGTGCAGCCCCCGCGACCGCTGACGCACGACCTCTTCGTCGATGTCATCGGGGCTCTGGGCCAGCAGCTGACCGAGGTCCACATCACCGAACTGCGCGAGGGCACGTTCTATGCGGTGCTGCGCTTCGCGTCCGGCATCGAGGTGAGCGCCCGGCCCTCCGATGCGATCGCGCTGGCCCTGCGGACCGGTGCGACAGTCCTCGTCGCCGAGGACGTGATGGCCAATGCTGCGGTCGACCTGCCGGCGGGGGAGGAGCAGGAGGTCGAGAAGTTCCGCGAGTTCCTCGACCACGTCTCGGCAGAGGATTTCGAAACCGATCTGGGTACGGAAGCGGACGAGCCGGACGAGTCGGGCGACCGACCAGACGATGTGTGACTCACCTTCATCTAGACCTTGAAGGTACCGCTCGGCGTGTCCTCCCCAAAAGTCATTGACGACGTCCGGCCGACGCCATACGTTGCGAAATACGTCGGTGTCATTCGGCGTCGTCGAGAAGCGGAGGTCACCGTGCCGGGTCAGCGTGACGGAGAAGGTTCCCCGGTCGATGGCTCAGGTCAGCCTCGCCTCGCCGAAGCGCACCAGGAGGCGCTGTTCCCTGAAGACGACCTGCTCCCGCTGCAGGACGGCCTCGGCTATCGCGGGACGACAGCCTGCAAGGCAGCCGGGATCTCCTACCGCCAACTCGACTACTGGGCGCGCACCGAGCTCGTCGAGCCCAGCGTGCGACCCGCAACCGGGTCCGGGACGCAACGGCTCTACGCCTTCCGCGACATCCTGATCCTGCGCGTGGTCAAGCGGCTGCTCGACGCCGGAGTCTCGCTGCAGAACGTCCGCGCGGCCGTGGCGCACCTCGCCGACCGCGGCGCCACCGATCTGGCCAAGATCACGCTGATGAGTGACGGCGCCAGCATCTACGAGTGCCGCAGCCAGGACGAGATCGTTGACCTGCTGCGCGGAGGCCAAGGCGTGTTCGGCATCGCGCTCGGCCAGGTCTACCACGAGGTCGAGGGCACCCTGTCGGACCTGCCCGGCGTCAACGTGGACGGGACCACAATCCTGCCCGAGGGCGCGGTCGACGAGCTCGCGGCGCGTCGCGGCCGACGCAAGACGGGGTAGCGCCGCGGGTCGGCGCGCCGGCCTCCGTCAACTGCGCCCGAGTCGCTCCTGCGCCTGCCAGAGCACTTCCTGCTCATCCACGGGCATGTCCTGCCAGGTGGCCGGGAGCACCGGCAGTTCCAGCTGCTCCACCATCCGCACCACCTCGGGGTCGTCATCGACCACCAGGGCGATCGTCAGCCCCTCCTGCAGCCACCCGCGCAACCGATCCCGCTTGAAGATCCGCGACGGCCGCCGATCCCGGTCGGGCCGCATCGTCAACTGGGCGGCCGGCAGGTCGAAGGCGGCCAGCCAGCGACTGGTCAGCGGGCGCATCCGCTCCGGTCGACCCGTCAGGTAGCGCACCTCGAGGCTGTCCGCCAGGGACCGCAGCAGCGCGGCCCCCTCGGCCAGCAGCTGGTCCTCATCCGCGGCCCCGAAGAAGGCCGACCATCGCTTCGGGTGCGACTCCACGAAGTGGAGCCGATGGCGCACGTCGGCGAGCACGCCGTCGATATCGAACACCGCGAGGGGCCTCATGGCCACAGCGTAGGCGCACCGGACATCCGGGGGCTGGACCCCCGGCGCGGAGCAGCGACCCGGACGGCGCCGCAGGGGAGTCCCTGGCGCCCGACTACGCTCGAGTCATGTCGATGGATCTGGATGTCATCAAGGCCAACTTCCCGACCATGGTCCCCATGGTGGGCACCTTGTCCCTGGAATGGGTGGAACTCACGCCGGAGACGGCGGCCATGCGCCTGCCGGACCAGCAGCCGTACCACAACCACATCGGCGGCCCCCATGCCGGCGCGATGTTCACGCTGGGGGAGTCGGCCTCAGGCGCCATCGTCATGGCGAACTTCGGCGACCAGCTCGATCGCCTCGTGCCCCTGGCCGTCGAGGCGAAGATCCGTTACCTGAAGATCGCGATGGGCCCGGTCACCGCGACCGCGCGCATCAACCGCCCCCTGGCCGACATCAAGGCCGAGATCGAGGCCGGGACCACGCGGCCGGAGTTCGCCGTCGACATCGAGATCACCGACGAGGCAGGCACCGTGACCGGAGCCATGACGGTCCTGTGGACCTTGAAGCTCCTGCAGCGGTGACGCAGATCACGCACTGATCGGAATGGCAGCGGTGCCGCCATGGTTACGCCTTGAGTAAGTTATGAACAACTTTACCCAAGGAGCTTCCATGGCGCGTTTCGCCACCACCGTCGAGTCGCCGTTGCCCGCCGCGGACGCCTTCGACCTGCTCGCCCACTTCGACAGCGTGGCCGACTGGGACCCCGGGGTGGTCCGCGCGGAGCGCCTCGACGCGGGCGAGCTGCGGGTCGGCAGCGCCTTTCTCGTGACCGCGGCCTTCGGGCCGCGCCGCATCCCGCTGACCTACGTCGTGCGCGATCTCCAGCCCGGCCGCCGCGTCGTGCTCGACGCCGTGACGGGGGACTTCACCTCCCACGACGTCATCTCCGTCGAGCCGCAGGGCACCGGCAGTCGTGTCACCTATGACGCCGAGCTCACGCTGCACGGGTGGCGCCGCCCCGCCGACCCGTTCCTCCAGATCGCCTTCCAGGTCATCGGCCGTCGCGCCGATGCGGGGCTGCGTGCCGCGCTGAACCCGCAGCCGGTGGCGGCGTGAGCCCGGCCTGGGCCGCGCTGCCGGCCCGCGCCCTGGACGGGGCGCTCGAGGCCACCGTCGCGGGCAGCTTCACCGCCATCGGATACCGCGCGCGGCGCCGCGCCTTCGACTGGCAGGACCCGCAGCCGGGCGAGCTCTCCGAGCGGACGGCGTTGGTGACCGGGGCGACATCGGGGCTCGGCTTCGCCACCGCGACCGCGCTTGCCCGGCTCGGAGCCCGTACCGTCCTGCTGGGCCGCGACCCGGACCGCACCGAGCAGGCGGCTCAGCGCGTGCGAGCAGCGACCGGCAGCGACGCGGTCGAGACGGTGATCGCCGATCTCGCGGATCTGACCGCGGTGTCGGCCGCCGCCGCCGACCTCCTGCAGCGCCTGGACGGCCTCGACATCCTCGTCAACAACGCCGGAGCCCTGACCCACGAGCACACCATCACCGGCGACGGCCTGGAGCTGACCTACCAAACGCACGTCGTGGCCCCGTTCCTGCTCACCCACCGGCTGCTGCCGCTGTTGCAGGCCCGGCCGGACGGCAGGGTGATCACGGTGTCCAGCGGCGGCATGTACACCCAGGCGCTGCGGCTGCCGGAGCTGCGGCTGGGCGCCGAGCAGTACGACGGCGTCGTCGCCTACGCTCAGGCGAAGCGGGCGCAGGTCGTGCTGAACGAGCAGTGGTCCCGCCGGGCCACCGACTCCGCCGCGTTCCACGCCATGCATCCCGGCTGGGCGGACACTCCGGGCGTGGTCGACTCGCTGCCCACGTTCCACCGCATCGTCGGGCCGTTCCTGCGGACGCCGCAGCAGGGCGCCGACACGATCGTGTGGCTGGCCGCGGCTGCCGCGCCGGTGGCCTCCTCGGGCCTGTTCTGGCTGGACCGGCGCCCCCGCACCACGACCCGCCTGCCGCGCACCGGCACCGACGGGGCAACCGCCGATCGGCTGTGGGACATGGTCGCCGCCGATGCCGGAGTCGGCTGAGGGCCCTCAGCGCGCCATCGAGGTGATCGGTGCGGCCCGCACCGCCGAGGCGAGGTCGGCGCCGGTCATGCGCAGGTAGATCTGCGTGGAGGCGATGCTGGAGTGGCCCAGCAGTTGCCGCACCGAGGCCAGGTCCGCCCCGTTGTGGATCAACCCGGTGGCGAACGTGTGGCGGAAGGCGTGGACCGCCTCGCCGTCGGGCCGGGGAACGCCGGCCCGCAGCAGCCAGCGGTACACGTACTGCTTGAGCGCGCCCCTGGTGAGGGCGGAGCCGCGGTAGGTGACGAAGAGCGGATCGGCCGCCCGTTCGCCGCGGGCGGCCGCCGGGCCTCCGTCGTCGTCCTCGCGGCCGGCGAACCGGGCGCGCCGATCGAGGAGGTACTCCTCGACTGCGGCGACGACCTCCGGCGACAGCGGCACCACGCGGGTCTTGCCGCCCTTGCCGTGGACCCGCAGCGAGGGATCCTCGCCCAGCGCGAGGTCGCCGACCGCGAGCGCGCACAGCTCGCTGGCCCGGACCCCGGTACCGGCGAGCGTCACGACCAGCGCCCGATCGCGCACCGGCCAGGGGGATCGCGCATCGGGGTCCGGCTGCGACACGGCCTGCAGGATGGCCTGGAGCTGCTCGTCGGTGAAGGCCACGGGGAGCGACTCGGGCTTGCGGGGCCGGGCGATCCCGGCGGTCGGGTCGGTTGCCAGATGCCCCTGCTCCATCAGCCAGCCGCAGAAGGCCTTCCAGACACCGATGGCCCGCGTCCTGGAGGACACCGCGGCGCCGTCCCGGGCGAGATCGGCGAAGGCCGCACGGACTCGCTGGACGGTGAGATCGTCCGGACCCAGACGGCCCAGCGGGGCGGCCGCGGCCGCGGCATCCGGCTCGGCCATCCGGTGGGCGAGCAGGGCCAGGTCGTTGCGGTAGGCCGACTCGGAGTTCGCCGACAGGCCACGGCCCAGCGTCTGCTTCTCGATGAGCCAGTCGTCGGCCAGGATCTCCAGCGTCGGCGCCATGTCCGAGATTATGGCACCTGCGATGCTCGTCCGGCGGGAAGTTGCGGGCGGCGATCCCGGCACTCGCCACGGCCCACGCGAGTGTTCGCTAGGTTCGTCTCGAGAGTCGCCTGTTGCTGGAGGTCCCATGAGCGCTACTCCGCCGCCACCGCGGGGGCGCGCCGCCGCCACCGCCGCCGCCGGGGGTGCGCCGCCGCCACCGCCGCCACCGCCGCCGGGGGGCGCGCCGCCGCCACCGCCGGGGGGTTGGGGAGCCGGCGCGCCGCCGCCCCCGCCAGGGGGATCGGGCCCCTACGGCTACGGACCGCCCGCCGTGCCGGCCAACAACTCCAAGGCGACGACCTCGCTGGTCCTCGGGATCATCAGCATCTTCTGCTGCGGCTTCGTCGTGGGCGTGATCGCCATCGTGCTCGGCATCCTGGCCCGCAACGAGATCGAGGCATCCAACGGCACGCAGGGCGGCTCCAACCTCGCAGTCGCCGGGATCGTCCTGGGGGCTCTGGGCGTGTTGAGCGGTCTGGGATTCTGGGCCTTCGGGCTCTACGACAACTTCCTGTAGACCGGGTCCGATCAGGCCCAGGAACGCAGCGCGGCCCGGGCGACCTGCTCGCCCGACTCCTGCACGAAGTGGCCCTGCTCGACGAGCATGGGCTCGGGACAGCCATTGATGATCGACCGCATCCGCTCCATCACCGGCGGGCCGAGCACCGGATCCCGGGTGCCGACCGCCATGAACGTCGGTCCCTGCCACTGCGTGGACCACCACTGCGCCGCCGCCCGCGACACCGCCACCCCCGGATCGTCGGGGGAGACCGGCACGAGTTGTGGAAACCGGCGCACGCCAGCCTGGTACTCCGGGCCGGGGAACGGAGCGGCGTAGGCGGCCGCCTCGGCGTCGCTGAGGCCTTCGACGGCGCGCCGCATGAGCCCGGCGACATCGAGGTGCGGGGTGCTGGCCATGTAGTCCCGCCAGGCGAGGAAGCCGGGGCCGGGGGAGGAGCCGACGCCGAGGCCGGTGTTCATGATGAGCAGCCGCTCGATCCGATCGGGTTCGGCCACCGGCACGGTGAGCCCGAGCAGCCCGCCCCAGTCCTGCACGACCAGCGTGATCCGCTGCAGGTCCAGTGCGCGGATGAACGCCAGCAGCGCGTCGCGGTGGAAGTCGAAGGTGTAGTCGGCGTCGCGGACCGGCTTGTCGCTGCGCCCGAATCCGAAGAAGTCCGGGGCCACGACCCGCAGACCGGCTTCGGTGAAGACCGGGATCATCTTGCGGTACAGGTAGGACCAGGTGGGTTCCCCGTGCAGGCAGAGCACCACGTGGGGATGCTGCGGACCCTCGTCGACGTACGCCATCCGAAGGCCCTCGAAGCCCGGCAGGTCCGTGACGTAGCGGGGCTGATACGGGAAGCCGGGCAGCTGCTCGAATCGGTCGTCGGCGGTGCGCAGTGCCTCGATTGCCATGCGCGTAGTCAAGCATGCGCGCACCGCCGACCTCCGCGGGCGTGGCGCCGACCTCCGCGAGCGCCAGTGCGGCGCCGCTCGCGGGTCCGCAACGGTCCCGGCGCCAGGCGGGCAGCGGGCTACCGGGTCGAGACCTGGAGTCCCGGCAGCCGGTCGGGCGGGCTTCGTCGATGCCCGCGGAGAGCAGCGATCTGCCGGCCCGCAGCAGGCCGTGGCTGTGCAGGTGGACCGTCGAGGAGCCGTTGGCTCGACGCGGGCACGATCACCGTGGGACGACGATCCCTGATTCGCATCCGCCCCGGTCGACGCCCGGACGCGTCGTCCACCGCGCCCGCAAGGTCCGTCCGCGCAGACCTCCTCTGGATCCGTCACCAGCGACGCTCGGATAGGTTGGCACTACCGAATCGGTCGCGTGGACCGCCGTGCGCGAGTCCGCGCGGCCGGGCACGAGCTGAGGAGAGCCGCCGTGGATCGTCCCGACGGGGTTGTGGACTTCACCCCCGACCCGACCGAGTTTCCGTTCGAATCGCGGTGGTTCGAGTCCACGGTGGGCCCGATCCACTACGTCGATGAAGGCGCGGGACCGACCGTGCTCCTGCTGCACGGCAACCCCGACTGGAGTTTCCTCTACCGCAAGATCATCCGCCTGCTCGGGCCCGGAGTTCGTTGCGTCGCACCCGACTATCCCGGGTTCGGACTCTCGGTCCATCCCGACGGCTACGGCTACACACCCGCTGAGCACGCCGACATCGTGAAGGAACTCGTCGAACACCTGGACCTCACGGGCATCGTGGTGATGGGCCAGGACTGGGGTGGGCCGATCGGCATGGACGTCGCCTCGCGGTCGCCGGAGCGGGTCGCGGGACTCGTTATGGGCAACACGTGGTTCTGGCCGGCCAACGATCGCACGATGACGGCGTTCAGCCGAACGATGGGAAGCTGGCCCCTCCAGTGGCTGATCAGGAGGCGCAACTTCTTCGTCACGGGCCTCATGAGGCGAACGCTGCAGGCGAAGCTGTCCGACAAGGAGTTCGCCCACTACACCGACGTCGTGCCGACCCCCGAGTCACGGGAAGGGATCGCCGTCTTCCCCAGGGAGATCGTCAACTCCCGCCCGTGGCTCGGCGAGCTGGAGCAGCGAGTCGCCGAGACGCTGCGCGGGAAGCCGGTCTCGCTGGTGTTCGGCAGGAAGGACCCGGCCCTCGCCAAGGACGCCACGATCGCCCGCTGGCGCACGGAATTCCCCGGCGCCGGGTGCGTCGAACTGCCCGACGCGGGGCACTACATCCAGGAGGACGACCCCGACGCCTGCGTCGCGGCGATCCGAGAGGTGCTAGCCGCGCGACACTAGGTGTTGTTCCTGGTCCGGCCTGGTCCGCCGTGAGCCCAGCATCGTCGCGGGAGAGTCGGGAGGGCCGGCGCCGCCTACCGTGATCTGCGTCGGCACCACGCCTGGCACGGGCCGAGCCGGCGATCACGCAACGGGTTCGCGCCGCACCAGGGTCATCGGCAGGCCCCCCAGCGGGCGCATGGTGAGCAGGGGCTCCTCATCGACCGCCCACCCCGGCCGCAGGGTCGGGGCCCAGTTGCGGGCAAGTGCGGCCAGGGCCAGAACCGCCTCGGCCCAGGCGAACTGTTCACCGACGCAGACGCGTCTGCCCGCGCCGAAGGGGAAGAAGGCGTAGCGCGGTTGGCCCGGGGCACGCTCGTCGAACGGGCATCTGGACCCTCCGTCCGCGGTGGGGGCGAGCCAGCGCTGCGGACGGTATTCCCCTGCGTCGTCGCCCCACCACCGCGGATCCCGGTGCACCACCCACTGTGCGAGCACAACCTCGGTCTGTGCGGGGATCACGTGGTCACCCATCTGGGCATCCTGCGTGTACCGGCGTGCGACCGCCCACACCGGCGGGTGCAGGCGCAGGGTTTCGGCGACCACAGCGCGAGTCACCGGAAGCGCCGGGGCGAAGGCGTCCTCGGGGCGCGGCCCGTCCGGCAGATGGTCGATCTCCTCATGCAGCAGGGCCGCAGCCGCGGGGTTGGCATCCAATGCGTACCAGGCCCACGTCAACAGGTTGGCGCTCGTCTCGTGGCCGGCGAGCAGCAGAGTGGTGACCTCGGCTCGGATTTGCTCATCCGACAACTGCTCGCCCTCCTCGCCGCGGGCACCGAGGAGGGAAGACAGCACGTCGTCCTGGAAGTCCTCTGGACGTGCCCGATGCTCGGCCACGATGTCATCGACCAGTTCGTGGATCACATCCGCGCCACGGCGGGCCCGCCGGGCCCAGGGTGTGGGCCCGCGCAGGATGAGGTCCGCGGCCGGACTGGTGATGTACTCCAAGGGCTCGAGCACGTCCGTGAGCGCGGTCGCGAGGTCGGCGGCGCGGTGCGACAGATCGACTCCCAGCAGGGTGAACCCTGCGATGCGGAGCGCAAGCGCGCCCATTTCCGCGGCCATGTCGACTTCCGCTAGCCCCTGGTCCACGCGGTGGCCGAAGTCCTCGTCCAACGCAGCCACCAGTCGCGTGATATCCGGCGTGTAGTGCGCGATCCTCTCGCTGCTGAAGGCGGGTGCTACGAGTCGGCGGTTGCGCAACTGCTGCTTGCCCTCGGCCATGAGGATCCCGTCGCCGAGGAACCGCCTTGCGAACTCCAGTGCGGCGCCCTTGTTCGTGATCCGCCCGTCAGTGACGAGCGCCTGTCGGACCATGTCCGGATGCGAAGCAAGGTACAGGTGCTTCGGGTCGCGGACGTCGACCAGATCCCCGTGGGCGCCGACCATCTCGGCGATGAAGTCGTGCCGCGCCACTCCACGGCCCAGCAGTTGTGCGATCCCTTCGCGCAGCAGGTCGAGGTTCGTCTGGTTCGGTCCCGGCGGCCGCGCAACGGGAGTCTGCCGCCACGGGACGCTGATCTTCGGCAACATGCATTCCCCCAACGGCGCGGCGGAGCCCGGTTCGGGCGCCAGCCTGCAGTCACGCGCCGGACGCCGCTCCAGGAAGCCTAGTGCTGGCAGGTGATCGTCCCCAAAGCGGGCGGCGACGGGCTCGACCGGGAACGCGAGGCCGGGCACTGCGCGAAGCACCGGGAGCAACCGTTGGCGCCCGGCCCTCAGCATGCCGATCGTCGTCGACCGGGCCTTGGCCCAGATCGACTGGCCGCCCACCGATCTGCGCGGGAAGCCCGCCGCCCGCCACCGCTGCCTGTCTGCCCGGGAGGTCCGCAGTCGGCACCCGTGGGCCGCGTCCCTCAGGGAGCCGCGCACCAACCCGGGCCGCGAGATGCTCGGCCACTCCGACGCCGCGCCAGGCCGTCTACGCCTGTCGCTGGAGCTGACGGCGCACACCTATGACCTGCTCGACAGCAGGACCCGAACCGCATCGAGGCGCCCGGTCGAGACCGGGGAGGCGATGACGGTCCTGCTGGGGAGACGCTGCAACCCGGGCCGCCGCCTGCAGACGGTTGAGGCGGCCCCGCCCAGTAAGGCCTTGGCGCTGCGAGACGGCCGGCCTCGGCGCGGTCGGTCCGACGGACCGGCCCGTCGCAACCGGTTGGCGACGCTCTGCGGACAGCTGTGGCGGTGTGCCGCGCCGGCTGCCAGCGGGCACACGGGAGCGGCTGGCACTCGTGAGAAATCCGGCCAGGAGCGGATCTCAGGCCAGACTGCTGCGTCGGACCCGTCGTCTAGCCCCGACCGCTGCTGCGGTCGAGGTGGGCGGTCACCGCGTCGGCCACGACTGCCGCGTCGTCGCCAACACCGCAGATCAACGACGACTTCCGGGTGCGCAAGAAGTGCACGCCCGTGAAGAACAGGCCCGGCGCCACCGTGCTCGCACCATCGTGCTGCACGGGAAAGCCCATCTCATCGAAGCCGCCGGGTACGTCGATCCAGTCGGCATAGTCCGAGCGGAACCCGCCGGCGAAGACCACCGCGCCCAGGGCATCGATCGGCACTGCGTCCGGCGGGTGCGCCGCGAACGGTTCCGGGTCGGGCATGCCCGGGTCGCGGAGGCCCCGCTCCCGGCTCATGGCCTGGAAGACGCTGCGCAGCTCCAGGTACCGGTCGTCCCCCCAGGCCACGGTGGCGGCGAGGTCGTCGGTGAAGCGGATCGACCTTCCCTCCCGGCCGGCGAAGTGCCCCGTCAGCGTGACCCCCTTGACCTGCAGGGATCGTGCATGCAGGTCATGGCCGCCGGCCACGCCGCTAGCAGTGAGATTGGCGACCAGCCGTCCGGCAGGGGACGGCAGCGCTTCGACCCGCTGATCCAGGAATCCGGACTCGATCGCCCACCAGAAGACGTCGTGCCCGCCGATCCGTCGCGGCACCCAGGCGGCCCGGCCGCACGACAGGATCACCTCGCGTCCGGCGTCCACGAGTTCCTCGGCGATCTGGCACCCGGACTGGCCGCTACCGACGACCAGGACCACGCCTTCGGGCAGGTCTTGCGGGGATCGGTAGTCCCGGGTGGTGATCTTCAGCAGTCCGTCCGGCAACTCGTTCCCGCCGGGGGGCAGGAATGCCTGCTGGAAGGCTCCAGTGCAGACGACGACGGACCGCGCCGCGATCGGCCCCTCATCGGTCGTCAGGTCGAAGCCGTCGCCAGCCGGCTCCAGCGCGCTGACTCCAACCCCTTCTCGGACGGCCGCCTGAGCGTGGGCCGCGTAGTCCTGGAGATAGTCGACGATGCCCTGTCTCGTGAGGAAGCCGTCGGGGTCCCCGCCGGCATAGGCGTGGCCCGGCAGCGAGAGGCTCCAATTCGGCGTGTTGACGCAGAACCCGTCCCACAGGCCCCGCCACATGCTTGCCACCCGGTCGCGCTCGAGGATCACATGCTCGACGCCGCGGCGGGACAACTCGTAGCCCGTGGCCAGACCGGCCTGACCGCCACCGATGACCAGTGTGTCGATCCGCTCGGCGTCCATGACTGCAGCGTGTCACGGCGGCGAGGTTTCCGATAGGACCGTACGAGGGGTCCCAGGAGCCAGGCTGCCTTCCTGCGCAGGCTGGACCACGCCAACATCTACCTGTTCATCGCCGGGTCGTACCCCCTGCTGGCCGTCGCCATGCCGGACCGCTCGACGGGCACCACGATCCTCGTGCAGGTGTGGGTGATCGCCGTGATCGGGAAGCTGCTGCCGATCGCCTGGCTGTCTGCGCCACGTTGGCTGACCGTTGGCTCCTCCATCGCCATGGAATGGGTCGCGGTGCCCTCCCTGCCGGCCATCGCATCGGCGTTCGGCTTCGCGACCGTCGCCCAGGTGGCCCGAGCCTGCGGTACAAGGTTCGACTATCCGAACAGGCCCGCCAAGTCGGCGTCCACGGCGCTCGCGGTGTCCACCGTGGCCAGGTCGGCGGTGCCCGACGCGTCGGACCGCAGGAGGGTGGTCTCGTGCATCGTCGCGCGCACGTTCTCGGTGAGGAACCGGGAGGGTTGCGCCCACGAATGCTGGTCCCCGTTGGGCCGATGGTGGTAGCGCAGCGGGACGGTGACGTGCAGGTCCCGGCGGGCGCGGGTCATGGCCACGTAGAACAGCCGCCGCTCCTCCTCCAGGCCGTCGCGATCCCGCAGGGCCATGTCGGAGGGGATGTTGCCGTCGGCGGCGTGGATCAGGTGCACGACGTCCCACTCCAGGCCCTTGGCGGAGTGGATGGTGCTGATCACCAGCCAGTCCTCATCCACGGAGGGCGGGCCGGCCAGGCCGCCGGTGGACCGAGGGGGTTCCAGGGCGTGATCGGCGGCCACATCGGACAGGCGGGGGAGTGCGGCGGCAGCCGCGACGAGCACGTCGAGGTCGGCGAGGCGCTCCTCGGGGTTGTCGTATTCGGCGCGGATGAGCGGGACCATCGCCTGCCGCAGCGGCTCGGCCTGTTTGGCGCCGACGGCGGCCGCCAGCGACTGGGCGGGAGTCTGAGCGCCGGCGGGCAGTTCGGCCAGGGCAAGGGGCCAGCGCAGCATCACCTCGGCGTCCTCGCCGTCGGCGAGCAGGCCCAGGGCGGTGACGGCGCGGCGCGCTTTGGCCGGGCCGACCCCGGGCAGCAGTTGCAGGACCCGGAACCAGGCCACCTCGTCGCGGGGGTTATCGGCGATCCGGAACGCGGCGAGCAGGTCCTTCACATGGGCCGCTTCGAGGTAGCGCAGCCCGCCGTACTTGACGTACGGGATGCCGCGCCGGCCCAGTTCGATCTCCAGGCGGCTGCTGTGGTGGGCGGCGCGCACCAGGACCGCTTGCTCCTTCAGCGCGGTTCCAGACTCCCGATGGGCCAGGATCTGCTCGCACACGGCCACGCTCTGGTGGTCCTCATCGGCGCAGCGGACCAGGCGAGGGGTGCTGGCGGCACCGTCTGGCGCGGCCCGCAGCCTGGCCGAGAACCCGGCCGGCGCGTCGTCGGCGATGGCGTTGGCGGTGTCGAGGATGGCCTGCCCGGAGCGGTAGTTGACACTGAGCTGCAGTGTCGCGGCACCGGGGAAGTCCTCGTCGAAGGCCAGGATGTGCCGGGGGTCCGAGGCGCGGAAGGAGTAGATGGCCTGTGCGTCGTCGCCGACCACGGTGATTCGATCGTCGTGCCGGCGGAGCAGCTGCAGGAGTTCGACCTGCAGGGCGTTGACGTCCTGGTACTCGTCGACGAGGACATGGTCGTACTGGTCCGCCAGCGACTTGCCGACGAGGTCGTCGCGCAGCGCCTGCCGCCAGTGCAGCAGCAGGTCGTCGAAGTCCAGCAGCCCCAGCCGGCGCTTGCGGCCGATGTAGGCCTTGCACACCGCGCCGATGGCCTCGATCTGGTCGCTGGCCCACGGTGCGATGGCAGCGACGACGTCGCCGAGCGGCGTCCCGGTGTCCACCGCCCGGGAGTAGATGTCCAGCAGCGTGGACTTGCGCGGCACCCGGCGGACCTCCGGCAGGCCCTGCAGAATCTCGTCGCGGACCACGTCCATCACATCGGAGGCGTCCGCCGGGTCGAGCACCGAGAAGCCCTCGGGCAGTCCCAGCCGGGCGGCGTGCTGGCGCAGCGTGCGGTGGGCGACCGAGTGGAACGTGCCCCCGGAGATGCGGCCCGACCGGTGCCCGGCGCGCGCCAGCCGGGCGTGGCTGCGGTCCACCAGCTGCCGTGCGGCCCGGCGGGTGAAGGTCAGCAGCAGGACGCGCTCGGCGGGTGTGCCCTCGGCGACCAGCCGTGCGACGCGGCCGCCGAGGGCCGTGGTCTTGCCCGTCCCGGCGCCGGCCAGCACCCGCAGCGGCCCGCCGTCGAACCGCGCTACCGCCAACTGCTCTTCGTTGAGCCCGGAGAGCAGATCCTGTGCGTACATGTGTTCGATCATAGGCGAAGCCCGCGGAACCGGTCCGCAATGCCGGTCGGCCGCAACCAGCGGCGCGTCGGACAAGGTCCGTTGCAGGTGACCATGACCCGTTGCCCGAGCCATCGCCCGTGCTTCACCGGTGCGGGTCGGACACCGGACCCGCGCACATCCTCGACCCGGGCGCCAATCTCGATGGTCATGGTCGATGGGGGACGGTATGGCCCTTCTGGTCGCCGGACGAAGGACCGCGCCCATCGGGTGCGGGTGCTTGCACACCATGCCGTCCAGGAGGCGGTGTCCACGACCTCCTGGCCCCCTCGAGCGTGCCGGGCCGAAGGCCTCGGACAGGCGCACTCGGGTGACCTCCCCGCTGCGGGGAATGGGCGAATCCGGTCGTCCGGGCAGTCTGGCCGGCGCACCGCAGCGGCGGAACGGCGCACGGCCAAGGCCGCAGCAACGCGCGGTCGATCCGCCGGGCAGCGAGGCGAGATGCGAGGGCCGCCGCGGGCCTCCTCGGGCCTCCTCGATCGCCTTCTTGAAGGTGCCGAACCCGGTGTCGAGGTCCTGATCGCCATGCCAGGCGACCTTGTCCTCGATACCTGGAACGGCATCTTGCTGAAGACCTCGACCTCCACGGTGAGGGTCGTGCCCGCGTCATCGGCGTCGAAGGTGGGAGCTCCACACCACATCGGTGGAGGAGTGGTCGACGATGCGCTCGTTGGGGACGTAGACCTCGCGGGTCATGGTCCCGTGCCAGGGGATGAACAGCAGGTGGCCCTGCCACATCCAGGGGGACCCCGCGCCGGAGTCCGGGGCGCCGCCGTGATCCGGGGCAGGTACGCCGAGTCGATGGGCAGCCTGCCGCAGGCCGCGCCCGAATGGGCGGCGGGCCGCGGGCGGCCGGACCCCTGGCTGGTGCAGATCTGCCTGCGCGACACTGTCGCCCCTGTCTCCTCCGCCCGGGCCGCCGCCCGCCGCGCCGGATCCCGCGCCACCGTCAAGGAGTTCGACCTCGGCCACTTCGACATCGACGTGGGCGAGGGCTTCGAAGGGGCGGTGCGCGACCAGATCCAGTTCCTCACATCCGCCCTCCAAGCACCGCTGCCCGCGGCTCTCTGAGTCGGATCGGGCGCGCTCGGGCCGGGTCGCGGGTGCCGGGCTGATGGGCACCGGACAGGCCGAGCGCGCGGCGGCATCGTCCCGTGGCGGCCCTGCGTGAGCCGCACGTCGCGGACTGGGGCCAGCCACACCGGCAGCGTCGTCGTGTCCCGAGGGGCAGGGGCGCGAGTGAGAACGGCTCCGGCGGTCGCGGCGCCTGAGCCCCGGTCACTCATCGTGCGTCAAGTCCGCAGCGGCGCGGGGAGATCCGCGGCACGACCCGCCCCAGCCCGGGCCGCGACCGGCGCTTGGCGGGACGGTTCGCATCAATGGACGCGGCGCGTGCGCGATGGCGGGGGAGGCTCCGACAGGCCTCCAGGGAAGATCCACACCGGATCCGAGGATGACCGTGGGCGCCTCCCATGACACAGCCACTGGGAGCCGCAGCGGCTGGAGCGTCGCATGCCATCCGAGCATGACGGTGCGCGGTCGTCACCGGCGGTGCGTCGGCTGGACCGCCAAGGGCGGCTTTCACGGCGGGGTGCAACACCTGCAGGGCCCGGTGTGCGACCGGCGTCGCCGTCGGGGCCGGGCGTGGGCGGACGAGAGCAGCGGTCCGGCACTGGCGAACGGATCAGTACGCTCGGGTAGGCTCGGCCGCAGTGTCTTCGACGTGTCGGTCGATGCAACTCGTCGCAGGCCAGCGTCGCTCTTCTCAGTGATGTCGACCTCAAGGAAGCAGGACCATGCCGGAGCAGAAGACCATTGCCGTCGTCGGAGCCACCGGAGCGCAGGGCGGGGGTCTGGTGCGCGCCATTCTTGCCGATCCCGACCGGCGGTTCGCGGTGCGTGCGATCACCCGTGACCCGTCCTCGGAGAAGGCCCGGGCGCTCGCCGCGGCGGGTGCCGAGGTCGTGGCCGGCGACGCCGACGACCCGGCGAGTCTGGAGGCGGCCTTCGCCGGCGCCCACGGCGCCTTCCTGGTGACCAACTTCTGGGAGCACATGTCTCCCGAGCGCGAGATCGCTCAAGCCACGGCCCTGGCCCGTGCGACGAAGGCGGCCGGCGTCGAGCACGTCGTCTGGTCCACGCTGGAGGACACCCGCGCGTGGGTCCCGCTGTCCGACGAGCGGATGCCGACGCTGCACGGCAAGTACAAGGTGCCGCACTTCGATGCCAAGGGCGAGGCCGACGCGGTGTTCGTCGCCGAGCAGGTGCCCGTGACCTTCCTGAGGGTCGCGTTCTACTGGGAGAACTTCATCTACTTCGGCCAGGGCCCGCACCCCGGCCCGGACGGGAGCCTGGTCCTGGCGCTGCCGCTCGGTGGCGGCAAGCTGCCGGGCATCGCGGTCGGCGATGTCGGCAAGGTGGTCTTCGGGATCTTCACGCAAGGGCACGAGCATGGTCGGCCAGACGGTCGGCATCGCCGGCGAGACGCTGTCCGGCCCGGAGCTCGCGGCCGCGTTCGCCAAGCACCTCGGGCGCCCCGTCTCCTTCTACGACATGCCCTTCGACGACTACCGCGCGCTCGGCTTCCCGGGCGCCGACGACATGGGCAACATGTACCAGTGGCAGGCAATCGCTGGGGAGGAGTTCCTCGGCCTGCGGTCGGCCGACACTGCACGAGCACTGAACCCCGAGCTGCTCACCTTCGACGCCTGGCTCACGGCCAACGCGGCCCAGATCCCCGTCGAGTAGCACCTCCGAACAGAGGCGCGAGCGAGAGCATCCGAGGCTGCCGGGCGAACGCGGCTGGCAGCACCCGCTCAGCCACTGCACGGACCCCGGGAACCGGATCACGGGGGCGGGACCGAGGGCGCTCGCGGGGTCGACCCAGATCCTGGTCAAGCCTGCTGAGGGCGCGGCCCCGATGCATCGGAGGAGGCGCAGTTCGCCAGTCTGCGCAAGCGGCGCCGGTACGCACCCGACCACGGTGCCACGCGGCGCGCGCGTCCACCAGTGGCTCCCTGGATGCGGCTGCGCAGTACCCGGGGCGGGCTTCGTCGTGCAGGTTCTGGCGACCGCCCCCTGCGCGAAGTCACCCCGCCGCCCGGTGCGCCAAGAGAGAACAGGACATGGCCCCCACACTGGACAGTTGGACCCTCCGGGACTACGGGTTTCAGGAGGGCGCAACCGGCAACTGGGCCCCCGGCCACGGAACCTGAGGCCCATGCCGCTGGCAGTGGCTGCGGCCGCACCGAGACGGGGAGTCGATGCCTGAGGCCCGGCCTTTCCAGGTGGCGAGGTCCTGCCCGGCCCGCGAAGGGCTGGCCCGACCCAGCCGCCGACCCATGGGATGCAGGCGCCCCAGGGAAGCGGCCGGATCGGCTTCGCGCCGGAGCCCGGGCCGCCTGCCAAACCTTTCGCGACCGCAGTCCAACTGATCCACTTTGCGGCTGGTGACACCCCCGTGTCCGGGCCCTACTCTGCCCGCATGGACCTGACACCCGGTGTGGCCCGACTGCTCGATCGAGTCGACCATGCCCTGCCGCACAACCCAGACCGGGCGGCGCGGGTCCGGCGGTACGTGACTGATCTTCTCCAGCGGGCGTTCCGGCCGTATCCGGATGGCTCGGTGTTCGTCGCGACCGGTGACATCCCCGCCATGTGGTTGCGCGATTCCGCCGCCCAGACCCGGCCCCTGCTGGCGGCCGCCGATGACCCGGAGACGGCAGAGCTCATCGGCGCTGTCGTCCGCCGGCAGGTGAGCTACCTCCTGCTCGACCCGTACGCGAACGCCTTCAAGTTCGACCCAGCCGATGAGCCCTACCACGTGGACTTCGCCGACCAGCACCCGTTGGTGTGGGAGCGCAAGTATGAGCTGGACTCCCCGGCCGCGGTCCTGGACCTGGGGGTACGGCTGTTTCGTGCCTGCGGCTCGGCCGTGCATCTGGATGCCGGGTTCCACCGAGCCGCCGAGATCCTTGTCGATCAGATCGCTCGCGAACAGGATCATGATCGGGATAGCTATCGACTGTCCCGACCGGAGGGACCGGCGTCGGACTCGCTCGCCCACGAGGGACGCGGTGCTCCGGTGGCACCCATCGGCATGACCTGGTCCGGCTTTCGGCCCAGCGACGATGCCTGCACCTACGGCTACCTGGTTCCCTCGAACGCGGCGGCGGTGGTGGCCCTGCGAGGAGTAGCCGATATCGCGGTGCCGGTGTGGAGTGATGCGCGGCTGGCGGCCATGGCCGGTCGACTGGCGGAGGAGATCGATGCCGCGCTGCTGCACCACGCGGTCGTCGCGGGCCCCGACGGGACCGACATCTTCGCCTACGAGATCGACGGCCTGGGCAACGCCCTGCTCATGGACGACGCCAACCTGCCCAGCCTGCTCGCACTTCCCTACCTGGGGTACAGCACGCCCGACGACCCGCTCTATCTGGCGACCCGGGCGTTCGCGCTGTCTGCGGCCAACCCGTTCTACTCGGAGGGCCGGTACGCGGCCGGGGTCGGCAGCCCGCACACGCCCGTGGGCTGGGTGTGGCCGTTGAGCCTGATCGCAGCGGGACTGACCGGCACCGCATCCGAGGTCGAGGCGGCGTTGGACACCGTTGAGCGCACCGACGCGGGGACCGGTCGGTTCCACGAGGCCTTCGACCCGGACGATCCCCGCAGATTCACCCGCTCGTGGTTCTCATGGCCGGAGATGCTGTACGTCCACCTGGTGCTGCGGACCCTCGGCCTGGCGGGCGCCGCTGAGTGAGGGCAGGCAGTCGCGAACCCGGCGGGGGAGCGGTGTTGCGCCTCCGCGGACACCGGCGCCGTGGGCAACCCAAGGCACCGTGGCCGCGGGGACCACGTGGCCCTGGTGGTGCCGATGCGGGCTAGCCCTGCTGCACAAGGGGTGTTTCCGGTGGCCCGGGGGAACGGCGGGTCCTGTGGGTGCGGCTTTGCCGCGGCGGGTCAATGCCCTTGGTCGCGAGGCGCGGGTTCGTCCTGCTGCCTGATGGCCGTGGTCCTTGCCGGTGGGGGGTCGGGCGGGGCGTTGGCGGCCGCGGACGGCTGGTCAGGCGATCCGCCAGGCGCCTTCATCGCGGTTGAGTCCGAGCGCGCGCATCCGGTTGAGGTTGGATCACGTTGTTCTGGGGCCTCGCGCTGGCCTTCCATGTCGTGGCGCACCTGATCGACGGGCGGCAGATCGAGGACCGATCAGCCGAGCAGTACCTCAGGGAACAGCAGGAGCACGGCGGCAAGTAGGCGACTCCACGGCTGGCCGCGGTCCCACCACGGTGGCCGGCGCCCGCGTGGCGGAGCGCACGTGCTGGCGCCGCGGACGAGGTCTGCGAGGGCCTGGGCCGCCTGCCCGGTCAGCCCCCTATGGTCTCAAGGATGCCGCGACGCCCCGGATGCGGCGGGCGACCGGGCGCCGGGCCCCGGCAGGGGAGTGCCCGGGGCGCACTGCGATGCCAGGTGAGACCCGCCATACGGGTGGCCAGCGGCCGCACCGGGTTTGACCTCCGCTCCCTGGGTAAGAACATCCATGCCCCGTCTCCCGAGTCGCGTCCAGGAGGTCAGCCATGAGCAGCGATGCCCAGGCCCCAAGCACTGCCGACCGGATGCCGTGGATCGACATCATCAAGGCGACGAGCGTCGTTCTCGTCGTCCTGTGGCATGTCACGCAGACGCTGGACGTGTTCATCGACGGGACTATCGTCGCCGATGCCTGGTATGAGTTCATGCTCTTCCTCGAGCCGCTGCGGATGCCGGTGTTCTTCGTGGTCTCCGGCATGCTCGCCAGTTCAGCGGTGAAGCGCCCGTGGTCGTGGTCGAAGTCCCGCACCATCGGCATCCTCTACCTGTACCTGCTGTGGCACACACTGCTCGCGCTGTTCACCTTCGTCTTCAACCTGTTCCTGTACGGATACACGCCGGGGACGGGCGCCGACACCTTCCACACCTACTTCATCCAGACATTCGTTGCCGGCGACGGATATTGGTACTTCTACGCGCTGGTGCTGTACTTCGTGCTCGCCAAGCTGCTGCGCAACGTGCACCCCGCGATTGTGCTCGGTGTGGCCGCGATGATCAACCTCGCCAGGCCCGAGGTCACCCACGTCATCAACACGGCCCTGGCGCCTTTGGAGGTGTCGCACCTGCTGCCGTCGGTCGCGCTGAACGCGGTCTACTTCTTGGCAGGCGTCTACCTCGTGCAGTTCTTCAAGAACTACGCTGCGCGCAATGACACCCGGATGCTCATCGCCACCGGATCGATCGCGGTGGTGGGCAGCGTAGCCCGGCTCGTCATCCCGGGACTCGCCGCCCAATCGTTCCTGCCCATCGCCATCGCGTGGATCCTCACCGCGATCCTGATCGCGGTGCGGGTCCAGGACAACGAGGCCGTGGCTCGGTTCGGCGCCTACGTCGGTCCCCGCACGCTGCCGATCTACGCGATCCAGTTCCTCATCCTGCACCCCCTGCACCACTACCTGGCCCTCACCGGGGGGCCCTTGCTGGAGTCCAGCGCGCTGCTGCAGCTGATCTATCCGGTGGTCGTGACGCTGGCGATGGTCACCTTCTCGCTGTGGATCTACGACAAGGCCATGGAGCACGGCTGGAGCCGCCTGTTCTTCCAGGCTCCGGCATCGTGGACCGCCAGGCCGCAGCAGAAGTCCCCTGCTCCCGCCTCGGCGATCCCGGCAGCGGCGAACTCCGGAGGGGCCCGCGAGCTCGCAACCGTCGGGGCACGCTGAGGCGGCGGCCGCGGAGGGCCCGCGTCCGACTCCGGCTGCTTCCGCGAGGAGTGCGCGCAGATGGTCAAGTCCATCGGCGAGGGCTCGTCGACGGCGAGCGGCCTCCCCGCCCGCAGCCCGCCCACGTCGACCGTGCGCGCACCTCGCGCTGGCCACCCGACGCCATGCCGTCGTTAGACAGCGTCCGAGTCAGCGCAGACCGTCTAGGCTGCCTTCATGAAGAAGCGGAGACTGGTTGCCCTGGTAGCGGGCGCCGCACTGACGATCCCTGTCCTGGGCGCGTGTTCGAGTACGCCGGGCTACTGCGACCAGCTCGACGCAACCGAAGAAGCCCTCACCGAGCTTCGGGAGACCAACATCATCGGCGAGGGCACCCAGACGTTGAGCGCCCGCTACGACACCTTCGACTCCGAGGTGCAGCAGCTCATCGACGCGGCTGGCGATGAGTTCGCCGACGAGAGCGCGGCTGTGGAGGCGTCGCTGGCTCAGTTGAGCGCTGCCTTGCAGTTGGCGGCCACCTTGGATCTGGGTGCGTCGGCTCAGATGCTCGGACCGGCCCTGGCATCGTTGAGCGCATCCAGCGAGGAGCTCTTCACCGCAGTGAACACGGCCTGCTCCTGACGCTGCGCTTGGTGGCGCCGCGGGTGCACTGGTACACCGCCTGGTCGCGCGCCGGCACCGCGGGGCCGCCGACGTTGGCGGGACTACACGCCGACGCCGTGGATCGGATCGAGATCCGTCACGAACCTCGCCAGCAGCAAGGTGCCGCGCCTGCCGTGCTACCGACGGGTCGGCGAAGCCGCTGGAACAGGCGGGGCCGGGACTGCCCGGCGTCCAATCGGCCCGGCGCATCCCGGAATCCCGCGCAGATTGGCCTGCGCAAGCGATACTGGAGTCCGTCGTCACGGGAGCCGCCCAAGGGCGCCGGGGTGCTTCGCGGCACCGAACGTTAGAGACTTGCGGCCAAAGCAGCGTTGAGGAGCAAAGATGGCACCACTTCTGTCGCCGGAAACCGTCGGACCCGTGGACGTCGCCGTGATCGTCTTCGAGGGCAACACCTTCAACGGCGATGTCGCGCCCGCCCTGGCCGAGCTCCAGGGCAACGGCACGATCCGGATCATCGATCTCTCCTTCGTCCACAAGGACGCCGACGGCGAAACCACGTTCGTCGAGGTGTCCGACGCCGACGAGGCCGATCGTCTCGCCGCGCT
The DNA here is from genome assembly GCA_963766005.1 of uncultured Actinomycetota bacterium. Taxonomy (GTDB): domain Bacteria; phylum Actinomycetota; class Actinomycetes; order S36-B12; genus CAVXYG01. Next base: position 230,000 of record CAVXYG010000006.1, on the reverse strand, counting down.
GGGCGAGGGCCAACTCGATCTGCTCAACGACGCAGACCTCGACCGGATCGCCTCGGAGTTGGAGCCGCAGTCATCGGCGCTGGTCGTCGTCTGGGAGAACACCTGGGCCTCCCGGGTGGCGGCCGCCGTGCGCGACTCCAACGGCACTCTGGCCGGGTTGGTGCGCATTCCGCGCGATGTCGTTGTCGAAGCGCTCGTAGCGCTGGAAGGTGAGGAGTAGACATGCCACGTCGAGTCGGACGACCCGGACTGCTGGGCACGATGGCCCGCACGGCCGTCATCTCCGGGACGGCGACCGCCGTCAACAGGGGTGTGGCCAACAAGATGTCCGGCCCAAGCCAGCAGCAGCAGGCAGCAGCGCAGCAGCAGGCCTACGCCCAACAGCAGGCAGCAGCGCAGCAGCAGGCGGCAGCGCAGCAGCAGGCGGTGGCCGAACAGGTGGCGGCGCAACTGAAGGCACAGGAGGAGGCGGAGGCAGCGGCCGCTTCGGCATCCCAGGACGACAAGTTCGCCCGGCTCAGCAAGCTCGGCGAGCTCAAGGCGGCCGGCATCCTCACCGAGGAGGAGTTCGCCGCGGAGAAGGCAAAGATCCTGGCGATGTAGGGGGTGCTCGGCCGCCGCGGGCGGAGCAGGGGCTTCAGGGTCCCGTCGTCCTCTGGCGCTTCGATGCTCATGCCCTCAGACCATCACGGCGAGAGCGCGCGGCTCCTTGGCGTGCGTTGCCTTGGGCCGACGCCGCATCGGGTGGCTGGGCCGTGAGCCGGGTGGTTGCTCGTGCGCGTCGCAGCCGCGGCCGCCAGGTAACCAGGACCCTGACCAAGGAGCAGTCCTCGGCAGAGCGGGGGAGCGGTCCGCGCCGCTGAACGCTGCAACTGGTCCCCAACACGGCTGACAGCACGGCGCGGCCAGTTGACCGGGCACGATCCGCAGTTCGGAGACCAGTCCCGCGCGGTCGGTCGGGAAGCACACTCCGCTGCCCAGGATCGGGGCACCGCTCACGCCGGCGTCGGCCAGGATGGCCGACATCGGCAACCCGGTGCTGGAGCAACGGCGCGCCCCAATCCAGCGAGCAGCGTGGGGCAGAGGCATTGACCAGTGGGTGCTCGAGTTCGTTGGTGTCTGACTTCTGATGCCTGGGTGGGTAGGCGCTCGGGTTCCCGGTGCCTGCAGCGTTGGCAGCGCGGGCTCGGTCAGCGGGAGCGGACCTCATCCAGCGTCCCGGCCGAGATCGGGAAGCACTGTCCTCGGCGGTGCCCTGGCGCGCCCTCGAGTCCGGAGCCGGTCAGAGGCGCTGGAACAGGTACGCGAAGGCGGTCTGCGTGTAGGCGATCCCGCGGCCGCTGGCTCGGATCTCGTCGGCGTCGGCTCGCTGCGGACGCTTCGGGATCAGGTACCGGTCGAGCCGGTCGGTGACCAATCGGAAGCGGCCGTCTCGCTGGTGCACGGCCGCCGCGAGGCGCACCGTCGGGTCGAGTGCGGCCAAGCTGGCGTCGCCGTGACTGGTGTTGGCCAGCAGCCATCCCCCCGACCGCAGGTAGCGGCTGCAGTGCTCCCATACCGGCCCAGCGAACAGGGAGATCAGCAGGTCCGAACCGCCGTCGGGGAGGTCGAGCCGGTGGGTGTAGTCGGCGCCGAGGAACCGTACATCGCGCCCTGCGCCGGGACGGGTGCGCTCGGCCAACTCCGAGGCCACGAGGTCCCCGTCGGCGAAGAACCGCGCGGCGCGAGCGTCGGAGTCGACGTAGACCACGGACGGAAACGCGGTCGACGGGGACAGGTCGACGTAGCTGCCCGGGTACAACGCCCGCTCGATCGGCCACGCCTCGGCCAGCGCGGAGAACAGTCCCGAGCGGTCCCCGATCGACTCCCGGTACTGCGACCACGTCACCAGCTTCGCCATCCTCCCATCCCAGCACACCGACGGCAGGCTCTGCTCCCTTGGGGAATGTCGCGAACCGGGCGCCCGACCCCCCGTTGAGGTTGAGCGTTTGCCGGTGCCGTGCGCGTCCCGCCACCGGTTTCCAGCGATGTCGCCGTGGGGCGGATTTCGTGGTACTCGATCCGATACTCCTCGGCGAGCCCGACGGCGTCGTCGATCTCCTCGCTGAACGGCCGGCTGGCGCGTGAGTGGCTATGCTGCGTTCGCCGAGCGGATTGGAGTTCCGGCATGTGATGCGCCAACCGGGCAAGCCGTCGCTGGACAACAGGCGCACCTTGGAAGGGGTCGCGGGAGGTGCCAGGCTAGTGGGAACCACAAAGGCCGAGCCGCGCGGCGGCCTGGCCGGTCTGGCGGACCGTGCGCAGTTCGCGCTGATCCAGCGCGTGTACGGAAAGGCGATGGGCGAGTTGCCCCGGGTCGCCGCCGACTGGGCCGCCGTGGCGGGGAAACGCGAGGGCGCACAGTAGGGCCGCGCCGTGCCGACAGCACCCGGCAGGCTGCGGGCACCCACCTTGAGGCCTGTCGCACCTCAGCAGTGGTCCCGGCCCGCCGGGCGGGCGCTGAGCTGCGGGCGGGCGGCAGTGTCAGCGGCGGCAACCGGGGGCGTCAGTTGCGCCGCCGTCGGATTCGGGTCGAAGGTCCCTACCGCGCGCTTCGGCGCGGCCCATAGCGTCTCCGCGTCGAGAAGGAGGAGTCATGAACGGTGCTGTCGTGTTCTGGTGGGAGAGGTCGGTGCCCGGCCGGGAGGCCGCCAGCATGGATCTGATGAGGGATACCAACGCGTTCCTCGACAAGGCCCATGCGGATGGGCACATCACCGACTACGCCTGGTACCTGGGCATGGGGACCGGGATGCACCTGTTGATCGTGCGGGGGGAGCTGGAGCAGCTCACCGCGCTGATGGCCACACCCGAGGCGCTCGCCATCAACACCCGGTCCGCCCTGGTCAACGAGGGCATGCGGCGCGGGTACTTCGCCACCGGTGACACCATCGCCCCCATGGCCGGTCTTTTCGAGCAGCTTGCCGGGGAACTCACCTGAGTCGGCGCGATCGCGCAGGTGGGCCGCGCGGCGCCCTGCCGCGGGACAGGCCGTGGTCGGGCTCCTGCGAGATGCCGCGGTGGTCCTCGCCGCCGCAGGAGGAACGGTGGGCCCGGCGCCGCGCTGCGCCCGAAGACGGTCAGCGCGCCGCGGCCCTTGGGCGCCGAGGTGCGCATCGCCTTGCCGTGCCGCACCGTCAGCACCCCGCAGCCGCGGAACTGCTTGGCGTGCGGGTTGGGCGAGAGGTCTACGGTCTGCAACTGGACGACGTCGTTGGCCCGCAGCCCCCATGCGTACGCTGCCTTGTTGGCCGCCGCGTCCCGCCACGCCGCCCGGGCGCCATTGCGGCCGGCGCGGCGCAGCCGGACCACCTCATCGTCGGCGCGGTCGACGAGCTCCTGCAGCTCCCGGCGGATGAACGCGCGCTTGGCGGGGGCGGCCCTCGGAGTACTGCACGCGCGGGGCGGTGTTTCACTCGGTGACCACCTGCGAGGAGTCCCGCCGCGCAACCGGCGTGTCGCAAGAGTTGGAGCCCCTTCCGATGCACCGCCGCCGACTGTGCGTCCGGAGCCGGAACCCGTTGCCCCGCGACGGATGCCACCGCAATGCCGCCCGCCACGACTGCAGGGGGAATACGCGCAGCGGGGAAGGCCGACAGTCCTACCTCCCATAATGCCGACTATGGGACGTAGGCGTCGTGATATTCGCAGGCGCTGCTTGGCGGAGGTCCTGTTGACCGATCCGGCCGCCACGGCCCACGGCTGCCCGCGTCGGCGCACGGCGTCACGGAAGGTTTGGCTGGGCCGGGAACGTGGCCGGGGCCCGGTGGGCTCCTTGCCCGAAGACGACAGCCGGCGGACCCCGGTTGCGCCCGCTATTCCGCGCGCTGATCCCGTCCGCGATCGTGATGCATCGCCCGGCGGCCGCCTGCGTACCGCAGTCGCCAGATGACCAGCAGCACGCCGAGCAGGACCGGCGCGGATGCCGGCAGGCCGAGGAACGACGTTGACCACCACGTGCCCAGACCGGTGACGCTGAGCAGCAGGACGATGGCGCCGGCCGACGCAGCCAGCGCCCAGGCCGTTGCGGCCGTCTGGTCCCGACTGGTGCCAATGCCGCGCAGCCGACGTTCGGGGCCGCCCGCGAGCCCCGCGAGCAGCCAGGCTCCGCCCACGGCGACCACGACGGTGCCCAGATGCACGGCCCACCAGCCCGGCCCGAAGGGATCCGGACTGCTCCCGCGGATCATGAAGGCCCCGGCGACCAGGCCGACGACCGGGATATGCCACAGGTACAGGCGCATGGCACGGGCGCCCAGCACCGCCACCGCCGTCCACAGCGGCGGCCACGCCAGGAGCCGCTCCAGGAGGGGCCATGCGGCTGCGGCGAGCAGGATGAGCGCCAGGCCGTGCAGCGCCAGCACCACGGTCGGCGGCGACAGGTTGGATGCCTCCGGGTCACCGGCGACGGAGACCATGCTGTTGGAGTACGGGCCGCGGTAGGCCAGCAGCAGCGCCGCGGACATCGATGCCGCGGCAGCCATCAGCAGCAGCGATCTGGGCTTGGCCCGAAGCTCTGGCCACCGGTACCCGATCTGGTGCAACCACCCCCAGACCAGTACGAGGTTCAGCCAGCCGACTGCCGGCCAGAGGTGCAGCCGGATCAGGTCGACGGCGACGATCACCGTCAGCCAGCACCCCAGCACGAGCATCGATTGATGCCGCGATGTCCAGGGCACCCCCGCCACCACGATCAGGTAGACCCCGGCGAACCACATCAACTGGGCCAGGAACCGGCCGGCCTCGGCCGCGGATCCCCCCGGCACCAGGCTCAGCGGCAGCAGGATGCCGGCCAGGACGAGGCTGTAGACCAGGACGGGGCCGAGCAGGCGTTCCATGCGGTGGCCCAGCCACGCGGCCGCGTTCTCGGAGCGCGCGAAGGACAAGGCGTTGGTGACGGCGCCGGCGGCGAAGAACAGCGCCAGGATCTGGAGCACCCAGGTGAGTCCCGCGTACTCCGGGCGGGTCTGCAGGACGTTCTCGGCGGCGCCGTCGTCCACCTGCCACGCCAGCGAATGCGCAGTGATGACCACGAGCAGAGCGCCGACCTTGAGCGCATCCAGCACCCGGTCGCGCCCCGCGCTGGCCGCTGCGACCCGATCGACCAATCCTTCGGATGCCACACCGCCATCATCGCGCGCACCCACGGCCCCCGATCGTGCCGGTCGTCCCGTCGCGGCGTGCGTCTGAGCATCGGGACCGGGAAGCCCAGCTCCACGGCCCGGGCCGGATGCGGATGCGGCGCACCGGCGCACCCGGCCGACAGCGAAACGCGGCCGGGCGCGGGCCTGGGCCGGGCCGTCCGCTGGCACAGTGGACCCGTGGAGATCACGCACCTCGGCCATGCCGCCGTTCTCGTCCAGACACCAGGGGCTCGCATACTCATCGATCCGGGCGGGTTCAGCGATGCCTGGCACGGGCTCACCGACCTCGACGGGGTCCTGATCACCCATCAGCACCCCGACCACATCGACCCGGCGCACCTGACCCCGCTGATGCAGGCCAACCCGGACGCGCGGCTGCTGGTCGAGCCCGGTGCGATGGAGCTGGTGCGCGACGGCGCCAGGGCCCAGGCCTTCCGGCCCGGCGATACCGCCACGATCGGCGACGTGCACGTCGCCGGTGTCGGCGGGGAGCACGCCTGCATCCATCCGGACCTGCCGTCGGTCGGCAACGTGGGCATGGTGCTCCGGAGCGAGGGCCAACCCGCGTTCTTCCATCCAGGCGACGACTACAGCGCCGTGCCGGAGCGGGTGGACGTGCTCGCCGTCCCTGTGAACGGTCCCTGGGCCAAACTCTCGGAGACGGTGGCGTTCACCCGCGCCATCGCGCCGAGCTACTGGTTCCCGATCCACGATGCCCTGCTCAGCGACATCGGCCGCGGGCTCTATCTTGCCCGGATCGGCGACCTCACGCCCGCGCCCCGGTTGGAGCTCCACGGCGCGACGGCGGTCCCGAGCTGAGCTGCCCGCCACCGGTCACGCCCCGCCCTCCGGCGGTGCCGGCTCCACGGTGATGCCCAGATGCTCAGCCAGCGCCGGCGCTAGGTCCCATAACTGCACCTCGGTGACGATCGAACCCGCCAACCCCTCGATTCCGGCGATGCGCTCGATGTCGGCTCCGCGCAGGTCCACGTCCTCCAGTACGGCCGAAGACAGCGTCAGACGCCCGATCCGGCAGCGCTGCAGCTGCACTCGGCGCAGCCCGGCGAATGCCAGGTCGCACTCCTCGATCTGGCAGTCGGTGAACACCATGTCCCGGCCCGCGGCGTAGCGCAGGTTCAGGTAGCCGATCTTCGCGTTGGCCCACCGCACCGACTGCAGGTCGGCTCGATCCAGAGCCACCGCCCCGAAGCGGGATCCGATCACCTCCACGTCGCGCCATTGCGACGACGTCGCCGGAAAGGACGTACACGACAGGTCCTGAAACCGGTTCTCGACGAAGCGCGCCCCCGCGAAGTCCGCACCCTCGAGTTCTGCGGCGTCCCACAACACCTCCAGGAAGCGGGCGCCGCGCAGATCCCGGCCCCGGGCGACGTCGCCGGCCACCCGGAGCGCGTCGGAGGCGCCCGCAGCCTCGAGGTCGCCGGGAACGGCGTCCAGCAACCCCTCCAGCACGGGTGCCTCGGACAGCCGCGGACGGCTCGACTCCCCCGCCATCACCCCGGTCCGCACCCAGATCGCATCGCCACAGTATGGCTGCACGACGCAGCCTCCCGCAGCGCCGACACAACGACGCGGCACGATGCGCATGCCCGCCTGTGCAGGCCTCCGACGACGAGTTTTCCCCCATTCAGCGGATATCGGCACGATTTCCTGCGGTGGTATTGCCCCGCGACATTCGTCGCAAACCGGAATGCAAACTCGAATTTCGCGCCGCTACTCTTTGCAGCGACAGCCGATCTTGAGCGGACGACCAACCCGCGGAGGCCATCATCGCTCGCGAACGCTCCCACACCCACCAGTCCGCCGGCGTCGTCACCCTGGTCGCAGCACTCGCGCTGGCCCTCACAGCCCTGACTCCATACTCGCGCTCCGTCGCGGCGGAGCCGCTCTGCGCTGCGATGAGCGCCGAGGCGTACTCCCGCTACTCGCCGTCGCTGTCGACGAGTCTGCTGACGCTGTCGGCGAAGGAGGCGGCCAATGCAGCGTCCAAGTACGGCTTCACCGGTGACCGGGGGACGCCGTTCCGCGCGGCTTCGTCCTCCGCTGCAAACCTGCTCCCGGTCAAGCGCCTCTACAGCAGCACCCGCGCCGATTTCCAGTGGCTCCTCGACGCCGGCGACATCGCCGAAGCGACCGCCGCGGGATACTCGGTCCAGAAGACCCAGTTCTACGCGCTCGCGCAGCCTGCGCCAGATGGCTGCTCCGTGCCCGTCCTGCGCATGGAGCGCGGCACGAAGCATCAGTTCGTCCTCCCCGGGCCCGAAGAGCAGATGCTCGCGTCGGCTGGCTGGGCCACGACGGGGGCGGCGTTCCACGCCGCACCCAGCACGCCACCGCTACCGCCACCGCCGCCGCAGCCGCAGGACGACCTCGTCGTCACCGACGTCCACTCCACCGGTCCGGACAGCGACACCGAGTTCACCATCGCTGTGCTTCCCGATGTCCAGCGCGAGAGCGAACCCGCATCCGACATGCGCGGCGAGCGCCGGGCCGACTGGCTCGTAGCCAACCGGGAGAGCCGAGACATCCGGGTCGCCCTGTCGGTCGGCGACGTCGTGCAGTGGGACACCGCCGAGCACGAGATGTACGACAAGGTCAGCGCAACCTTCGGCCGCATCGAGAACGGCGGCATCCCGTGGGTGCCCACGATCGGCAACCACGACACCGCCGCGGTGTGCCCCGGCGGGGCCGCCTGCCCCGGCGTCGATGCCAGTGTCGCTGTGCGCGATACCCGCACCTTCAACTCCTACTTTCCCGCGTCGCGCTTCCCGCTCATGAAGGGCGTCTGGGAAGCCGGCAAGGTCGACAACTCCTACTCCGCGTTCCGAGCGGGCGGGGCCGACTGGCTCGTCGTCTCGTTGGAGCTGTGGCCGCGACCCGAGGCCGTGACGTGGGCCAAATCGGTCATCACGGCCAACCCCGGCTTCAATGTGATCGTCCTGACGCACATGTACGTCGACGACACCGGCGCCATCGCCACCGACAACGGCGGGTACGGCGCCACCTCGCCGCAGTATCTGTACGACCGGCTCGTGTCGCAGCATCCGAACGTCAAACTCGTCCTGAACGGCCATCGCGGCTTCACCTCGGCCAACCGCTCAGATACGCCCGCTGGCAACAAGGTCGTGTCCTGGAACAACGCCTGGCACTCCGACACCACCAATCCCGTGATGCTGGTGACCGTGGACACCGCCGCCTCCTCGGTGTCGAGCGCCACGTATGCACCCGACACCGACGAGTGGTTCCCCGAGGGCGAGGCCTCGTACTCGGGGATGACCTGGCTGACAGACTCAACCCCGACCCCGACCCCGACCCCAACGCCCACGCCACCCCGACGCCCACCCCGACGCCCACCCCGACCCCGACCCCGACCCCGACCCCGACGCCCACCCCGACGCCGACCCCCACCCCGACGCCCACCCCCACCCCGACGCCCCCGAGCGACGCGGTCGTGGCAGCTGATGCGTTCGAACGGTCGCTCAGCGACGGATGGGGTCAGGCGGATGCGGGCGGCAGCTGGTCGGCAGCGCCAGGCCTCGATGTGGCCGACGGCACCGGGACGATCGTCGTCCCGGCCAAGCGGAGCATCTTCGCAACGCTGCCCGTGGCCGTGACCGGCGATGCCGCTGTCTCCGCGACCTTCGCCTCCGACCGCACCACCACCGGGAACGGGCTCTACGCGCGATTGCTCCTCAGAGTGGATGACCGAGCGCACTACCGAGCACAGCTGCGGTTCCGCTCCGACAGCAAGGTCGCGCTGAGCCTGTACCGGTCCACCAGCACCGGCAGCTCAACGCGCCTGCAGGGCGAGGTCGTCGTCGGCAACTACCTGCCCGGCACCGAGTACGCGGTCCTGCTGGAAGCGACCGGCGGGTCACCGACCGTGCTGCGCGCCAAGGCCTGGCTCTCAGGTTCGCCTGAGCCGGCGGACTGGTCGCTGACCACCCAGGACGGGACCCCCGGCCTGCAGTCCGGCGGTGCCTTCGGCGTCGGCGGCTACGTCTCCGGCAGCGCCTCGAACGCCCCCATCACGCTGATCGTGGACGACTTCTCAGCCCGGCACTAGCGCCGTGGGCCGTCCCGCTCACGATGCGGACCGATGCACGCCCCGCACCACCTCGCGGGCACGCTCGATCCGAGCCGACAGCGCGAGCGCGTGCGCGCCGCGCCAGTAGACCTTCCCGCAGCCCTCGCATCGCCCGAACTCCGCGACTGTCTCACGCGTCCCGGCGTGCACCAGGTGGGCGACGTCGCGCGCATCGACGGAGCTCACCGGTGCGTTGCAGGCCGGGCACCGCGTCCACGGGGACAGCAGCGGGGCGAACCGGCGCAGCACGTCGGCCAACTGGTCGTCGGCACCCTGACCGCGGACCAGCGCACCGCGCGGCAGCGCCCGCCGACGCAGCAGGCCGCGGTCCTGGGTCAGCAGGATTCGACCGGTCCGGATCGCGGCCACGAGCAGTTCGTCGTCGCCCTTGTCGCTGTCGTACGTCGCGTCCAGGCCGAGCAGACGCAGCCGGCGCGCCAGGCTGCCCAGGCCGACATCGAGGAGGAACCCGGACTGCCACCCCGGCTGCGGCCGTTGCACCGGCAGGACGTCGACGACGCACCCTGCCGGCGGAGCGATCTCCATGGCGGCCGGCCGCCCGTCGATCAGCGGCGTCGCGAATTCAGTGCGCGGGATGCCGACGGACTCCACGAGATGCACCAGGGTCGAGGTCCCGTCCAGCGCAACCTCGAGCACTGCAGCCGACCGGCGGCGCGGTGGGAGCAGGAAGCGCAGGTCCGGCGCGATCCGCAGCACCGAGGTACCCCTCTCCCCGACCACCACCGACGCCTCCCCCAGCCCGCAGCGATCCGCCGTTGCCTCCGATCGCGTCCTAGACGTTCTCGGCCCAGGTCCGCCACGGCTGCGCGGCCAGGTTCACGTTGAAGTACCGGGGATCGTCGGAGACCTCCTCGCCGGCCCAGGCGGGCACCGCGAACTCCTCCTCAGGGTCCGAGAGCTCGAGCTCGGCCATGACCAGCCCGTCGTTGTCGCCGCCGAACACGTCGAGCTCCCAAGTGTGGCCGGCGACCGGGATGAGGTGGCGCACCTTCTCGATGACCGGGCCGTCGGCGAGGGTGGACAGCATCGTGCGGGCGTCCTCGACGGGGATCTCGAATTCGAATTCGCTGCGCGACACCCCGGTCGTCGCCCCTTTGACCGTCAGGTAGCCGACCTCGCCCCGTACCCGCACCCGCACCGTGACCCGGCCGGTCGAGGCGAGGTAGCCCTGCATGATCGGGGTCGACGTGGCCACGTCCGCGCGCCAGTCCTGGCCGACCACGAGGAACTTGCGTTCGATCTCCATCGCCATGTCCACCACGGTCTGCCGGAAGTGGACGCCGATGCGCGCTGAGGCGGCCTCGTTGGCCGGCACGATGACGCGGCAGAGACTCCGGAGGCAGCAGCGCAGCGCAGCGATGATCCGCGGCGCCGCAGCACCGCGACTGCATCCCCCCGACGGCCGTGGCTGGCGCCGAGCGGCGGCGCCAGGCTGGGGGCGCCGTCCATGGCGGGCTGACGACGAGGGTACCGATCGGCGTCGCGATGCAGCGCTGCTGGCACCGGGCCGCATCGCGACGCGGCGGCAGCGCCCTCCCCGTCCGGGCCGCCGAGCGGTGCGCACTGCCGATCCTCCGCTCCGACCCGATCCGTGCGACCGTGGGCGGACCCACCGATCCCAGATGCGGCCGCGATCCATTCTTGGCCTACTAGGAAGACTGAGGGAGGCCGGAATGCGCGCGATCTGGAACGGAACCGTCCTGGCAGAGTCCGAGCACACCGTGGTGGTGGAGGGCAACCACTACTTCCCGCCCGACTCCGTTCGGCGGGATGTCCTCCTCGACAGCACCCGGCAGACCCGCTGCCACTGGAAGGGCACTGCGTCCTACTACGACATCAGCGTGGGGGGCAAGACCAACCGCGGCGGGGCGTTCACCTACCGCGACCCGTCTGCGCAGGCTGCGCAGATCCGGGACCACGTCGCGTTCTGGCAGGGCGTGGTGATCGAGGAATCCCGCCCCGCGGAGGCTCGGGCGTGACGCCGATCGGCCGGTCCCCGTGCTGACGAAGCGCTGGACCCGCTACATCGCCGACTACCACCGGGCTCAGCCGGGCATCACCGAGCGCGCTCTGGCCCATGCCCGGCACCCCGTGCACGGCTCTGCGTACGAGTGGCTCGCCGCCGCGGTCCCTCGGCCGGCAGGACGTGTGCTGGATCTCGCCTGTGGCTCGGCGGCCATCCAGCCGTACCTGGAGGCGAGCTGCTACCTCGGGGTGGACTCCTCGGCTGCGGAGCTGCGCAGCGCGGTCGCCGTGGGGCGGGGACCGGTGCTGCTCGGAGACGTTGCGCAAGTGCCGCTGCCCGACGCCAGCGTCGACATCGTCGTGATGTCGATGGCGCTGATGCTCGTGCCGGAGCGCGGCACGCTGGCCGAGGTGGGCCGGGTCCTGCGGCCGGGCGGGACCTTCGCCGCGATGGTCCCGGCGACCGGTCCGATCCTGGCCCGGGACGTCGCGCCCGCACTCCTGTTGGCCGCACCCTTGCTCGGCCCCGGCAGCATGCCGCAACTGGTACGTCCGGGCCCGTTGGCACGGATGCTGCTGGACGCCGGTCTGCAGCCGCGCTCCTATGAACGAGTCCGGTTCCCGTTTCCGGTGCGGAAGCCGGCCCACGCCGACCTCGCCGTGGCCTCGCTGTACACGCCGCACCGCTCCGACCGGCAGCGCCGCTGGGCGGTCCGCCTGCTGCAGGGCCGGTCGCTGCCGTTCGAGCTGCCGGTTCCTCTGATGCGCTGCACCGCGACCAAGGCGGGCTAGGAGGCGGAGGGCACCGCCCTCGTCGACCGCGGCGGTCGAGGACGGTGCGCCGCGCACCGATCCCGCAGTCGTGCGGCGTCGCGGTCGGCGGTGCGACGGGCGCGGGTCGCTGCCCAGCCGTGACGGAGTTGCGCGAGACGCACTGCAGCGCGTCCGTGTTGGCGGACTTCCTGGCAACCCCGCCCGGGCCCGTTCAGCCAGCAGCGGCCGGCCCGGCAAGAGTGCCGTCCTGGACCTCCACAGCGTCGCGGACTGCTGTTTCGAAGGCGTCCACCGAACCGTTCAGGGCATCGAGCCGGACCGTGGGCACCAGGACGCCGAGCTGCCCGGCGGCGGTCCGGGCCAGCACGATCGGCGAGCCGTGCTCGGCGACTACGGCGGCGACGTCGCGCGGCATCTCGTTGAGGTGCAGCAGGGCGACCGGCACCCCGAGCCGGTGCACCATGCGGTCCCACTCGGGCTTGCGGCGCAGCGGCGAGTGGGTGATGTCGCACAGTGCGCAATGAGCGGTGCCGAGGAGCTTGCCGATCACGTACTTCGCCTCGCCGATCGGACCGCCGTCGGCGTGGTAGACGCCGATCAGCTCGGTGATGGGCGCCTTTCCGCTGGTGGGTTGGAAGCTCATCGTTGACTCCTTGTCGCGCGTCCTCCGGTGGTCACCGAGAGCTCTCCGCTGTCGGCGAGGTTGCGCAGCTCGGATGCGCTGCGCACCACGATCCGGCCGCGCCGCAACGACACCAGTCCGCGCTCGGCGAGGTCGCCCAGCACCTTCGTCGTGGTCTCCCGGCTGGTGCCGATGAGGTCGGCGAGCTGTTCGTGGGTGATGCGGATGGTCGTCGCATCGGGTCCGGCCATCCGGGCCAACGTCACGGCGATCCGCTCCGGCACCGTCTTCAGGACGCTCTCCCCCAGTCTGCGCTCCAGGTCGGCCACCCGCGAGCCGAGGAATTCCGCGACGCGGGTGGCGATCCGTGGATCCGACAGCAGCAGGCGCTCCACGTCGGCGCGGCTCATGAGGCAGACGACGCACCGTTCCTGCGTCTCGGCAAACGTCTGATCGAGGTGCTGGCCGAGCACGGCCATCTCGCCGAAGACCTGACCCGGCGAGACCATCGAGGTCGTCATCGTCCGACCGTCGATGCCGATCTGGTACAGCCGAATCCGGCCGCGCTTGAGGATGAACAGCACCTCCGCGGGGCGGTCCGGCGAGTAGAGCAGCTGGCCCGCGGGCAGCTCCCGCATCGGCGCGGCCCGGCCGATGCGGCCCACCTCCTCATCCGAGAGGTCGCGGAACAGGTCGAACTCCCGCAGGACCCACTCCCGATCTCCGAGCGCCATCACGCCGCCTCTCTCGGCAGCGCCCGGTGCAGCTCCGCCAGCGTCGGGTTGCCGTAGGACACGACGGTATCGCCGCGCAGGAACATCGGCGTGCCGGCGAACGATGCCGGGGCCTGCCAGTGCGGCGCGTCGACATCCTCGACCCGGACCCGCACGTCGGGTCGTTCCGCGGCGAGCTGCCGCGCCAGTTGCAGCGCCTGCCCGCACGTGGGGCAGGAGGCCGACACCAGCACGGTCACGGTGAGCATCGCGACCTATCCTCGGTTCCGGGTCCGCAGCATGCCCACGCAGACCGCGCCGAGAACGGCGCCGAAGACCACGTGTCCCATGAGCGATTGCCAGGCCATCGTCGTCAACTGCAGCGTCGGCATCCCGAGCCCGGCGGGCATCGCGATGAGCGCCCCGAGCACCCACCACACGACGCCGAAGCCGACGCCCAGCGCCAGTCCGGTCCCCCAGGAGTCCAAGCCCCTGCCCGCCAGGAGCCCGAAGCCGGCACCGAGCAGCAGCGAGATGGCCAGATGCACGGCCCAGCCCACGGCCAGCGATTCGCTGTCCACCAGCATGGCGACCATCGGGATCATGTCCATCACCTGCATCATCGCCCCGAACACCAGGCCGCCGAGCACTCCGCCGGCGGCCCCTGCCGCCACCCGGCGCCCGGCGTCGGCTGTCGCTGGTGCGGTGTCCATCGTGGTTGACGTCGCCATCGGGGGATCCTCCTTCGTACCCCGACCGTCGGGGCTGCCGCCAACGTAGGATCCGGGGCTCAGCGCGCTCCGTGATCGCGCCCACACAGCGCCTGGTTCGCCGGCCCCACCGAGCCGTGCTCGACGAGCGCGAGGTCGAGGTCGTCGGCGCCGGCGAGGTGCCGCGGCAACAGCGAGCGCAACCGGGCGGTGCTGCGCCGAGGCGGGCGGTCGGGGCGGGTATCCGAGACCTGTCGTCGCAGGACCAGTGAGGGCCTCGACCGTCGCTGGTAGCCCGTGCTCGATCCAGTGCTGCAGCAGCAGCGCCGCGGATGCCGGCGGTGACGCGCCAGTGGTCCGCCAGCCGCGCGGCATGGCCGGGCTGGATGACGCTGCCCGTGAGCGCCTCGACGGCCCGGACCAGCAGCGCCAGCCGCGGCCAAGCCCCGCGAGCCTCGGGGCGGCGCCGGTCCGCGGGGCCGTGCGTCCGCACCCGGCCGCCGATTCCACCGCGGCCGTCTTGCCGGACCCCGGTTCGCCCCGCAGCAGGAGCGGGATGCGTGCCGCGACGCACGTCCCCACCGCCGCCAAGGTCGCCTCGTGCCAGCTCGATCCCGTGCCATCACTGCCCCTTCCGATCGCGGATGGCACAGCAAGGTGCGGCCGTCCGACAGGACAGGACGGCGCTGTCCACGTAGCGCAGTGGCTGGTCCCTCACTACATTGGCGACCACGGGATGCCCCTCGGGAGTCGCCCGGGGAGCCCCTGTCTCGAGGAGGCCGACCATGAAGATCGTCGTTGTGGGTGGCGTTGCCGCCGGCATGTCGACCGCGGCCCGGGCCCGCCGGTTGGACGAGGACGCCGAGATCGTGGTCCTGGAGCGCGCTCATCACGTCTCCTTCGCCAACTGCGGGCTGCCGTACCACATCGGCGAGACGATCAAGGACCGCGACCGACTGCTCCTGCAGACCCCGCAGAGCCTGCGGGAGGCCCTGGACCTCGATGTGCGCACGCACCACGAGGTCCTCGCGATCGACCCGGCCGCCAAGACCGTGACGGTGCGCAACCTCGATACCGGCGAGGAGTACGCTCGAGCCGTACGACACGCTGGCCCTGTGCCCGGGAGCAGTGCCGTTCCGGCCGAACCTGCCCGGGATCGATCTCGAGGGCATCCACGTGCTGCGCCGCATCGGCGACATGGATCAGATCAAGGCCCGGGTGGACGGCAGCAACGGCAGGGAGCCGATCGGCAGCGCGGTGGTCATCGGCGCCGGCTACATCGGCCTGGAGACGGCCGAGAACCTGCACGAGCGCGGCGTCAAGGTCGAAATCGTGGAACTGGCCGACCAGATCATGCCGCCGATCGACCAGGAGCTCACCAGGAGCATGGAGAACTACCTGAAGGCGCACGGCATCGGGCTGCACCTGGGCACCGCGGCGGCCGCGTTCTCCCGCCGCAAGGACGGCCAGATCCGCGTCGAGCTGAACAACAACACGAATCTGGACACCGACCTCGTGCTGCTCTCCGCCGGGGTCCGGCCTGCGGTGGAGCTGGCGGTCGCGGCCGGCCTGGAGCTCGGCGAGCGCGGCGGCATCAAGGTCGATCACCGGATGCGGACATCCGATCCGAGCATCTGGGCGGCCGGCGACGCCGTGGAGACCGAGCACACGGTGCTCCCCGGCAGCTGGCTGATGCCGCTGGCCGGGCCGGCCAACCGTCAGGGCCGCGTCGTCGCGGAGAACATGTGCGGCCGGGACACCACCTACACCACAACGCAGGGCACGTCGATCGTGAAGGTGTTCGACATGGTCGCCGGCGGCACCGGGGCCTCCGAGAAGCAGCTCGTCGCCGCCGGGCTGCCCTACGAGATGGTCAACCTGCACCCGTCCGGCCACGCGGGCTACTACCCGGGCACCGCGAAGATGCACATGAAGGTGCTCTTCGATCCGCGAGTCCGGCAAGCTCCTCGGCGGTCAGGTGGTCGGCTTCGACGGCGTCGACAAGCGCCTGGACGTGCTGGCCATGGCCGTCCGCCAGGGTCTGACGGTCTTCGACCTCGAGCAGCAGGAGCTGGCCTACGCCCCGCCGTTCGGCTCGGCCAAGGACCCGGTGAACATGGCCGGTTTCGTCGGCTCCAACGTCGTGCAGGGCGACCTCGAGCTGTGGCACGCGCGCGACTGGCCCGGCAATGTGGAGGGCTGCCGGCTCGTCGACGTCCGCAATCCTGCCGAGTACGACATCTGGCACCTGCCCGGTGCCGAGCTGGTGCCGCTGAAGACGCTGCGCGAGGCGTGCGCCGGACTGGGACCGCGAGTCAGCCGCTGCGTGTCTACTGCGCCACCGGCTTCCGCTCCTACCTGGCGCACCGGTCGCTGGTGCAGCGCGGCTTCACCGACGTGCGCATGCTCTCCGGCGGGCGCCTCGACGTTCCGCGCCTACCACGACGTGGCGCCCGACGAGTCCGATACCTCCGCCCCGCTGTCTCCTACGCCGAGGACAGGAGCACGCCCGCCTTTGGCGGGTCCGAGGTGCGCCGCCAGCGGCGTGCGCGAGGAGATCGACGCCACCGGGCTGGCCTGCCCGGGCCCGATCATGGCAGCTGGCCAAGACCATGGCCGCCCTCGCCGTCGGCGACGAGGTGCTCATCCACGTCTCCGACCCGGGCTTCAAGGCCGACGCGACGGCGTGGGCCAACCAGAACGGGCACACGACTGGTAGAGATCACGCCCGAGGGGCCGGGCTACGCCGCGGTCGTTCCGCAAGGGCGGCGGGGTCCGCGGCGGCGGCCCGGTCGCGCAGCGGTTCGCGAAGCAGTCGATGGTCGTCTTCTCCGGCGACTTCGACAAGGTCCTCGCCGCGTTCATCATCGCCAACGGCGCCGCGGGCCATGGGAGACGACGTGTCGATGTTCTTCACCTTCTGGGGGCTGAACGCCCTGCGCAAGCCCGAGCACCACGAGCGCGGCAAGAACCCGGTGGACAAGATGTTCGCCGCCATGATGCCCAAGGGCCCGGAAGCGCTGAAGCTGTCGCAGTTCCAACTTCATCGGCGGCGGACGGGAGATGATCAAGCAGATCATGAAGAACAACAACGTGCCGATGCTCACCGACCTGATCGGCACCGCGCAGGAGACCGGGGTCCGGCTGATCGCCTGCACGATGACGATGGACCTGCTCGGCCTGAAGGAGGACGAGCTGATCGACGGCGTCGAGCTCGGCGGCGTCGCCAGCTTCCTCGGGGAGGCGAACGAGTCGAGCCAGGCGCTGTTCATCTGATCTCCGGCCAGTGCCGGGAGGGATCCGACGCCCTGGCACGGAGCCATCCGCAGGCGTGCGGACGGGTCGGCACCGGTGCGCGGCCGGCTCAGCGATCGAGGCCCGGCGCCCGCCGGGGCCCGGCAGTTGGCGGCCGCGCGTTGACCGGAGGCCGCCGAACACCGAGCCTCCGTCGTGGCAGCAGCCGCGGTTCCCTGCCCGAGGACCCGCTGACCGCGGTGAGAGCAGCGCCATGACGCAACCCGGCACCGCCTCCGCGGACCGCCCCGATCTCAGCCGCCGGCGCATCGCCGGCTACGCCGCCGGGTCGGCCGGCACCGGCCTCCTCACGACCGTCCCCAGGCTGATCCTGCTGTTCTCCCTCACCGATGTCCTCGGGGCCGCCGCCGGTCTCGCGGCTTCCTCGTGGTCGCACCGAAGCTGTGGGACGTGGTCCTCAACGTAGGACGGCGCGGAGACGACCACGAGTGCCGTCCGACCGGTCATCGCAGCGGGTGGCTGACGGGTCCGCGCGGTAGGTCGCGGGATCGACGGGCGCCCGCACGACGTCGAGGTCGACCAGGTGCGCTGCTGTCAGGAACGCCGGGTGGACCGACTCGGCGACCACGATCTCGCCCCGACCATGCCTCTCGCCGGTGCGAGCCCGCCAGTCCGCACGCGCGGCGAGCACGGCCAGCGCGCAGGACTCGGTGCCGCTGCTGGTCAGCGTCCCCACCTCGTCCGGCCGACCGCTGCCCAGCAGCTGCAGCCCGGCAGCCACCAGGTCGTTCTCGCCCGCGGCGCAGCTCGGAAACGCGCTCCGGTCCAGCCCATGGACGTCTTCCGACAACGCAGAGGCGGCCCGGCCCAGCTCCTGGAAGTCGCTGCGCCCCGAGTCGTCGCCGTAGGACGTCGTACGTCCGCCCTTGGTGGGCACGTCGAGTCAGCGCAGGTGCCGCAGCACCGCGCGGACTCCTCATCCGGCAGTGGCTGGTCCGGCAACGCTGGGGAATGTCGGTGCTCATCGGCGTCCTGCTCCTCGGCGGGCCCGTCGACGCCAGCAGAGCCCGCCTGCGGGGGTGGCGGCCAAGCCGGCGCGGCACCACACCCCCGGTCGCGCCCAGGCCGGCGCCGGAGACCCCGGTCGTGCGCGCCGGATCGCGGTTGCCCCCGCGCACCGCGGATACCGATGGACCCTGTGGCAGCCTTGCCGATGTGGGTGCCCCGGACAGCGAGCCGCGCGCGATGCGACTGACGATCCCGGCGCACCTGCCGATCGCCGAGCACGCAGCGGCGATCGGGGGCGCACTGGCGCGGCACCAGGTGGTCGTGGTGGCCGGCGAGACGGGGTCGGGCAAGACCACGCAGTTGCCCAAGATCGCGCTGGCGGCCGGCCGTGGCACCCGGGGCATGATCGGCCACACCCAGCCGCGCCGGATCGCCGCCCGCACGCTGGCGGCGCGCATCGCCGAGGAGTGCCAGGTGGATCTCGGCGCGGAAGTGGGCTTCGCCGTGCGCTTCGCCGACCGAACGGCCAAGGGCACCCGCGTGAAAGTCATGACCGACGGGATTCTGCTGGCCGAGCTGCGCCGGGACCGCGATCTGCGCCGCTACGACACCCTCATCATCGACGAGGCCCACGAGCGCAGCCTCAACATCGACTTCCTGCTCGGCTACCTCAAGCGGTTGCTGCCGCGCCGGCCGGACCTGCGGCTCGTCGTGACCAGCGCCACGATCGATCTCGAACGGTTCTCCGCGCACTTCGACCACGCCCCGATCATCGAGGTCAGCGGCCGGACCTACCCCGTCGAGATCCGCTACCACCCCACCGAGGACGTCGCCGCCGATGACGTCGATGCCGTCTGCGAGGCCGTGCTGGAGTGCCTGACCTCCGGCGACGGCGACGTGCTGGTCTTCCTGTCCGGGCAGCGCGAGATCGCCGACGTGGCCGACGCCCTGCGCCCGATGCTGGACCGGACCGTGACCGTTCTGCCGCTGTACGGCCGGCTCAGCGCTGCCGAGCAGCACCGCGTGTTCACGCCGGGCGGCGGCCGGCGCGTCGTGCTGGCCACCAATGTGGCCGAGACCTCCATCACGGTGCCCGGCATCCGCTACGTCGTCGATCCCGGCACCGCGCGGATCTCGCGCTACAGCAAGCGGCTGAAGGTGCAGCGACTGCCCATCGAGCCGATCTCTCAGGCGTCGGCCAACCAGCGGGCCGGCCGCTGCGGACGCGTCCGCGACGGGATCGCCGTGCGGCTGTACAGCGAGCAGGACTTCACCGAACGGCCGGCATTCACCGATCCGGAGATCCTGCGGACGAATCTGGCCTCGGTCCTGCTCCAGATGGCAGACCTGCGGCTCGGCGACATCGCCGGCTTCCCCTTCCTGGACCCGCCCGACGCGCGACAGGTCCGCGACGGCACCGCCGCGCTGACCGAGCTCGGCGCCCTGGACGGCCAGCGGCGGCTGACCCCGATCGGTCGCCGGATGGCGCGACTGCCCCTGGACCCGCATCTGGCCCGCATGGTGCTGGCCGCCGAGGACGCCGGCTGCGTGCAGGAAGTCGTGATCATCGCGGCGGGCCTGACCATCCAGGATCCGCGGGAGCGCCCGGAGGCGGAGCGCGCCCGAGCCGATGCCCAGCATGCCCGCTTCGCCGACCGGCGCTCCGACTTCCTCACGCTGCTGAACCTGTGGGACCACATCCGCCAGACCCGGCGGGCCACCTCCGCCAGCGGCCTGCGCCGCGCCTGCCGCGAGCAGCACCTGAACTACCTGCGCATCCGCGAGTGGCAGGACCTCCTCGGACAGCTGCGCGACGTGCTGGGCGATCTGGGCATCCCGTGGAGCACCGACCGCGAGAACCCCGAGGCGATCCACCGGGCGCTGCTGACCGGGATGCTCTCCGGCATCGGCTGCTACGACCCGCAGCGGCGCGACTACCTGGGAGCCCGCGGCGCGCGGTTCGTGATCTTCCCCGGCTCGGCGCTGGCGAAGACCACGCCGGACTGGGTCATGTCCAGCGAGATCGTGGAGACCTCGCGGCTGTTCGCACGCCGCAACGCGGCGATCAAGCCGGAGTGGATCGAGGACGCCGCCGGCGATCTGGTGCAGCGCCAGTACTCCGAGCCGCGCTGGTCGGCCCGACGCGGCTCGGCCGTGGCTACCGAGCGGGTCACGCTGTACGGCGTGCCGATCGTGGCCGGCCGGACGGTGCCCTACGCCCGCCTCGACCCGGCCCTCTCGCGGGAGCTGTTCATCCGCAGCGCGCTGGTGGCGGGCGAGTGGCGGACCCGCCACCGGTTCTGGCACGACAACCGCGCGGCGCTGGAGGCTGCTGCGGATCTGGAGGATCGCACCCGTCGACGCGGCCTCGTCATCGACGACGACGGACTCTTCGCCTTCTACGACGCGCGGATCCCCGCCGAGGCGGTCTCGGTGCGCCATTTCGACTCCTGGTGGAAGAGGGCGGCCCGCAGCGACCCGGCGCTGCTGACGCTCACCGACGTCGACCTGCATCCAGACCCCGACGCGCTGCCCGAGGACCACGAGTTCCCCCGGCAGTGGAGCGCCGGGCCCGACCTCGACCTGGACCTGCACTACGCCTTCGAGCCGGGCCAGGCGATGGACGGCATCACCGTGGACGTCCCGCTGGCGGCACTGCACACGCTGGATCCGTCCGATGTGCCGGGCGCGGCGCCGGGGCATCGGACGGAACTCGTCACGGCGCTGCTGCGCAGCCTTCCGAAACCGCTGCGCCGCCAGCTCGGTCCATCGCCGAACCTCGCCGGTCGCGTCGTCGCGGACCCGCATCTGGCAGCACACCCGCTGCTGGAGGGTGTCGCAGCGAGCGTCACCGCGCTGTCCGGGGTGCGGGTGATCGCCGCGGACTTCGACCTCAACCGCGTGCCAATGCATCTGCTGCCCCGATATCGGGTCCTGGACGAGGACGGCGGCGTCATCGGCGAGGACCGAGATCTGGCGCACCTGCAGCAGCACCATGCCGCGGACCGTGCCGCACTGCTGGCGCAGTCCGCCTCCGATATCGCGGTCGAGGGCGCGACCGACTGGCGCTTCGGCACCATCCCGGACAGCGTGGAGCGCACCGTCTCCGGCATCGCCGTCACCGGGTACCCCGCCTTGGCCGATCGCGGCACCTGCGTGGATCTCGTCGTCCTCGGAGATCGCGAGCAGGCCGGACAGCTCCATCGGCGCGGAGTGCGACGGCTGGTCCGGCTGGCGACTCCCGATCCGGGGACCCGAGCCTACGCGGGGCTGGATGCGCGTTCCCGGCTGATCCTGGGACGGTTCCCTCATGGCGGCGCGCCGGCGCTGTTGGCCGACTGCGCCGACGCCTGCGTCGATGCGCTGCTCGCCGGTGAGGCCGTTCGGAGCCCGGAGGCGTTCGCCGCAGCTGCGCAGCGCGTCGCAACCGCTCTGCCGGACCGATTCGCGTCGGCGCTGGCAATCCTGGTCGCCGGTCTCGAACCGGCGTGGGAGGCAGATCGGTCGGTGTCGGAGCTCACCTCGCCGATCGTCGCGGACTCCGCCGCCGACATCCGCGAGGAGTTGGAGCGCCTCCTCGGCGCGCAGCCGGTCACCCGGATCGGCGCCGACCGGCTGCCGGACCTGCGCCGCTACCTGCAGGCGCTGGCATGGCGTACTGCGCGGCTACCGGACGATCCCGCCGGCGATGCCGGCCGGTTGGCCTCTGTCCGGCAGGCCGAGGCGCTGCTGGCCGGCCGAATCCCGGGCTGGCCCGTCGCGGACCCGGCGGCCTCCGACCCGGACGCCGCACGGGCGCGACAGTTGCTCGACGAGTTCCGGGTCAGCGTCTTCGCCCAGCACATCCGCACGGCCTTCCCGGTCTCCCAACGCCGCATCGAGAAGTTCGTCGCCACCCTGGGACCCTGACCCCCAGCACCCGCGACACGGCGCCGTGCGCCAGGCAGCAGGCGCGGCAGGCGGCAGGCGGCAGGCGGCAGGCGGCAGGCGGCAGGCGGCAGGCGGCAGGCGGCAGGCGGCAGGCGGCAGGCGGCAGGCATTGATCGTCGCGAATTCCCGGCTGTGGGCCAGAATTCGCGACGATCAACGCAGCCCACGCCGTGCAGCGCGTGGTCAAGTCGACACGCCGACCGCTTCCGACGATGGGCACGTTGTCCTGATTTCGCGCAATCAAGGCCGCCATCCGTCCGCTATGCGTACGATTCCGGACGAGATTCGCACTTGTGATCGTGCCGTCCGTCGCGAATCGGAAATATGTCCCCTGCTGCGATCGAGAGGAGCAAGGCTGATGAGAGTGCGACGGGCCCTGGCATCAGGATTGGTGTGCGCCCTGGGGACCGCCCCGCTGTCGATCGGGTTGATGACGGCACCCGCCTCGGCGGCTGCGCCCTCCGCAGCGGCCGTCCAGTCCGCCCCGTTCTCGGTGGCGGGCGTGGCTGCCCCGGCTGCCTCCTCCAGCGCGCACGTGCCCGGGGCCAGCGGCTCCCACGTGGTCTCGCTCCAGCGGGCCCTCATCGCCCGCGGCTTCGGCATCCCCGCCGGCGCCACCGGCTACTTCGGCTCCCAGACCAAGGCTGCCGTCGCGGCCTTCCAGCGCTCGCAGGGCTGGCGCGGCTCCGGCGCCGACGGCATCCCCGGCTCCCAGACGCTGGCCCGCCTGGGCCTCGGCGGCCGGACGGCGGCGGCCGCCGCACCGGTGCGCACCGTGGCAGCGGTGAGTGCGCCGAGCTCCGGCACCTACCGCATGGGTGCCCAGGGCCCGCACATCTCGACACTGCAGCGCAACCTCATCGCCCGCGGCTTCGGCATCCCCGCCGGCGCCACCGGCTACTTCGGCTCCCAGACCAAGGCTGCCGTCGCGGCCTTCCAGCGCTCGCAGGGCTGGCGCGGCTCCGGCGCCGACGGCATCCCCGGCTCCCAGACGCTGGCCCGCCTGGGCGGAGCTGCTCCGGTCCGGGCGACCGCTGCTCCGACATCGGCCCTGTCCCCGCGCGCGTTCGTCTCGCGCTATGGACCCGTCGCCAAGCGCGCGAGCGCCGCCACGGGCGTCCCGGCACTGGTCAGCCTCGCCCAGGCGGCACTGGAATCCGGATGGGGCGGCAGCGCAGCGGGCAACAACTTCTTCGGTGTGAAGGCTCGCTCCGCGGATCCCGCGAGCAGCAGGCAGCTGCGCACCACCTATGAGGTGCTCGGCTCGCCCAGCGTCCGGGAGTTCCCCGTGGTGCTCTCGGTGAAGAAGCGCTCGGACGGGCGCTACCTCTACACCGTCAAGGACTGGTTCCGGACGTACTCCTCGGCCGACTCCTCCTTCCAGGAGCACGGCCTGCTGCTGCGCAACCAGCGCTACCGGAGCGCCTTGCGCTATGCCGCGGATCCCTACCGGTTCGCCGCCGCCATCGCCGCCGCCGGCTACGCCACCGACCCGTCGTACACCCGCAAGCTGCACGACGTCATGCGATTGATCCAGCGCAACGGCTTCCGGTAGACGGGCCCGGACCACCACCATGTGACGCAGCCCATGTTTGGCGGATTCCCCAGCGGGCAGGTTGCCATCGAAGACCCGTCGTGCGACGGAGTCCCCCGCAACTGAAGGGCGCCCGAATGTCGACCCACCAAGACCACGACCCCACTCCCGAGCTTGATTCCTCCAGCGACGCTGTCGTCGGTCTCGCGATCGTTCCGAACGAGGACCGCTCCGACCAGATCGCCGGCGCCCTCGGGCGCAACTGGGGCATCGTGCTGAGCCTCGGCATCGTGCTCGCCGGCCTCGGCGCCGCCGTCATGGTGTGGCCGCAGGCGACGATCGGCGTCGTTGCCGTGCTCCTCGGCGTTGCCCTGCTCATCAGCGGCATCTTCTCCTTGATCGCCGGACTCACCCGCGCCGATCAGCCGACCGCGCTGCGCGTGCTCGCCGGAATCTCCGGACTGCTGTCGCTCGGCCTGGGCATCTTCGCCCTGAGCGGTCTCACCGAGGCCGTCACGCTGCTGGCCTACATGATCGGCTTCGGCTGGATCGTGCGCGGTATCGCGGACCTGATCCTGGGCATCGGGTCCAAGGGCATGCGCGGCCGCGGCCTGACCATCGCCGCCGGCGTCCTCGGCCTCCTCGCCGGCGCCGTGGTGCTGGTGTGGCCCAGCATCACGCTGCTCGCTCTGGCGTACATCAGCGGCATCTGGCTGATCGCCCTGGGCGTCCTGCAGGCCGTACTGGCCATGCGCCTGCGGACCGTCGCCACCGCCGGGGACCTGGAGCAGGTCCTGACCCGCTGACGCACGTGCCTCGAACCGGCGCCGCCCTGCGATGCAGTGGCGGCGCCGGCGTGCGTCGTCGGGGCGCAGCCCGCGCACGGGGATGCCACCCGGCGTGACCGGGCCGCCGGCGACGTCGCACCGATCGCCAGCGCCGGCCATCCCCGCCCGCCGACGACGCGCCATCCGGCCGGCCGAGCGAATAGCATCGCCGGCGATGACTGCCCAGGCCGCCAGCCGCGCACAGCGATGGCGCGAGCGCTCGGTGTCCCTGGAGGCGGTCGCCGTCACCGGTGTGCTGTTCGCCGTGCTGTTCGTGGCCTCGGTCAGCCTCATGCGGGCAGGGCTCCCCGAGGTCGGACTGGCCCGGGATGAACTGCAGCGCCAGTACCAGGATCGCGATGCCCGCCGCCTGGTCCTGATCGGCTACTCGCTGGCGCCGTTCGCGGCGGCCTGCTTCCTCTGGTTCATCGGCGTGATGCGCCGGCGCATCCCTGGCGAGGACCGCTTCGTCGCCACGGTGTTCGTCGCCGGGGGCACCACCTTCGTCGCCCTGTTCCTGGTCGCGGCATCCCTGGTCGGCGGGCCCTACTACCTCCTGGCCGAGGAAGCGGGCACGGCACTGGACGCCTCCACGCTGATGGGTCTGCAGTCGGCGGCCTACGGCCTGGTCTTCGTGATCGGCGTCCGGGTCCAGGTGCTGGTGATCCTGACGGCGACATCGGCGGGTCGACAGCACGGAGCGCTGCCGCGCTGGCTCGTCATCGCCGGGTACGTCGTCGCGCTGGTGCAGACGCTCAACCTCGCGCTCTTCGAGCCGCTGATCTTCACGTTCCCGGCCTGGGTCGTCGCCGTGAGCCTGACGCTGCTGGTGCGCGGGCGCAGCGGCTGACCTGCCCACAGCCGGACCTCGTCACCACGCGTCGACCGCACCGCGGTGCCAGACTCGCAACCGGAGGTGGACATCATGGTGGCAGCGAAGGTCGCGATCGTGACCGGCGGCGGCTCCGGGATCGGAGAGGCGTGCAGCCGCATGCTCGCCGACCGGGGGGCCAGGGTGGCGGTGTGCGACGTGCATGCCGAGGCGGCACAGCGGGTCGCCGACGCCATCACGGACAACGGCGGGGAGGCGATCGCCGTCACCGCCGACGTCGCGAAGCCCGAGGACTGCGCATCGATGGTCGCGCAGACCGTGCACTCCTTCGGAGGCCTGCACATCGCGGTGAACAACGCCGGGATCGGCGGCGACGCTCCGGAGATGACCGGCAACTACCCGCTGGACGGCTGGCGCTCGGTGCTGAGCGTCAACCTCGACGGCGTCTTCTACTGCATGCGCTACGAGATCCCCGCGATGCTGGAGGCCGGCGGCGGTGCCATCGTGAACATGGCCTCGATCCTCGGTTCGGTGGGGTTCCCGACGGCCTCGGCCTACGTCTCGGCCAAGCACGGCGTCGTCGGTCTGACACGGACCGCGGCGATCGAGTACGCCACCCAGGGAATCCGGGTCAACGCCGTGGGTCCGGGCTTCATCAACACGCCGCTGCTCGCCGCAGCCGACCCGGAAGTCATCGCCAACATCGCCGGCGCCCATCCCAACGAGCGGCTCGGCGAGCCAGAGGAAGTGGCAGAACTGGTGTGCTTCCTCGCCTCCGGTGCCGCCTCGCTCATCACCGGCTCCTACTACACGATCGACGGCGGCTACACGGCGCGCTGAGCCGCAGCCGGCTACTCCCGGCCGCGCGAGGGCCTGGGCATCATGCGCGTGCGTCGGTAGCGGCGGCGCCGGGATGCGGGCGCGGTCGTCGCCGGTCACCGTGCCGAACCGGTCTCCGCCGGCCTCCCATTCCGTGCGGGCGCGGACGATCTCGTCGTGGTCGCGTGCCACGAAGTTCCACCACATGAGCAGGTGCTCGGCCACGGGCTCCCCGCCGAGCAGCAGCAGCGTGGCGCCGTCCTCGCTGGCCACATCCACGCCGGAGGACCCCCAGCCGAGGTAGCGCAGCGCGCCGAGGGGTACGGCTTGCCCGGCGACGCGGGCCGTCCCGTCGGCAACCAGCACGCCGTACTCGAAGTCGCGCTCCAGCGACAGCGAGGCGGCGGCGCCGGGCGCGAGCCGCACCTCGGCACCCACGAGCGGGGAATGCCCGGTGGCCGGGGAAGCGAGGCCGGCGGTCTCGCCGATCACCGCGGTGATGGACAGCCCGTCGGCCTCCGCTCGCGGGAGTTGCGGGAAGTGCTGGAACGCCGCGGCCCGATCACGGTGCTCGGCGGTGAGCGCGACCCACAACTGGATGCCGAACAGCCGCGAGGAACTCGCCGTGGAGTACTCCGAGTGCGCGATCCCGCGCCCGGCCGTCATCAGGCTGAGTTCCCCGGGCCGGACGAGTTGGTGGTTGCCCAGGCTGTCGCGGTGCTCGACCTCGCCGGCCAGGAGCCAGGTGACGGTCTGCAGCCCGATGTGCGGATGGGGTGGCACGACCATCCCCCGGGCGCCCGGCGCCGCGACGTCCACCGGACCGTAGTGGTCGACGAAGCACCAGGCCCCGACCGTGCGGATGCTGCGGTGCGGGAGCGTGCGGCGAACCAGGATCCCCCTCGGCCCGCCCAGCGGCACCTCGCGGGGCAGCAGCGTCGTCACGGGCGGCGGGGGCTCGGCCACAGCCACTCCCCCGCACTCGTCCTCGCGCGGATCCGGATCCAGATTGCTCATACCGGCGAGACTACGTCTGCCGCGCCGGGCGCGCCCGTCACTGCGACGGGGGAAGGCGCGCCTCCAGCTGCGCCCTGGCCCGCTGCATCCCGGCCAGCCAGGCGTCGCGGCCGGCGGCGCGCGCCTGCTCGTAGGTCGCCGCTTCCGGGTGGGTCAGGACGAGGAAGCCGTCGCCGTCCAATCCCGCCATGATCCGCTCGGCCGCCTCCTGCACGCCGATGACGCCGAGCGCGCGGACCGACTCGCCGGCGAGCGTGCCCTGCCCGCTGCGCAGCATCGGCGTCTCGATGCCCATCGGCGCGATCAGCCGGACATCGATGCCTTGGTCGCCATAGGTGATGGCCAACCATTCGGCGAACGCGACGGCGGCGTGCTTGGTGGTGGAGTACGGCGCGTTGCCGAGGTTCGTGAGCAGACCCGCAGCGCTGGCGACCGAGACGAACCGTCCGCGCCCCCGGGCCACCATGCCGGGCACCACGGCGCGCGCCAGGTGGACATGGGCCATGACGTTGACCTGCCAGCTGCGCTCCCACACCGCGTCGGGCGCCTCCAGGCCACCGCCGCCGGGCACTCCGGCATTGGCCACGACCGTGGTCAGCTGGCCCAGTTCCCGCTCCACCTTGGCCACCAGCTCGGCAACCGCGTCCGGATCGGCCACGTCGGCGACGTGGGCCGAGGCGCCGGCGAGCTGCTCGGGCAGCGGGTCGCCGAAGGCCAGATCCGCGATGGCGACCGCGGCGCCCCGAGCGAGATAGGCCTGCGCCAGAGCGGCGCCGATGCCGGAGGCACCACCGGTGATGAGCACGACTTGCGCGGCCATGGGCTCCGCCCTCCAGCGAACGACGATCCTCGAAGCCTAGCTGGCCCGTGTCCCCGCCGACCCAAGCCATAACGCTGCGCTATGGCGTGCATACCTGGCGTGACTGGTCGATGATCAGAGCATGAGGGCCCTGCTGCAGCACGTCATCGACCACGGAGCTCCGGCGCAGGTCGCCCGCGCCCGCGATCTGTTGCGGCAGTTGGCGGAGCACCCGGAGTCGATGGAGCTCCGCACGACCGCTCGCGCCCTGTTCGATGCCTTCCTGCACGACCCGCACCTGAGCCGCTAGCCACATCGGGCGCCCGGCGGCCCCTGCGTTCCGGTCTGAGGGGAGGCGCACCGCCTGCCGCGGATCTGCCCATCGCGGCTGCTCGCCGCCGGATCCCCAAGGATGGCCGGGCCACCGACCGGTACCGGGAGCGTGGAACGGAGCGCTCGCGGTTCCGGTGGTCGCAGCGATCGTGGCCGTGTCCAGCTGCCGCGACGACGGCCCGCCGGCGACCGGCAGGTCCCACGCCTCGCCGCCCAACGGCCTTCGGGCCGGTCCGAAACCGACGACCCCCGCCGGGCGGGACGACGGCTCACGGGCTCCCGTGCGGCAGCCGGGGCCCACCCCGGCCGGTGGGCTGCGCCGGGCGGGCCCGCATCAGCGCTGCCGCAGCCGCACCATCACCCAGTCCTCGTTCGGCAGGTCGTGGACCAGGAAGAGGCGCTCACCCCGGGGCTCGAACCCGTGCCGGCGGTAGAAGGCGATCGCCCGCTCGTTCTGCTTCGCCGTCCCCAGCCAGACGCCCTGCAGCCCCAGCTCCTCCGCCCTGGCAACGGCCACAGCCATGAGCTCGTCGGCGACCCCGGAGCCCATGGCGTCGGACCGCACGTAGATCTGGCGCAGCTCCAGCATCGGCCGTCCTGCGGCCGGCCCGGGCATCTCGGACCGCGTCACGAGGAGGTAGCCGACAGCGCGCCCGCTCGGCTGGATCGCAACGCTGTACTCCAGCCCCACATCGGCGAGGTTGATCCGGAAGGCGTCGCTCGAGAGCCGCTGCCGGACGTGCGTCGCGATCGCCTCGGGGTCGAATCCTGGCGGGCACGCCAGCGGGAAGGTGGCGGCAGCCAGCTCGGCCATGGCTGCCGCGTCCGCCAGCACGGCGGCACGAACCGACCAGTTCCGCATCGCGGTCACCTCCCAGGGCCCAGCCTAATCTCGCACCAGCGGTCCGTGCCGTGCTCTGCTGGGGCAGACTTGCCTCATGCAGCGCCAGTGCGCACCGGGCAGTCGCCCGTGAGCCCCTACGGCCGACACCTGCGACGGTTGATGCCGCGCTTTCCCGCGCTCTCCGCCCCGACGCCCCTGGCCATCGCGCACCGCGGCGGCGCGTGGGAATCCGCGGAGAATTCTGCCGAGGCGTTCGAGGCCGCCTACCGCACGGGCTTCCGCTATTTCGAAACCGATGTCCGCGCCACGTCGGACGGCGTTGCCCTGGCCTTCCACGATGCGCACCTGGAACGGCTGACGGGCATCGAGGCCCTCATCCGCGAGACGCCGTGGGCGGCCGTGCGGCAGGCGCGCATCCACGGCCACGCCGAGATCCTGCGGCTGGACGAGCTGCTGACGGCCTATCCCGACGTGGTGTTCAACATCGACATCAAGGAGGCCGCGGCCGTCGGCCCGTTCGTCGAAGTGCTCCGCCGCACCGGCGCCGGCGACCGGGTGGTGGTGGCGTCGTTCTCGCACCGCCGCATGACCGCGGTGCGCGAGGCCCTGGGCCCCCGCCAGGCCACCAGCCTGTCCCCGCGGGAGGTGTTCGGAGTGCGGATGGCCGCCGACGGTCGCACGACGCGATTCCTGCCGCGCTGGGCCGCCTGCGCGCAGGTGCCGGAGTTCTTCGGGGGCCGGCCGCTGGTCGATGGGGACTTCGTGGGCCTGTGCCACGACCTGGGCCTGCAGGTGCATGTCTGGACCGTCGATCAACCGGCAGCCGTCGATCGGCTGCTCGACCTCGGGGTGGACGGGATCATGACCGATCGGCCCACCATGCTGAGGGCTGCCTACCAGCGGCGCGGCGTGTGGCACGTGCCGGGCTGACTCCGCCCCGAGCACCGAGCCGGGACATGCGCGCCGAGCACCGAGCCGGGACATGCGACAGCGCCCGACCGTGATGGCCGGGCGCTGTCGTCGTGCTGTGGTCAGACCCGCTGCCGCGACTCCCGCAACAGTTCTAGGCGCTCCTGCAGCAACTCCTCGAGCTCGCTGATGGATCGCCGCTCCAGCAGCATGTCCCAGTGGGTCCGAGCCGGCTTCTCCGGCTTCTTCTCCGGCCACTCGCCGCCGCGCAGCAGAGCCTGCGAACCGCACCGGCACTGCCAGACCGCCGGAATCTCCGCCTCGGTGGCGAACGGCAGCTCGATGACCTTGCCGCACGCGCAGTCGTAGTAGACCTTCTGCCGTTCGGCGAAGGTCACGTTGTCATCGGTCTCGTAACTCAGCGTGCCAAGCCGTGTGCCACGCAATGCACCGTCGCTCATTGGACCCCTTCCGTGGGCGCGCCCTCTCGCCCGCCACCTCTGCAACACCTTGGACGTCGTGGATGTTCCCTGCGTTCCCCGAGCACCGCACATTCTGCGAACCGACCGGACCATCGAGCCGGCCTCGCGGGCAGCGCGCCTCCTCCGCCTGCCTGTCGCGATGCGCTCAGTCGCCTTCGCGCGGCGGCGGGAGGATCTCGCCCTGGATCACCGGCGGCCTGCCACCCTCACCGCGGCCCGGGTCCGACGGCTGCTGATCGCGCCGCGTTGACGCCGTCCACTGCTGGGCGGTGAACCCCGCCTCATCCGCGGTGACGACCGTGATCCGCGTGCGCTGGTCGGCCGTGGCCCTCA
The DNA here is from genome assembly GCA_963766005.1 of uncultured Actinomycetota bacterium. GTDB lineage: Bacteria > Actinomycetota > Actinomycetes > S36-B12 > CAVXYG01. The sequence continues at coordinate 198,982 of CAVXYG010000006.1, read as the reverse complement.
TGGAGCGCGCCATGCGCCTGGTGAGGTGGGCGCGTACCGGCGGCAGGATCAGCAGCAGGCCCGCAACGTCGGACAGGATGCCCGGAGCGGCCAGGAGGATACCCGCCACGAACAGTAGCGAGGACTTGCCGACCTCCTCGCGGTCTCGCGGGCGTCGGCCTGGGTCGGCCCTGCGCTGTGCACGACCTGCTCGGAGCCGTCGGCACCCGTGACACCGAATGCGGCTGCGCGCCGCTGCGCATCGGTCAAGGCCGAGAACGCCTGGATCCCGGCGATGCGCATCACGAGCATGCCCAGCAGGAAGCCGCCGAGCAGCACCGACACGACCCCGACGGCACCGAACGCAGCCCACACCCAGTACAGCGCCGCGGCCTCGACCGCGACATAGCCCAAGAACACCAGGGAGCGATTCCCTCGCACAACGACTCCTTCGCCCGAGGTTGGCGCTAGCGGCCCTGCCGGCGGGCCTCTCGACGGCGGGCCCGCTGCTGCTTGCGCAACTCGTACCCCCAGACTGTCACCCGCCACATCGCTTCACCAACAATCCCGCGGTTCATCTTGCTGGTGCCGTGCTCGCGCTCGACGAACGTGATCGGCACCTCGACGACCCGCAGGCCGCGCTGGACCGCGCGCGTGGCCATCTCCACCTGGAAGATGTAGCCCTGGGAGTCGACGGTGGCCAGGTCGATCGCCCGCAGCGCGCTGGCGCGGAAGGCCCGGAAGCCGCCGGTCGCGTCGTGCAGCGGGATCTGCAGCATCCGCCGGGCGTAGGTGTTGCCGCCGCGGGACAGCGCCTCGCGCGACTTCGGCCAGTTGACGACGCTGCCGCCGGGCACCCACCGCGACCCCAGCACCAGATCGGCATCCTGCAGGGCTTCCAGCAGCCGCGGCAGGTCCTGAGGCCGGTGCGACCCGTCGGCGTCCATCTCCACGACCACGTCGTAGCTGTGCGCCAACGCCCAGTCGAATCCGGCGAGGTAGGCGGCTCCGAGGCCCTCCTTGCCCGCCCGGTGCAGGACGCGGACGCGCGGCTCGTCGGCGGCCAGCGCATCGGCGATCTCCCCCGTGCCGTCGGGGCTGTTGTCGTCTGCGACGAGGACGTCCACCGGCGCCGCAGCCAGCACGGCCGGCACGATCAGCGGCAGGTTCTCGCGCTCGTTGTAGGTCGGGATGATCACCAGGATGCGACCGATGTCGGCGGTCAGGTCCTCCCGCAGTTGCTCATTCATCTTCTCTCCCCCGGTCGTTCGACCCTCGGATACTGCAGAGGTTCTACCCCTGGTGCGACGGGATCAATCCCGTCCCCGGGTCCCGCGGCGGTGCGGCGGTGCCGACCGAGGACCAGCGCGACGGCCCCCAGGAACGCCGCCGCCGCCTCCGGACCGGCTCCGAGGCGGTCGGCGACCGTGAGGGTGTCCCGCTGCGGGATCGCCACCACGTACCGGCCGGCGACGCGCTCCCCCAGCTGCAGTGCCCGACACGACCGAGCCGTCGGCGGCGATGACGCCGCTCAGTCCAGAGGTGGACACCACGGCGATCGCACGGCCGTGCTCGACGGCCCGGATGCGCGACATGGCGAACTGCTGGAACGGCTGCGCCGTGCCGTTGTAGGTGGCGTTGTTCGTCTGGATCACCAGCATGCGACCCCCGTCGCGGACCGCCTGGCGCACGGTGTCGTCGTAGGCGACGTCGAAGCAGATGGCGTCGCCGATCCTGGTGCCGCCGATGTCCAGCCCCCCCGGCTCCTCACCCGGCGCGAAGTCCCGGGGCACCCGGTCGAAGCGCGAGATCAGCGGTGCGAGCCACGAGCGGAAGGGGACGTACTCCCCGAACGGCACGAGGTTCCGCTTGGTGTAGGCCGCTCCGGGGCCGGAGACCGGATCCCACACGATGCCCTGGTTGAGGACGAAGTCGGGGTCCTGCGGGTCGGTCACCACCGTCCCCACAAGGATCGGCACCTCCATCGTCCGAGCAGCGGCATCGATCGCGGTCCGCGCATCGGCGTTGCGATACGGGTCGATGTCGGAGGCGTTCTCCGGCCACAGGACGAAGTCCGGTCGCTGCTGGCGGCCCGCCGCGACGTCCTGCGCCAGCGCCAGGGTCTGCTGCACGTGGTTGTCCAGCACCGCGCGCCGCTGCGCGTTGAAGTCCAGGCCGGACTGGGGCACGTCGCCCTGCACGATCGCGACGTCGCGCTGCGCGGGCCCGGCCAGCGCCTGCGGCGCGGTGGGGACGGGCACGAGGACGGTGACAGCCACCAGACCGGCCAGCGCAGCAATCGGCCCAACGCCGGCACGCAGCAGGACGACGATCGGCGCGGCGGCAGGATCGTGGAGGCGCACCCGGCCCCACCGCCAGCCCGCCAACGCCACCGCGGCCAACAGCGATCCGACGAGCACGACGGCGAAACCCAGTCCCGGGACGCCCGCCAGCGCTGCCACGGGCAGCAGCGGCGAGGAGTCCTGGGAGAATCCGATGCGGCCCCAGCCCCAGCCGCCGAAGGGGATTCGCCCGCTGACCGCCTCCTGCAGGATCCACACGGCCGGCACCCAGAGCCACCACCCCGGCAGCCTGGTGACCAGTGCGATGCCGGCAGCGGCGGCACCGATCCACAGCGCCGAGTAGGCGGCGAGTCCGAACCCGGCGTCAGCCCCGATCACCGCCGACAGCCAGTCCAGCATCGGCACGTACCAGGCAAGCCCGAAGACCAAGCCGTACAGCAACGACCGGCCTGGCGGTTGCCGCCAACAGCACAGCACGAGCACCGCCAGGGCTGGTGCCGCGACCCACCACAAGCCGGTCGGCTGGTAGGCGAACGACAGCACCAGGCCGGCGGAGGCGGCACAGGCCAGGCGCAACGTCACCCGATGACGCTAGCGAACCCGAACGGCGGGGAACGCCGACCCCCGAGGTTTGCCGCGGGCCTGCCCGAGGAATACCCAGTACAGAGACACAAGGAGGCCCCCAAATGGGATGGATCGATACCGGGATCGCGAAGAGCAGGGCAGCGGCATCCGATGCGCGCGCCGACCTCGCCGAGGCGAACAGCCGCTTGGTTGCGGCCGGGGCTTGGCAGCAGTTGACCGGCGTCGGTGACGCCGCCGCTCGCAGCATCGCCACCAGCCGCATCGGCCGGCACGCTGCCGCGGCCGGGTTGGTCGAGCTCGTCACCACCCAGACGAATGCCCTGCACACCCGTGCCGTGGCCGCGGTCGACGACCTGCAGGCCCAGCGCCTCGCGGCCAGGAGTCGGTTGTCGATGGCGCAGAAGTCCGAGTCCGCGATGACTCGGCTGGCCTCGGAGACCGACAAGCTGATCGGCGACTGACCGGCCCCCGAGAACGGGGGTCGTCCAGCCGAGGAGGCCGTTCGCTCCACGGTCGCCGCACCGCTCGGTCCTGGACTCCCTGTGACCGCCCCGCCCCAAGCGCCGCGGTCATCGCGGTTCGTCGCCCCCGAGGAACCACCTCACCTCACCACCGGGCAACGTGAGCTCCCGGGGGCGCACCGATCTGCGTGACGGCCCGTCCCGACGAGGATGCCCAGGGAACGCAAGGACGTGGCCCGCGCCCAACTGGCCAGCTACTCGCCGGCAAGCCTCATGGAGTTGGGCCTGGTGCCGGGATCCGAGCGCAAAATCGCGACGATCGCCATCCAGACGAGCCTTCCCGGCAAGGTGCTCGTGCTCGTGCGCCTGAGCAGCGGCAGTACCGGAGGCCGCACCCAGCGCAAGGCGCTCAGCGACGGCAGTCGGGCCCTTTGGGGGTGCTCCGCCGGCGTCGGTGCGGCAGGACCACCGCTGCAAGGGTCCGACCGGGCACCGGCGGTCGGGCCGACCCGCCCCCCGGCCCGTGGATCGCGGGCAGCAACAGCCGGTTCGCGGCTACCGAGACCGCGCTGCCCCATCCACCCTGCGGCCCCAGACCACCGTGCGCAGGCAGCGCGGCGGGGACCCCTGCGGCCCCAGATCGGGCAGGCCCGGGGTCCCGGACCGCGGATCGGTGGACCATGCCTGGATACGATCGTCCGGAGCCTGCACCACGAGATCGCCGCACTCCCAGACCACGTAGTGGGCCGGCGCCCCCGGCACGAGCGTGCCGATGCCGCTGTGTCGCGATGCCCGCCATCCGCCGCGCGTGTGGGCCGCGAACGCGGCCCGCGCGCTGATCCGCTGCATCGGATCCGGGTGCTGCACCGCGGCCCGTATCGCACCCCAGGGATCCGGCTGCTGCCCGCGGCTGCTTCCCAGTGCGAACGGCACCCCCGACGCGGCCAGTTCGGCGAGCCGGACACCGGGGAAACCCTCACCCTGCTGGGGTCGCAGCACAACGACCACCCCCAGCGAGCCGAGTGCGGCAACATCCTCGGACCGGAGGGTCGAGGGCGCCTCGATCCGGTGCCCGATCCCCGCCACCGCGGCCTGACCGACCATCTGGGTCGCCAGTCGCAGCCCCTCGATCGCGGCCGCCATCCCCCCCGGGCCTCCGGCTCGGAGCGCGACCTGGGTCTGCGCCACGGTCGCTGCCCTGATCAACTCCCCCACACCGGCCGGGTCGCCGTCGGCATCCGCGACAACGCCGGCCCATCCCCGGCTCGGCGCGATCGGCTCCCGGGTCGCCCGATAGCCGATGACCAACGGGCCCGGGTCCTGCTGCGCATCCGCCAGCAGCACCGCCAGGTCCTCATCGGTGGCCGGCTGCGGGGAGAGGACGTCCAGGACGGCAATGCCGGCCTCAGCAGCGGTCGCGCGCTCCCGCATCGATCCGTGGGCATCGACGAAGGCCGGCGTCACCAGAGCCCCGTCCAGGTCGATGACCTCGTCCACCCCGTCGGCCATCGCCAAGGCGGCGCCCTCGCTGCCGATCCAGGCGATGTCGTGGCCGACGACCAGCATCGCCGTGGCGAACGGGTCGGCGGGACTGTAGACGTTGCCGCCGCGCAGCAGCACCCGATCGGTGCCCGCCCACCGGGGGATCTCAGCGCTCACCGGTGAACCCGCTCGCGATCGTCCGCACCAGCAGGACCGCACCCCACGGTCCGGCGACCCAGAGGAACCACGGATAGGCCGCCGCACCGCCGGTGGTGAGGTAGATGATGAGCCAGATGACGAAGGTCGTCGCACTGGCGCTGCCCCACTTGGCCCACTCGGCGACCAGGCCGCCCCCGGCGTGACGGCGCGCCGGCAGGTCCGGCTGCGGCACCGGCACGACGCCCGCCGCGGCCGCCCCTTCGGGAAGGTCTGCGAGCAGGTCCGCCAGCTCGCCCCTCGTTCTGGACCGGAGGGCGCCTTCGATGCGCTCGGCGACCTCGGTGCTGTCCAGGCGACCGGCAACGTGCGCCTGCTGCAGCAGTGCCACCACGTCGGAGCGCTCGGCGTCGGAGGCCAGCGTCGGATCCCCGGGGTTCACGACCGACCCGCCGTCAGTGCGCGGCCGATGACCATCCGCTGCACCTGATTGGTGCCCTCGACGATCTGCAGCACTTTCGCCTCCCGGAAGTAGCGCTCCACGGGGAAGTCCCGGGTGTACCCGGCGCCGCCCAGGACCTGCACCGCGTCGGTGGTCACCCGCATGGCCACATCGGTGGCGTGCAGTTTCGCCATGGCCGCCTCGCTGCCGTACGGGGCGTGCGCGTCCTTGGCGCGGGCCGCCGACAACGTGAGGGCACGGGCCGAGGCCACCGCAGTGGCCATGTCGGCGAGCATGAACTGCACTGCCTGGAAGTCGGCGATCGGCCGACCGAACTGCCGGCGCTGGCGGGCGTAGTCGATCGCAGCATCGAGCGCCGCCTGAGCCAGGCCGACGGCGCACGCCGCGATCCCGAGCCGACCCGCGTCGAGTGCGGCCATGGCCACGGTGAAGCCCTGTCCCTCGTCGGCGACCAGGCGGTCGGCGCCCACCGCCACCTCGTCGAGGTGCAGCAGCGCGGTGGTGGATCCGGTCATGCCCATCTTGCGCTCCGGCGCGCCGGCGGAGAGGCCCGCGGCATCGCCGGGCACCAGGAAGCAACTAATCCCGCGCGGCCCCGGACCACCAGTGCGCGCCATGACGTTGACGTAGTCGGCCTGGCCCGCGTGCGTGATCCACGCCTTCGTGCCGGTCAGGCGGTAGGAGTCGGCGGCGCGTTCCGCGCGGGTCGTCAGCGCCGCGGCATCCGAGCCGCTCTGCGGCTCCGAGAGCGCGTAGGCGCCGAGCAGTTCCCCGCCGAGCATGTCCGGCAAGAAGCGCTCGCGCTGCTCCGGCGTGCCGAACACGGCCACCGGGTGGCACGACAGGGTGTGCACGCTGACGCCGAGGGCCACGGTCAGCCACCCGGCCGCCAGTTCCTCCAGCACCTGCAGATAGACCTCGTAGGGCTGCTCGCCGCCGCCGAACTGCGCCGGGTAGGGCAGACCGAGCAGGCCGCTCCTGCCGAGCGTCCGGAACACCTCGCGCGGGAATTCGCCGCGCTCCTCGTACTCGGCGGCGACCGGGTCGAGCTCGGCGGCCCGGATGTCGCGGACGAGTGCGATGAGGGCGTCCGACTCCGGTGTCGGCATGGTGCGGGCGACCGGCATGCCCCCATCATGACGCACGCGTGCCCGCAGGAGCTCAGTCGAGGACGGCCAAGGATCGCGGTCGATGGTTCATGAGCTCCGCGCCGGCGGGTCCGCACACGACGATGTCCTCGATGCGGGCGCCGTGCCGGCCGGTGAAGTAGACGCCCGGCTCGATCGAGAACGCCATCCCCTGTTCCAGGGGCAGCGTGTTGCCGGCCACCAGGTAGGGCTCCTCATGGGTCTCCAGCCCGATCCCGTGGCCTGTGCGGTGGATGAAGAACTCGCCCCAGCCGGCCTCGGCCAGAACCTCGCGGGCGGCAGCGTCGACGGACTCGCACGTGACGCCGGGACGGACATGCTCCACGGCAAGCCACTGCGCCCGCTCCAGCGCGGCGTAGGCGTCAAGGAATTCGACGGGCGGCTCGCCGACGCTGTAGGTGCGGGTGCTGTCGCTGCAGTAGCCGTCCGGCATGGCACCGCCGATGTCGACCACGACCGGTTCGCCGGGCTGGATGACCCGGTCGGAGACCTCGTGGTGCGGGCTGGCCCCGTTCGGGCCCGATCCGACGATGACGAAGTCGACGCTCACGTGTCCTGCACTGCGGATCGCGTCGGCGATGTCCTGGCCCACCTCCGCCTCGGTGCGGCCGGGTCGCAGCCAGTCGGCCATCGCCGCGTGGACCCTGTCGATCGCTGCACCGGCACGCTGCAGGGCCGCTATCTCGGCGACGGACTTGCGCATCCGCAGGGGTGCGAGCACCTCCCCTGCCAAACGTTGCCCGAGATCCGGCGCGGCAGCCCGCAGGCGCAGCACCTTCTCCGCCCACATGTGGTTGTCCAGGCCCACGGTCCCCTGCGAGGGCAACAGATCCGCCAGCAGCGCATAGGGGTCGTCGGTCTCCTGCCACGTCAGGACCGACAATCCCAGCTGACCGACCGGGCTCGCGAGCGCGGCGGCCTCCTCCAGCCCCGGCACCACCAGCACCGGGTCGCCGTGCGCCGGCACGACCAGACAGGTGATGCGCTCCAACGGCACGGCCTGGTAGCCGGTGAGGTAGCGCAGGTCCGGTCCCGGTGTGACCAGCAGCGCAGCCATGCCGAGATCGGCGGCCAGCGTGCGCGCCTGCTGCAGGCGGCGCACCAGATCGTCGGTCAGGGCCGCAGAGGTGTGAGCCATGGCGACACGCTACTGCGCCGCGTACGAGCCGTCCCGCCCACGCGCCAGCCCGTCGGCACCGCCACAGCCCGTCGGCACTGCAACCCGTCGGCACCGCGCCTCGGCCAACCCGCCCGGGCCCGCAGCCCGCCCCCGCCACAGCCCGTCGGCACCGCAGCCCGTCGGCACCGCGCCTCGGCCAACGGTCCTGCGGCGAGAGGTGCATGCGCCCGCCTGCGCCGCGTCGCAGGCATGGGCAAGGATGGTGCGATGGCCGGACCGCTGCTGCTGCTCGACACCGCATCGTTGTACTTCCGCGCGTTCTTCGGGCTGCCCGACACGCTGCGCGCCCCGGACGGGACACCGGTGAACGCGGTGCGGGGAATGCTCGACTTCGTGGCGCGCCTGGCGACCGATCGCGAGCCCGATCGGGTCGTGGCGTGCTGGGACAACGACTGGCGCCCGCAGTTCCGGGTCGACCTCCTGCCGTCCTACAAGGCGCACCGGGTCGCCGATGCGCTGGCCGGCAGCGAGGAGGTGCCGGCCGCGCTGGCCGGCCAGGTGCCGATCATCGCCGCGGTGCTGACCTCGCTCGGTGTGCCGGTCGTCGGCGCAGACGGGTACGAGGCGGACGACGTGATCGGATCGCTCGCCGCGACCGCGACCGGTGCCGTGGAGGTCGTGACCGGCGACCGGGACCTCTTTCAACTCGTCGACCATCGGGTGCGCGTCCTGTACACGGCCCGCGGGGTCGGCAGGGCCGAGGTGGTCGACGATGCCTGGCTGGAGGCGAAGTACGGGACCATCGGCCGGCAGTACGTCGACTTCGCCACTCTGCGCGGCGATGCCAGCGACGGCCTGCCCGGCGTCGCCGGGATCGGGGAGAAGACCGCTGCGGGGCTGCTGGCGCGCTTCGGCGATCTCGCGGGCATCCAGGCCGCCGCCGCCGATCCCGACAGCGCGATCCGTCCCGCCGTGCGGCGCTCGCTGCTGGCCAGCGGGGAGTACCTCGCCGCCGCCCGGCAGGTGGTCGCGGTGCGACGGGATCTGCCCCTGGCCGTCCCGGATCTGGACCCGGATCGGGATGCACTCAGCGAGTTGGGGCGGCGCTACGGCCTCGCTGCTCCGATCGCGCGAGCCATGACGGCCCTGCACGGCCCGGGAGATCCCTCCGCACCGCGGTAGGCGACCGCGGCACTGCCCGGGAGGGTCACCCCGCGCCGCGATCGGCGACGACCCTGCACGGCCCGGGAGGGTCACCCCGCGCCGCGATCGGCGACGACCCTGCACTGCCCGGGAGGGTCACCCCGCGCCGCGATAGGCGACGACCCTGCACTGCCCGGGAGGGTCACTCCACGCCGCGATAGGCGACGACGCTGCGCGAGATGGCATCGGAGGCGTCCCTGGCCCGGTCGGACAAGCCCGGCTCGCCGAGGTGCTGCAGCTGGCCGAGCAGGTCGATGACCTGCTTGCACCAGCGGACGAAGTCGCCGGGCGTCAGCTCGGCCTCCCACAGCACCTGCTCCAACTTGGCGCCGTTCGCCCACCGGTGGACCGGGTAGCAGAACCCGAGGTTGAGCGGACGCAGGAACGACACCTGGTGCCGATGCTCGACCGTGCTCAGGTCCTCGTACAGCACCGCCATCTCCCGCAGCGCGACGGGCACCTGACCGCCGGGCAGCCGAGGAGCCGCCACCTCGGCGTCGGCAGACCGCGACTCGTACACCAGCGCCGCGCACACTGCGGCGAGCTCCGGCGGGGACAGTGCACGCCACAGGCCCCGGCGGATCGACTCGGCGGTGAGCAGGTCGTTCTCGCCGTAGATGCCGGCGAGCATGCGCCCCGCCGGCGCCACCGTCAGATCGTCCTGCGCCCCGTGCACGTAGCCAAGATCCAGCAGCACGTCGCACACCCTGTCGAATTGCCGAGCGATGGTGTTCGTCCGGTTCTCGACTCTGGCCGCCAGGCCGTCGGTCGTGCGCCGCAGCCGCCAGTACCGCTCTGCCCAGCGGGCGTGGTCCTCGCGCTCGTTGCACCCGTGGCACGGGTGGCGCCGCAGCCGGGCGCGCAGCTCGTCGATCTCGTGGCGCATCGCGGGCTTGGTGGGTCGGTGCCGCGCGGGCGCAGGCAGGGCATGGCTGAGCTGCAGCAGCCGCTCGGCCAACTGTCGGCGCTGCGTCGCCGAGCCGGACTGGAAGTGCTTGCCGATCCGCAGGTGCCCCACCGGTGCCACCGGTGCCGGGACCTCTGCCACGGTCAGTCGCCGCACTCGGCGATCCAGGCCGAGCACCCGTGGCCCCGGCCCGTCGGCTCCCCCGCCGCCGATCTCCACGACCACCACCGGGCCGGCACGGCGCCGGGTCGGCACGATCAGGACATCGCCGGGGTTGAGCGCCGCCAGCGATGCTGCGGCGTCGTTGCGGCGGGAATCGACGGCCCGCCGCTCGGCCTCCCGCTCCAGGACGCGGATCTGTTCACGCATCGTGGCGTAGTCGACGAAGTCGCCGAGGTGGCAGGTCATCGCCTCGGCGTAGCCGTCCAGCGCCTCCTCGTTGCGCCGGATCTCGGCGGCCAGCCCGACGACGGCGCGGTCCGCCTGGAACTGCGCGAACGAGGTCTCCAGCAGCTCCCGGGCCCGGGAGCGACCCTGCTGGTCCAGCAGGTTGACGGCCATGTTGTAGCTGGGCCGGAAGCTGGAGCGCAAGGGGTAGGTGCGAGTGGCTGCCAGGCCCGCCAGCGACGCCGGGTCCAGGTTGGGGTGCCACACGACCACGGCATGACCCTCGACGTCGATGCCGCGTCGACCCGCCCTGCCGGTGAGCTGGGTGTACTCGCCGGGGCTGAGCGCGACGTGCTGCTCGCCGTTCCACTTCGTCAGTCGCTCCAGGACCACAGACCGCGCCGGCATGTTGATGCCGAGCGCGAGCGTCTCCGTGGCGAACACGGCCTTGATGAGGCCGCGCTGGAACAGCAGTTCCACGGTCTCCTTGAAGACGGGCAGCTGGCCGGCGTGGTGGGCGGCAACTCCGCGCTCCAGCCCGGCCAGCCAGGCCGAATACCCCAGGACGTCAAGGTCGTGGTGGGGAATGTGCGCGCACTGCCGCTCGGCGAGCTCGCGGATCTCCTCGCGCTCCTGCGCGGAGGTCAACCGCATCCCGCTGGCCAGGCACTGCTCCACCGCGGCGTCGCAGCCCGCGCGGCTGAAGATGAACGTGATCGCCGGCAGCAGCTGCTCGCGCTGCAGCCGTTGAATGACCTCCGCCCGCATCGGGGTGAGCTTGCTGCGCGGCCCGCGCTGGTCGCGGCGGGACCTGCCCCGCCGGTCGCCCCGCGGGCCATGGTCGCTGGCCCGGCGGGCGTCCTGCCGGGCCAGCGACACCAGTTCCGGATTGACCCGCTCCTGCTCGTCGTCGATGGTCAGGTCGTACAGGCGCGGGCCGGCCATCACGTGCTGCCACAGCGGCACCGGCCGACGCTCCTCCACGACCACGCGGGTATCGCCGCGGACGGTCGACAGCCACTGCCCGAACTCCTCGGCGTTGGACACCGTCGCCGACAGGCTCGCCACGCGCACGCGGCGCGGCAGGTGGATCAGGACCTCCTCCCACACCGCACCGCGGGCCCGGTCGGCGAGGTAGTGCACCTCGTCCATGACGACGAAGCCGAGCCGGGCCAGCGTCGCCGAGCCCGCGTAGATCATGTTGCGCAGCACCTCGGTCGTCATCACCACGATGTCGGCCTCGCCGTTGATGCTGTTGTCCCCGGTCAGGAGTCCCACGCGGTGGGCCCCGTAGCGTGCCACTAGCTCGCCGTACTTCTGGTTCGACAGCGCCTTGATGGGCGCGGTGTAGAAGCACTTGGCCTGCTGCTGCAGGGCAAGCCAGACCGCGAACTCCCCCACCACCGTCTTGCCGGAGCCCGTGGGGGCCGCCACGAGCACCGAATGCCCGTCCTGCAGCGCCTCGCACGCGCGGACCTGGAACTCGTCGAACAGGAAGTCGTACTGCTGGCCGAAGGTGTGCAGCGGCGTCTTGGCCGCCGCTGCCCGGCGGCGGGCGGCGGCATAGCGCTCGCTCGGCGATGGCTCCTCGTCGATGCCCACCCTGTGACGTTACTTCGGGTTGCCGACCAGCACCCGCAGGGCGCCCGGATGCACGACGATGTCGATCGGCAACTCCCCCATCCGGTCGCCGTCGGCGTAGGCGAGCTGCCCCTCGGCCTCGATGCGTACGTGGCGGCCGGCGTGCTGGGACACCTTGTCGTCCAGGACGTGGGTGCCCTTGAACACCTTCGGGAAGGACCTGACGAAGTGCCACTTCGTGCTCTCGTGCAGCCAGGTCACCTGCAGCAGGCCGTCGTCGATCACTGCGCCCTGGCAGACCCGCATCCCGCCGCCGTAGGTCACCCCGTTGCCGACGGCCGCGAGCATGCCGCGGTCCTCCCACGTCTGGCCATCGATCGTGATGCGGAAGGCGACCGGCGAGAACGTCCGCAGCTCGGCCAGCATCGCCAGGACGTAGCGAGCCTCGCCCTTGGGCCAAGACATGGCGTTGGCCCGCTCTGTGCACAGGGAATCGAAACCGGCGGAGAGCACCCCCAGGAAGTAGTGCCTGCTCCCGTCCGCGCATGTGACGCTGGCGACGTCGATGGTGCGGGGGCGGAACCTGCAGACGACGTCGATCGCGCCCTCGGGGTCCTTCGTGGGCAGCTGCAAGAGGTTGGCGTTGTCGTTGCCCGTGCCCAGGGGGATGATGCCCAGCGGAGTCGGGGTCTGCGCCACCGCCTGCAGCGCGGTGTTCACGGTGCCATCGCCGCCGGCCGCGACCAGGGCGTCCACGCCGCCCGCCACCGCACCGCGCGCCAGCTCGATGGCGTGCTCGGCGGATGTCCCCGCGATGACCTCGACATCGACGCCCCGCCGCCGGAAACCGTCGATGATCATCGGGACGCGGTCGGCAGAGCGCCCCATACCCGATGCGGGGTTCAGCAGCACAGCAACGGATCGCGACATGCCCTCGATGCTAGGCGCGGTTGTCAGGACGGCCGGACACCGCCCCGCGGCCCCACGGACGGCCGGACACCGCCCCGCGGCCCCAGGACGGCCGGACACCGCCCGCGGCCTCAGGACGGCCGGACACCGCCCGGCGGCTGGTCCTGGGCCGGATCGACCGGATCGGTGTCGACCGGCGCCGCAGCGGCCGGCGGGGGCGAGGCCTCGTCATCGGCCAGGGTGTCGTCACGGCCGCGGCGGCGATCGTGGAACCAGGTGAACAGCATCGCAACGCCGCACAGCCCGATGATCGGCAGCGCGAGGACCGTCATCGTCAGCGGGCTGCCGTCCGGCGTGGCCATCGCGGCGAAGACGAAGATGCCCAGCACGAGCCAGCGCCAGGACCGGATGAACGCCTCGGCGCTCAGCACGCCGGCCAGGTTCAGCAGCACCGCCAGCAGCGGGAGCAGGAAGCCCGCCCCGAAGATCAGGACGGTGCGCAGGAAGAACGTGAGGTACCGGGTGACGTCGATGATGTTGGCGACGTCGTCGGGGGTGAAGCCGAACAGGAAGCCCAGTGCCTGCGGCAGGAACACATACGCCAGCCAGACCCCGGCGAAGAACAGCGGCGCGGCGATCGCAGCGAACCCCAGCGCCCAGGCGCGCTCGTTGCGGTGCAGCCCGGGGGTGATGAAGCGCCACAGTTGGAACAGCCAGATCGGGCTGGCCAGCACGACGCCGCTGACCGCCGAGACCTTGATCTGCAGCACGAACGGGTCGGTGACCCCGGTCAGTGCCAGCTGGACGTTCTTCCCGTCGTCCTGAGCCTCGGCGACGATGTCCAGGAACGGGGCCGAGATCCAGTCGAAGATTGCGTCGAAGTACACCCAGCCCGCCACCGCGCCGAGCGCGATGGCGATGATGCTGATGAACAGGCGGTTGCGCAGTTCCGCGAGATGCTCGCGCAGCGGCATCGGCCCGCTGCGATCGCGGGCCCGCCGCGCCACCGGAGCGGCCACGGCTAGGGGGACGTCGGCTTGCTCTGAGGCTGGTCGGCGCTCCTGGGCTGCTGACCGGGCGCGGCGGCGTTGTCAGGCAGTGTCGGCGGGGACGTCGCCGCCCCGCTGTCCCGCTCGTCGTCCTCGGTCAGGCCGCGGGTCTCCGCTTTGAGGATGCGCATCGAACGCCCGACCCCCCGCGCCATGTCCGGCAGCCGCTTCGCGCCGAAGAGCAGCAGGATGATGAGCAGGATGAGCAGCCACTCGAATCCCTGGGGTGGGCGCATGTCCAATCCTTCGTTCCGCGTGCGTACCTGCTCAGCGTAGCCTGCGGACCGGCCTGCCCCTAGCGCGTCTCCTGCGCCAGCACCGCCACGAGCCGGTCGGTGGCCGACAGCCGCAGGCCGAAGTCGATGAGGTCGTCGGAGGCCAGTGGCGGGCCGAGGTGCAGTTCGAGGGCCTCCGCGGGGATGTGCAGCTTCTCGACCCGTACCCCTGCCCCCCGCAGCAGCGTGACAACCTCGTCGTCTGCCGACTTGGTCACGCGATCCTGGCACTGGGGGCAGGCGAACTCGTAGGTGGCCCATCCCGCGGCCGGCGCGAGGAGCACCGTGATGTCGTGCGGTTTGAGATCCACGTCCCCGCACGACGGGCAGGTTGCCTTGATCGTGGTCATCTCGCACCTCCGTGGCCTGCGCTCCTCCGGCGATCTCACCGATCGTCGCGAACCGGCGACTCTTGGTAGTGATTCACCGTTGAGAGGCAGCATGGCGTGTCAACTTGACATCTCGCATCCCGAAGCACTCAGTTGCCCCCGATTGGGTGCCCCGAATCGGGACAGAACGGGCACCTGCACCCTTCCAGGGTCCAGGCGGACACCGCCAACCCCCAGCAGCGCTCCGAACGACCACATCCCAGCCCGTGCAGTGCACGCGCTTCGTTGATCGCAGCGAATTCTGGCCGCAGGGCGGGAATTCGCTGCGATCAACGACACTCGATGCGGCCGACACCGCGGCCGGGGACTCGCGCGGGTGGCAGTGGCGGCGAGGAGCCGTGGCCCGCCGGGATGCTGGCTGCGTCCGCGGGCTACGCGACCTCGAGGAGGTCGATGACGAAGATCAGCGTCTCGTTGGGACCGATGCCGGGTCCAGCGGACGCCTCGCCGTAGGCGAGGTCGGCGGGGATGACGAGCAGCCGGGACCCGCCCTCCTGCATCCCCTGCAGGCCCACCTGCCAGCCCTGGAGGACCTGCTGCAGGCCGAAGGTGGCCGGCTGCCCGCGGATGTAGGAGGAGTCGAAGACCTCACCGGTGGACAGCGCCACGCCGACGTAGTCAACGGTCACCGTGGAATCCGCCTGCGCGGTCGCACCGTCGCCCTGGCAGAGGTCCTCGACGACGAGCTCCTCGGCGGGCTCGGCTCCGACGGCCACCTCGATCTGGGCCTGCTCACCGATCGTGCCGGCCACCGAGACGGCGCCCACGGTGGTGTCGTAGCTGCAGGCGCCGCCCTCCTCGGCTGCATCGCTGCCGCTGCACCCGGCCAGAACCAGCACTGCGGCGCACATCACTGCGCCCACTCCTCGACGTCGCTGCATCAGGTCACTGTACGCAGCCGCTACATCGTGGCCAGCAACCGGTCCACCCGCTCGTCCACGCTGCGGAAGGGGTCCTTGCACAGCACCGTCCGCTGGGCCTGGTCGTTGAGCTTCAGGTGCACCCAGTCCACCGTGTAGTCGCGGCGACGCTCCTGGGCGCGGCGGATGAAATCCCCGCGCAGTTTCGCCCGCGTCGTCTGCGGCGGCACCGACTTGGCCCGGAACACCTCGAGGTCGGTCGTCAGCCGTGCAGCCATGCCCCGCGCCTCCAGCATCGGGAAGATACCGCGCCCGCGAGCGATGTCGTGGTACGCGAGATCGAGTTGCGCGACCCGCGCCGAGGAGAGCGTCAGGTCGTGCTTGGCCATGTAGCGGTCCAGCAGTCGCTGCTTGATCACCCAGTCGATCTCGGTGGCCACCGGATCGAAGTCCTGCGTCTGGACGGCGGTGAGGACCCGGCCCCACAGATCCACGACCTGCCGAGTGGTGGATCCGTCCTCGCCGAGCAGGTCGCGGCGGTCCAGGAAGTCGTTGACCCGCTCGAAGTACTCGGTCTGGATCTGCAGCGCCGACAGGTCGCGGCCGTTGGCCAGCCGCAGCGCCCGCTTGCCGGTGATGTCGTGGCTGATCTCGCGGATGGAGCGGATCGGGTTCTCCAGGGTCAGGTCGCGCACCTGCCACCCGGCCTCCAGCATCCGCAGGACCAGATCGGTCGTCCCGACCTTCAGCCGGGTCGTGGTCTCGCTCATGTTGGAGTCCCCGACGATGACGTGCAGCCGACGGAAGCGCTCGGCATCGGCATGCGGCTCGTCGCGGGTGTTGATGATCGGGCGGGATCGGGTCGTCGCGCTGGAGACGCCCTCCCAGACGTGCTCGGCGCGCTGGCTGATGCAGTAGACGGCTCCGCGCGGGGTCTGCAGCACCTTGCCGGCTCCGGCGAGCAGTTGCCTGGTGATGAGGAACGGCAGCAGCGATTCGGCCATCCGGGAGAACTCCCCCGGTCGCCCGATCAGGTAGTTCTCGTGGCAGCCGTAGGAGTTGCCGGCGGAGTCTGTGTTGTTCTTGAACAGGAAGATGTCGCCGGCCACTCCCTCCTCACGCAGCCGCTCCTCGGCATCGAGGAGCAGGCCCTCCAGGATCCGCTCACCGGCGCGGTCGTGGGCGACGAGCTCGT
This sequence comes from uncultured Actinomycetota bacterium, assembly GCA_963766005.1. Taxonomy (GTDB): domain Bacteria; phylum Actinomycetota; class Actinomycetes; order S36-B12; genus CAVXYG01. Next base: position 182,530 of record CAVXYG010000006.1, on the reverse strand, counting down.
CGATGCTGTCGCACTCCGCGGTGGCGTACTCCGGATGGCTGCCGACATCGAGGTAGAGCCGTGCGCCGTTGCGCAGGAACACGTTGCTGCTCCGGCCCCAGCTGACGACCCTGCGGAACAGGTAGCGCGCGACCTCGTCCGGGCTCAGGCGCCGCTGCCCCTGGAAGGTACAGGTCACGCCGTACTCGGTCTCGATGCCGAAGATCCGCCGGTCCACCCGCTCACGATAACCGCGGCGCCGGTCGGCGACCCGGTGAATCGGTGGCCGGGCCCGCTGGTGGCCGGGCCCGCTGGTGGCCGGGCCCGCTGGTGGCCGGGCCGGGCTGCGGGCTGCGGGCTGCGGGCTGCGGCTCAGGCGAGCATGGCCTTCAGCTCCGCAACACCCAGGCGACGGAACTTCCGATTCGGGCGGCCTCGGTCCAAGATCGCGGCTTCGAGCTGATCGGGGCGCAACTGCCGCTCCTCGTCGCCGGTGTCCCGTGCCAGGTGCTGCACGGCGATTCGCAGGGCCTCGGCCAACGACAGTCCGTCGTGCCAATCCTCCCGCAGCCCCGCGGCCAGCCGATCCGCCGAGCCGCCCATGGCGACGTAGCCGTGCTCGTCGCTGACGGACCCGTCAAACGTCAAACGGTAGATCTGGTCCTGCTCGGCCGTCTCCCCCAGCTCGGCCACAACGATCTCGACCTCGTACGGCTTGGACGTCTCGGTGAAGATCGTGCCGAGGGTCTGGGCGTAGGCGTTGGCGAGGCTGCGACCGGTGACGTCGCTCCGGTCGTAGGCGTAGCCCCGCAAATCGGCCAGCCTGACGCCCGCGACCCTCAGGTTCTCGAACTCGTTGTACTTGCCCACCGCGGCGAAGGCGATGCAGTCGTAGATCTCGGAGATCTTGTGCAGCGCCTTGCTGGGGTTCTCCGCGACGAACAGGATGCCGCCGACGTACTGCAGCACGACGACGCTACGGCCGCGCGCGATGCCCTTGCGCGCGTAGTCCGCCTTGTCCTTCATCACCTGTTCCGGTGAGACGTAGAACGGCATCGTCATGATGCGCCACCCCCTGCCCTCGGCCCGTCGGGCCGCTCCCGCCGCCCGGCGAGCATGGTGTCGACCACGTCGGCCACCGCCTGGTCGGTCAGCCGGGTGTAGCCGTCGGCATCGACTGCGGCCACGACCGGGAAGATCCGCCGGAAGACGTCGGGACCGCCGGTCGCGGAGTCGTCGTCGGCGGCGTCGTAGAGCGACTGCACGGCCGCCATGATCGCCTCGTCGCGATCGCAGCCCGGATCGAACAGCTTCTTCAGCGAGCCGCGGGCGAAGAACGAACCCGAACCGATCGAGTAGTAGTCGTGCTCCTCGTACCGGCCGCCGGTGGCGTCGTAGGAGAAGATCCTTCCCCGCTGCTCGTCGGGATCGAAGCCGGCCAGCAACGGCAGTGCCACCAGCCCCTGCATGGCCAGCGGGAGATTGCCCCGCAGGAGTGTGCCGAGCCGATTCGCCTTGCCGTCGATCGACAGCGGCGTGCCCTCGATCTTCTCGTAGTGCTCCAACTCGACCTGCAGCAGCCGTACCAGCTCCACGGCGATGCCCGCGGAACCTGCGATCCCGATGCACGAGGTGTGGTCGGCTGGGAACACCTTCTCGATGTCGCGCTGCGCGATGACGTTGCCCATCGTGGCGCGGCGGTCGCCCGCCATCACGACGCCACCGGAGTACCGCAGCGCAACGATCGTGGTGCCGTGCGGCGCGAACTGCTCGCCCACGGCAGTCTCGCGCCCGGTCAACCGGCGGCTGGGCAGCAGGTCCGGCGCAGCCGCGGAGAGGAAGTCGGTGAAGGACGAACTCCCCGCCGACAGGAAGATCGGCGGCAGCCCGCCGGCGTTCCAGACGCTCACTGGCCCCCCTTCTGGACGAACCCGCGCACGAACTCCTCGGCGTTCTCCTCGAGGACATCGTCGATCTCGTCGAGCAGCGCATCGACGTCGGTGTCGAGCTGCTCCTTGCGCTCGGCGAGCTCTGCCTGCTCGGTCTGGACCGCCTGCTCCTCCTCGGTGCGGCGCGCCGCGGCGCGGTGCTCCTCCGACTCCTGGCCAGCCATCACGACCTCCTGTCGCAGTGATGCGACGACCCTATACGCAAGGGACGGCGGCGGCAGGGCGATGGGCGCCGGTGGTGGGCGCCGGTCGGTGCGGGGCCTGGGCACCGCCGCGCGCGGTCTCCCCGCTTCGCCAGGGCCAGCCGAGGTGAGTTCGCCCCGACGAGCCGGTTGGGCGACGAGGGACGGTGCCGGTGCTTCGGGATTCGAGGCGTTCCGGCTCCCCGCCCGAGCGTCACCCCCTAGCGTCGGAGCATGGCCGACTCGCAGACATCAGCCGCCGCACCGACGCCCGTGGACTCCGGCCGCCTCGCCGGGCTGCGCCGCTACAACATCGTCGTCGGCGTCATCCTGCTGATCCAGGGCATCGCGGTATGGGTGCTGTCCAACGATTTCACGCTGCCCATCACTGCGGCCTACCTCGAGGGACCTCCCGGGACGGACCCGGGCGATCCGGTCACGCTGCTGGACTCCCCCATCGGCATCGCGGTGGCGTCGTTCCTGCTGCTGTCCGGCCTGGCGCTGCTCGCTGGTCGCCACGGTGTGGTTCCGCGGCTACGGCGACGATCTGGCACGCCAGCGCAACCGCGCGCGCTGGGTGGAGTATGCGCTGACCTCGTCGATGATGATCGTGCTCATCGCCCAACTCGTGGGCATCAGCGATGTGGCGGCCTTGGCGGCCATCTTCGGCGTCAACGCCTCCATGATCTTCTTCGGTTGGCTGCAGGAGGACTACGAGCAGCCGGGCGGCGGCTGGCTGCCGTTCTTCTTCGGCTGCGTTGCCGGCATCGTGCCGTGGCTGGCCGTGGTGTTCTACGTCGTGGCTCCAGGATCGGAGTCGACGGAGTCGGCCCCGGCCTTCGTCTACGGGATCATCGTCTCGCTGTTCCTGTTCTTCAACGTCTTCGCGCTCAACCAGTTCCTGCAGTACAAGCGCGTGGGTCGCTGGTCGGACTACCTCGTCGGGGAACGCGCCTACATCACGCTGAGCCTCGTGGCGAAGTCCGCACTGGCCTGGCAGGTGTTCTCCGGCACCCTGGCCGCCTGAGACGTCGCCCGAGCTCATCGCCCGCGGTCGCGCGAGGCTGCGACGCAGCCGCCAGAACGACGCCTTCAGGTCACGGGACCGTCAACCAGCGCCGGCGCCGCCGATGCCAAGACGAGGTCCTCAGGTCACGGCGAGACTGTCCACCAGCTCGGTCGCCGTCGCCGCGCGGGACAGCAACCCGTCAACCGCCGCCTTGGTTCCCCGGAGGGGGTCCAGTGTGGGGACCCGCTGCAAGGCGTGCCGGCCGGGCAGATCGAAGACCACGGAGTCCCATCCCGCCGCCGCGATCTGGGGGGCGTAGCGCCGCATGCACTCCCCCCGGAACCAGGCGCGCGTGTCCTCGGGCGGCGTCGTCACGGCGCGTGCCACGTCCGCGGGATCGGTGATGCGGCGCAGCCTGCCCTTCTGCTCCAACTGCAGCGCCACACCCCGGGACGGATCCACGTCGGCGTACTGCAGGTCGATCAGTTGCAGGCGCGCGCTGTCCCACTCCAAGCCGTCGCGACGCCGGTACTGCTGCATGAGGGCGTGCTTGGCGACCCAGTCCAGCTCGTCGGCCAAACTCAACGGCTCGGCCTCCAGCGCGACGAGCACCCGCTCCCATTCCGCCAGGATCTCCTTGGTGGCCTGGTCCTCCGCCGCGCCGGGCAGCCGCGATGCCGCTTCCAGGAACTCCATCTGCAGGTGCACGGCGCTGAGGCGACGGCCGTCGCGCAGGGCGATCCGATGCCGCAGCGAGGGGTCGTGGGAGACGGCGTGGATCTCCGCCACCGGCCGCTGCGGCATGAGTCGCTCGCCGATGTCGCCGCGCTCGATCAGCGCCAGGACCAGGGCCGTGGTCCCCATCTTGAGCAGGGTCGCGGTCTCGGAGAGGTTCGCGTCGCCCACGATCACGTGCAGGCGGCGATGCAGTTCGGGGTCGGCGTGCGGCTCGTCGCGGGTGTTGATGATCGGCCGCTTGACCGTGGTCTCCAGGCCCACCTCGACCTCGAAGAAGTCCGCGCGCGAGGACAGTTGGAAGCCCGGCTTGGAGCCGTCCTGACCGATGCCCACGCGACCGGCGCCGGCGAACACCTGCCGGGAGACGAAGAACGGCGTCATGCCCGCGACGACGTCGGCGAAGGGCGTGTCCCGGCGCATGAGGTAGTTCTCGTGGCAGCCGTAGGACACGCCCTTGTTGTCGCTGTTGTTCTTGTAGATCCGCAGCGGGAAGCCGCCCGGCAGCTGCGCGGCCAGGACGGCGGCCCGTTGCATGACGAGCATGCCGGCGCGGTCCCACAGCACGGCATCGCGGGGGTTGGTGACCTCCGGGCTGGAGTACTCGGGGTGCGCATGGTCCACATAGAGCCGTGCGCCGTTGGTGAGGATGACGTTGGCCATCCCGATGTCCTCGTCGGTCAGCTGGGTGGGGTCGGCCTCAGCGCGCGTGAGGTCGAAGCCGCGGGCATCGCGCAGCGGCGTCTCGTCCTCGTAGCTCCAGCGAGCCGCGCGCCGGCTGCCGGCGTAGGCGTCCTCCGCGTAGGCGTTCACCACCTGGGAGGACAGCAGCATGGCGTTGACATGCGGCTTGCCCGGGACCGCAACACCGTATTCGGTCTCGATGCCCATCACGCGATGCACGCTCACGCGCCCAGCCTATCGGGGGTGTGCGGCGGCGAGGGGTGAGCCGCACGAACCGACGCCGCGCTCCCGCACACGGCCTGCCTCGCGGCCGCTGCCGGTCTGCGCCGATGGATCTCGGCCGCTGCCGGGCCGATGCGACGACCCCCGCCCGGGTGCGGCCACGTCGCACCCGGCGACCAGCATCCGCACGGGGCTGGACGATCCCGGCGGTCGAGGCAGTGGCCCAGCGTCCCGGGCGACGGAGCGCTCGGCGGGACTGAGCCGCCCCCGGTCGGGGCCTAGAGGTACTGGCCGGTGTTCGACACGGTGTCGATGGACCGGCCGGGCTCGTCTCCGGACTTGCCCTTGATGAGCGTGCGGATGAAGACGATCCGCTCGCCCTTCTTGCCCGAGATCCGCGCCCAGTCGTCGGGGTTGGTCGTGTTCGGCAGGTCCTCGTTCTCCCGGAACTCGTCCAAGCAAGCGCTGAGCAGGTGCCGCACGCTGATGCCTGGCTCGCCGGTGGCCAACTGATCCTTGATGGCCATCTTCTTCGCCCGCGCCACCACGTTCTCGATCATGGCGCCGGAATTGAAGTCCTTGAAGTACAGGACCTCCTTGTCGCCGTTGGCGTAGGTGACTTCGAGGAACCGGTTGTCCTCGCCCTGGCTGTACATCCGCTCGACGGTGGCCTGGATCATCGCCGCGCACGTCTGCGCCGGGTCGCCGCCGTGCTCGGTCACGTCGTCGGCCTTCAGCGGCAGCTCGGGCACCAGGTACTTGGCGAGGATGTCGGCGGCGGCCTGTGCGTCGGGCCGCTCGATCTTGATCTTCACATCGAGGCGGCCCGGGCGCAGGATGGCCGGGTCGATCATGTCCTCCCGGTTCGAGGCGCCGATGACGATGACGTTCTCCAGGCCCTCCACACCGTCGATCTCGCTCAGCAGCTGCGGCACGATCGTGTTCTCCACGTCGCTGGACACTCCCGAGCCGCGGGTCCGGAACAGCGAGTCCATCTCGTCGAAGAACACGATGACGGGCAGTCCCTCGGTCGCCTTCTCCCGCGCCCGCTGGAAGACCAGCCGGATGTGCCGCTCGGTCTCGCCCACGTACTTGTTCAGCAGTTCCGGGCCCTTGATGTTGAGGAAGTAGGAGCGCGTCTCCGGCTGGCCGGTGCGCTCGGCCACCTTCTGCGCCAGCGAGTGCGCCACGGCCTTGGCGATGAGCGTCTTGCCGCAGCCCGGGGGCCCGTACAGCAGGATCCCCTTCGGCGCGGCGAGCTGGTAGCGGCGGAACAGGTCCTGGTGCAGGAAGGGCAGCTCGACGGCGTCGCGGATCATCTCGATCTGGGATCCGAGGCCGCCGATGTCCTCGTAGTCGACGTCCGGCACCTCTTCCAGGACGAGCTCCTCGACCTCGGACTTCGGGATGCGCTCGTAGATGTAGTTGCTGCGGGTGTCGAACAGGATCGAGTCGCCGGCCCGCATCACGGACCCGCGCAGCGGTTCGGCGATGCGAACCACGCGCTCGTCGTCGTGGCCGGTCACGACCAGGGCGCGCTCGCCGTCCTCCAGCAGTTCCTTCAGGGTCGCGACCTCGCCGATCCGCTCGTACCCGTGGGCGGCCACAACGTTGAGCGCCTCGTTGAGCTGGATCTCCTGGCCGGGGCGCAGCCCCTGGGTGTCCACGCCCGGGCTGGCGATGACGCGCATCTTGCGGCCCTGGGCCAGGACGTCCAGCGAGCCGTCGTCGTTGGCGGCCAGGAACACGCCGTAGGCCGCCGGCGGCTGGGCCAGCTTGTCCACCTCGGCCTTCAGCACCAGGATCTGCTCCCGCGCGTCGCGCAGCGTGTTCGACAGACGGCGGTTGTGCGCCAGCGCGGCGTCGAGTTCGGCGCGCAGGTCCGCGACCTGCTGGTGCGCGGAGGGCGCGCCCGCCGGCGTTCCTGGCTGAGCCGATCCCGTTGCATCCTCGTTGGGCACCTGCCACCACCTCCCGGGGGTTACCGGCGACACTACCTTCCGCAGCCGACCGATGCAAGCGCTCTGCGCGTGGTTCTGGCAACGGAAGGCGACGGCCCGGTGACGCTGCGTCGGGGATGCCGAGCGTCAGCCCTGCGGCAGCTCCGCGGGCGGGACGTGCGCGCTCCGCGGCCCGGTGTAGTCCTGACCGTAGGCGCCCTTGGCGGGCCGGCGCCGCAGCTGCAGGGCTGTGGTGCCCGGGGCGAGCCGACGAGCGGCCACGAGAAAGCCGGTGTGCCCGATCATCCGGTGGTCCGGACGCACCGCGAGGCCCTCGAGGTGCCAGGAGCGGACCATCTGCTCACTGGCCTGCGGTTCGGTGAACCCCCCGTGCTCCCGCAGGGTCTCGACGAACCGCGACAGCTGGGTGGTGGTCGCGACGTAGCCGACGATCAGCCCGCCGGGCACGAGGGCCTCGGCGGCCGGCGCGACGCACTCCCAGGGCGCGAGCAGGTCCAGCACCACGGCGTCGATGCGGCTCCTCCTCGGCGAGGTGCTCGACGACCGAGCCGACGGTGAGCCGCCACGCCGGGTGGTCCGGTCCGAGCCAGCGCGCCACGTTCTGCTCGGCGACCTTCGCGAAGTCCTCCCGCAACTCGTAGGAGGAGACGTACCCGGCCTCCCCGACCGCCTGCAGCAGGGTGATGGTCAGGGCGCCGGACCCGGCGCCGGCCTCGACGACCCGGGCGCCGGGGAACAGGTCGGCCAGCGAGACGATCGCGGCGGCGTCCTTCGGGTAGACGATCGTGGCGCCGCGCTTCATCGACAGCACGAAATCGCGCAGCATCGGCCGCAGGCACAGGTAGGCGGTGCCGCCGGTACTGGTGAGCACGATGCCCTCGGGCTGGCCGATGATCGCGTCGTGCGGCAGGCCGCCCTTGTGGGTGAAGAACGTCTCCCCGTCCCGCAGCGGGAACGTGTGATGCCGGTGCTTGGGGTCGGTCAACTGCACCAGATCGCCGGCGGCGAAGGGCTGGCCGCGGCGGTTGTGGCGGTGCTGGGGCGATGGCGAGGACACTGCGTCAGGGTAGCCGCCGTCCTCGGAGCAGGCGCCCGGCCGCTCACTTCCCGCGCGGTGCCACGATGACGCCGACCGGCTGGCGCGCCTCGTCCAGGACGACAACCGGGCCACCGGCCTCGAACAGCACGTCCATGGCGTCCTCGGCGGTCATGCCCTGCGGGACCCAGCCCCACTGCGCCACCGACCGCGTGACCGCCGACACCGGCGTGGTGCTGCGGGCGTCTCCCGGGACGGCAGCCACAGCCTGCGGCATCACGTAGCCGCGCAGGCCGGAGGCGGGGTCGCCCACCAGGGCGATCATGCCGCTGCCGCCGCCGCGCAGCGCGATCAGCTGGTCCAAGGAGGAGACGGTCGTGCTCGCCGGCACGACGAACGCCGGCACGGCCAGGTCCCGGGCGTACCTGCCCTGGAGCCCGGCCATCGCGTCGGCGTTGCGCAGCGCCCCGCGCGCCCCGAAGAACAGGAACACGCCGAGCAGTGCGCTGACGACGACGAACCCCAGGTCCGCCTGGGCGCCGGTGCGCACCGAGAGCACGAACGGCGCAGCGACGACGAGGGCGGCCAGCACCATCCCGGCGAACGCTGCGAAGCGCTGGCCCCGGGTCTTGGACTTCGTCAGCGCCCAGACGCCGGCGCTGAGCACGCCGCCGCCGTCCAGCGGCAGGCCGGGCAGCATGTTGAACACGGCGACCAGGGCGTTGGCCAGGGCGATGGCGGCCAGGATGTCGGCCAGCATCGTCGTGCCGGGGATCTGCTGCCACCCGATCCAGGCCGCGATCGCCAGGACCAGGGTCGCGGCAGGTCCGCTGGCGGCGATGGCCGCCTCCCTGCCAGGGGTGTCGCGTACCGGGCGGTAGCTCGTGTAGCCGCCGAAGGCCCACAGCGTGATCCCGATGACGGGGAAGCCGAAGCGTCGCGCGGCCAACGCGTGCGCCAACTCGTGCAGCAGCACGCTGGCCAGCAGCGCGACGGCGAAGATGATCGCCGAGGACCACTGGGCCAGCGTGGACCCGCCGGTGAACGTCGGCAGCCACAGCCACGCGATGAGCGCGACGCCGAGCAGGGTGTTCAACGGCACGGCCACGGGGAACCCGGCCAACGAGAAGCGCAGCCCTGATCCGGATCCGTCAGCCATGGGCGACATGGTATCCAGCACCGGAAGCACCGGTGCGGCGCAGCGCGGTCGCCGGGGATCGGCGCCCGATTCCCCAGCGCCGCGCGCCCGCGGCCAGAACTGTCGCAGGTGTGGGTTAGCGTCGCCACTATGGAGAGGCAGACACCCGAGCAGCCGGCGCCGATCCGACCGGACAAGCGCAACTCGCTGTCGCCGTCCAGAGCCGCCGACTTCCAGACCTGTCCCCTGCTGTACCGGCTGCGGCACGTGGACGGGTTGCCGCAGGCCCCCAGCGTCGAGGCCTATCGCGGAACGCTGGTGCATGCGGTGCTCGAGCGCCTGTTCGACCTGCCGGCGCAGGATCGCACCTTGGACCAGGCCCGCGGGATGCTCGCGCCGCAATGGGATCGCCTCGTCGCCGACGCAGAGGAGGGCCTGCTCGATCTGCTGTTCGGGCCGGATGGCAACTGGGAGCGGCAACTGGCGGGCCAGCCGCTCGAACCCGCCGTGGACGACGCCCTGGGCGCGTTCCTGGTCGGGGCCGAGGAACGGCTGGCGACCTACTTCGCGATGGAGGACCCGACCCGGCTGGAGCCTGCGGAGCGGGAGCTCGAGGTGTGCGCCCCGGTAGCCGAGGGTCCGCTGCTGCGCGGCTTCGTGGATCGGCTGGACCGGGCACCGGACGGTCGGACCCGGGTGGTCGACTACAAGACCGGCCGCGCCCCTCGGGAGGCATTCGAGCAGAAGGCGCTGTTCCAGCTGCGCTGCTACGCCCTGGCGCTGTGGCGCAGCCAAGGGGTCGTGCCGACCGTCCTGCAACTGCTGTACCTCGGCGACGGCCAAGTGCTGCGCTACGAGCCCGATGAGGCCGATCTGCTCGCGACCGAGCGCAAGCTCCGGGCACTGTGGCAGGCGATCCTGCGCGCCTACGAGACCGGTGTCTGGCCTCCGCGGACGTCCAAGCTGTGCGACTACTGCTCGTTCCAAGCCATGTGCCCGGCGTTCGGAGGCACTCTCCCCGATGCACCGGTCGGCGACACGGCTACCGTGGGGGGATGAGCGCACCAGTCGCGGCCGCCCGCACCGAGCAGCTGTCCAAGATCTACGGCTCCGGGGAGACCCGGGTAGCGGCCCTCGACGGCATCACCGCAGCCATCGCCGAGGGGCGGTTCACCGCCGTGATGGGACCCTCCGGTTCCGGCAAGTCCACGCTCATGCACTGCCTGGCCGGGCTGGACAGCATCACCTCCGGCCAGGTGTTCCTCGGCGAGATCGAGCTCAGCAGCCTCAAGGACGCGGCGCTGACCAAGGTGCGCCGCGACAAGATCGGCTTCATCTTCCAGGCCTACAACCTGGTCCCGACCCTGACTGCGCTGGAGAACATCACGCTGCCGCTGGACATCGCCGGCCGCAAGGTCGATCAGGAGTGGCTCGACACCATCATCGACACCGTCGAGCTGCGCGACCGGCTCAAGCACAAGCCCAGCGAGCTGTCCGGCGGCCAGCAGCAGCGGGTGGCGGTGGCTCGGGCGCTGGCGTCCAAGCCGCAGGTGATGTTCGCCGACGAGCCCACCGGCAATCTCGATTCCCGCTCCGGCGCGGAGGTCCTGGGCTTCCTGCGGCGCAGCGTGGACGAGTTCGGCCAGACCATCGTCATGGTCACCCACGACCCGAACGCCGCCTCCTACGCCGATCGGGTGCTCTTCCTCGCCGACGGTCGGATCGTGGACGAGATGGAGTCGCCTACCGCAGACCGAGTGCTGGCGCGGATGATCGCGTTCGAGTCCACGGCGGCGCCCGCTTCCTAGGCCTGGGGCAGCAGGCGGGCCGCCAGGCCCGCCAGCGTCCACCCGTCCAACCGCTGCACCACCAACCCGCGGGGTCCCGGATCGAGTTGACCCAGGTGCTGCACCGCTACCACGGCCGCGCCGCTGTCCCGTGCCGCCGCGACTCCGGTCGGCGAGTCCTCGACAACGAGGCACGCGGCGATCGAGACGCCGAGTCGCTCGGCCGCCTCCAGATAGGGCCCCGGGTGCGGCTTGGCGAGCGGAACCTCGTCGCCAGCAATCGTGACGTCGAAGCGGAGCCCGGGGTTGGCGGCGAGCACGATGTCCATGAGCCGCCGGGTGCTGTTGGACACCAGCGCCAACGGCACCCCGCTGGCCATCGCCTCGCGCAGCAACGCCTCCGCGCCGTCGTGGACCGCGATCTCCCCGGCATCGAGATGCTGCTCGAACATCCACAGCAGTTCCGCCATCGCCTGCTCTGCGGTGACACCGACGACGCCGTCTGCCGCGAGGCGCTGCGCCAGGTAACGGCCGACGCGGGCGATCGGACCGCCGAGCGCGATGGCTTGATCCTCGGCTGTCCAGTCGCTGCCGTGGCTGGTCATGAAGTCCAGCTCAGCGGCGTGCCACATCGGCTCGGTGTCCACCAGGGAGCCGTCCATGTCGAAGAGGACCGCGGCGAAGGCGGGGGCTGCGGTGCTGATGATGGACCTCCCGGTGGGTGCCGCTGCAGTGGCGGGTGCTTCCAGGGTGCCAGCGGCTTGCGGCGCCGTCACCCCCGGCAGCGCGCCACAGCACCGGCCCGGTCGATCCCGCCCGGGGACGATGCGGCGGCCGCTGCGTGCCGTCGAGCCTTGCGATCGCTACAGCACCTTGGACAGGAACGCCTGGGTGCGCTGGTGCTGGGGGTTGGCCAGCACGTCGCGCGGACTGCCGCTCTCCACCACCACCCCGTCATCCATGAAGACCAGGCTGTCCCCGACCTCTCGGGCGAAGCCCATCTCGTGGGTGACGACGATCATCGTCATGCCGTCCAGCGCGAGCTGCCGCATCACATCCAGCACCTCGCCGACCAACTCGGGGTCCAGCGCCGACGTGGGCTCGTCGAAGAGCATGAGCTTGGGCTGCATGGCCAGGGCGCGCGCGATCGCCACGCGCTGCTGCTGACCGCCGGACAACTGGCTGGGATAGGCATCACCGCGATCGCCGAGCCCGACCCGGGCCAGCAGATCCTGCGCACGCTGCCGCACCTCCTGCTTGGGCTCCTTCTTCACGCGGACCGGAGCCTCCATGACGTTGCCTATGGCGGTCATGTGCGGGAAGAGGTTGAAGCGCTGGAAGACCATGCCGATCCCGAGCCGCTGCCGCGCGATCTCCGATTCCCGCATCTCGTAGAGCTTCCCGCCGCGCTCGCGGTAGCCGACGGGCTGTCCGTCCACGGCCAGCCGTCCGCTCTGGATGCGTTCCAGGTGGTTGATGCAGCGCAGGAATGTCGACTTGCCGGACCCGGACGGCCCGACAATGCACATCACCTCGTTCGCGTTGACCTCGAGGTCCACGCCCTTGAGGATGTGCGCACGGCCGTAGTACTTGTGGACCTGTTCCGCCTTGACCATCGGCTCGGTCATCGCAGATCCACTCCTGTCAGGCGCATGCGCAGCTTCTGAATCGGCGTCGGGGGCAGCGTGCGCACCGAGCCCCGGGCGTAGTGCCGCTCGATGTAGTACTGCACCACCATGAGCACCGAAGTCATGGCCAAGTACCACAGGCTCGCCGTGACGAGCATCGGGAACGGCTGGAAGGTGCGCGATCCGATCGCGCTGGTCTGGAAGAACAACTCGACATAGGGCACGTAGGCCACCAACGAGGTGGTCTTGAGCATCGATATCGTCTCGTTGCCCGTGGGCGGGACCACCACGCGCATCGCCTGCGGTAGGACGACCCGCCGCAGCGTCTGCATCCGCGACATGCCCAGGGCCGAGGCCGCCTCGCCCTGACCCTCATCCACCGAGACGATTCCTGCGCGAATGATCTCGGACATGTACGCCGCCTCGTTCAGCGCTAGCCCGAGCAGGGCGGCAGCCACCGGCGGGATCAGGTCGCGGGTCTCGAAGATGAACCACTCCGGACCGAACGGGACGCCCAGGGAGATGTTCCGGTACAGCGAGTTCAGGTTCCCCCAGATCACCAGCTGGACCAGCACCGGCGTCCCGCGGAACACCCAGATGTAGAACCACGCGGCGCTGGAGAGGACGGGGTTGGCCGACAGCCGCATGATGGCCAGGACGATGCCGAGCACCACCCCGATGATCATCGAGACGACGGTCAGCCAGATCGTCGTCCACACCCCGGAGAGCACGGGCCGCGAGAAGGCGTTCTCCCACTGGAAGTCCCACTGCCAGTTGGGATTGGTGACGACGCTGCTGACCAGCATCGCCGCCAGAACCGCGATGGCGACGATCGCCACCCAGCGACCCGGATGGCGGACCGGCACCGCCTTGATCGGCTCAGGGCGATCCGGATCTGCCCGGGTCTCCTCGGTCGCTGCGGAGCGGCTCATCGCGATCCCGTGTCAGCCGGCCGGATTGATCTCTGCTGCCGGCACGGCACCGGCTTCCACGCCCCACTTCGCCAGGATCTGCTCGTAGACCCCGGAGTCCATGAGGGACTGCATCGCCTGCGCCACGGCATCGGTGTAGTCCCCGATCCCCTTGGGCACCGCGACTCCGTACGGCGCCGAATCGTAGAGGTCGCCGATCGCCTCGAGCTGGCCGTTGGTCTGCTGCACCGCGTAGGCGATCACCGGGGAGTCGGCCAGCATGGCGTCGTCCTTACCATTCACGACCGCGTTGGTGGCGTCGCTCTGCAACTGGTACTGGTTGATCGTGATCGCCGGCTGGTCCGCTGCCGTGCACGCCGCGGACCGGGCGGTGACGTCCGCCACCTGGACGGTCGCCTTCTGCACGGCGATCCGCAGGCCGCACGCGTTGTCGATGTCGACGTCCTTGGGATTGCCGACCTCCGCGGCCCATCCGGTGCCCGCGTTGAAGTAGCTGACCATGTCCACCTGCTCCACCCGCTCCGGGTTGATCGTGAACGAGGAGAAGGACAGGTCGAACTTGCCGTTCTTCACGCCCTCCACGAGGGAATCGAACGGTGCGTTCTGCAGCTGCGTGTCCAGCCCGAGCACCTGGCCGAGCGCCACGGCCAGGTCCGCGTCGAACCCGATGATGGTCTGCCCGTCGCTATCGATGAACTCGCTGGGCGCGTAGGAGGCATCCGTGCCGACGGTCAAGACGCCGTCCTCGGCGATGTCTGCCGGGACGAGGGCGGCGATCTCCTCGTCCTGCTCGGCAACGATGTCCGGGCCGGCATCGCCGGAGGCAGCGGCGTCGTCATCGCTGCCGCACCCGGCCACACCGAGCACCAGAGCACCGGCTGCGGCCACGGACAGCGCCGCGCGGGCGGTGCGGTGCGGATGCATCCTGCGAATCACCATGAGCGGAACTCCCCTACTGCCCGGTGACCTGCGGCGGCGCCGCAGCGCGGGCGTTTGCGGTTTCACTGGTCCGGATTGTGCCACGGGCGGCGCCGCAGTCCATGCACCGTGCCCTCGCGACACTCGCACCAGCCGCTGCGGACATCCCGGCAGCTGCGTGTCGGGCGCGCAGGAGCCCAGCGGTGGCCCAGGGCGCGTGGGGCCGCCGCCCGCTGCCCCGACCAGGGCCGGATGCCCGGCGCGACCCCTCGGACGCCGTGCCACCCCGAGCCGCTCTGCTGGCGGCAACGCCCGTGGCCGCGCTGGGCTGCGGGCGGACCGACGGCTGCGGCACTGCCTCCAATCGGCGAAAGGCCGGATCCCGGGCTGCTCTGCTGCGGCGCTAGGGTGCCGAACGTGAAGCCCTTCCTGTTCCTCGGCATCCGGCCCGAGGACGTCGCCGCCGACGACGAGTACGCGGCCATGCTCCGGTGCTCCGGGCTGGACGAGAGCCAGCTGCACCGCATTCGGCTGGACCAGCGGCCGCTGGGCCCCGTGGACCTCGACGACTGGTCCGGGATCGTGCTCGGCGGCGGGCCGTTCCAGGTGAGCGACGCCGACGATGCCAAATCCGAGGTCCAGCGGCGGGTGGAGTCCGACCTCGCCGCCTTGCTCGACGAGGTGGTGGCTCGGGACTTCCCGTTCCTGGGCGCCTGCTACGGGATCGGCACGCTGGGGCGCCACCAGGGCGGCGTCGTGGATCGCCGGTTCGGCGAGCCCGTGGGTGCGATCCAGGTTGCGCTGACCGAAGAGGGGGTGCGCGATCCGCTGTTCGGGATCGCCGGTGGGCGCTTCGGCGCCTTCGGGGGGCACAAGGAGGCGCTCAGCGGACTGCCGGCGCATGCGGTGCCGCTGGCAACGTCGCCGGGCTGTCCGGTGCAGGGCTTCCGGGTGGGGACGCGGGTGTACGCGACGCAGTTCCACCCGGAACTGGATCTCGACGGTTTGGCGACGAGGGTGGAGACCTACAAGTTCGCAGGCTACTTCGAGCCGCACCAGGCGGAGGTGATCGTGGCCGAGGCCCGGGCCAGCGGTGTGACCGAGACGCCGAACTTCGTGGGCCGGTTCGTGGAGTTGTTCGCAGCGCAGTGAGCCTCGCCACTACACCACTGCGTACCAATCCCGGTCGCTGTCCTCCAGCCACGTGTTGATGCTCTGGTTGGTGTAGATCGTCGCGTTGTTCACGATGATCTCCAGACCCTTCAGCTTCCAGCCGCCGGCGAAGCCGTCCGGCGATTTGTGGATGCGGATCTGGCTGAGCATGGAGGTGTACAGCCCGGTGCCCGGGTCGAGGTCGAAGGTGTCGGTGTTGCCCCGCTCGAAGTCGTCGTGCGACGGGTTGTCCAGGTTCCAGGAACGGCCGCCCATGGACAGGGTGACGTCGTCGTCGGTGCCGGCCCACGACACATCGGCGGTGGTGACTCTGACCCGCAGCCGGTTCACGATCGTGGCGGAGCTGCCGCAGCTCAGGCTCGCCCACCAGCGGTACTCGTCCTCCAGCCACTGGTTGGCGTAGCTGTTGCACACCAGCTCGCCGCGCACCCACACCTTCACGCGCTCCAGCTTCCAGCCGCCGAACCACCCGTCGGAGGACTTGCGGATGCCGACCCGCTGCAGGTCGGCCTTGGTCAGCCCGGTGTAGTGCAAGGCGTAGGCCTCGACGTTGCCCTGCTCGCGGTCGTCGTGGCTGGGGTTGTCGAGCACGAACGTGCGATCGCCGGTGTCCAGCCAGACGGTGTCGTCGGTGCCGGCCAGCGAGGTGTCCGCGGTGCGCAGCTCGACGAGGAGGTCGGCCCAGCCGATCTGGCCCTGCGTGTAGGCGCACAGCCGCCGGGTGTTCCGGTCCATGATGCAGGACTGGAACGGAGCGGCGCACGAGCCGCAGTTGCCGTTCGGGATGCCGTAGCAGCCGAACGATCCGCCGCAGGAGGAGCACGGCGTGCCGGAGCCGGTGTACTCGTCCGCGGCCCCGAAGAGGTGGCACATCTCGTGGGCGGTGATCTCGTCCACCGTCCCGATGCCCCAGTTGCCCCAGTTGTTGCGCTCGGCGAGGGTGATCCGGCCGCCGCTGGCGTAGGCGTGCCACTCGTTGCCGTAGGGGGTCACGAAGATGACTGCGGCATGGGCCGAGACGAAGTGGTTGCGCAGATCGTCGCGGTACTCGCCGACGCCGCTCCAGTTCGCGGAGTAGGCGGCACCCTGGAACGCCACCTCCGCCATGGCCGGGTCGCGCCAGTACTCCTCGGTGGCGCTGTCGTTGCCGTTGGCCACGTCGATCGATACGTCCTGCCAGTCGAACACCCACGTCAGGTGGGCCGCCGAGGGCGCCTCCTGGGCCAGCCATTGCAGCCCGTCGCAGATGCGGGCCTTCAGGGTGCTGCGCTGGCTGGTGCTGAACTTCGGCCCGTCCGACCGCGAGGACTCCACGAAGACCACGCCGACCGCGATCTCGTGCTCCATCCGCCAGCAGGCGGCCTCGAGCAGGAAGAACCGGATCAGGAACTCCAGTTCCAGCCCGAAGACCGCCGGCCACCACTTGGGCTCCAGCGCCACAGCCACTCGCGACAGGTGGTAGGCGACGGTCTCGTCGTCGTAGCGCTCCCGCAGCGCTTGCTGCAGCTCGACGAAGGCCTTGCCGCCCCGGTCCTTCCCGCCGCGCGCCCGCCGCAGCCTGGCGAGCAGTTCCTTGGGGGCGTCCTCGACGCCACGGTCGAGGAACTCCTGCTCGGTGGCGCGGTAGTGCTCCAGGACAGCGGCAACGAAGTCCTCCGGCGCGAACGGAGTACTCGGCGCCGGCGGATCCACCTTCGGGTCGGCCCAGTTGACGCCGCGGCGGGAGTCGTCGCGCATCGCCTTCCGATAGCGCTCGCTGTGCTGGGTGTTCCACAGCTCGGCCACCTGCCGCTGTTCCGGCGAGCGTTCGGCGAGTGCGGCCATGGTGTCCCGGCCGATCGTGCCCCGGACGATGGCTCCGAACAGGCCGGTCGATGCCGCCGACTCGATCGTGCGCGCCTTCGCCGCGCCGACGACGGCGACGTCGCCGTGCACCGCGGTGACGCGCACGCCGATCCCGCGGAGGTACTCCACGGCCGCCTTCCGCCCCTCGGGGCCTGGCCGTGCCAGGAGGAACAGGTACTGGGTCTCGCGCAAGCGTTGCCGACCGGGCATGGTGCCCACCTCTTCTCGGTCCGCCGCCGCGGTGAGGACCGCGGCGGTTCCCCTGCCTGGGTCACGTCCACTGTCTGCCCGATGACGGCGCGTGGCGCGGCGGGCGGCATCGATCACTGAGCCGGGCGAGCGCGGCGCGACCGCCACCGGCCAGGACCGTGCCGCGGGGACTGCTGCGTCGCGTCGGGGCCATGGTTGCTGCCGGAAGACCGCATGTGGGGGGCGCGGGGAGCCCGCTGGGTGCTCTCAGCCGTGCGGCTGCCAGATCGAGGGCACCAACGACAGTCGGTCGAAGCGGGCCTCGAACGAGGAGTCCCCGGGACTGCAGGCGTAGATCCCCAGCGACACCGGGGCCGATGGCAGCCGATCCGGCGGGGCCTGGCCCATCTGCTCGGTCGTGGCGCCCAACCGGTGCAGGTGGAAGATGCGCAACTGTTCCCAATGCACTGCGTCGGCGGCCGCTTCGACGAGGAAGTCCGGCCCCCGCTGCGACACCCGGTACCACATGCGCCGCGTGCTGGGGATGTCTCGCGTGGCCCAGTCCGAGTACCCGAGGTTGGTCACGACGCTGCCGAGCCGGGACAGGGCGCCGTCCTCGTACTCGATGGACGCCTTGGCCCAGTTCTCGCTGTCCAGCAGCACGACGACACCGGCCTGGTCGAATTGCTGGCGGTAGTCGAAGGTGGCGCGCGCGGTGAAGGTGCAGTTCTCCCTTACGGGCAGCAGCAGCGCCGGTGCGTTGTCGTTGCGGAAGCCGTAGTACGAGCGCTGCCAGAAGTCGGTCCCCGGTGAGGTCCGCAAGCGCACCCCGTCGTGATCGAGGACCGCCGTCGTGGGCTCGCGCAGCCAATGGGCCGATGTCAGGGGGTGCGGCATCCGACCATCCTGGTACGGCGAATCCGGCGTGGCTACTTCGGCTCCGGGCGAGGGCCGCAGCGGTGCCTCTTGTGCGCGCTTGCCCCTCCTGCGGCGCTGCCCCCCGGCCAGTGGTGCTCGGGCATGATCGCAGTTGGGGCACGCGATGTCGGCGAGCGGATGCCTCGCCTGCTGCGCGACTCGGCGCTCGTCCTGCGTGTCGCCGCCCCGGCGATCTGCTGTGCCGGCTTCACGCGCGTCGAGGGCAGGAGGGATCCCGACCGTCTCACCCCGAGGGGCGGGCGCCGTCATGGGACTGTTTCCCACGGCGACCAGCTGCCGGCGCGGCCCGGCCAGGACGCTGCGCCTCAGAGCTTGGCCGCTTGCCTCAGCCGCTCCCGGGCACGATCGAACAGCGCGGCGTCGGCCTGAAACGCCTGGGTGGCTTCGCCGATGCGGGACTGATCGCCGGTGGCGATGCTGGCGGCCAGCGCTTCCGCCGAGTTGCGATAGCCGTCGGCGGCCTGCTGCATCATGCCCGCGGCCTGTCGGACCGACTCGTCCTTCGCCCCGGATTGCAGCGTCAGCAGGTCGTTGCCGGCAGACGTCATGCGCTGGTCCAGCGATGCCCAGGTTCGGGCCTGCTCGGAATCTGTGTCGCGCTGCTCGGTGGGCACGCCCAGTTGCTCGGCGCGCCAGCGGATGGTGGGATCGTCCATCTGCGTTCGCACCCAGGACAGCTGGCCATCGGCCCGGGCCGCGAGATCATGGTCGCTCCCGCCGCCGCGGTTGCGCGAGGCGGCAACCAGTCCGCCGACCCCTGCGACGACCGCGACGATGATGAGCACCCATGCCCACAACGGCAGCCCCGATCCGTCCTCGGTCGACTCATCCACGGGCTGCGATTCCTGCGGCGTCTCGGCTTCGGTCGGCTCCGGTGCCGGCTCCGGTGCCGGGGAATCCGATGCGGCGGGTGGTGCCGTGGGGGCGTCGCTGCTACTGCCCGGGTCCGCTGGTGGGGTCGGTGGCTCAATGCTGGGCAGCGCCGACTCGATCGCGCCGATGATCTCGCCGTCGTCGCCGCACCCTGCCAGTGCGAGGGCCCAGGGAGCCAGCAGGATCAACGCAACTGCGCGCGCGCGACGGTTCATGGGAGGAACCTACCGCCCGGGACGTCCGGCCGTTGCGGTACCGGCGCCGAAGGCGCACCGATCCGAGCGCCGGGTGGGTCGCCGCTGGCGTGGGCTTGGTGACATCCTCCTGGGCGATCCCAGTGCGTCCGCGTCCATGGTGCCGGGGGGTACGGGGCTCGCTCGGCGAGTATCGGCGTCCGGGTGTCCGGCGGGCGGCCGCCGATCACGTTGCGGCATCAATGGGTCGACGGCAGCGGCACCGTCCCCTGGTCCTGCCGCGTGACCGCCATGCCCTCCAATGCAGTCGCGAAGTCGACCAGTGTCGTCCATTCGTCCAACGCCGACTGCACCCACAGTTCGTCCAGGACCGTGTGCAGCGGATCCTCCGCGCGCCCGACGAGGTCGATGATCTGCTCCAGCGTCTTGTCGAACGTCTTCCACATCTCGCGGATCTGGGTCAGCGCCTGCTGGGCAGCGGTGTTCTGATCGCGCAGGTTCTGAATCGAGGTGTTGAGCCCGCTCAGGGTGACGATCTGGCGGGACTCGTTGTCGAGATCCACCTGGTCCTGCGCGATCTTCTCGTGCTGCTCCTTGATCAGCACGCCCATCGCGATCGCGGTGCCGGCGCCGCCGAGGGTCACCAGCCCGCCCCCGATGGCGACGACGGTCCCCAACCCGAAGGTGACCACCGCCAGCGCGATCCCGGCGATGAGCACGAGAAGGCCCAGGCCCAGGCCGATCAGGGCGTCGGTGAGCAGCGCGTTCTCCGAGGCGATCTTGCTGTTGAGGATGTCGATGTCCGCCTTCGTCTTCGCGATCTGCACCGCGAGACCGGCCTCGGCGGCCTGGATGGAGTTCACGCCCTGCGTGAGGCTGGTGAAGTCGGCCTCGGCCTCCGACTGGAACCCGTCGAGCTGCTGCCCGGCGGCGTCCAGCGCGCCGTCGATCGTGGTCAACTCCCCGCGCAGCGCGGTCAGGTAGTCCACGGCCTTCTTCACCAGCGCCTGGTACTCGGAGCTGCTCGGGGTCAGCGACTGCGCCTGCCGCAGCAGCTGCACGATCAGTCCCGCGGCGGCCTTGAATTCGCTGCCGTAGTTGATCACCGCTGTCGGGATGGTCGAGGTCAGGTCGGGAACCAGATCGATCCACTGCTGGGCGTGGCCCTTGGCGACGTCGAGATTGGCCGACAGCGCCGCGAACCAGTCCGGGGCCGGGTCGGTCGCCGGGTGGATCTCGGTGTGCTGCACGGCCAGGGCGTAGGCCGTCACGATGTGCATGTTCGCCATGCCGGAGGCGATGGCGTGCTTGGCGTCCTGCGGCGCAACGCCGCTGGCTGGCGCGGTGGTAGGCATCGGGGCTGGGCTCCTTCGTCGGTGGCGGTGGCGGTGGCGGTGGCGGTGGCGGTGCCGGGGGTCGGCGTTCAGGCGGTGCGCGGGCGGGGGGTGAGTCGGACGGCGGGACCCTGCACCGTCTGCAGGTCCAGCAGCCGGCGGGCGATCTGGGCGAGGTTGTCCCACGCCTGCTGGGCATCGGCAAGGTGCGCCAGATCCTCCATCTGTGCTGGGTCGGCTCCGGCCCGCAGGCCCTCCTGGACGCGCTGCACCTTGTCTCGCTCGCCCTCCCAGAGCAACTGCAGGTCCCGGCCGGGCCGGGCGGCCAGGGTGTACTGCTCGTCGAGCCGCTGCAGGACCGCCAGCACCGTGTGCAGCGCGCTGACCGCCTGGGCCTCCACGGACTCGGCCACCAGCGCGTCGTAGAGCTCGGTGAGCGCCTCGTCCACGGCTTCGCTGTTGGCGATCATCTCCCCCATATCGATGAGGACGGACAGGATCGCCAGCCCGATACCGACGAACGGGATCTCGGCCTCCCCGGCGAAGATCGCCACCATGAGGTCGACCTCGGTCTCGGTGAACGTCCGACCGATCGCCAGATCCCCGGAGCGCATGTCCTCACCGAGCGAGCTCAGCCGTTCCTCCAGCTCAGCGATCTTGGCGGCGGTCTCGTCGAGTGCCTCGTGCTCTTGCTCGTGCGCCTCCTCGGCCACCGCCACCGCCGCCAGCATCTGCTCGTGCGCCTTCGCCCACGTGCCTGCCAGATCCTCGATGATCTGCTGACCTGCTGCGACCTGGGTGACTGCGCGGTCGAGCTGGGCGGTCAAGCCCTCCAGGTCGGTGATGAGCTGCGGGGTGCTGCTGCGCGACACGGTGCCGGCAACCTCGTGGAAGGCGCGAAACGTCGCCGCATAGTCGTCGAACGGCGCCACGATGGACGACGTCGCCGCCGGCGCCCGCTCCAGCCACTGCTCGCCGGCGGCAACGTTGGCGGCCAGCGCGGCCCGGGCCTGCGCCAGCCACGACGGCGGCGGGTCCAGTGACTGGAACTGTGCCGACTGGATCGAGCGCACGTAGGCCGACAGCCGCGCCCATTGATTGGCCACCGACGTGAGCAGGTCCAGGGTCTCGGCGGCGTCGGGACTGAGCTGCATCATGATGTCTCCGGCCTCGGAATCGGGAACGCCTGGATGCTGGTGAGGATCGTCTGCGCCAACTGCTGCAGGGTCGCCCACTCCTGTGCCGCCGCCGAGAGCTCCAAGGCCGTGAGATCGCTGGCCAGCGACTGCGCCGTGGCCGAAGCGACCTGCTGCGCGACGTTGTCGGTGGCCTTGACCAGCGTCGCCCACTGCTCAGCGACCTGCAGCAGCGCCGTGGCGGCCTGGTCGGCGGCGCTGATCCCGGCCACCATGCCGGTCTGCAGCGTGACCAATGCACCGTGGTACGCCGTGGCGTAGTCCTGCAGCAGCTGCATGTCGGCACCCATGGTGAGCACCGATGTCTGAAGGTGCTCCAGGGCATTGACGTACCACTGGCCGAACCCGTCGAGCGCTGCCTGCACGGAAGCGGCGCCGGACTGCAGGGCGGCACCGTCTGCCAGGACGGTCCCGGAGAAGCCCGCGAAGTCCGATTGCGCGGCAGCGACCGACGTAGCGGCCCCATCCACGATCTGCCGCAGCGCGGCCAGGTCGGCCGAGGCGGCGGCGAGCTGGTCCTTCGACGCCCCGGTCGACGGGATCGCGGCGAGGAGCTGCTGCAGTTGCGCCGCGGTGGCGGCGAACGACTGGCCGGTGCGCACGTACGGTCCGAGCAGGCTGCTCTGCAGAACGTCTCGGACACCCGGCTCGGGGTGGATCGGCCCGGACGTCTGGATCCAGGACACCGCGTGCTGCTGGGCGGCCTCGACGGCCGTGGCCGTCGCCGGGGCGATGGTCGCCAAGCTGAATCGGAACGGCTGCGGCGAGCCCTGGAAGGGAACCTCGACATCGGGCTGAAAGTTGAACATCGCCACGAAGTACCAGTCGATCGGCCCGACGCAGGCCCCGACCGACTGCAGGCTCGCGGCCGCGGCGCTGTCCGGTCGCAGGGTGCCCGTCATCGCGCACGCCGCTGCTGGAACGGCGCGATCGCCGGGGTGCACGACCGCCCGAGCGGCGTCGCCTGCGTCACGCGGCGAGCCTTGCACCAGGTCGCCACCGCACGCAACAGATGCAGCACCGGGACTGCGTTGGCCTATCGGGAGCGGTGCTCAGGTCGTGGCCGTCGCGAACGCGCCCACGAGGAACAGCACCACGACCACCACGATCGCCGCCTGCAGCAGCAGCACCCCGGCGGACAGCGCCCGCAGCGACATCATCTTCGGCGCCCCGGCCTTCCGGCGCTCCGCCAACCGGACGATGCCCTGATAGCGCCGCAGACCCAGCAAGGTCATCGAGTAGCCCACGAGCAGGAAGACGGCGGTCAGCGCGGCCTGGAGCCATCTGGGCCACGCCTCGCCGAGCAGCGTCGTGACCAGCGCCCCGCCGCCCGCGATCGACAGACCCGTCGACAGCACCGAGAACAGCGTGCGCTCGGCGGCCAGGTACGTGGCCTCCTCGGCGATCTGCTCCGGTTGCAGCCCTTCCACGGGGAGTGCGCCCATGGATCCTGGAATACCAGACGCAGGCTCGCTCGGCGGTCAGGTCACGGGATTGGGTGCGCAGATTCGGGGTGGGGCCGCTGCCGGCAGGCCCCGGACGGATCGTCGGCGGGCCGGCGATTGCCCGCCGGCCTCCTGGGGCGGCTTCCCCTTCGGCTGATGCACTGCGACCCAGGGCTGCGGCTACCCCGGGCGCACCCGCTCCTCGACATGCCGTTTCAGCCCGGCGAGCAGCGCCGCCATCCCGCGACCGTAGCTTCGCCTGACGTAGGCCGCGTCGAGCAGCCAGCCGACCGGCCCGAAGCGGAGCCGGTAGATCGGCGAGACGGCCACCATGGTGCCCGCCCCCGCAGGGTCCAGCCGGAACCGGATATCGGCTTCGGCGAACGGCAGGTTGGTCTGGGTGATCCGCATCGTGATCGCCTGGCCCAACTCGTGCTCGACCACCTCTTCGTACAAGGAGTTGCGGCCGCCGAGGTCGCAGAAGCGACTCGCGCCGAGGCCGGTCGGGTCTGTTCCGAGCAACCGGGACTCGCGCACTCCGGGATTCCACTGCTCGATGGACGCGATATCGTCCAGCACTGCCCAGACGGCCGCAACCGGCGCCTCGATACGGATGCGCCGGGTGAATTCGGTCATGCCGGACGCTACACGACGGCGCGGGGAGCCGTTCCCACCCAGGAGGATCTGCGGGTGGGTCGCAGGTGCAGTCCTGCAGCACGTTGGGACCTTCGCCCCCATCGCGGGCGCCGCCGCTGGGCCAGGGTCGAAGTGTGATGTCCTCAGCCATCGCCGGCCGACGCGTCATGACGCCCGATGGGCTCGACCGGCTGATCCGACTGCTCCGCGCCGACGGGTACGACACGCTCGGGCCGACGGTGCGCGATGGAGTGGTCCGACTGGGACCGATCGAGGATGCCACCGACCTCCCGCGCGGGGTGGGGGACGATACTGCGCCCGGCCGCTACCGCCTGCGGACCCGCAGCGACGGCCCCTTCTTCGGCTTCGCCGCCCCCGCCGACTCGTGGAAGCCGCATCTCTTCCCTGCCTCCGAGGTGCTGTTCACCGCGGTCAGCAGCTCGGAGGGCATCCGATTCGAGCCCGCCTCGCAGCCATCGCGAAAGCGGGCCTTCCTGGGCGTCCGAGGCTGCGATCTCGCCGCGATCGCGATCCTGGATGCAGTCCTGCTGCAGCAGGCGCATCCCGATCCGCACTATGCCGCGCGGCGGCAGTCGCTGTTCCTCGTCGCCGTGGACTGCTCGGACCCGGCGACGACGTGCTTCTGCGCGTCCCTGGGCACCGGACCGGCGGCGGGTCCGGGGGCGGATCTGACGCTGGCAGAACTCGATCCCGGCACCGCTCACCACCGGTTCCTGGCAACCGCCGGAACCGACGCGGGCGCCTCGCTCCTGGAGGATCTTCCCGCCTCCCCCGCAGGCCCGGACGACCTTGCGTCGGCGGCCTCGCAGGCTGCCCGAGCCGCGGCGGCGATGGTGCGCCGCCTGGAACCGGGCACCTGGAAGCCCGACCCCGAGGACGCCCGCTGGAGCGATGTGGCCGAGCGCTGCCTGTCCTGCGCCAACTGCACGCTGTCCTGCCCGACCTGCTTCTGCTTCGACGTCGAGGACGACACCGACGCGGTCACCGGAACGCAGCAGCGCTCGCGCCACTGGGGCTCGTGCTTCGAGCGGAGCCACTCCGCCCTGCACGGCGGCGCGGTGCACGCCTCGATCGGCTCCCGCTACCGGCAGTGGCTGACGCACAAGCTCCTCACCTGGCCCGAGCAGTTCGGCACGCCCGGCTGCGTCGGCTGCGGCCGCTGCATCACCTGGTGCCCGGTCGGCATCGACATCACCGAGGAGGCCGCCGCGCTGAGGAGGGCGCGATGACCACGATCGACGACCTGTCGTCGGCCCATCCGTTCTTCACCGGCCTGGATCTGGATCTGCTGCAGCGCCTCGCCGCGTGCTCCCGGCCCGTGGAGTTCCCGGCGCAGGCCACGATCCTGCGCGCGGGCAGTCCGGCGGACCGCCTCTACGCCATCACCAAGGGCCGCGTCGCTGTCGGGGTACGCGTGCCCGGCCGAGGCCTGCAGGTCATCGAGACGCTGCAGGCCGGGGACATCCTGGGCTGGTCGTGGCTCTTCGAGCCCTACCGGTGGACCTTCGACGCGGTGGCCGTCAAGCCGGTGCGGGCAATCGAAGTGGGCACCACCTGCATCCGATCCGTCCTGGACGCCGACCCGGTGGCCGCCTCGGCGGTCTACCGCAGCATCGGCGCCGTCATGGCCGAGCGGCTGGCCTCGGCGCGACTGCGGCTGGTCGACATCTTCGGGGAGGGCCGGTGACCGCTGCCCTGCCCGACGCCCCGCTCGCGGCCGACCCGATGCTGCCGAACCAGTACCGCGTGGTCGACAGCGCTGCGGAGACCCGCGATGCGGTGACGTTCACCTTGGAGCCGGTGCACAGCATCCTGCCGCAGCCGCTGCCCGGCCAGTTCAT
This sequence comes from uncultured Actinomycetota bacterium, assembly GCA_963766005.1. Classification (GTDB taxonomy): domain Bacteria; phylum Actinomycetota; class Actinomycetes; order S36-B12; genus CAVXYG01. The sequence goes on along the minus strand of CAVXYG010000006.1, from coordinate 156,684 downwards.
GATGCTGTGGGCTCCGGGCGTGGGCGAGGTGCCCATCTCCGTCGCGGGGCTGCCCGGCCGGGACCGCCTGGTCCATACGGTGCGCGCGGTGGGAGCCACGACCACAGCGCTGTGCCGGCTCCAGCCCGGGAGCATCGTCGGCGTGCGCGGGCCCTTCGGCACCGCTTGGCCGATGGCCGCCGCCCGCTCGGGCGATGTCGTGATCGTGGCCGGCGGGATCGGTCTGGCGCCGGTCCGGCCCGTCGTCCAGGCGATCCTGGCAGAGCGCACCGCCTACCGGCGCGTGGCGCTGATCGTCGGCGCCCGGACCGTGCACGACCTGCTCTACCGCGACGCGCTGGACACCTGGTGGCGAGAGGAGATCATCGACGTCCACACGACCGTCGACTCCCCGTGCTCCCACTGGACCACCGGCAGCGTCGGCGTCGTGACCGCCGAGCTGCGGCGGGTCCCGATCGACGGTCCATCCACCCTCGCCATGGTGTGCGGACCTGAGGTCATGCTGCGCTTCGTCGGCGCGGCGCTGGTGGACCGGGGAGTGCCGGCCGACCGGATCGCTGTGTCCCTGGAGCGCAACATGCAGTGCGGCATCGGCCGGTGCGGGCACTGCCAGCTCGGTCCGGCGTTCCTCTGCCGCGACGGGCCGGTCCTGCCCTGGACATCGGTCGGCGAGCTGCTGGAGGTGAACGAGCTGTGAGTCCTCCGAGCCTGGCCGTGTGGAAGTTCGCCTCCTGCGACGGCTGCCAACTGACGCTGCTGGACTGCGAGGACGAACTGCTCGCCCTGGCCGAGCAGGTGGAGATCCGGCACTTCCTCGAGGCCAGCAGCGCCGTCGCCGACGGGCCCTACGACGTCTCGCTGGTGGAGGGCTCGATCACCACCGAGCGCGATGTCGAACGCATCCGTCGGCATCCGGGAGCAGTCGGGCCTGCTGGTGACGATCGGCGCCTGCGCAGCAGCCGGCGGGATCCAGGCGCTGCGCAACTACGCCGACATCGGTGAGTACACCGCCGCCGTCTACGCCCGACCGGACGACATTGCCACGCTGGCCACATCCACCCCGGCCAGCGCCCATGTCCGGGTCGATCTCCAACTGCACGGCTGCCCGATCGACAAGGGCCAGTTGCTGCGCACCCTCACCTCGCTGCTCCGCGGCGCGCTGCCGCGACTCGCCGACGGCAGCGTCTGTGTCGAGTGCAAGCGCCGCGGCACGGTCTGCCTGCTGGTTGGCCGCGGCGTGCCGTGCGTGGGCCCGGTCACGAGGGCGGGCTGCGGCGCGCTGTGTCCCGCCTACGACCGCGGGTGCTTCGGCTGCTTCGGGCCGGCGGACACCGTGAACCTCGAGGCGCTGCGGGCCCAGCTCGCGGCCAACGGGACGTCGGAGGCGGCCATCGACCGGCTGCTGTCGACGTTCGCCGTGGCCGCCTTCCGGGAGGTGGCGCGATGACCCACCGCACCGGCAACCGGCTGCTGCAGGTCGGTGCGCTCGCCCGGGTGGAGGGCGAGGGCGCACTCCACGTGCAGGTCGCCGACGACCGGGTCACGGCGGCGCAGCTGCAGATCTACGAGCCGCCGCGCTTCTTCGAAGCGTTCCTGCGTGGCCGCCACTACACCGAGCCGCCGGACATCACCGCCCGCATCTGCGGCATCTGCCCGGTGGCCTACCAGATGAGCTCGTGCCTGGCGATCGAGGACGCCTGCGGGGTCGAGGTGCCCGCGGACATCGCTGCCCTGCGGCGGCTGCTCTACTGCGGCGAGTGGATCGAGAGCCACGCCCTGCACATCTGCCTGCTGCACACGCCGGACTTCCTCGGCTACGACGGGGCGATCGAGATGGCCGGCGACCATCGCGAGGTCGTGCAGGAGGCGCTGCGGCTGAAGAAGATCGGCAATGCCGTGCTCGAAGTCGTCGGCGGCCGCGCGGTCCATCCGATCAACGTCCGCCTCGGCGGCTTCTTCCGATCCCCCGGCCACGACGCGGTGGGCTCGCTCGAGGCGGACCTGGCGTGGGCGCTGCACGCCTCGTTGGACACCGTGGAGCGGGTGGCGGCGTTCGACTTCCCCGACTACGACGGGGACTGGGACCTGATCGCGCTGGCCGGGTCTGACGGCTACCCGTTCATGGGCCGCCGGATCGCCGCGGCCTCCGGGCGGCTGGACATCGACGTCAGCGAATTCGCCGAGCATTTCACCGAGGTGCAGGTCCCGCACAGCACCGCCCTGCACGGGCGGTGGGGAGGCGGGCACTACCTGGTCGGGCCGCTGGCGAGGTACGCGGTGAACCGGGCCCTGCTCCCCCGGGCGGCCCGCGACGCGGCCGATGCCGCGGGGCTGGGGGCCGTCTGCCGCAATCCGTTCCGCAGCATCATCGTGCGGGCCGTCGAGCTCGTCGCCGCCTGCGAGACGGCGCTCGCCCTGGTTCGGGCCTACCGACCCCCGAGCGACCCGTTCGTGGACGTGGCGGCCCGGGCCGGTGTGGGCCACGGCATCAGCGAGGCCCCCCGCGGGTTGCTCTACCACCGCTACGAGATCGACGACGACGGCCTGATCCGCTCCGCGACGATCGTGCCGCCCACCGCGCAGAACCAGCCCGCGATCGAGCACGACCTGCTGCATGTGGTCCAGGACAACCTCGACCTGGACGACCATGCGCTCACGCACCGCTGCGAGCAGGCGATCCGCAACTACGATCCCTGCATCTCGTGCGCGACCCACTTCCTGCGGCTGGCGGTGCATCGGGCATGACGCCGCCGCTGATCATCTGCGTGGGCAACCCCTACCGCCGCGACGACGGGGTGGGGCTGGCGGTGCTCGACACCCTGCCGGACGGCGCTCGGGCGGTCGAGGCCTCCGGCGAATCCACGGCACTGCTGAACCTGTGGGCCGGCGAGCGGCGCGTGGTGCTGGTCGATGCGATGTCGACCGGAGCGGCCCCCGGCACCGTGCACGTGCTCGCCTGCCGACAGGGCCGCTGGGCGTCGCCGCCGCCGTCGCCGGCCGCGAGCACCCACGGCCTCGGTATCGCGGAGGCGATCGCCCTCGGCATCGCCGTCGACGACGTGCCCGATGAACTGGTGCTGGTGGGCGTGGAGGTCGCCGACACCTCGCCACGGCGTCGGGCTGTCCGGGCACGTTGCGGCCGCGGTCCCTGATGCGGCGGCCGCTGTCGCCGCCCTGGCCGGAGGGGGGCGCTGATGTGCCTGGACACCGTGGGACGGGTGGTGTCCACCGACGGCGCAGTGGCCCGAGTGGATTTCGAGGGCGCCCGGCGGAGCATCTCGCTGGTGCTGCTGTGCGCCGACGGCGTGCCGGTCGCCGCCGGCGACTGGCTCCGCACGCACACCGGCCTGGCGGTGGAGCGGCTAGATCCGGGGCTCGCCGAGGCGATGGTTGCCCAGGCACGCACGATCCGAGGCGAGGTGGAGCGATGAGACGTCCCGTGGGGCAGATGCTGCCCGTCACCCAACGACCCGCCTACGCCCCCCGACTGCCCTTGACGCACCGAACGGGTCTGTGGCTGGCGCTCACCGCAGCGACGATCAGCGGCTTCGCGGTCTTCCTGAACGGCTTCGCGGTGCGAGCCGCGCCCGGGCCGCTGGCGTTCACGACCGGCAAGAACGCCGTCGCGGCGGCGCTCATCCTGGCGGTGCTGATGCTGTCGCCGGTCCGCGCCGCCGCGGTGCCCACGCTGCGCTCGCTCGATCATCGGCAGCGACTCGTCCTCGGCTACGTCGGCGTGGTCGGCGGCGGACTGGCCTTCGGACTGTTCTTCACCGGGCTGTCCATGGCCAGCAGCACCGAGGCGGCCTTCGCGCAGAAGAGCCTGATCCTGTGGGTGGTGGTGCTGGCCGTGCCGCTGCTGCACGAACGGCTCGGAGCGCCCGTGCTGCTGGCGGTGGCTGCGCTGGTGACCGGCCAGCTGCTCCTGCTGGCGGGGCGCGGCCCGGGCAGTTCCGGTGCCGCGGCGGGGCTGGCCATGGTCGTGGCCGCAACCGTGCTGTGGTCGGTGGAGATCGTGCTGGTGCGCGGCTGGCTCACGTCGGTACCGGCACCGCTGCTCGGCTCGATCCGGCTGGGCGTCGGCACGCTGGTCCTGCTCACCTGGTTGATCGCCAGCGGCGGTGCGGGACAGATGGGTGCGCTGCCATGGGCGTGGGTGCTGCTGACCGGCCTGATCCTGCCCGGCTACGTCCTGAGCTGGTTCGGGGCGCTGCGGCGTGCGCCGGCGGTGGACGTCACCGCGATCCTGGTCTGCGGCGCCTTCGTGACGGCGCTGCTGGCGATGCCCGGGGCGGCCGTCGTGGGCGTGGCGCAGATCGCGGGCCTGGTCCTCATCGCCGGGGGCGCCATGGCGCTGGTGTGGAGCCGGCTGCGCCAGCCGGAGACGGCGACGTGAGCGCGGACGGCGGGCCGGCGATGTTCGCCCGCTTCGCCTACCCGCCGAACGTGCTCGGCCTGTGCGGGCCGGACGACCACGCCGCGCTGCTGGCAGCGGCCTGCGACCGCGGAGCCGACGCCGCCGCCCAGCTGCGGCACCTCGCGACCGGCTTCGCCGGCGCGTGGCCCTACCTGCAGCTCATCGCGGCAGCCAACGCGATCTCGGACCCGCTCGATGAACGCGTCGTCGCCGCGTACTGGGTCGGCAACAGCCTGCTGGCAGCCGTGCCGCAGCGGTGGCTGGCCGATCAGACCGAGGAGCGCTTCCGGGCGATGGCCGGACCACGCTTGGACCGCCTGACCCGGGCCGTCCTCGCCGGTGGTCGGCCGCACCACAACTTCCACGTCTTCGCCGTCTACCCCTGGGTCGGGCTGCTGCGCGGCGACCGGACCGGTGCACCGCTGCATGTCCTGGATCGCTGTCGGATTCGGGCGGGGACGGTGGTGGCGGTGGCGGCGGACTCGGTCCGGGTCGCCACCACAACCCTGGTCTGGGACGGCGCGCGGCTGGGGCAGCAGCAGTGCGAGGAGTCCTTGCGTTGGCAGTCGGACGGCTACCGGCTCGGCGCTGCTCCCCGGGTCGCCGACCGGGTTGCCCTGCACTGGGACTGGGTGTGCCAGCCGATCACGGCGACCGAGTCGGCGTCCCTGGAACGGTGGGCACGGCACCACCTCGCGCTCGCGAACCGACTGCTGCCGGAGGAGGCGTTGCTCGCCGGCTAGCGCGCGGGCGCGCTGCCTCGCACTCCCCTGCTGCCGATCCCTGCGGGACCTGCCGGCTCCGGTCCGGATTGGCAACGTCGCTGCGTCACCGCGCCCGGCCGAGTACTCCGGCAGGCCCGCGGCAAGGGGCCCGCGTGCGTCCCCGGCAACCTGTCACCTGAGGCGCAACCCAGGATCCGGCCGCCCCTCGGGATGCGCTGGACGGCCGGCAGTGGCCGGCTCGCGACGAACCGGCCACTACCGATCGACTAGGCCGCCGGGAACACCCCGTTGATGTCGGCCAGCAGGTGGGTGGTGCCGCTGGTGTAGAAGCAGACGTTGCCGTCGGAGTCGACCGGCGCGACGACCATGTTGGGCACGGTCTGGCCGCGCACGTAGTTCAGGTTCGACGCCACCGGCCGGCCCTGGTTGCAGGGGTAGACGGTGATGTAGCCGGTGCGCTCGGGCTGGGTGACGGTCACGTTCAGCACCACCGCCACCAGCTCGCCCGGCTCGGCGAACTGCTGCTCGATGTACCAACCGGCGGGGAGTTTGCCCTCGGTGTCCTCCCGGGTGTCGAACACCCGCTCCGGGACCAGCGGCCAGTAGCCGGCCGCCTCGGTGAAGAACCCGCCGACATCGACGATGAGGTGGGTGGCGACCGTGGTGTACAGGCAGATCGACCCGTTGCCCCCGACGCCGGCGATCACCGCGTTGGGCACGGTCTGCCCGGCCGCGAAGTTCAGGTTCGACGCCACCGGCTTCGGCTCCCCGCAGGGCCACACCGTCACCCATCCCGGCCCCGCCGGCTGCGTCACGGTCACGTTCGCGGCCACGCTGGAGGCGTCCGCGGCGATCCCGTACAGGCCGGCGACCGGCACCTCCAGCGTCTGCCGCGCCGGCACCTGCGCCTGCGGCACCCCGATCCCGTAGCGGGTGTCGGCCGCGCGGACCGGCACCATGCCCTCGTACACCGCGGTGCTGGGGAAGTAGCCGTTCAGGTCCACCAGGAGGTGCGTGGCCGCCGAGGTGTACACGCACACCGCGCCGCCGGTCCCGGGCTTCACCACGACCGCGTTCGGCACCGTCTGCCCGGCCACGAAGTTCAGGTTCGACGCCAGCGGACGGGCGCCGCCGCACGGATACACCGCCGCCCAGCCGCCCGTCACCGGCTGCGTCACCGTCACGTTCAACGACACCGCCCGGGCATCGGTCGGCACCCCGAACGACCCGGCTACCGGCACCGTCAGGGTCCCGCCGCCCGGCACCGCCGCGCCGGTGCGGGTGTCCGCCACCCGTACCGGACGCACACCCACGAACTCCGAGGAATCCGCCGCCGACGCGACCGGCACCCCCTGCAGCAGCGCAGCGATCAACGCCAGCACCGCCACCGTGATCAGATTGTGTTTTCTCATGACATCACGACCCCCATCCCCGTCGCGCAGAGGCGCTTGCATCACGCCCTCGAGTTCATGCTCGACAGACCAGACCTACGGCACCAGTGCCAGTGGTCCCGACACGGTCGACGCCGGATGGACCTGCGCGACCCCGACGACGCGAAGCGGCCGGCGGCAGGGCCCCGGTGCCCGACCCGGCAGCGTCCACATCGAGGTGCCCCGACGCCAGGCTCTGCAGCGCTAGGCTGCCCCAATCTGCATGAGTTCGAAAGGGATGACCTCCGGATTGTGAGGCGGGTGCATGGCGGGGCAGGATTCCTCGGCTGTTGCCGAGCCGTGGGCGATCCCCGGCAAGGCACTGCGCAGCGGCATCGTGGTGCTGGTGCTGCTGCTGATGCCCGTGGTCGTCGTCGGCGCAGCGGTGGGGTCGGACGCAGCGCTGCCGATGATCCTGGCGGAGGTGATGTGCCTGACCGTTGCAGCGAAGCTCCCGCCGCGGTACGCGGCGCTGATGGTCGCGCTGGTCGCGGTGACGGCGGCGGTTGCCGTCTCCGTCAACGGTCAGGCATTCCCGGCAGCCTGCTTCGCGGTGCTGGTCTGTCTGATGGTGGCACCGGCGAACATGTTCGAGGTGGGGCTGCTGAGCGCCGTGCCGCCGATGGCCGCGGTCTACCTGGCCTCTTCCGGGCTGGGACTGGATGCTGCTCCGACCGCTCTGTGGACGTCTCTGGGGGGCCTCTTCGTGGTGGTGCTGCTGGCCCGGGTCGCACCTCCGGAGCAGCGGCACGGGATCAGCGCGACGACGGCACTGCGGCATGCTGCGGTGATGGCCGTCGCCGTCGGCGCATCGGTGTTCCTGGTCGTGCACTTCGACGTGCCGCACGGGTACTGGGTGCCCATGACGATGGCCCTGGTGCTGCAGCCGTTCGGGGGCGAGACGCGGACCAAGGCTCGGCAGCGGATCGGGGGCACGGTCGGGGGCGGCCTGCTGGCCCTGCTGCTGGCCCTCTTGCTGCCGGCCGGCGCGGTCGCGGTCTCGGTGGTGCCGTTCATGTTGGCCGGGGTGTCGTACTCGTTGCTGGGCAGATATGGCAAGTCCGTGATGTTCCTGACCCCGGGCGCGGTCCTGTTGGCGAACCTGGCCTCCCAGGACGCCGAGATCGCGGCGACGCTGGACCGCTTGGTCGCCACCGTGATCGGGGCGATCGTCGCCGCTGTCCTGGCGCTCCTGCTCGACCATGCCGACACGGAACCAACCGATCAGGCCGCCCCGCGCAGCGCGGAGCCGGCGTGATTCGGCGCGTCGGGCAGGTGAGCCGGGGAATCCTCGCCCGCGCGGACGCTGGCGGGCAGCACTGCTCAGGGCAGGCGATGCCGACGCCCAGAACCGCCCGTTTCGCGCTGCGAGCCCGGCCCGAACCACCGTCGTGCGCCGATGCCCGAGGCTCTGACCGTGCGGCCCTTGCTGGAGATGGCCCGAGTTCTCGGCTCCCCGCCGCTCGTCACGCCCCGCCCGAAGTCGGCCGGGAGCCTCGCGCCTGCCGTTGACTGCCGTCTTCTGGTGACGATGGCGTCGAGGGGCCCCGCGAGCACCGCTGCGCGGCTTCGCGGCGGTCCCTGACCGGCTCGGTGATCAGCGCAGCTGAGGCGAACCCTGTCCTTGGCGGGCGGCATCGCGGGACTCGTTGTCGGCGGACATCTCTGCGCCCGCCGCGATTCCCCGGCAGCGCTCCGAAATCCCGAGCATCCCCGCCGCGTCGGGGTGGCTCGGCCTGTCGATCCACTGCGACCAGGCCAGCATCCCAGCGCAGCCGGGTCACACGGCCGCACGCTCGCCGCGCTACGGGAGTAGCGACACCCCCTTGCGTGGCAGTACGGCGTACGATACTTTTATTCGTACAGCGTACGTAGAACCCGAAGGAGAGCCGAAATGTCCACACAGACCTTGGTGGCCACCCCCCGCAAGCCGATGACCGTCAGGACCGTCGTCCCGTTCTTCCTGATGGCCTTCGGGCTGTCCTGGGGGGTGGCGGTACTGGCGATCGGCTTCGCGGACCAGCTCGAGCCGATCTTCGGTCCGATCGGACTGACGAACCCGCTGTTCATCGTGGCCGTCTACGCCCCGGCCATCTCCGGCATCGGGCTGGTGCTGCGGCACTACGGCATCCGCGGCCTGCGCAGCTTCCTGCGTCGCCTGACCCTCTGGCGCACGCCTCGCGGATGGGCGGTCTACCTCGCGCTCGGGATCCCGGTCGGTCTTCTACCTCGGGGCCTGGCTCAAGGGCAGCTCGCTGTCGTTCCCGTTCGATCCCTGGTACGCCGTGGTCCCCGCGCTGCTCCTCATGCTGGTGCTGGGCCCGATGGAGGAGTTCGGTTGGCGCGGAGTGGCGCTGCCGCTGCTGCAGCGCAAGTTCCGCCCGATCGGCGCCGACCTGATCCTGTCGATCCTCTGGGCCACCTGGCACCTGCCCGCCTTCTTCCTCAGCGGCACGCCGCAGAGCCAATGGTCCTTCCCGATGTTCTTCATCGGCGTGGTGTCGATCTCCTGGATCCTCACGCCCCTGTTCAACGCTGCGCGCGGCAGCATCCTGATCGCGGCGATCTACCATTTCCAGATGAACAACCCGATCTGGCCCGACGCGCAGCCCTACGACTCGCTCCTCTTCGCCGTGATCGCCGTGCTCGCCGTGCTCGTCAACCGCAGGGCCATGTTCAGCCGCAGCGCCGGTGTGACGAGCGTGCTCATGCCCGGCGACGAGGATGCGCTGCCCGCAGCAGCGGCCCGTGCGATGAGCCCGCGCAAGCCCAACGCTGCGGTACTGACCCGGAGCAGATCGTGTCGGCGGCGATCGCACTGGTCGATCGCGACGGGCTGGCTGCGCTCTCGATGCGCAAGCTGGCGGCCGACCTCGGCGTGGGTCCGATGTCGCTCTACTACCACGTCCCCGACAAGTTCGCCCTGGAGGACCTGATCTTCGATGCGGTCCTCGGTGAGGTGGACTTCTCCGTCCGACGACCCGAAGCTGGACCCCGAGGAACGGGCCGTCCGCATGGGCTACGCCCTGCGGGCGGCGCTCCTCGCCCATCCCAACACCGTGCCCATCACCCTGAGCCGGCCGCCCGCACCCCCGGCCAACTGCGCCCCGTCGAGGCCATGCTCGGCATCCTCTACGACATCGGCCTCGACCCCACTGACGCGATCGCCGCGGTCGACATCATCGGCCAGTACGTGTTCGGGACGACCCTGGCCTACGTCAACCAACTGGCCGCGGAACGGAAGGCCTCCGAGGTGCCCCAGCTGGGCGAGGGCGCGATGGCACCGGAGCAGTTCCCGAACCTGATGCGAGCGATCGCGGAGTCGGAGTACCTCGGCTGGGACCGGATGTTCGACCGCGGCCTGCGTGCGCTCGCCCGCGGCCTCGTCGTGGATCGCGCCACGCAGCCGTCACCACCTCGGTAGGCGCGCTCCTCCTGCCGGAAGACGCCCCGACCACGCTGGCTCGGTCGGCTACCGACGCCGCTTCATCTTCATGGTCGGCCGGTAGATCTGTTTGGTGCGGCGCTTCTCGAACTGCCGCTGGGCCGTTGCGTCAGATCGACGCTCGGCCGCCGCAAGCTCCGCGGTGAGCCGCAACCACTGATCGAGTCGCGCGCTGGCCAAGGTGCCGTCGGCGACCGCGGCCAAGACGGCGCACTGGGGTTCCCCGGTGTGGCTGCAGTCCCGGAATCGGCAATCGGCCGACAAGTCGAGGATGTCAGCGAATTGCCGATCCGTCAGCGACAGATCGGCGGGCAGCCCGATCGCGCGGATGCCAGGGGTGTCGATCAGGCGTCCGCCGGACGGCAGATCGAAGAGCTGTCGATCCGTCGTGGTGTGTCTGCCCTTGTGATCGCCCAGCCGGACCGCGCCGACCTCGGCCGCGGCGTGCCCCAGCAGGGCATTGGTCAGCGTTGACTTCCCCGATCCTGACTCCCCCAGCAACACCGCCGTCTGGGAGGCCAGGCGTCGCTGCAGCGCACCGACCCCGATGTCGGCCGCTACCGAAACCGTGAGCACCTCCATGCCGGGGTTCTCAGCCACGGCTTGGCCTAGCGCTCGTTCCGGGTCAGGCGTCAGATCAGATTTCGACAGCACCAGAATGGGCGTCGCCTGACAGTCCCATGCCAAAGCGGCAGCTCGCTGCACTCGGCCCGCTCGCAGCGGCCGGTCAAGGCCGCAGACGATGACGACCACATCCACATTTGCGGCCAACAGTTGCTCGCCGCCGGCCGGATCGGCACGACGCAAGAGATTTCGTCGCGGCACGACCCCGGCGACTCGGTCTCCCGCCGGCCCGACCACGACGTAGTCGCCAACGATCGGCGCCGGCACCACGGACTTCGGGACCGGCAGCAATTCCTTGCGGCCCACGATGGAGACCAGGTCGGAGACTGACGAGCTCACCAGGCCAACGCCGGTTTCCGCCGTCGGCTCCTCCGTCGTCACGGCGCTCAGCCTAGTCGTTGGCGGGTGATCAGACGGGGCGCTCGCGGCTCCCGTAGTCCTCGTGACCATCGCTTGGGTCGGACCAGGACCCGCCGACCGTCGGCGGCCAAGACCAGGGTTCTGGATACGTGCCCGGCGAACAACCGCCTTCCACGACGGCCCCGCCAAGCGCACGATCCCCCTGGGCAGCGCCGGCTCCGCTGACGCGCCGCGCCCCGAGACACCGGCCGTTCAGGGCACCAGGAGCAGCTTGCCGAACACCTGGCCGCTGTCCAGCAGCTCGTGCGACCGACCCGCCTGCGCCAACGGCAACCGCCCGTGGACGATCGGGCGCAGCCGACCATCGGCCAGCATGGGCCAGGCATGCGCGGCCACCTCGGCCACGATCGCGGCCTTCTCCTGCTCAGGGCGGCTGCGCAGGGTGGTGCCGTGCACCGACGCTCGCTTCGCCAGCAGCAGCCCAAGGTCGATCTCGCCACGCCTGCCCTGCTGCAGACCGATGACGACCAGCCGGCCGCCGACGGCCAGCGCCTTGAGATTCGCCGGCAGCGCGCCGGCCCCGAGGACGTCCAGGATCAGGTCGGCGCCAAGGCCTCCCGTCGCCTGACGGATCAGGGCGACGGCGTCGTCCGCGCGGTAGTCGATGCCGATCTCGGCGCCAAGAGCCCGGCAGCGGGCCACGCGGTCCGGCCCGCCCGCGGTCGCCGCCACGCGCCCGCCGAGCGCCGCAGCCAACTGGATGGCGACTGAGCCGACGCCGCCGCTGCCCCCGTGCACGAGGACGGTCTGCCCCGCGACGAGACCGCCGACCATCACCAGGTTGGACCACGCGGTGCAGACCGCCTCGGGCAGCGCTGCTGCATCGATCAGATCGAGGCTGTCTGGCACCGGCAGCAGCTGCGCGGACGGCACTACGACACGCTCGGCATAGCCGCCGCCGTCAAGCAGGGCCGCCACCCGCTCGCCCACCCGCCACTCTCCGGCGCCCGGCCCGACCGCCGCGATGACGCCCGAGCACTCCAGGCCCGGGATCTCCGAGGCGCCCGGCGGCGGCGGGTAGAAGCCCTGCCGCTGCAGCAGGTCGGCCCGGTTGACGCCAGAGGCAGCAACATCGATCAGGACCTCACCGGGCCCCGGCAGCGGATCGGGCATGGAGGTCTCGACGAGCACCTCCGGTCCACCGGGCCGCTGGATGACGATCGCACGCATGATCGGCAGCGTACCGGCGATGACGCCCGGCCCCGGGACAGCATGTCGTGTGCGCCGGTCCGCGGGGATGCTGGCATCGTGGCGCCGACAGTCGTGCGCGTCGTCGGCAGGGGTGGCCGGCCGGTGCGTCTCGGGAACCGGCAGCTCGTCCCGGGCTAGCGACCGGCGCCCTGACGCCCCTGGTCGATCAGCGCGTCGCGCAGTACCTTGCCGGCCGGGTTGCGAGGCAGTTGCTCCAGAGTCCGCAGCGCATCTGGGAACCGATCCTTAGCGATCCGCGAGGAGGCCCAGCGCCGCAGGTCCGACAGATCCAGTGCCGGCTCCCCCGTCGGTTCGATGAAGGCCACGGCCACCGGGTCGGACGCGGCGCCGGGGACGGGGACTGGAACCACCGCAACATCGGCGATGCCGGGGTAGTCGCGCAGCACGGACTCGATCACTCCCGGATGCACCATCCGGCCGCGGACCTCGTAGGCGTCGGCAATGCGGCCCACGATCGTGACGAACCCGTCGGCGTCCCTGCGCGCTGCATCACCGGTGCGCAGCCACCGCTCGTCGACGAAACGCTCGGCCGACTGCTCGTGGTTCCAGTAGCCCTTCATGACGTTCGGCCCCGCGACCAGGATCTCTCCGACCTCGCCGGAGGCCGCTTCCGAGCCGTCCGGACGAGCGATCCGCACGTCGGTGAAGAAGACGGGACGGCCCGCCGATCCGGCCTTGGCGACCATGTCGTCGGGGTCGAGGAGCATCACGACCGGGGCCGCCTCGCTGAGCCCGTACCCCTGGATGAGGGCGATCTCGTGCTCCTGGTAGGTGTCCAGCAGTCGGCGCGGCACGGGCGCCCCGCCGGTGTAGCAGACCCGCACCGAAGCGAACGCGTCCTGCTGGAAGGCCGGGTGCTGCACGAGTGCCTGCATCAGGTCCGGCCCGCCGAAGAGCACGGTGACGGCGTGGGCTTGGATGAGTCGCAGGGCTTCGCCGGCGTCGAAGGTGCGCATGACCACGACGGTCCCGCCGACCAGCAGGGTCTCCAGGACCGTGACGCCCAGGCCTCCGGCCCGGGAGAAGGGGGCGATGGCCAAGGTGACGTCGTCGCGGCGAACGTCGCCGGAGATCAGCAGGTTGACCACGTTCCACAGCAGGTTGGCGTGGGTCAGGGCCACCCCCTTGGGCGGCCCCGTCGTGCCCGAGGTGTAGACCAGCAGGGCCGCGTCGTCCTCATCGACGGCCGCCTCGATGCAAGGTCCGTCTGCGGCAGCCAGGAGCTGCTCGTAGCCCCCTTCTGCCTCCAGCGGGATGTGCGTGACCTCCGGGAAGGCCGCGTGCAGCCGTTCGGTCAGACGCCCGGCCTGCCCACCGTGCACGAGCACGCGGCAACCGGCGTCACGGACGATGTGCTCGACAGTGTCCGCGGGGAGCGAATCGTTCACCGGCAGCGTGATGGCCCCCAGCGAGGACGCCGCGAAGAGCAGCTCCAGCAGCGCAGGATGGTTGGCGCCCAGATAGGCAACGCTGTCGCCGTGACGAACACCCGAGCTCCGCAGTACGCGGGCCGCCCGCCGCACCCGCTGGTCGAGTTCGGCGTACGTCCAGGCCTGGTCCTCGAAGCGGATGGCGACCAGGTCCGGGGTGCGCTCTGCGCGCCGGTGCATCCAACCGCCCAGCGCCAACCCGGCCATCCGCCCGCCTCCTCCGCCCGCAGTCCGCCGGGGCCGGTGGCCGAGGCGGATTCGGGCCGGTTCCAGTTGTAGCCGATCCGCGATCCTGGATCAGTCGCTTCGGCCTGTGATGTCTGGCCGCGCTGCTCGGCACGCAGTGGCAAACCCACCGGCAGTGCACGCCGCGAACGCTGGGTCGGCGGTTCCCGAGATGTTCGGCCCCAGCCTCGACGAAGGACTGGACGTGCTCGCAGCGGGATCCCGCCGGTCCCAGGCAGTGGATGGTGCGACCGGAGCCACCACCGGCACCAGGTCCGGGTCCCCGACGCCGGAGACAAGGTGTGAGACGAACGAGCTCACCACGCCACCGTGCTCACTCTCGGCGTCGCACGGCAACGCAGCGAGGTCGCTCGTGGGCGCGCGCGCATCGCCGGCCGGCCTGGGCGTCGCCGCCATCGCCGGGCCGGCCGTTGGGGGCGTGGGCGCACTCCTCCGCCTGCCCGAAATCCTGGCCGCTGGTGCGCCCGATGCCGGCATCCGCAGCGGAGGCTGGCCGTCCGTGTCCGCGCCCGACCCACAGCGATCCGCACTGCTGCCAGCGGCGGTCCGCGGCTGCGGCTGCGACCGGTGGCGGCGCCGAACCAAAGCCCTGTCGCGGGTCGATCCCGACGGGCGGGTCTGCAGGATCTGCTTGCCGTCCGCCCGGACTCCACGACCATCGCAGTCACTGCGGCCGGCCTGCGCGACACCGGCATCCACCCAGCGGCCGTGCGCGACCACGCCCCGGGCGCCCTTGCGCCGTGCTCAGGCGGCTGTTCCCTCGACCTCGGCCTTCAGCGCGGCCAGCATGCCGTCCAGGGTCGGCCCGTGCTCCTTGACCATCATCCGCTCCACCGACCCGCCCACGGCCGGAGTCTTGTAGTGCCACTCGCCCTGGGCCATCACCTTGGTCCCGCCGTCCTCGGGCTGGAACGTGAACGTCCAGGTCGGGTGCTCCATGAGGAAGTTGACCTTGATGACGATCCGCTCGGGGCGGACGACTTCGGCGTACTCCAGTCCGCCCTCGATGTGGAAGCCGAGCATGTGCGACCAGATGCGCGCGGTCGTCCCGACCCCGTCAGGCTTGGTGACGACCTCTGCCAGCGCAACCTCAGGCATCGACCACAACTTCCGCGGGTCCAATGCGTAGTCGAACACCTCCTCGATCGGAGCCTCTCACTGTGATGCTTCGCGTCAACGTTGCCATCGAACTCATCCCCTTCCGGACTCGGTGAGCCCGAAAGTCAGGCAACACCCTCACATCGACGTGCGCCAGGGCCGTTCGGCACGGCAAGCACTACCGCGACGACCGCCTCATCGGGGATGGACCGGTGATGCTCCGGTCGGCGGTGCTGCTCGAGGCAGCCGCGCCACGTCCCCCGGGCGACGAGGCCGATGACGTGCATGACGAGGTAGGGACCAACCGCACGGAGTCCGGCGCCGGGCGGGGATCAGCGCCAGCCCCCAGCGGGGCGCGGTCCGCCGCTCCTCAGCGGTTCTCGTCGGCCGGGCAGAGCAGCGCCAGCGGACCCGGGGCTGGGAGTCGGAGTTGGGAGGCTGTCGCGGCGAAGGACCCCTCTGCGGCACTCCACGGATCGGTCCTTTCCGTGGACTCGTCAGCGGTACGCGCACCCCGGGCGGCTCGCCAGTCGCTCGTCACGGGGACCTCACGGACCCGAGGGGAGCGCGGGAGACCGGCACGTCGACGCAGAGCATTGAGCGCTTCGTGGAGACCACCCAACTGGTCGACCCGAGGACCGCGTCAGGGCCTGCCGGCCGGTCCACGCCCGGCCCTTCGCCACGCGATGCACGACGTCGGGTGCCATGCCGCGGCGGTCGGCAACCTTGCTCACGAAATCCTCGCAGTCCGCATCCAGTCACTCGGCAAGGCTTGCTCGAGGTCGTCGTCGTGCCACACGCTCGACATGAACGCGCGGCGGCCCACCCCGCACCAGGCCGATCGCCGTCGTCGCGCTGTCCACCTGCGGTTGGGGATGCCGACCGTGGGCCGCATAAGGTGCTTCGGGAGGGACTATGACTGCTGCGTCATCCATCCGGGGATCACACCGACGTCCGCCGCTGGTTGCTGCTCCGCCGCTCCTGGGCAACACCGCCGAGATGGCCCGCGATCCAGCCGCGTTCTTCGTCCGCTGCTACCGGCAGTACGGCCCCGCCTTCCGGGTGCGGGTCTTCGGCAGGGAGCAGACGGTGCTCGCCGGTCCGGAAGCGGCGCTGTTCATGGGCAGCGCGGAAGGCCGAGATTCTCTGCGGTCCAAGGAGTTCTGGGAGGGCTTGGTCCACGAGTACGGCGCGACCCGGACCCTGAGCGGCCAGGACGGCGAATCCCATCGCGAGCTGCGCAAGATCATGCGTCGCGGCTACTCCCGCGCGGCGATCGAGGGGCGCCTCGACGAGGTCATCGGCATCACCGAGGCCGGCCTTGACCGCGACTGGCGGACGGGTGACCGGGTGGCCGTCCTGCCGGCGCTGCAACTCCTCGTCGTCGAACAGCTCGGGGCAGTGGTGACCGGGTCCACCCCCACCGAGTACATCGGCGACATCCGCCGCGTCATCGCCACGATCTTGAACGTGCTGGTGACCAAGCAGCGCCCCCGTCTTCTGCTCCTCGACCCGCGCTATCACCGGGCCAAGGCCCGCGTGGCCGAACTCGGCGGGCAGATGGCCCGCAGCTGGCGGACGAACCCGAGCGGTGCGGCGCGAAGCACCTTCATCGACGACGTGATGGAGGCAAACGCGCAGCGTCCCGATCTGGTGCCCGACAGCGACCTGGTCCTCACGCTCACCGGCCCCTACGTCGCCGGACTGGACACGGTCGCGAACACGTTGGCGGCCACGGTGTACGCCGTGCTCAAGCACCCCGACGTCACCGAGCGCGTGGTCGCGGAGGCGGACGGCCTGTTCGCAGCGGGCATCGACGACCAGACGTTCACCAGGAGCGCGCCCGCGATCACCGGCGCCGTCTCGGAGGCGATGCGGCTGTATCCGATCGCCGTCGCGCAGATGCGCACGGCCACCCGGGACTTCGACTTCGCCGGCTACCGGATCCTCGCCGACGAGCCGATCTACGTGGCCACGAGCGTCCCCCACTTCATGGCCGAGTTCTATCCGCAGCCGCGGCGCTTCGACATCGACCGGTACTCCAAACCGCGGGCCGAGCATCTCGCCGAGGGCGCGTACTCCCCGTTCGGCCGCGGCCCGCACCTGTGCTTGGGCAAGAGCCTGGCCGAGGTCCAGATGGCGCTCACGATCGCGACGCTGTTCCACCGGCGCGAACTGGCGCTGCCCACACCGGGCTACCGACTGCGCACCAAGACCGCGCCCACGCCCGGGCCGTCGCCGCGCTTCCGGGTCCGCGTGCTGCAGGAGCGGTAGGGCCGCGGGTGCCGCTCGGCACCCGGAGATCTCCGGCACACGGGACGGATGTCGCTGCGACCACCTGCGCCACACCTCGGGCACCCACGGCCCCCAGACCACGCGCGGCACCGGGACGCCGTTGTGGGCACTGAAGGCCTGGTCCGACCGGGTTGGGCTCCAGCCGCACCCCGCTGCCTGCCGGACCTCGGACAGCGCACGCACGACCGTCCGGCTACACCCGCTCGACGATGAGGAGGAAATCGATCTTGCGTGTCACGCCGTAGATCTGCGCGAGGCTCGTCTTCTTGGCGTTGGGGATGATCGAGACGACCTCGCCGCGCAACCCGTTCAGGAACGCCTCCAGTTTGTCGGCATCGGTCTCCATGTTGATCTCGAACCGATGCACCCGATACCTCATCGGACACCCTCCTTCTGCCAGTGCTCCGACAGCCTGGGCCGAGCGGCCACCGCCTGGCTGCCCTCCAACGCTCATGGTCGCCCTGCACCGGGACGCAGGCCAGAGGCCAAGGGCCGCCGGCATGCAGGTCCCCGGACCGTCATCGCCCACCTCGCGCCATGCGCCGAGAACACGACAGGCGACCTGGACCGGGACCCCGACGCGACCGGCCCCGCCGACTCCAGTTCGGGGTCGGCTCCAGTTCGGGGTCGGCTCCAGCGCGGCGTCTGCGCGGGCGTCGGCTCCGCGCGGGCGCGGCGTCTGCGCGGGCGCGGCGTCTGCGCGGGCGCGGCGTCGATTCACGGTTTCGGTGGTCTGCGACGTCGATACGAGGTGACCGGTGTCGGTGACATTGACCCCCACGGGCACCTGGTACCGCCCATCACCGGGTGGGAGGGACAATTCCGGGACGTTCCACGCGGCGGTGGCGGTGATGGGGATCGTCCGGCTGAACACCGATGCTGCTCCATGGGCCGCAGGCGACTGGACTTCCAGCACCAGGCTCAGGGTCTGCAACTGCGAGTCCCGACCGCGAGGCTCCCCCGATCGGGATGCCTACCACGCGCCCCTGGAAGCTCGGTGATCGGAACCCGGTCGTGGCTGCGGTGAGGGTTGCGCGCACTTCCTGCGAGCGTCTCAGGGTCTGGTACTCGGCGGACGTGCACCGCACGCCGACGCCGGCGAGCTCAACAACAGGACCAGCTTCGGTCACCATGCTCTCTTCGGCGATCTCGCTGCGCAACGTCACTGCCCTAACGTCGAGGTCAACAGCGCTACCAACCAGGACGCGGGCCCGTGCGCCGTCCGCATCCTCGGACACCAGACGGACGGTGAGCCCGCCCGCGCGCGTCGTGGTGTCCAGGTCGCCGCTACGCCGGGACGGGCACGGTCCCGGCGTAGCGGACCTGGTCCCGGCGCCACACCGATGAGCCGGCCTCCGGGACCAGCACATCCACGATCCTGTCGTTCGATCCAGGTGCATTTGCCGAGCAGCAGCAGATCCTGCCGTGGTGACCGATTCGCGGAACGGGCATTGTCGGTCCGCCAAGTTGCGGCCCACCGGCATCATGAGAGGTGTGGTCCGCCTCTCCTCAGCGGACGTCGTCAGCCGAGCAGGGCAACGCCAGCGGACCGGCGCGGCGAGTCGGGCGGCTGACGGGGAGAACGGCGCCCCCTCGCGGCCGTCCACGAATCGGTCCTCGCGGTGAGCTCGTCAGCGGTAGGTGCACGCCCGGGCAGCTCGCCTGGCGCTCGTCACCGGGATCCCGCGGACCCGAGCGGAGCGCGGGAGACCCGCACGTCGACGCATGGCAATGAGCGTTTCCCAGATCCGCCAACTGGTCGACTAGACCGCGCGCCAGGGGCCGCCGACCGGTCCAGACCCGGCCCTCCGCCGCGCCCGGCCCGTCGGCCAGGTGACCTTCGCGAGGGTCAGCGAATCGGCGGAACGATCCACCACCGGGCGTGCTCCAACGCCCCGTCGGGCCTGGACTGGCCGGTACGCCGCACGAAGCGGAAGCGACCGAGCTCGGTCTGCCGATGATGGACGAAGCAGACGCTGACCAGGTTGTCCAAGTCGGTCGGGCCGTCCATCGCCCAGCCGGTGACGTGGTGGGGCTGGGTGTAGGCGGCACTCACGCTACATCCGGGGATCGCGCAGCCGCCGTCGCGCAACCGCAGGGCCCTGCGTTGGGCCGGGGTGGCCAGCCGCACTGACCGGCCAACCGCCAGCGGCTCAACTCTCGTCCCGGCAAGGCGGGCGAGCATGCTGCCGTCGGCGGGTGCCTCGGCCAGCACTGGTGTAACCGACGCGCAGCACAGCCCGAATCGCACGGTCGCGTCCCCGGCAGACCGGTTCCCGACTGATGCTCCGGAACGAGGCCGCGCCTCGTACCGGCCGCCGAACGACGCCGGATCCCGCTGTGCAACGCGTGCCGCTTCGGTGAGCGAGACCGTCAGCGTCATGGCCGCAGGCAGGCCCCCTCCGGACGGCAGCCCATGCTCGCCAGCCCGTGCCACCAGCGCAGCCAGGCCGTCCGCGGCCCGCTGCCCGGCCGACAGCCCGTCCCCCTGCACGCGCATTTCCTCCGCAAGGGCGTTGACCGCGCGAGTGAACGCCTCCGCTTCCGCTGCCGGCAGATAGCCCTCGAAGGCCACCCCACCGCCCGGTGGTGTCGTCCACACCAGAAACCTCGCGGCGTGGTCTGACTGCTCCTGCCCATCCGGATCCGCAGGGTCGAGCAGGTCCGCGGCATGGTCCACGAGCCGCCGCGACGATCGGGCGTCCAGACCCGACAGGAGCGGCAGCACGTGCTCCACCAGGTCCTCGCGGAGCTGCGGGGAAAGCTTCGCGGCACCGTCCCGCAGGGCAGCAACCTGGTCCTCTCCCACTGCTCCGGACGCCCACGCCGCGGCCAACGCGGGGTACTCCTGCGCGAAGACCCCCAGCCGCCGCAGTCGGGCCGCCTGCGACTGCGACATGCCCGACCGCACCGCGTCCCCCCGGACGTCCGCGGACTGATCCTGTGCTTCCAACGCGGCCATCCGCAGGCTGAGCTCGCGCTGCAGCACCGTCACGGCACTGGAGAGTTGCGTGACCTGCTCGGCCAAGACGTCGGCCGCGCCCAATCCGGCGGGCGACGGAAGTTCCGGAACCGCGGCCACCGCGGCCACAAGCGATTTCAGTACTGAGCACACAACGGGACCCCCAAGCCGACGCGTCGTACCGTGCCTCGGGCTCCCAGCTCCACTCAACCAACCCTGCCCCGCACCCGGGGTCTCCTGCTCTATGGCCGCCCAACAACGACCCTGTGCCCGATACCCAAATCGTACATACGTTCGATTCCGACCTCAAGCAGCCCGAGCGTGTTGTGGATACGCATTGCGGGATCGGGATCGGGATCGGTGGCCACCGACTTCCGCGTGAGCCGCAAGAGCGGGCCCCGCGTGGCGCACCGGCCAGGGGCGCAGAACGGATACGACCGTCCGAGCGGCAACGACATCCGTAGAAGCTCGGCCGATCGCCAACGGCACACCGGCTGAGGCTTGACACACTGCGATATCGCAGTATCGTCAGTAGTGCGATATCGCAGTTTCAATCCAGCATGCCGGGCCACCCGGCGGACCAGGAGGAACGATGACCACCTCTCTCGCCGATCGCGCCCATCAGACGCGCGAGCCGACATCCGCAACCGCCGGCGGTCCCGTCTCGATGCTCGCGGCGCTCATGGCCCGACTCGCCTCCTGGCGGGTCTGGATCGTGAGTGCAAGCGCCTTCGTGGTGTTCGCCGGCCTGTTCTTCGGCTCGTCCGCTCCGTTCGCCATCCCCCAGGTCGAGGCTGCCTGCGGTCAGGCGCCACCCGATGTTCGCTTCACCTCCAGCGCCGACGACGTGAGCAGCTTCCTCGAGGCCTGCGGCCCGGCCGGACGCGATGCGTACCAGGCGATGCAGATGGCCGACCTGCTCTACCCGCTGGTGTTCGGGCTCTTCGTGGCCACGTCGTTGGCGCTCGTGCTCGCACGGCTCGCCCCTGGTCGCCGGTCGGTGCTCGCGTTCGCGGCGCTGCCCTTGGCGGGAACCGCCTTCGACTACCTCGAGAACGCGTTCGCCTGGCTGGCCTTGGCCGCCTACCCCGACCCGTCCGCCGCCGGCTCACTGCTCGGCCTCGCCTCCGCCGCCAAGACGACCACCTTCTGGTTCGCGGGCATCGTGCTCCTCGGCGCGCTCGGCGCGCTTGCCGTCGCCGAAGGCCGCCGCCGCCGACTCAGCCAGCGCGCGGCCAGGCCCGCCGCTACCGCGACGAGCGAGGCCCAGTAATGCAGCGCGGCGAGACCGGCCCCACGGGCCCCGCCGGGACGAGGCCGGAGGAGCCCGTCGCCGAGCTCGATGCCGGACTGGGCAACGTGCTCTTCGACGTCTGGCTGGTGTCGCGGGCCACCACCGCCCTGGTGGGCGACGCGGTGCGATCGGCGGGCCTGGACGCCGACGAGTTCGCGATCTACTCAGTCCTGGCATCGACCGAGGGCATGACCCCCACAGAGCTCGCCCACTGGATGGCCGCGCCGGCGACGACGGTGTCGAGCTACGTCAAGCGCTTCGAACGCCGCGGCCATGTCCGCCGGGTCCCCAACCCCGAGGACCGTCGCTCCTACCGGGTGCAACTGACCGCCGACGGACGGTCAGCCCACCGCCACGCCGGGGAACTGTTCCAGCCCCTGCTCGACGAGGTGACCCGACGCATGGGCCCGCAGGTGCCCCGCACGCACCGGCACCTGCGGGCGCTGCACCAGGTCCTCATGACCGTCGATGGCGAGTAGGGAGAGCTCCTTCTTCACCGCATCGGCACACCGGCGCACGTTCATGTGCTCGAGTTGGACAACGACTGGCCGAGCAAGGACGACTGCTACCTGCACAGCTACCGAGTCCCGGACCCGGACCGGTTGTAGCGGCTCCGCCGGAGGCAGACACGGCGGAAGCCACGCGCGGCTTGACCGTTGCGTTTCGCTGTCCGGCAAGGGCCGGAACAACGTCCCGGCGATGCCAAGGCGCCCGGCGGCGAGGTTGCGCATGGTGTTCTCGGTGGGAGCACCCATCTCCTAGGCGATGGTGACGAACTCCTCTCTTCGCTGCGCTCCTGCCCCGCGATTCCGCCGGGTTGCCTCCTCCCCGTGCCAGGCGCCTGCCCAGTCCGGCACCGTGCCACGTTCACCCCGCCTCCCCGCCCCGGCGCTGCTAGCGTGACGACGTCCTGAGACACAGATCCCGCAGGAGGATCGCGACCACCGGGCCGCGGCGTGCGGCCAACGGGCACGGGGATGGCGGGATCAGGCCAAAGGGGGCCGCGCAATGTCCTTGCACACCTCGATCGGCGACCAGCACTTCCCCGTCGCCATGGCGGAACCGAACCGCCTCACGAGCCACTACGAGTCCTACGTCCTCATCCCGAATCTGGGTCCGCTGATCTACTCCAAGCTCTACGGCCGGCTGCGGCGCATCACCTTCGAGTACACGCACGCGATCAAGCTGCTCACCACGGTCGGCACCTACGTCAAGCTGTACGGCGAGATCCCGCCGACGCCGTACCTCCCGGACAACATCGTCGCGGTCGAGGCCGCGATCACCGAGGGAGCCACCGCTCCCGGGTTCGCCATCGACGAGGCCTATGCCAGGCCGAACACGCGGCGGCCGGAGGCGGTGCTGGGTCTGCTGAAGACGGCCGGCAAGCCGGTCATCGAGGCCGCCCCGGTGGCCAGCCTCTACGCCGTCGACGACGGTCGCATGACCAGCTACAAGGCCGTGCTCACCGAGTTGTCGGTGGACAACTCCGCGGTCTCCGCGCTGGTGGACGCCGGCCACGTCCTGGCCGGCGACCGCGTCGTCTCCGAGCGGTTCCTGAAGTCGGGCACCAAGTCGCAGGTGCGGACCATGGTGGCCTCGGCGCTGCGGACGGCGGGCGCCGAGGCCGCCGGGCAGGGCAGCGAGCTGGCCAGCAGCCTGACGGCGACGCTGCTGCGGCACAACGCGGTGCTGAAGCCGCACTCGGACCTGCTGGTCAGCCTCGTGGACGTCTCCATCGCGCAGTTCCTGGGCAACTACGGCATCGCGAACCCGGCCGATCACATCGCGGTGGTGGAGAGCTGCGAGTGGGCGTTCCTGCGCAAGGAGCGGATCACCATGGATCTCGGCACGCCGATGCTGCGCGGCCCGCTGTCGTTGAACTCCGTGGCGCCCAAGAGCGAGTTGAAGCTGACCGAGACGCAGAGCCGGGTCACCAGCACCGGCACGCGCACCCTGGAGTCCCGGCGCGACGACCTGAAGCAGCTCACCGGCATCGCCGACCAGGTCGAGAGCAGGCTCGGGATCCTGTTCGACTACGGCTCCAACCTGGGGCACACGATGAGCGAGCAGGGCTACACCCAGGACTCCATGAAGAGCGAGAAGCGCTCCCGGGTGGAATCCGCGCTGCGCGAGATCTCCGAGCAGAACAAGTCCGCGACCATGACCAGCGAGACGCTGTCCTCCTCGCAGATCAGGGAGTACCGCACCGAGGGCAAGGATCCTGCCTTCGCCACCAGCGAGGTGTCCTTCGAGGCCGTGGTCCCGGTACAGGTCACGCACTACCTCGACGATGTCGGTGCCGTCTGGTCGCCGCGGGTCAGCAACCCCTTCACCGAGCTGAGGGGCAGCCTCGACGCCTACGAGCAGCAGACCTACCTGGACTACATCACGGAGAACTACGTCCTGGACCCGATGGAGCCGGTGCCCAGCTACGAGAGCGTCAGCAGGGTCTCCCGCGATACCTCCGACGAGGACTCCCCCGGGACCTACACCAAGACCGTCAGCTTCAAGCTCACCGAGACCGAGAAGACCACCGGCCACCGCTTCGGCGAAGACATCCAACTGGCCTTCTACCAGCACGCCGACTGGTACGAGAACAGCTACGACGAGGATGACCGGTGGATGCGGATCGAGTCCGTCGACCGCCACGGTGGGGACAGCTGGGTCGATGTCACGGTCAAGTACCACGTCGACGACGTCACCGGCAACGACCCCGACCGGCACCACGTGACGGTGTCCATCGACAAGTTCACAGAGACCGATGCCTACCGCCAGCAGCTCAAGGAGTTCACGCACACCACCGAGCACGCCAACCCGGCGCGGCGCAACGCGGTCAAGGTGCAAGCCAGGAAGTACGCCGCACTCAAGCGCGACGAGCTCATCCGCAAGTACGAGGCCAACGCCGAGGACCTGAAGGACTACGCCTTCACCTCGCTGATGAAGAAGCTCTTCTCCGACGTCGCCGGGAACTGGTCCTACTACATGGGCATCATCCGCACCTGCATCGACTGGGGCAAGAGCCGCATCGAACCCGAGCCGGCCGACATCGCCGGACTGTACGAGACGGTGCTGTCGCCGTACCACTTCCTCAACGTGCAGGCGGTCCGGTTCTTCCTGCCGATCAACCCCGGCGCCGAGAAGGTCTTCTTCGACACGATGCGCAACGTCGTCGACCCCACGTGGCGGCACCTCTTCGACACGGTCGAGGACTACATCGACGACCAGCGCGCCGGGTTCGCCGCCCTGGATGACGACGAGCTGGAACTGGACAGCTACGACTCCGAACTGGTACTCGGCCGGCACCTGGAAGCGGTGCTGAGCACCACGACCTTCGCCGAGTAATGAAGAACCTCGTCAAGCCGCTGGGATCGGCGCAACCGGTCCCGGCGGACGCCACCGACGGCATCGCGGTGCTGGCGGCCGACCACTTGCGGCCGGTGAAGTACCCCAACCGGATCGAGGACATCGCCGTGGTCGGTCGGCTGCGCGACTGGCACCGCTCGTTCCTGCTGCGGCCGAAGTTCGGCGGCAGGTTCGTGTTCCTGATGTATCCGCAGAGCGGGATCGCGCCTCAGACCGTCATCACGCGCGAGTTCAGCGCGGCTTCGTTCAACAGCCCACCGGTGCTGGTCGAGGTCACCGTTCCCGGCGACCTCCGGTTCTTCGACACCTGGCAGTGGCGGGTCGTCAAGACACGAGGCGCCAGCGACACCGAAGACGACTTCGAGCAGTTGGACGGGCTGGAGGTCGCCGACGGCTTCCTGACCGGACCGGGCAGCGCGCGACTGGCGCGGCACGCGGCGCAGGAGCAGTCGTTCAGTACGCTCATCTACGACATCCGGGCCGTGATGGAGGGGGAGGTCGTCTTCGCCGAGGAGCGGGCGGCCAACCGCAGCAAGGTCGCGCTGTGGTCCTGCCACCAGCCCTACGCGACCCGCGAGGGCCGCGCGGTCGTGAAGGCGGACACCCCTCGGATCCTGACCTGGTACGCCGAGAAGGTCCAGCGGTTCTCCCCCCACCGGGTCTGGATGCTGGGCGACAGCGTGTACTCCGACGGCACCGGCAGCCTCGACTTCGTGCGGCAGGTCTACGACCGGGTCGGCTGGCAGGACAGCGACGCCATGCGCAAGGACCTGCTCTCGCTGTACCGGCTCAACTACCGCTACCACTGGGGATTCGCGCCGATGCAGGACGTGATGCGCCGATTCCCGCACCTGGGCATGTGGGACGACCACGAGATCCGCGACGGCTACGGCAGCGAGGAGCGGGACTTCACAGCGGGCAACCAGGCGATCAAGCAGATCGCCGCCCAGGCGGCGCAGGAGTACCTCTTCGACTACAGCCCCATCCTGCGCAGCGAGAGCACCCGCAACAGCGCGGTCGACAACCACCAGGCCTACGTCGACAACACGCTGGCGGCATTCATCTTCGACGGCCGCAACAGCCGGGACTACGGCGAGGACATGCCGGTCCCCTCCGAGGTTCCGATCCTGGCCGGCGCCCTTGCCGGGCTCCTGCTGGGCGGCCTCACCGGAGCGCTGGCAGGAACCGTCACCGGGGCGGCGCTGTCGGCCGAGATCGTCGACATCTACCGCTGGAACAACCCGGGCGAAGTCGTCTCCGATCTGCAGCTGCAGGACTTCACGGCGTTCTGCGCGCACCTGAAGAGCCAGTCGCAGGTCAAGTACCTCATGCTCGGCAACAGCGTCCCGTTCATCTACATCCTCGACTTCGTCGAGTCGATCGCCGCGGAGTCCGCGATCGCCGCGACCGAGACCGGCAAGGAGATGCGCGACGACCTGCGGGACAGTTGGCACTCACCGGCCAACCGGCGGCAGCTGAGCCAGCTGCTCGACATCCTCAAGGACCTGCACCAGGCGCGGCCCGACCTCGAGATGGTGAACCTGTCCGGCGACATCCACCTGTCCAACGCCTTCACCTTCCAGCCGGACGGCTTCACCCGGCCGATCTTCCAGGTCACCACCTCCGCCCTGACCAACGACCCGCCCAGCGAGGAGGGGGTGCTGAACCTGCTCAGCGTCGACGGGCCCCTCAGCTACGATGCCCACTCGGACCTCTTCGGCCCGATACGGCGGCTGTGGCACGTCGGCACCAAGCAGAACTTCCTCACCATCGATGCCGCGAGCCAGACCCTGGAGCTGCATCTGCACACCTTCGACTCCGCCGACCCCACCTCGGCGGCCGAGGACAAGGTCCTGACCATCCGCCCCGAGGCGGGCTACACGCTCACCTGACGGCAAGCACCGATCCGGGGGCGAGGACCCGGTAGCCTCCGACTCCCCCGGTTCCCCAAGCCGCACCGCGCGAGAGGGGCCGAGGCGCCCCTAGCCTCGACAGACAGGCAAACGGCAGTGGCGCCGACTCGCTGCCGGGATCGGAGCGCAAGCCGAAATGGCATCTGACCTGGGCTCGGGTGACTCATCGATGTCATGCGTGACCTCCCGGCCCCACAGGTCGCGAACCCGTGGCGTGTGCGCGGGAGATGGCTTTCCGGTTGCCGACCGCCGCACCGACGACGCGGCTGCTTGCGGGTCGGCGGCGCAGTCATGGGCGGGATCGTCGGGATCGGCGGGCATGCTGGGCAATGGCCTGAGCAGAGGCGCCAGCAGAGTCACCGCGGAGGAGATCTCGCCCACAGCGACTGGTGGTTGGCACGAGGGCGGTGGGCCGCTGAGGCTGCGGACAACCGCCACCCCCGCCGCCGCAAGGACCTGGTCGCCTTCACGAACGGGACGATAGGAGCGCGCGATGGACTGGGACTCGTGGACGTTCGCCCTGTCCATGGCGGCCACCGTGGCGTTCGCCGTGACCGCCGTGCTGGCCATTCAGTCGCACCGAGACATCGACTTGTTCGCTGCCGTCGTGCTCGGCCTGATCACGGCCATCGGGGGCGGCACCATCCGCGACGTCACGATGGACGTCCCGGTCTTCTGGTCGGAGGACCTGTCGTACGTCTGGACGGCCTGCATCGCCTCCACCCTCGCGTTCTACCTGCGCCGGGCGTTCAACGAGCGTCACGTCTACCGGACGATGCTCTACCTCGACGGATTCGGAGCCGCCATGTTCGGCATCCTGGCTACCTCGAAGACGTGGAACCTGGATTTCGCCGTCCCTGCGGGCCCAGTCATCCTCGGGGTGGTCACGGCGATCGGCGGCGGCCTGCTGCGCGACGTGTTGGCGGGGCGGACGACGCTCCTGATGCAGCCCGAGTTGTACGCCGTCCCGGTGCTCATGGGATGCACCGCGTTCGTCGCGGTGCTGACGTGGCTGCCGCAGTACCGGTTTGCCGGTTCGATCATCTGCGTTCTCTCGATCTTCGCGTTGCGCGCTGCCACGATCCACTGGAACCTGCAGATGCCGAAGTGGGCGAGTCTGCGCGACACGAGGGCGTAGTTGCGCCCGGGCGCAACTCGCTCGGGCCGCGCACGGAGTGCATACCGACGGCACCCACCGCGCCATCCGACCCTTGGGAATCGGCCAGCACGAGTCCCACGAACCGTCACCGCCACGATGAGCGTCGACCCCAACTCCACTGACCTGCCTGCGTTCCTGGCCGATCACCTGCAGCGAGCTGAGCCCGAGACGCTGCGCAACACGCCGTCCAGGTGCGCTCATGCGGTGATCTCGGCCGAGGCCGGCGCGATCTGCTGCGCCGTCGACGGCCCGCGATCACCGGCGGCTGCGTCTCGGCGACCCCGCGCGACGTGGCACGCCGTCCCGGTGCCCGCCCGGATGACCGCTGCAGGCAACGGCGGTGGTCCGGAGCCGGCCCGAACGTCGGGACCATCGTCCCGCCCCCGCCTCGTCCCTGATCACTACGCTGGAGCGGGACTGGCTGGGGCCAGCCAGCGGGTACGGGCAGGGGGCTTGTGATGCAGCCGCTCAGCGAGGGCGCCGGGGTGCGCATCGGAATCATCGGGGCCGGCGTCTCCGGCTTGTCGGCAGCCCACAATCTGCGACAGGCCGGCTACGAGCGGGTCACGGTCTTGGAGCGGGAGCCGCGCGTCGGCGGCAAGTGCTGCTCGGTGACCGTCGGTGGCCGGGTCTACGAAATGGGGGCCGTGATGGCCCACCGGGACTACGCGGCGACGCTGGAGCTGATGGCGGCAGCCGGCGTCGAGAGCGGGCCGCTGGGGCAGTTCCACTACTACCAGCCCGACGGCGAGACCATCGAGTTGTTCCCCTGGTACCAGGTGCCGCGTTTGGTGTGGCAGCTTCTGGTGCCGTACCTGTGGGACACCCGGGTGCGCTTCCGGCACGTCAACGATCCGGGCCTGTCCGACCTCCCCCGGGAACTCAGCCAGCCGTTTGCGCGGTTCGCCCGCGACCACGGCCTGGACTCGCTGCCCCGTGCGTTCGCCACACCCTTCACCGCGTTCGGCTACGGCTGGTTCGACGAGATCCCCACGGCGTACGTGATGAAGTACCTCGACCTGCACATGGTCGAGGCCCTCTACTCCAGTGACCGGCGGTTCGCCTGGCCCGATGGGGTCGAGTCGGTCTGGGCGCGCCTCGCCGAGCACTATGACGTGCGCACCGGCACGGCGGTGCGCCGGGTGACCAGGTCGGACACGGTGCTGGTCGAGACCGAGCAGGAGGACCTGGAGTTCGACGCTCTGATCCTGGCCAGCCCGCTCGACCAAGCGCTGGACTTCCTCGATGCCAGCTGCACCGAGCAGCGGCTGCTCTCGGCGATCCGCACCTACGACTACCGCGTGCTGCTGTGCCGGATCAGCGGCCTTCCCGAGGGCAGCGGGGTGCTGCCGGCGAACTTCCTGGAGCGCAAGTTCGGGCACGCGCTGTTGTGGGTCCACCGCGGCGGCGACGACCCGCTGTGCACCGTGTACGTCCTCGGCGACGGCACCATGTCCGACGACGAGATCGAGCGCACCTGCGCCTCCGACTTCGAGCGACTCGGTGGCACGCTCGACGAGGTCGTGCTGACGCGGCGCTGGCGGTACTTCCCGCATGTCTCCAGCGAAGCGATGTCGGCCGGGTTCTACGACGAGCTGGAGGCGCTGCAGGGCACCCGGCGCACCTACTACGCAGGCGAGATCATGTCCTTCGCGACGATCGAGCAGTGCGCCCGATACTCCCGCGATCTGGTGAGCCGCTTCTTCCCGGTGGCGTCGGCTGAGCGGGACGCGCCGGTCGCCGTGTGACCTTCGACCCTGAGCAACGGCCTCTGGCTGCCGTTGGATGGGAGCAACTGAGTCCGGCGTCCAAGGGGGTGCCCGATGGGCCACACACTGGCGAATCCCGATCTCGCCTACCGCCGCCTGCAGGAGCGCCTGGACCGGATGCCGACCGGCGCCCCGGACTCACCGGCGTTCCAGCAGATCCTCCGCCTGCTCTTCACCGAGGACGAGGCCGGCATCGCGGCGCGGATGCCCACGATCTGCTCGGTCGAGGTCCTGTCGAAGCGCACCGGCATTCCCGTGGTCGAGCTCGATCCGAAGGTGACCGAGATGGCGCGCAAGGGGCTGGTGATGGATCTGGAGCACAACGGGGAGCGGCGCGTGCTGCTGGCCCCGGTCGTGATCGGATTCTTCGAGTTCACGTTCATGCGGGTGCGCGAGGACGCGCCGATGGAACAGCTGGCCGATCTGTTCCAGGAGTACATGTACGGCGACGACGAGTTGTTCGCAGCGGTGTTCGCCGGCAGCACCCAGATCGGCCGGTCGCTGGTGCGCGAGGAGGCCCTGCCGGAGGATCCGCAGGTCGAGGTGCTCGACTGGGAGCTGGCCACGCACATCGTGTCCGAGGCCGACGCCGTCGCCGTCTCGGAGTGCCCGTGCCGCACCCATGCCGCCCTCGAGGGCACGGCCTGCGGCGCCCCGACGCGCACCTGCCTCACGTTCGGCGGCGCCGCGCGCGCCCTGTCGAAGGCGGGGATCGCCGAGCCGATCAGCAACGAGGAGGGCCTGGAGATCCTCCAGACGGCCAAGGACGCCGGACTGGCCCAGACCGCGGACAACGTCAAGCACGGCATCAGCTACATGTGCAACTGCTGCGGGTGCTGCTGCGGGATGATGCAGGCGATCCGGCACCACGGCATCACCGGGGCCATCGTGTCCTCCAATTGGCTGGCGCAGATCGACCTGGACATGTGCCGCGGCTGCAAGAAGTGCTACCGGGCCTGCCCCGCCGAGGCGATCTCGATCATCGACAACGAGGGCAAGGGGCTGCGCAAGTACTGGGCGATCGTGGATCCGGAAAAGTGCCTCGGCTGCGGGGTCTGCTCCGAGGCATGCCGCTGGGGGGCGCACTCGATGGTCCCGCGCGAGGCTCGGGTCTTCACCCCCGAGAACACCTTCGACCGGATGGTCACGATGGCCATCGAGCGCGGCAAGCTCGGCGACCTCCTCGTGGACACCCTCGACGGCGCGGGCCCGCACGCGGTCTCCCGGGCACTGGCCCTGCTCGTTGCCAGCCGCCCGGACTCTGCGCGACGTGCCGTCGACCCGCTGCACTCGGTGTTCCTGCGCGGGATGCTCGCCGCGCTCCACACCGCGGCGCGGGCGGGGAGCACCGCGACGCCGAAGTGAGGACCGCCGTCACGGTCGACTCCTCAGCCGTCGGTAGGGCCGCGCGTCGCACGGCGGCTCGAGGTGTCCTGTCGTCCGCCGATGGATCCCCACCGCCTCCGCAGACGGCTTCCGGGCCGGGTCCGGGAGCGCTGCCCCATGCCGGGCACCCGGTGCATCTGCGGGTGCAGCGGCTATGGGCCTACGAGGACCCACGGGGGGCAGAGGAGCCCACGCGGGCCCGCGGTGCGGCGACATCGGCACGGCCGCCTCGCGGTGCGGCGACATCGGCACCGCCGCGGTCGTCCCCGCCTGCGCCAAGTCTCGGGGGTGGACTTGCCCCCCGCCACCGCAGTCATGGCCGACCCCGACGACCACAGACGCACCGGTGACGCCGCGGCCGGTGAGGCGGAAGGCCGAACCCCCACGCCGACCGCCGCCCGGGCCGCAGTGTCGTCGAGCGCGACTTCGACAGCACCGAGCGGTGGCGCCGGTCCGGCGACCCGCTACGACCGGCTCGCCATCATCTACCAGGAGCCGCCGTCCTGCGAGCGATCACCCTCCGGTCCACCCGCTGAGGAGACCTGCCCGCAGCGTCAGCGGGCCCCCGCCCGCAGGAACTGCTCCAGGATCGGGCCGGCTGTCAGGCTCCCCGACTGCCCCTGCTCGACGAACACCGCGACTGCGAGATCCCCTTGGGTGGCGATGACCCAGGCATGGGTGGCCGGCGGGTCATCGGCGCCGAACTCGGCAGTGCCGGTCTTGGCGCCGACGGGGGCTCCGGGGACGTCGCCGAGGAACGTGGCGGTGCCCTCGGTGACCACGGCGCGCATCATGCCGCGCAGGGCATCCGCCTCAGTCGCGGTGAGGGGCCGGTTCGGTTCGGACTTGGTGACCGGTTGATCGGGCAGCAGACTCGGCACCACCGCCTGGCCGGCGGTCACCGAGGCGGCGACCGCGGCCATCGCCATCGGCGAGGCAAGAACCGTGCCCTGGCCGATCATGTTGGCTGCCTTCTCGGTCTCGGACGCGGGCTCCGGCACCTGGCCGAAGTATGCGGGGAAGCCCAGATCGTGATCGACGCCGAGACCCAGCGCGGCGGCCGCCCGGGCGAGATCGTCACCGGTGAGCTTCGTGTGCTGGGAGATGATGGCGGTGTTGCACGAGTTCGCCACGGCGGAGGTCAGCGGTATCTCGCCCGTCCGGCCTGTCGGGTAGGCGTCGTAGTTGGTGAAGGATTTGCCGTCCACTACCACGGTCTGCGTGCACGGCACCAGATCGCCAGGTTGCACGCCGGTGCGCATGAGCGCCAGGGCCGTGACCAGCTTCATCGTCGAGCCGGGGGCGTAGCTGCCGACGGTAGCTGTGCTGTAGCCGTCGGAGCCGGGACCGTTGGCGGCGGCCAGGATCTCGCCGGTGGATGGGCGCACCGCGATCACCGCGCTGGCCGGTCCGATGCCGCGCAGCGCTTCCTCCGCCCGGCTCTGCTGGCCCGCGTCGAGCGTCGTGCGCAGCGCCTCGCCGTCGACCGGGTCGGCGGTGAACAGCGTGCGCTGCTCATCTGGGCCAAGTGCCACGACTCGGATGCCGGGCGTCCCGCGCAACTGCTCGTCGTATCGGGCTTGCAGCCCCGACAGCCCGACCTCGTCGCCGGGGCGCACCGTGCCTTCGGACTTCTCCACGATCTCCGCGGTGGCCGGCCCGACCCGACCGAGGATGCCGACGGCGAAGTCGCTGGTGGGCGCCAACGGCAGTTCGCCGCTCACCCGGACCGCGCCGGGGATCGCCTCGAACGCAGCCTGATCGATCTCGGCCGCATCTGCCTCGCGAAGCACCAATGCCTCCACGAACGCCTTCGGCCCTGCCGCCTGGGCCCGCTCGACGTACGCAGCCTTGCCGATGCCGAGGAGTGCTGCGAGCGCGCCCGCCGCATCGGCGGTCTGCTCGGCGGGGACCGCGGCCTTGTCGATGCCGAGGCGCACCACCGGCCGGAGGGTGACCAGCGGCTCGTCACCGGCGCCCAGGATGTCGCCCCGCTGCGACTGCACGGTCGCGGCTTCCAGGAACTCGCCAGGTGTGAGCGACGGCTCCAGGAAGCTCGGCGCCCACCGCACAGTCCACGCGTCGCCGGCCCGCTGCAGCTCAGCGGCGGTGGAGTAGCGCCAGGGCTCGCTCCGGGTATCCCAGACCCAGGCCAGCGAGACGGTCGCGGTGTCGCCGTCGACCTCCACGGAGTCAACGGCTACCGCCGCAGGCGTGCTGGCGACGCCGGCCAGGATGGCATCCAGCTGCTCCTGGCCACCACCCACGACCGGCAGATCACCCAGCTGGCGGGCGGTCAGCGCCTCCGCCAGGTCGCCGGCCAGGGCTTCGGCGGCCTTGGTGCTGCTATCGCCGCCGAAGGAGCACGCGGACAGCGCCACCAGCAGCAGCCCGCCCAGGGCGGCAAGAAGATGGCGAGGCACCGTGGCTCCTTGCGTCTGGACAGGACAACGCCCACATTCTCCCCCGGCGACGGCCTGCGCTGCTCCCGCGGGGCGGCGGGCCCGCCGCGGATGACCAGCAGCCCGAGACACCCGGGTGTGGCGAGCTCGGCTCCCGCCGCTGCCCCGGACCAGGCCGAGCTGGTCGCGGTCGCGGGCCTCCAGCCGCGTGTTGGAGACGGTGGCGGTGCGCGGCATGGACTCCCCGCTCTGGCCGAAAGGGTGACCAGCGGGCGGGCAGCGGCGCGCGACCGCTGACACCCAACCACTGCGTGCCTGCGCCGCAGCGCAACAACTGCGCTGGACGCAGCGCCACCAGGCCGTCGGTGGTGTTGCCGTCGGAGTCGATCCTCGACCGCGCCCGGCACGACCGCTGTCCCCGTGCCCAACGTCGGTGCCTGGCGATCTGGCTGCGTCCCGGCCAGTCCATGGGCTCGCTCGGCATGGCACGCAGCGGCATGCTCGCCGCGCCGCTGCGGATCGGGCTTGGGCCGATGGCGAGGTTCGCGCGCGCCAACGCGGCGATGGAGCCGGTGCACCAGCGGGCGATGGCCGGCCGGCCGCATCGGCAACTGCTCATCGTCGCGATCGACCCCGATCTGCAGGGCCGCGGCCGAGGCTCCGCCCTGGTGCGCGACGGCCTGTCCCGCGCGGACGCCGATGGGCTGCCGTGCTACCTCGAGACCAGCAAGCCGGCGAACCTGCCCTTCTACCGGACGCTCGGGTTCACCACGGTCGAGGAGGTACAGCTCGGCAAGGGCGGCCCCGCAGGCTGGGGAATGCGCCGCGCGACCCACAGCCGGTCGCAGCCGGCTGAGGCGACCCGCTCACAACTCCGTGCGCCGCCACTTCGCGAACGCCACCACCGTGAACACCACGCACGCCCCCGCAGTCACGACGATCGCCCCCGGCGCCGGGATCGACTCCCCCGCGATCACCGCCCCGATGACGGAGGTGTCCGAGCCCTGCGGCCCGACCAGCAGCGCCCACGGCAGGATCGAGTCCAGGCCGGGGATCCCGCTGATGAGCTGCTGCCCGAACGCGAACGCCAGCGGGATGGCGATGACCGGCCCGGCGGAGTCGAACAGCGTGCCCAGCATGAGGGTCAGCGTGAGGTAGAAGAGCAGGTTCAGCGCCGCCACCGCCGCGCCCAGCCAGAACCGCGGCACCGACACCCCGATATCGGCCGCCACGAGCTGGATCAGCAGGACCGCCGACGGCACCGCGATCATCGTCACCACGACCCCGACCGCGTTCGGGACCAGCTTGGCCAGCATGAACGCTTCCCGCGACGCCGGCTTGGACAGCACCCACGCGGCGGTCCCGCTGCGCTTCTCCCCCACGATCGCTTCCTGCATGAGGATGGTCACCGCGATCGCGGCGAACATCGTCATCACGCCGTACAGCGTGAAGACGTCGAGGTCGTCGGGGGCCTCGCCCCAGACGGCCACGGCCACCGACCCGTTGATGACCGCGGTCCACAACAGCGACTGGATCCACCAGTCGTTGGTCTTCCACCACGCGGCGAACCCGGCCCGCATCAGCGGCGGCAGCCCGGCCCGCCAACCGCGCTCGCGCAGGGGCTGCAACTCGGCGATCTCGGCGCTACTCATCGGCGCGGCCCTCCTGCACCAGATCGATGAACACGTCCTCCAGCGTGGCGGTGGGTCTGCTGAACTCCGTCACGACCAGCGCGTCGTCGGCCAGCAGGACCCGTTGCAGCCGGGCCTGAGCGGCCTCGGCGTCGTTCACCGTGATCCGCAACCGCGCCGACGCGGACCCGCCGTCCACGGCCACGTCGTCCACCCACGCCTGCTCCAGCAGAACGGTCCGCGCCCGCTCCACGTCTCCCTCGATCACGGCGGTGAACACCGTCGCCTGTCCGCTGCTCAGCACCTCGGCGAGCGGGCCCTGGCGCACGATGCGGCCGGCTTTCAGGATGCAGACCATGTCGCTGACCCGCTGCACGTCGTCGAGGATGTGCGTGGAGTAGAACACGGTGGACGTGGCCCGGAAGCGCTCCAGGATGGCCAGCACGTCGCGGCGCCCCAGCGGATCCAGCGCCGCGGCCGGTTCGTCGAGGATCAACAGGTCCGGCTCGTGGATCTGGGCCTGCGCGATCCCCAGCCGCTGCATCTCACCGCCCGACAGCGTCTTGACGGGCCGGTCGGCCTTGTCCGCCAAGCCGACCAGCTCGAGCATCTCCTCGATCCGGGCCTCGATCCGGGCCGCCGGTCCGGAGAAGAAGAATCCGGCTGCGAACCGCAGCGTCTCCCGCGCGGTCAGGTGCGGGTAGAACTTCGGCTCCTGCGGCAGGTAGCCGATGCGGCGCCGCACCTCCGCGCTGTCCGCCGCGATGTCGAGGCCGAAGATGGAGCCGGACCCCGACGTCGGCCGGATCAGGCCCAGCAGCATCTTCATCGTCGTGGTCTTGCCGGCGCCGTTGGGGCCCAGGAACCCGAAGACGGAATGACGGGGAACGTCCAGGTCGAGACCGTCCACCACGACCGCGCCGGCGTAGCTCTTGGTCAGGCCCGTCGTCTGCACGGCCAGGTCTGCGGTGTCCACGCGGCCCCCCTCCTGCGGTCGGCCAGGGTCCAACTGCTGCCCACCCTAGCGGCGGACCGGCGGCAGGCGGACGAACACCAGCCGCGCCCCGATCGGCGCCGGCACGGGATGGGGTAGCTCTCCAAGCACCCCGTTCCCGCTCCCGGGGTGCTCGTCGGCATCCCTGGCCGACGACGTCATGGCCCTCGTCGAGGCTCTGGACAACTGCTCAGGAATCGAAGGGTTGCGGAAGTACCGGGCCCGCCCTTCGCCCGCACGCTGTTCACCGGCCGGTGCCGCCGGCGCATCCCCGTGCGTGCTGCGCACCCCGAACCAGCAGCGGCCGCATGGACATCCAGTCGAGCTCCATCCCACGCCCGAACGCGCGTGCAACCCCGGATTGATCGCGCTGCCGGTCCCCGGCGCTCCCCTCGCCTCGGCATCGACGCAGTCCAGGAGTCCCTTCCCGGCGCCAGCACCGGTCCCCAATCCTCGTGGTCTGGTCAGTACGAGGTCCGCCTGCACCAACGTCGTCGAGCCGAAACCGCACCACCACCAGCATGGCCGGTGCCTTCATCGCCGTCCTCGCTCCGCGCTGTCCTCAGAGATTCGCCAACGACCAGGTCACCGGCGCGCAGCACGGCAGAGCACACGGCTGTGACGCGCGGCACACTGCGCACGGTTGCCGGCGTGACGCAGAAATCACTCCGAAACGCCCCGTCCATGGGGGACCCAGACCCCGAAACACGAGATGCACCAAGGCGAAACACGCCGCACCTAGCGTCGGGCCAACGGCGGCCGGATCAGCCGGTCGCCGGGCATGGGGAGGGTGCAATGACGAGGAAACGAACCTGGGGCCGCACGGTCGCGGCAGCGGCCCTGGCCGCCGCGACCGTCGCCCTGGCCGGGTGCGGGGCCAGCGCAGGCGAGTCCGAGGGTGACGCGGCAACGGTGGACACCAGCGGCGACACCGTCAAGGTCGGGCTGCTGAATTCGCTGTCGGGGACCATGGCCATCAGCGAGGTCACGGTCCGGGATTCCCTGCAGTTGGCCGTGGAGCAGATCAACGACGCCGGCGGCGTGCTGGACAAGCAGATCGAGGCGATCAGCGAGGACGGCGCCTCCGACTGGCCCACCTTCGCGGAGAAGGCGGAGAAGCTGATCCAGGAGGACGGCGTCGCAGCCGTCTTCGGCGGGTGGACCTCCGCGAGCCGCAAGGCCATGCTGCCGGTCTTCGAGAGCAACAAGGCGCTGCTGTTCTACCCGGTGCAGTACGAGGGGTTGGAGGCCTCGCCCTACATCTTCTACTCCGGCGCCACCACGAATCAGCAGATCGTGCCGGCACTGGACTACCTCAAGGAGCAGGGGACGACGTCGCTGTTCCTGGTGGGCAGCGACTACGTCTTCCCGCGAACGGCGAACAAGATCATCCGGGCCTACGCCGAGGCCAACGACATCGAGATCAAGGGCGAGGAGTACACGCCCCTGGGCTCGACGGATTTCGGCACCATCGTCAACAAGGTGAAGGATGCCGGCGCGGACGCGGTGTTCAACACGCTCAACGGCGATAGCAACGTGGCGTTCTTCAAGCAGTACCGGGCTGCCGGGCTCGGGCCGGACACCATGCCGGTGCTGTCGGTCTCGATCGCCGAGGAGGAGGTCAAGGGGGTCGGCATCGACAACCTCGAGGGCCAGCTCGTGGCGTGGAACTACTACCAGACCACGCCGGGAGAGGTGAACGAGGACTTCGTCGCCGCGTTCAAGGAGAAGTACGGCCAGGACCGCGTCACCAGCGACCCGATGGAGGCGGCCTACGTGTCGGTGTTCCTCTGGAAGGCCATGGTCGAGAAGGCCGGCTCGTTCGATCCCGAGGACGTCAAGGCTGCGGCCGACGGCACGACCTTCGACGCGCCCGAGGGCCTGGTCACCGTGGACGGCGAGAACCAGCACATCTACAAGACCTCGCGCATCGGGGAGGTCCGCTCCGACGGGCTGATCACCGAGGTGGCGAACTCCGGGGAGCCGATCAAGCCCGACCCGTACCTGACCGGGTACGAGTGGGCCGCCGGCCTGTCCGACTCCTGAGCGGCCGCCGATCATGGAGGCACTGTTCTCGCAACTCTTCACCGGGCTCAGTCTGGGATCGATCCTGCTGCTGGCCGCGCTGGGACTCGTGCTGACCTTCGGTCAGATGGGTGTCATCAACATGGCGCACGGAGAGTTCCTCATGATCGGCGCCTACACCGCGTACGTGCTCCAGGGCTTCATCGCCGACCCCGGCACGTCGCTTCTGGTGGCGCTCCCGGCAGCCTTCGTCATCGCGGGGCTGCTGGGAGCGCTGCTGGAGATCGTGGTGATCCGGCACATGTACCACCGACCGCTGGACACCCTCCTGGTCACCTTCGGGGTGGCGCTGCTGCTGCAGCAGGTCGCCCGCGACATCTTCGGCGCACCCAACGTGCAGGTGGTGGCGCCGTCCTGGCTCTCCGGCGGGGTGGAACTCCTCGGCATCACGCTGCCCACCGCCAGGCTCTTCATCCTGGTCCTCGTCGCGGCGTGCGTGCTGCTGCTGACGCTGGTGGTGCAGCGGACGTCGCTGGGTCGCCGCATCCGCGCGGTGGTGCAGAACCGCCCGCTTGCCGAGGCCTCCGGGGTCCCGACAGCCCGGATCGACCGCACCACGTTCTTCATCGGCTCGGGCCTGGCCGGCGTGGCCGGGGTCGCGCTGACGCTGCTCGGCTCGGTGGGGCCGACGCTGGGCACCAACTACATCGTCGATGCGTTCCTGGTGGTCGTCGTCGGCGGCATCGGGCACGTGCGCGGGGCGGTGATCGCGGCCTTCGCCCTCGGCATGCTGCAAGCCGTGGTCGAGTACTCCACCACGGCCAGCATCGCCAAGGTCGTCGTGTTCGCCGCGATCATCGGCTTCCTCCAGATCCGGCCGCAGGGCATCGTCTCGGTGCGCTCCAGGGGGTTGGCATGAGCACAACAGCATTCGCACCGGCTGCGCCGCCCCGCAGCCTGGCCGATCGGATCCGGCCGCTGGCCATGCCCGCGGGCGCCGCGCTGGTCCTGATGGTCCTCGCGCCCAGCCTGCTGTCGGACTTCCGCCTGGACCTGCTCGGCAAGTACCTGTGCCTGGCGATCCTGGCCATCGGGATCGGCCTGGCCTGGGGGCGCGGGGGCATGCTCGTGCTCGGCCAGGGCGTCTTCTTCGGCCTTGGCGGGTACGCGATGGCCATGCACCTGAAACTGGCCGAAGCCGGGCCGGGGGGCGTGCCGGACTTCATGGTCCTGTACGGCTCGGGCGAGGTGCCGTGGTGGTGGGAGCCGTTCCGGGCACCCTGGTTCGCGCTGCCGGCGACGGTGCTGCTGCCCATGGCGGTGGCGGGCGTGCTCGGTATCGCGATCTTCCGCCGCGGCGTCAAGGGAGCCTACTTCGCGATCCTGTCGCAAGCGATGGCCGCGGCCATGATGATCCTGCTGATCGGGAACCAGGCCACCACCGGGGGCACGAACGGGCTGACGAACTTCCGCTCGATCTTCGGCTACGACCCCGACGACCCGGTGAACCGGCAGACGATCTACCTGCTCGTGGCCGGCGTGCTCATCGCCGCGATGGTCGGCGTCCGGCAGCTGTACCGCTCCCGGTTCGGCGAGCTGCTGATCGCCGTGCGGGACCAGGAGGACCGGGTCCGCTACCTGGGCTACAACCCCGCCAACGTCAAGGTCGTCGCGTACATGATCGCCGCCGGTCTCGCCGGCCTCGCAGGGGCGCTGTTCGTCCCGACGGTCGGCATCATCTCCCCCGCCCTCATCGGTGTGCTGGCGTCGCTGGAGTTCGTCGTCGGGGTGGCCATCGGCGGCCGAGCGACACTGCTCGGCCCGGTGGTCGGCACGGTGGCGGTGGCGGCGGCGCAGACCTCGTTGTCCGAGCAGTTCCCGTCCGGCTGGATCTACTTCCAGTCCGGGCTGTTCATCTTGGTGCTGCTCTTCCTGCCCGGCGGCATCGCCTCGCTGTTCACCGCGGCCAGGCAGTCGCGGATCGTCGCAGGGGACGACGGGACGCAGCCGCTGCGACTGCGGCTCGGTCGCGCACGGGCCGGGGCACCGGCACCGCCGGGACCGGCCGAGGCGGATCTCGACGCGCCGGTCGCGCCGAGCGAGGGGAGCCGGGCATGAGGACGACCGCACCACCGACCAGATCCAAGGCCACGGCCGCGGGCTCGTTGGCCATCGGCGGACTCACGGTCGTCTTCGACGGGTTCGTCGCCGTGGACGACGTCTCGCTCACCGTTCCGGCGGGCGACGTCCGGTTCCTCATCGGCCCCAACGGCGCCGGGAAGACCACCATCATCGACGCGGTCACCGGCATGGTCCCGGCACGCGGCTCGGCGGTGTTCGAGGGCCAGGAGTTGATCGGCCGCAAGGTGCACCGGATCGCCCGCCTAGGGATCGGGCGCACCTTCCAGACCGCCACGGTGTTCGAGGACCTCAGCGTGGTGCAGAACCTCGACATCGCGATGTCGGTCACGCTGCCGCGCTGGAGGTTCCTGCGGCAGCGGCGCGGCCAGCCCCAGCGGGTGGCCGAGGTGCTGGCGACCATCGGCCTGCAGTCCCAGGCAGACCGGCCCGCCGGCGAGCTGGCCCACGGCCAGAAGCAGTGGCTGGAGATCGGGATGCTCCTGGTGCAGGACTGCCGCCTGCTGCTCCTCGACGAGCCGGTGGCCGGCATGAGCCAGGAGGAGCGGCAGACCACCGGGGAGCTGCTGCACCGGATCGCGGCCGAGCGCACGGTGCTCGTGGTCGAGCACGACATGGACTTCCTGCGCCGGTTCGCCCGGTCGGTCACCGTGCTCAGCGCGGGATCCGTGCTGTGCGAGGGCACCGTCGCGCAGGTGCAGGCCGACCCCAGGGTGCAGGAGGTGTACCTCGGCAGGGCGGCACTGCCGGACTCCGCCGAGGCGGAACTCGACCTCACGACCGTCGCGATGCGGGAGGACCGGCCATGATCGACCTGCAGAACATCACCGTCGGGTACGGCCGCTCGATGGTCCTGCACGACGTCTCCGTCGCGGCGCGCCCGGGGCGCGTGACCGTCGTGCTCGGTCACAACGGCGCCGGCAAGAGCACCCTGCTGCGCACCGCCATCGGCCTGTTGACGCCGGTGAGCGGGACCATCCTGCTCGGATCGCGCGAGATCGACCGGTTCGCGCCCCACAAGCGGGTCCGGGCCGGGATCGCCTACGTGCCGCAGGGCCAGCAGTCCTTCCCGCAGATGACCGCCGGCGAGAACCTGCGCATCATTGCCGACGGCAGGCGCGACGGCGCGCAGGCCACGGACGAGGCGCTGGACCTGTTCCCGGCCCTGCGTCCGGTGCTGGGCCGGCGCGCCGGCCTGCTGTCCGGGGGCCAGCGCCAGCAGCTGGCGATCGCGCGGGCGCTGCTCACCCGGCCTCAGGTGATCCTGCTCGACGAGCCGACCGAGGGCATCCAGCCGTCGGTCGTCGCCGAGATCGAGGACTGCATCCTGGGGCTGGCGCGCGAGGCCGGGCTGGCCGTGCTCCTGGTGGAGCAGCACGTCGGCTTCGCCGCCCGGGCGGCCGACGAGTTCGCCGTGCTCGAGGCGGGCCGCGTCACCTACGAGGGCCCGATCGGCGCCGGGGCCGAACAGCAGCTGCGCGAACTGCTCACCGTCTGAGACCACAGGAGGAAACGACGTGCTGATCTCCCCGCACGAGCAGGAACGGCTGATGCTGTCCTACGCCGGCGACGTCGCGCTGCGGCGCCGGGCGCGCGGCCTGCGCCTGAACTACCCCGAGTCGGTGGCCGTGATCTCGTCGTTCGTGCTCGAGGGCGCCCGCGACGGCCGGACCGTCGCCGATCTCATGCAGACCGGCCGCGAGGTCCTCGGGCGCGAGGACGTGATGCCGGGTGTTGCCGACATGCTCGACGAGGTGCAGGTGGAGGCGACCTTCCCCGACGGCACCAAGCTGGTCACCGTGCACCGGCCGATCCCATGACCGCCGCCGACATCGTCCCCGGCCAGGTGTGGCCGGCGCAGGGCGAGATCGAGCTCAACGCCGGTCGCACGGCGGTCGAGCTGGAGGTCTGCAACACCGGCGACCGGCCGGTGCAGGTCGGCTCGCACTTCCACTTCGCCCAGGCCAACGCCGCCCTGGCGTTCGACCGGGCGGCGGCGCACGGCCGGCGGCTGGACATCCCGGCGGGCACCGCGGTGCGCTTCGAGCCGGGCATCGAGCGGGTCGTCGCGCTGGTCCCCCTGGGCGGCGACCGGATCGTTCCAGGGCTGAGCCTCGACCCGCCGGGTCGGCTCGACGCGCCAGGACAGGAGGACTGATGCGGATCAGCAGGCAGCGCTACGCGGACCTGTTCGGCCCGACGGCCGGGGATCGGATCCGGCTGGCGGACACCGACCTCGTCATCGAGGTGACGCAAGACCTCAGCGGCGGGCCGGGACGGGCCGGCGACGAGGCCGTCTTCGGCGGCGGCAAGGTCATCCGGGAGTCGATGGGCCAGTCCCGCGCCACCCGTGCCGACGGGGCACCGGACACGGTCATCACCGGTGCCGTCGTGCTCGACCACTGGGGCGTGGTCAAGGCCGACGTCGGGATCCGCGACGGCCGCATCTGCGGCATCGGCAAAGCCGGCAAC
Source organism: uncultured Actinomycetota bacterium (assembly GCA_963766005.1). GTDB lineage: Bacteria > Actinomycetota > Actinomycetes > S36-B12 > CAVXYG01. The sequence goes on along the minus strand of CAVXYG010000006.1, from coordinate 113,833 downwards.
CCCGACACGATGGCCGGCGTCGACCCGCACCTGGTCATCGGCCCGAGCACGGAGATCATCAGCGGCAACGGGCACATCCTGACCGCCGGGGCCGTGGATTCCCACGTCCACCTGATCTGCCCGCAGCTGCTGCCCGAGGCGATCAGCAGCGGGATCACCACGATCGTCGGCGGCGGCACGGGTCCTGCCGAGGGCAGCAAGGCCACCACCGTGACGCCGGGGGCCTGGCACCTGACCACCATGCTGCAGGCGCTGGACGAGTGGCCGGTCAACGTGGCGCTGCTCGGCAAGGGCAACACCGTGTCGGACGAGGCGCTGCACGAGCAGCTGCGGGCGGGAGCCTCCGGGTTCAAGGTCCACGAGGACTGGGGGTCCACGCCCGCGGCGATCGATGCCGCACTGCGCGTGGCCGAGGCGACCGGCGTGCAGGTGGCGCTGCACAGCGACACGCTGAACGAGGCCGGCTACGTGGCGAGCACGCTGGGCGCCATCGACGGTCGCGGCATCCACGCCTACCACACCGAGGGTGCCGGCGGCGGGCACGCGCCGGACATCATCACGGTGGCCAGCCACCCCAACGTGCTGCCCTCCTCCACCAATCCGACCAGGCCGCACACCGTGAACACGCTGGACGAGCATCTCGACATGCTCATGGTGTGCCACCACCTCGACCCGTCGATCCCGGAGGACCTCGCCTTCGCCGAGAGCCGCATCAGGCCCACCACCATCGCCGCCGAGGACCTGCTGCACGATCTGGGCGCGATCTCCATGATCGGTTCCGACAGCCAGGCGATGGGCCGCATCGGCGAGGTGATCATGCGCACCTGGCAGACCGCGCACGTCATGAAGCGGCGCCGCGGCGCGCTGCCCGGCGACGGCCCGGCCGACAACCTGCGCGCCCGCCGCTACGTCGCCAAGTACACGATCTGCCCGGCCCTCGCGCACGGCCTGGCCGAGGAGGTCGGGTCGGTGGCGGTGGGCAAGCTCGCCGACCTCGTGCTCTGGCAGCCGGCCTTCTTCGGCGTGCGACCGCACGCGGTGATCAAGGGCGGCATGATCGCCTGGGCGGCCATGGGGGACGCCAACGCGTCCATCCCCACGCCGCAGCCGATCCTGCCCCGGCCGATGTTCGGCGCATCGCCGGCAGCCGCCGCCGCAACGTCGGTGCACTTCGTGGCCCCATCGGCGCTGGCCGACGGGGTGGCCGACCGATTGTCCGTGCGGCGGCGGCTCGTCCCGGTCGCCGATGTCCGCGGCGTGACGAAGACGGACCTGCCCGGCAACGACGCCCTGCCCGACATCCGGGTGAACCCCGACACCTTCGAGGTCCGCATCGACGGCGAGGTCTGGCCGGTGGAGCCCGTCGACCGACTGCCGATGGCGCAGTTGTACTCGCTGTTCTGAGGGGCGATGGCCATGCTCACTGCACTGCGAACCGCTGCAGCACCGGACGGACCGACCGGTGGCGCCGACCGGCTCAGCCGGCTGCTGCTGCTGGCCGACTCCCGCACGCCGACCGGGGCGCACGCCCACTCCGGGGGCGTGGAGCAGGCGATCGGGCGCGGGATGGTTTCGGATACCCCCTCGCTGCAGTGGTTCATCCGCAGACGGCTGGCGACCGCCGGCGTGCTCGCGTCGGCCGCGGCCGCTGCCGCCTGCCGAGGCAGCGGCGATCCCGCGGCGCTGGCGGCGCTCGACCTGGGGGTGGAGGTCCGCACGCCGTCGGGGGCGCTGCGTGAGGCCTCGCGCAATCAGGGCCGGGGGCTGCGGCGTCTCGCGCTGCGTCTCCCGGTGCCACTGCCGGATGTCGGCCGCCGGCCCCACCATCCGGTGATGCTCGGTGTCCTCGCCGGAGCCCTGGGGGTGCCGGACCGCCACGCTGCGGCCGTGGCGGCGCAGCTGACCGCCTCCGGTATCGCCGGCGCGGCCCAGCGGCTGCTCGCGCTGGACCCGTTGGAAGTGACCGCGGGTCTGATCGAGCTGGCCGATGCGGTGGACCGCGCGGCGGCGGACGGGGCGGGTGCCGCGGCACTGCCCGACCTGAACGATCCGTTGGCAGACCTGCTGGCGGAGGAGCACTACGCACGAAAGGACAGGTTCTTTGTCTCCTGAACCGCACGACCACTCCATCGACCCCCATCACCACCGGCACCGGCACGCGGGCGACCCGCTTCGGGTCGGGATCGGCGGCCCGGTGGGATCGGGCAAGACCGCACTGGTCGCCGCGCTGTGCAAGACGCTGGGCGGGGAGCTGTCCGTCGCCGTGGTGACCAACGACATCTACACCACCGAGGACGCCGACTTCCTGCGGCGCAACGCGGTGCTGCCCGGCGAACGCATCGAGGCCGTCCAGACCGGCTGCTGCCCGCACACGGCCATCCGCGAGGACATCACGAGCAACCTCGACGCCATCGAGACCCTCGTGGACCGCCTGCACGGCGACGTCGATCTGGTCCTGGTGGAGTCCGGCGGCGACAACCTCACCGCCTCGTTCAGCAAGGGCCTGGTGGACACGCAGATCTTCGTCGTCGACGTCGCCGGGGGCGACAAGGTCCCCCGCAAGGGCGGTCCCGGGGTGACCACGGCCGACCTGCTGGTCATCAACAAGGTCGACCTGGCGCCCATGGTCGGTGCCGATCTGGAGGTGATGGGGGGCGATGCCGATCGCGTCCGCTCGGGTGGACCGGTGGTGATGATGTCGCTGGTGGAGGATCCCTCGGCCAAGGAGGTGGCCGACTGGGTCCGGGCGCAGTTGCCGGCCTCGCGCACGTGACCGTGCTCGCGACCGCGGCGCTGGCCTCGCAGCTGCGCATCGTCGTGCGCCAGCTGCAGGGGCGCACCGTGGTGACGGACATGGCGGCCAGCGGCCAGCTCGTGGCCAGGCTGACCGGGCCGCCCGGTCCCGTCGCGACGGTGCACATCGTTGCGCAGGCCGCGGGTCCGCTCAACGGCGACGAGGTGGCCGTCGAGGTCGAGGTCGGGCCCGGGGCCGCCCTGCGGGTGCGCAGCACCGCGGCCACGCTCGCCCTGCCGGCGGCGGCGTCCGTGCCCGGCCCGGCGCGGCTCACGCGTCACGGCCGAGGTCGGCGAGCATGCGCTGCTGGATTGGCGACCGGAGCCGACCGTGCTCGCCGACGGAGCCGATCTGCTCTGCCGCAGCAGGTACCGGCTGGCGGCGACCGCCCGCCTGGCAGCCAGGGACGTCTTCGTCGCGGGTCGCCACCGGGAAACCGGCGGCAGGGCCTCCTCGGCCGTCGCCCTCGACGTCGCCGGGGAACCGGTCCTGCGACAACGACTCGACACCGGCATCCTGGACCGGTCGGGCCGGTGGGTCGGCTGGCCGGAGCGGGTCGCCGCAGCAACGCTGTTGGTGGACCCGGACGGCGCCGGCGCCGCGGGATGCTCGGATCGGGCGGTGGTGGTCTCGCCCCGCACCGGGGTGCTCGTCGGCAGCGCCACCGGACCGACCGCCGCCGACGTGTGCCGGCAGCTGCGGGAGGCGACGGTTGCCGGGGGGTCCTGCTGGCCGTGGGAGTAGCCCGCCGCTGCGACGCGGTCGAGCATCCGCCAGGCAGGATGGCAGCATGAAGGTCGCCGCACGGGCCCAGGTGCCGCCGTTCGCCGTCATGGAGCTCATCGCTGCGGCGAACGCCCGCCGCGCCGCAGGCCGGGACGTGCTGAACCTCGCCGCCGGCGAGCCCGCGGGCGGCGCGAGCAGGGCGGTCCGGATGCGGGCCGGGGAACTGCTCGAGGCCGGGGATCTGGGCTACACCGAGGCCCTCGGGGTGCCCGCCCTGCGCGCGGCGATCGCCGCCCACTACGGCGACTGGTACGGCGTCTGCCTGGACGCCGGCGATGTCGCGGTCACCACGGGCTCCTCGGGCGGATTCACGCTGGCCTTCCTGGCGGCCTTCGACCCCGGCGACCGGGTCGCGATGGCCCGCCCCGGGTACCCGGCCTACCGCAACATCCTGAGCGCACTGGGCTGCCGCGTGGTGGATCTGGCGTGCGGGCCGGACACCCGGTACCAGCCGACGGTGGAGATGCTCGCCGCCGTCCATGCGCGGGAACCGCTCGACGGGCTGATCCTGGCCTCCCCCGCCAATCCGACCGGGACGATGGTCGGCGAGGAGGCCCTAGCCGGCATCGGGACCTGGTGCGCCGAGCACGGCGTGCGCCTGATCAGCGATGAGATCTACCACGGGATCACCTACACCGAGGACCGGGCGGCGACCGCGGCGCACCTGCGCGACTCGGGGGCGATCGTGGTCAGCTCGTTCTCCAAGTACTGGGCGATGACCGGCTGGCGCGTCGGCTGGCTGGTGCTGCCCGACGAGCTGGTCGCTCCCATCGACGCCCTGGCCGGCAACCTGTCGCTGTGCCCGCCGGCGCTGGCCCAGCACGCCGGGATCGCCGCGCTGAGCCCGGCGGGCATGGCAGCAGCACAGCAGGATGTGGCTGGCTACGCGGCCTCGCGGACCCTGCTCCTGCAGCGGCTGCCGGCACTCGGCTGGACCCGCATCGCCCCGGCCGACGGTGCCTTCTACCTCTACGGCGACATCTCGGCCAGCGGCCTGGATTCCGTCACCTGGTGCGCAACGGCTGCTCGACGAGGCCGGTGTGGCGCTCACTCCGGGAACCGACTTCGACCCGGTCGACGGGCACCGGTTCGTGCGCCTGTCGTTCGCCTCGCCGGTGTCCGTGCTGAGCGAAGCGGTGGACCGGATCGTGGCCTGGCAGAGCGGATTGGACACGCAGCGGCCGGGGCATGCCGCGCGGCTGGGGGCCAACCCGGCGACGGGGGGCTGATGCCCAGGACCTTCGCCTCTGAGCCCGGCGCGACGTGCGCGGAAGGCTGCTCGTGAGGGAGCCGGCGGCCGGTGTCGTTCGGTGCGCAGGCCGCAGAGCGCGGCCGGGTGGGTGACTGCCGAGGCAGGCCCCCTCATGGCCACGACAACGCATCTGCGCAGCGTGCACGTCGACGCTCCGGTCGACACGGTGTTCGACTACGTCTCTTCGAGGCGTGCGTCTCCGAGAAGGAGCGCGCCCACACGGCCCTGGGCGAAGTGCACATCACCCCCGACGGCGTCGGCAGCACGGCTCGGATCATGGGCCGGATGTCTTCCGGTTCCCCATCGAGTGGACCCTCACGCGTCAGGAGTACGTCGCAGGCGAGCGCATCGTCGATCACGTCCCCCTGGGGAAGGTGACGACCACCTTCGAGCCGGATGGCAGCGGAACCACGCTGAGTCTGGGCTGGGAATAGGCGCACGACGTTCCGCTGGTGGGCTCGATGGTCGACCGGGCCTCTTGGGACGGCGATCGCGACCTCGACGCCGCACTGGCCAACCTGCAGCAGGCGATCGAGGGCTGAGCGAGGGTCCGCCGACGGGCGCCCCAGGCGCCGGCTGCGGGCCGCGGGGCATCAGTACCGCCGGGCGTCGGGTCGCCCCCCGGCGCGTTCGCCCGCGACCGCGGACCTCGTCCCGGCCGATTCCGCGGAGCAGGTCGGTGCGAGAGTCGGTGCTGCCCGCCTTCGGGCGCGATCGCGTCCGGAGCGAGATCAGCACGTCGGACCTGGCGTGGCCATCCTGCTGGGCGGATCCTGGGCCGGCAGGGCCGAGGTGCCCTCGCCCTGCCACGGGCTACCGTGCCAGATCGGCGGATTCCCGCGCCCATTCCAGCAGCAGCGCATCGTCGCCGAGTACGGGTTCGGGGACGCGGTAGTACGGCATCCGGGCGTGCTTCACGGCGCCAGCCTCCTCGTCGCGCTGCCTGTTGGCCTGCCCCACCTTCAGATGCAGCTGCCCGGCCGAGTCGAGCAACGCGACCATGCGGTCCTCGACGACGATGCCCGCTCCCCCGAACATCGCCTTCCACCGGACCTCGCCGAGCGGCGCGAGCAGCCCGACGACCTCGTCGGCGCGGCTGCCCACCAGTCCCGCGGAGCGCGCTGCCTTGTCACCCACAGGTCCTCCCCGGTCCGGCGATTCGGCGTGAGACTCCTCGGCCTCCGACCTCTGCGCCGGTGCTGTGCCCTCGTCGGCGGACCATCGTGGTCGAACCGGGGCTATCGCCGCGGCTCCCCCGCTCCGCGCTGTTGCGCTCGGTGCCGCCTGCCCTCCATCGGGTTCTCACCCAGGGCGACGCGACATGCCGCGCCAGCGTGTCGGGGACCCGGCTTTCGGATGGTCCCCGACACGCACGCGCGTTTCGGAATGCAGACCCGGCAACCGTCGCCGACGACTCACCGGCGACCGTCGCTTGCCGCGACTACGGACAAGCGCAGGTCAGCTCTGGGGAGGCGTTCCTTCGGCGTTGCCGATCACCGCATCGATCTGGACGAGCGCACCCTCGGGCAGCGCCGACACGCCGATGACCCGGCGTGCCGGAACACCGCCGGGGAAGAACGTTGCGTAGACCTCGTCCACAGCCGCGATGTCCTCGAGGTTCGTCAGCGCGATGTTGATCTTCACCGTATCGGCCAACACGTGGTCGACACTCTCGACAATCGCCTTGATGTTCTGCAGGCACTGCGCAGTCTGCTCTGCCACCCCGCCGGGCACCAGTTGGCCGGTTTGCGGGTCCAACGGCAGTTGGGCGGCGATGTGGTTGTAGTGGGAGAACGCGACAGTCTGCGAGTACGGCACCGCCGGCGCACGATCCGTGCTGCTGGCTTCGATCACGATGTTGCGGGCGTCCTCGGGTGGCTGCGGAGGGGTGCCGTCCCCGTGCGAGACCACTGCTTCCACCTGCACCGAGGCGCCCAGCGGCAGCGCTGAGGCTGCCACCGTCGTCAATGCCGGAACGTAGCCCGGGAAGAACCCCGTGCAGACGGCCGCGACAGCCTCGGCATCCGAGAGATCCGTGACGAACACCGTGATCCGCACGACATCGTCCATGACATGGCCGATGCTCTCCAGGATCGCTTGGATGTTCGCGAAGCACTGCTGGGCCTGCTCTGCCGCACCGCCGTCGACCAGCCCGCCCGACGCGGGATCAATGGGCAGTTGGGCAGTGATGTTGTTGTAGTGGGAGAAGGCCACCGTCTGTGTCGAGACCGGACTGGTCGGCGCCGTCTCGGTATTCCTCGCAACCTTCACCAGGTCGCCGGCCTGCGGTGCGTCGGGAATGGTGCCCTCACCGTTCGACACGAGGGCCTCGATCTGCACCAAGGCATCCAGGGGCAGGGCCGCGACTGCGGCGGTCGTCCGGGTCGGGACATAGCCGGGGTAGAAGGTCGCCGAGACCCGGTCCACCGCGTCGATGTCAGCGATGTCCTTCAGGAACACCGTGAGCCGGACGACGTCGTCCATCTCATGGTCGATGCTCTCGAGGATTGCCTTGATGTTCGCCAAGCACTGCCTGGCCTGCTCCTCGATGCCGCCGGCGACGACTGCACCGGTCTTCGGGTCGATGGGCAGCTGAGCCGAGAGGTTGTTGTAATGCGAAAAGGCGACCGTCTGTGAAGACACAGGGCTCTGTGGAGCGCCTTCGGTATTCCGTGCCAGGACCGCGTTGTAGCCACTCATAGTTCGTGCTTCCTCCTTGGTGTTGTCTTCACCCTCGTGCCCGGCAACGGCCGGCTTCGACTCGTCGACGGCTGCGCGCCCGGGAACCGCTGCGGCGCCGTGGCACCGTGTCTGCCCGCGACGCAACGGTCTGCGGCGCGGATCGGGTCGAGCCGGAACGGCGCCCCCGGCCCTCCCCGCTGCGGACGGGCTGGATTGCAGCAATCCAGCGGAGCTCGTCGCCCTCGGACGAGCCGCGAGGAGCGCGAGGGTGTGCCTCCACCGGTCACGCACCTCCTTCCGCGGTCACGCCTTCGGGTCGCGGTGATCAGTCGACCATGAGGGCGGGGAGGATGCGCGCCCGATCACACTTGATCTTCAGCGAACCGCTGCGGATGCGGCGGCTTGCATCGGCGGCGTCCCTGCCGCTGTGCACGACGAGCAGACGGAGGTGGTGGGCACCGGCACTCGGTGATCCTGATCCCTGCGACGCCGCCGCTCCAGTGCCAGACCCGCCGCACAGGGCCGGGCCCGGTCGCAGGCCACCGGTGAGCGCCGGCGACCGAGCCGTCGACGGCGGCCGGCAGCACAGCGTTCGCGCACGGGGCAGGAACCCGGGAACCTCGAGGCCGGCCTGCCGGCGCAGAGGCTCGGACCGGCTCGAGGCGCAGGTGCGCTGCTGCTGGGCCCGGCGGGATCACTACCGACGCGTCTCGCGACCGACGGTGGGCGCGGCGCCGGGGCGGCTGTCGGCCGGTGTCCGGCGGGGTCCTGGACCGCCGCGGCGCCGGGGTCGGCACTCGATCCCGAAGCCCGGGCCTGCGGACCAGGGAGTTCGCGCCGCCTCCCCGGGAGCTGGGTCCTGCACCGGCGTGCGCCCTGTCGGTGAGAGCACCGAGTCGCTCCGCGTCGTTCCTGGCGCGACTCGGATTCCGGACCATGCCCCGGAGCTCCGGGGCACGACCAGCCCCATCGCCACTGGCCCAGCACCAGCGCCACCCGGGCGGCCGGCTGGTGCGCCATCACGCGGGTGGTGGTCTCGACTGCGGGGCCGGCGCTGCGGCGCGGGCGGGGCATGGTGGTCGCGACGGCGGACCGGAGAGCGGTCCGACCCCAACGCGACGGAGGCCAGGATGGCCGAGGACATCATCGGGGCCACCCCCGAGATCTGGGGCGAGGGCTACTCCACCGACACCGCCACGGTGCAGCGCAACCACGACACGCTGGCCGAGGCCGATGAGTACGACCAGACCTTCGAGCAGTGGGAGCTACGTCGGACCGCAGACGGCTGCGGCGATCATGCGGAACTTCGTCCCCACCGACAGCCGGATCCTGGACGCCGCTTGCGGCTCCGGACTGACCGGGGCGGCACTGCGAAACCTGGGATACCCGCACATCGAGGGGATCGACATCTCCACAGGAGCTGTTGCGGCTGGCGGAGCGGACGGGAGCCTACGAACACCTCGCCCAGGTCGACCTGCAGGACTTCCCGCTGCCGTCGGACGACAACGCCTTCGATGCCGTCTGCTTCATCGGAGCGCTCACCTACTTCGAGACACCCGAGATCCTGCGCCAGCTGTGCCGGATCGTCCGCAGCGGCGGCCACATCGCCTTGTCGCACCGCGACGTACCGCATGCGCGAGCAGCACTACGGCAAGCACCTGGCCCGCCTCGAGCGAGAGGGCCTGAGGAGGCGCAGGTTCGGCACCGAGCCGATGCCCTACCTCCCCCGCCACCCGCAGTACCGGGACCGGATCAAGGTGCAGTACTTCGTCTACGAGGTGGTCTAGCGGTCGCCGGTGATCCGCCCGCCGCGCTCTTGGGACCTGTGCCCGGCTCCGGTGCGCTGCCGCAGCACCCGGGCACTATCGGCAGTGCTGGCGAGGCAGGCAGTGCTGGCGAGGCAGGCCAGAGCGCTGCTCCGACGGGGACCTCAGTGCACCGCTGCCGCATAGTCGCGAACCGCGTCGACGAGTGCCTCCTCGTCGCGGATCGGATTGGCCTTGGGGTAGCTGGAGGTCAGGAAGTGCTGGGCGTACGGGAAGCAGGCGGCCTCGAACGGCTCGGGCGCCAGGAAGCCGGCTCCGAACGTGTTCGCCTCGACAGCGACGGCCTCGAGCGGAACCTGCAGCGCCTGCGCCATCTCGCCCGGATCGAACACCAGTCCGAAGGGATCCGACGCGTCGTCCATCAGCCTGCCGCCGTAGTCCACCGAGAGGTTCCCGTCGACCCACAGCCGCTGGTCCAGCGGGCGCATGGGAGCACCCGGCAGAGCCGCGGTGACGCTCAACCGATTGGGGCGCTCCTTGCTCTGCACGTCGACGAGCACGTCCCCGGCGTGGGTGGTCGTGATCACCGAGTGGCTCGTCGTGGCGCCGGAGAACCCTTGGCCGGGGTCGTAGTTGATCGTGTTCGACTCATAGTCGACGATGACCCAGGTCAGCATGCCCGTCTCGGTGTTCTCGGCGATCAGGTACAGCTCGAGGCGACCGCCCCAGAACACCGACGCATGCAGGTTGAAGGCCCCCAGGATGGCGCCGTACCGCGGCTGCCCGTCGGCGAACATGGAGGTCGGGACCAACTCGTACCCGGGCGGCAGAAGGGCCCGGGCCGCTGCCATGTCGTCGATCTCGTAGGCCAGGAAGAAGCAGTAGGGCTCCACGACGAACCCCATGTCCGGATCGCCACCGGCCCTGCCGACGATCCAGCGCTGCAACGCAAGCGGCAGCTTGGCCAGCATCTCGGCGCGCGCGTAGAGCTTGGCGACCTCCTTGGGAGAGACCTTGCGCTCGGTGAGCGTGACAAAACGACGAAGTTCGGACGGCGCCAGAGATATTCCCATGCCCTCGTCATTCCCCGAAGTCCTCGATGTCAACCCTCCTGCCCGGGACCAGGAGCGCCGTCGCTGCCTGGCCGGCGGAGGCAGCGCGCAGCTGCCGGACCTCGATGACGTCGTCCGCGACACGCGGGATCCCCTGACGCGGCAGCACCCATGAACCGACGCCGACCGCGCCTGCCGCATCCCCGTCCTTGGCCCCCTGCTCGGGGTCCGCAGCGGTGATGGAGTCCGACGCGTACACTGGTCCGCGGCACCACCGCGCCGATCCGACCACCCCAGAGGGATAGGCGTCCCGGACGAAGCCGAGGCGAAGGGATCCACCGTGGCCATCTCCATCCCACCTGCCCCTCCCGGGTACACCCGGCTGCTCATGAAGAGCAGCTTCGGCGCCGGACGCGACTTCCGCGTCCTCGATCCCCAGACCGAGGAGCAACTGTTCTTCGTCGACGGGAAGATCGGCACCCGGCCGAAGGCCGACATCAAGGCGGCCGACGACACTTTGCTCTACCAGGTCCGGGGCAAGTTGTTCGGCATCCCCAAGCGGATGGATGTCACCGACGCGGCGGGGAACCAGTACGCGCACCTGCACGCCCAGGCCTTCAAGTTCGTCCGGGACAAGATCGACGTGACCCTCGCCACGGGCGAGGAGTGGCTGCTCCAGGGCGACATCAAGGAGAAGAACTACTCCGTCAACGACAGCGACGGCCGGCACGTGATCCAGATCACCCAGAAGTGGATCCAGATCCGCGACCAGTACGTCATTGACATCGCCGAGGGCATCGAGCCGGCCGCCGCGCTCGCCCTGGTCTGGGCCATCGACCGCTGGGTGGAGCGCGACTGACGACTGCGGCGCCGGAGGCGCGGCCCCGTACCGGCGGCATCGCGATTCGCGTCGGATGGTTCAACCCCGGTGAAACGGACGGTGCTCAAGCGTCTCGTTGCGGGTTCCGGCGCGCGTCGGCTACCGCCCCGCGCTCTGCCTGTAGGTGGCGTACTCGTCGCTCGCGGCGAGGACGCCGGATCAACCGGCACGCCTCGTCGATGGTCGCCTAGACGGCGAACCGCACCACGTCTTCGGCAGCCTGGCCGGCAGGCTCGACCCGGCGCAGTGGCTGCTCGGCCAGATCACGCACGAGGTAGCGCGATTCGAGGTACCTCCTGGAGCTTTCGTTGCACTCCTCCTCGATCAGGAAGGAGCCGAGGAACGAGGCCCGACCGTGCCGGGGCAGCTGCAGGGCGGCCTCCTCGTGGAATTCGCGGGCCGAGGCGTCCCGGAGCGACTCCCCTGGCAGCGGCTTGCCGCCAGGGGACTGCCACGCCGCCCCGTCCTTGCTGATCAGCGCGATGCTGCCGCAGCCGGCCAGGAGCCAGCCGTACCCCTGGGTCACCGGCCAGTCGTGCTCCTCGCCGGAGATGCCATTCGGCCGCCTTCCGCGTCATCCGGTGCACCGGATCGGCCGGCGGCCTCCGGCTGCTCATGACCACCGCGGGAGGGGTGTTGGAACGAATCCAGGAGCCGGCATCGCCGGTCACCGGCGTCCGTCCCCCTCCTCTAGCGCGAGCAGCGGGGTCTGTCGGAGGTCGAGCACACACTGGCAGAGCCAGGGCACCTGGTGACACGGTCCGCGACATCCGGGGGGTCTCGCATGGGAGTCCAGAGCAGCACGGTGGCGCCCAGCAGACGGATCCCGGCAACCGGTGGTGACGGATCGCGGTGCATCCGTGACATCGGGTGAGGCGCTGCACCCGGCCCGCCGAGCAGTGCGCAGCAGAACGACTTCAGGGGGAACCAGCACGATGCACCACAACCACGACGCCGTGATCGACCGGACCGACCTGGCAGCCCCGGTCTCCCGGGATATCGACTACCCGTCCCGGGTGGCCGAGGAGATCCTGCTGGGGCTGTTCATGGGCGGCACGCACGAGGACGCCACCGTCGCCGACCCCATGCCGCTGGCCGGGTTGGGCGGCTGGCGCGAGTACGACGCCGTCGTCACGCTCTACCGCGTCGTCTGATCACGGCCTCGGCCAGCCGGGCTGACGCGGGCCGGCCCAGTGCCCGCAGGCCTGCGCGACCAGCCCGTCCGATGCGACGGGCCCCGCACCACATCGAGCGGACCGGACACTCCGGATCCGCCAACTCGGAGAGAAGGAAACGCCTGTGCATATCAACGCTCATCTGGATGTCGACCTCGTCGCCGTCGAGGCGACCGACACCGTCACCGTCATGCTCGAACTGCAGGCGCCGGCCGCGGCGGCGGATCCCGCCGCGGTGCGCCCCGAGCACACGGCGATCATCGTGCTGGACCGCTCGGGCTCTATGAACGGGGGACGGCTCGACGCCGCCAAGCGGGCCGTCGTGGACCTCGTCGCGCGACTGGACGACCGCGACAACTTCGGTCTGGTCACCTTCGACAGCACCGTCGAGATCGTGGTCCCGGCGGGCAAGGTGGCCGACTTGGGTCGCGACGCCATCGGACGGGCAGTGGCAGCCATCCACACCGGTGGGCTGACCGAGCTGTCCAGCGGCTACCTGCGCGGACTGCAGGAGGCACGCCGCGTGAGCGGGCCGGCCGGAGCGACGCTGGTGCTGCTCTCCGACGGGCACGCCAACTCCGGTATTACCGAACCGGCCAGGCTGCGCGAGGTCGCGACCAACGGCGGCAAGCAGGGCGTCACCACCTCGACCATCGGCATCGGCGTGGGGTACGACGAGAACCTGCTCGGCGAGATGGCCACCGGCGGCAACGGCAACCACTGCTTCGCCCGCGATCCCGATGCTGCCGCCGCCGCCCTGGCCGGGGAGCTGGACGGCCTGTTGTCCAAGACTGTCCAAGCGGCCAGCCTGCTCATCGCCACGTCGTCCGATGTCGCCCAGGTCGGCATCCTCAACGACCTGCCGGTCGCCAGGGTCAACGGCGGGCTCATGGTCGAGCTCGGAGACTTCTACGGCGGCGAGGATCGTCGGGTCCTCATCGAGCTGGGCGTGCCCGCCATGGCGGGCCTCGGCCTGGAGAAGGTCGCGGAGCTGACCCTGACCTACGTGGAACTGCCCGCCCTGGAGCAGCACACCATCATGCTGCCGGTGTCGGTGAACGTGGTGCCCGCCGACCTCGCGGCCGGGCGGGTGCCCTCGCCGGAAGTGCAGCGCGAGAAGCTCCTGCTGCAGACCCAGCAGGCCAAGCGCGAGGCCGAGGAGGCCCTGCGGCGCGGCGATCGCGATGCCGCTGCCCGCACGCTCGGGTTGGCGACCGACGCGATCCTCGGCGCGCCGCCGGCCTACCAGGACGATGAGGTCCGGGCGGAGATGACCTGGCTCACCTCCACCAGCGAGGGGCTGACTCACTGGGACGACGGCTACACCAGCAAGCGGCTGCGCAGCGACCGCACGCGGAAGTCGCGCGGGTTCAAGAGCCGGAACCAGGGCGGCGAGGTCCCGACGGAGGGTTCGGACGGGACCTCTTCGCAGAGCTGAGAGAGCGTTGCGGGGCGGCGCCGCGAGGCCGCCCCGCAGGCCCGAACCTGCCGCGGCGGACACGACCGCGCGCTGATGAGATGGCGACAGGGATCCACGGGGTGCGCGCAGCCCTCGACGCGCTGCCGAGCGGCGATGGCGAGGCCGCGCAGCGAGCGGGCGACCAGGCACGGTCCGACGGCGGGCCGAGTACGAGCATCGAGGGCTGGACTACGACGCCGCGATCCGGTCGATGCCCACCGCAAGAGACCTGGTGTCGCCCAACGGATCGGCATCGACTGGGTCCCGTCCCCGCTCTGGCATGGGCTGGGGTCGGCGGGCATCCCACCGCCTCGGATCGGCGGCGGACCACGGGTGGGGGAAGGTCGCTGCGGGGAGCGGCGTCAGTCGCTCAGGAACTGGATGAGCAGAGGGTTGATGCGGTCCGGGGACTCGTAGTGCGCCAAGTGCCCGGCACCGTCGAGCTCGTGGTACTCGATGTTGGGCAGCAGGCCGCGCAACCTGCTCATCGACGCCCGTGGAAGCCTCTGGTCGGCGGTTGCGTAGGTGAGCAGCAGCGGGATCCCCTCTTCCCCAAGGCGTCGGTAGCAGGAGGTCGCGTCCTGCAACGCATCGCCTCTCAGGTTGGCAAGCATCGCCCGGCGCTTCCCTCGGTAGTGGAACTGCGCGGCGACCTGGGGTTGCAGGGCATCCCGTGCCTGCGGCGATACCACGGCATCGGAGAGGTCGGCCAGCCTGCTGTCACCCACCAGTCGCAGCAGCACCTCGCCAACCATCGGTGTCGCCATGAGCCGGAACAGCACGCCCCCGGATCCCGGCAATTCGTCGAAGAAGGGCGCCAGCAGCGCCAACTTGCTGACCATCCCGGGATTCTCCGCAGCGAAGCAAGCGCCGATGCTTCCGCCCTGGGACGAACCCACCAGGCGGACCGGGGACTCGATGCCGAGACGATCCAGCAGTTCCGCGAGCTGGTCGTTGTAGAGCCGGCGGTCATAGGTCCTCAGGCGCGGCCTATCCGACAAGCCGTGCCCGAACAGGTCGTACCGGAGCACGCGGAATCCGGCATCGCGCAGCGGCCCGACCGTCCGGTCCCAGGTGACCAGCGGTGCTGCGTTGCCGTGGATGAGCACGACGGTCGCAGCATCGGCATCGCCGCGGAGTTCGTAGTGCGTGACTCCTGCCGACAGCGCCACGAAACTGCCGGGCAGCCCGCTGCGCACCTGCGCCGTGAGGTCCTGCTCCCCGGTGCCGAACATCGTCCACATCCTCTCGTCAACCGGGGCGGGCAGCAGCCCGGCTCGGGGCCCCCAACTGTGGGTCAGCCCCCGCCCCGGACGCCGTTGCCCCGGATCCCACGGTCACCCCTCCGACGCAGCCGCCTCGACCGCTTGTGCGATGCGCTGCAGCCGGTTGCGCACCATCCGATCGGGGCCCTTGCCTTCGAGACGGTCGATCATGCGCTCGTGCAGCGGCGGATCATGCACCTGCACCCGCAGCGTCATCCGGGTCCCGCCGGCTTCCGGCGCGAACTCGTGGGTCAAGGTGTAGGCCGCCGTGTCGCTGCGGAGGCCCCTGGACCCGCCCAGCGACATCGTCGGCTGCATCGCGATGACGATGCGACGGTCCGGCACCACCTCGACGTACTCGAGGCGATCAGCCTCCTCCAGCACACCCATCCTCATGGACAGGTGCGCGGTCGTCCCCACCCCGCCCGCGACAGTGGCGGCATCCACGACATGCTTCGGGTCCCCGGCGAACAGCCGGCGCGGGTCCAGGCAATAGGCGAACACCGCGCCCGGTGAGGCGTTGATCTGGATCGACTCTTCGACTCTCGTCCGCACTTCGCTCATCGTGCTGGTCTCCTCTCGATCGGGCTTCACCTTGCCCGGCTGCCATGCCGCCCGCCCTGCCGCGTCTCCCTGCCGCAAGGGCCATCGGAGGCGATGCTTCCGCCGAACCTGCCTCGGCTCCAGAGTCGAAGGTCCCCGCCCGCCCTGCCTCGTCCAGTGATGTCGATGCCGAGGCCTGCGGGTCGTCGGACCACGGCTGGGGCGGCTGTCTGGGACACCCCGGCAGCCGGCCGAGGCGTCCCTGGCCGTCGACAGGGGGATCACGCCTCGCGGTGTCATGCGGCCATCCACGAACGATCCTCCGCACGGCAACAGCCGCCGGGACGGGCCCCGCCGCCTCAGGAATCGTCGGTTCGGGCGTTGCTCCGTGGACCGGTGCGGTCGGCGTGCCGCGTCCGCGGCTTGAGTCGCCTTCGGCTGCGGTGCCGCTGAGGGCGTGTCGCGCTTTGGGCGGGACGGTTGGCTGCCTCCGCGGACCTCGCCGGGCTCGTCGTGACGGACGCGCCGAGGGGCTGCACCTGCTGGTCGACGGCGTGCCCACAGACCGGGTGGCCCTGAGGACGTTCGCCTCTACCAGGTCCCGGGCGCCGGGAGCCGGCGTGACGGGTGCAGGGCCCTACGTGCGAGAGGTGATGTTGATGGCTCTCCAGAATCTTGGTCAACCGGCCGGCACGTCAGCGCTCAGCATGGGCTCCATCCTGGCCAGGGTCCGGTTCTCCGAGCTCTGGCTGGTGGTCGGATGCGCCTTGGACGGGTCGTTCGTCGTGTGCTTCGCCGAGCCTGGCCGGCTCGAGGAAGGCGTCGCCGGGGTGATGGAGGATGAACCGGTGACCACAGGTATGGCCTACGTCTACGCGGCCATGGTCGGGCTACCGCTGGCGCTGGCAGTGGCCGCACTATTCCTGCCGGGCCGGGCCAGCGCGATGGTCAACCTCGTGGTGGCGGTGCCGCTCGGGGCGTTCGGACTGTTCGCGATCGTCACGGAACTGGCGGAGGGTCCATTGCACCCGCATGTGACGCTCGCTGCGCTTGCCGCGGCGAGCGCCTGGCTCATCGCGGGCCTCAGCATCGCCGAACTGCGTCGCCTCCCGCACGGGGATGCAATGGCAGCGGCGGTGGCGGCCGAGGCCCGGGGAGCGGAGTGAGGGGTTCCTGGGGGCCGGACTGACAATGCCGCCGGATCCCTAACCAGGGTCGGCGTTAGGACTGCCCGCCCTGACAGCGCTTCGCCGTGCCCCCACCGGCCCGGAGCGTTGACTCCCGGGCAGCGGGCGAGCACGTCCGCCGCCGGGTCCGTTCGCCGGTCAGTACGCGGGGCGCAGCGGGAAGCCGGAGCGGCCGTCCTCGCCCTTCACGCCGAGCACCTGGTGGATCTGGATGAGATCCAGGTCGAACCCGACCGCGGAACTGGCCAGGTAGAAGCGCCACACCCGTGCCCGCTCCTGCCCGACCAGGGACACGGCCCGGTCCCAGTCCCGTTCCAGGTTGTCGAGCCACGCCCGCAGCGTCAGGGCATAGTGCTCGCGGAGATTCTCGCTGTGCCGGACCTCGAAGCCCTGCTCCTGCATCACCGATACCACCCAGCCCATTTCGTGCAGCTCACCGTCGGGGAAGACGTAGCGGTCGATGAAGCTGCGCCTGTCCCACGGCGCCATCGGCATCCGCAACGGCAAGCGTCGAGGGGGTTGGGCCTTCTTCGTGATCCCGTGGTTGAGCATCCGCCCGCCGGGCTTGAGCAGGTCGTAGCAGCAGCGGAAGTACTCCGCCAACCGGGCCCTGCCGACGTGCTCGACCATTCCGACGGAGGAGATGGCGTCGAAGGGTCCGTCGTCGACCTCGCGGTAGTCCTGCAACCGGATCTCGATCTGCTCCGACAGGCCCTCGGCCGCGACGCGCTCCCGGGCCAGGTCCGCCTGCTCCGCGGACAGGGTCACCCCCACCACCTCTGCGCCGTCCCGCGCGGCACGCATGGCCATCGATCCCCAGCCGCAGCCGACATCGAGCACGCGCATGCCCGGTCGCAGGGCCAGCTTGTCGGCGACTAGCTGATGCTTGGCGTCCTGGGCCTGCAGCAGGCTCACGCTCTCGTGCTGCCACACCGCGCAGGAGTACGTCATCGAATCGCCGAGCAGGATGCGGTAGAAGTCATTGCCGACGTCGTAGTGATGGGCAACCGCCTCGCGGTCACGCCCGATCGAATGGCGCCGACCTGTCAGCGAGGCCTCATCCATGGGCGGCGGGACGGGCCGCAGCACGCCCGGGCCCAGCGCGCGACCCAGCTCCAGGACCGACTGCAGCGTCAGGCGCGGTGGTCGGCGGGCCAGTGCGTCCATACCCGCGAGCAGGTCACCGGTCACATCGACATCACCGGCGATGTAGGCGCGGCCGAGGCCGAGTTGGCCGGGCGCGGTGGCGAAGCGGCGCAGCGCCAAATCGTTCGCCACGACGATGGTGGCCACCGGGTCCGCAGGGCCCCATCGGCTGCCGTCGAATGCTTCGATGGCAACCGGTACCGAGGGGTCGATCAGCATGTCGCCGAGCAACGACGCGAGCCCGGAGGGGGTGGATGGGAGTTCCCGAACGTCCGCCGGGCGGGCTTGCACTGCCATCGGTCTCCTGCCGGTCGGGGGGCCGAGGCGCGCGATCGGTGTGCGCTGCGCGGTGCCCATATCGACTCTAGACCCTCCAGCGGGTTGGCTCGTCGACCGATGGGCGACCAGCACGGGGGCGGAGCCGCGGCGAGCGGCCCTCATCCAGCCACGACCCTCCAGGCGAGCACGTAGCCGAGGCTGGTGGCGGTCGCGTGCACTGCCAGCGGCACGATGATGTGGTCGTAGCGGATCCGCAACAGGCAAAGGAACGCGCCGGCGAGGCCAGCCGCCACCACGGCTGCGACTGCGGCCCACCCCGGCTGGCTCCCGAGCGCCGAGCCCAGCGCGGCGTTGTCGGCTGCAAGGCCCAGTGCGGGCACGATGTGCCAGGCGCCGAAGGCCACAGACGACGCGGCGACGCCCCACGCCAGCCCGAACCGTCGCGCCAGCATGGCCAGCAGGACGCCCCGAAAAGCCACCTCCTCCAATGACGCGGTGCCCACCGGGGCCCGAACCAGCGCAGCGAAGGCGACCTGCCCGCCGCTCAGACCGGCGACCCGCTCGTCGAGGTAGGCGTCGGAGACGCCGGGCAGTTGGGTCCCGATCAGCATCACGGTCGCCGTGAGCGCGGCGAGCACGATGGCGGCGGCAGCTGCCCGCCTGGTCACGGGGCCCATGCCCCAATGCGGCGGCCGCAGCCCGTCGGCACGGGCGAGCAGGACCAGGCCGACGATCCCCAGCACGCCCCAGAGCAGGTACTGGCCGGAAGCGATGATGGTGTTGAGCAGCATCACCAGGGTCAGCAGCAGGACCGTGGCAACGAGCGGCCACGTGCGGGCCCGGCCGGCGCCTCCGGCAGGGTTCTGCGATGCGTGCACCTGGACTCCTCGCGGCCGATGGCGGCCGACTCGCGCCACCCCACCGATCCCACCATTGCCCTGCGTGCCGCGCGCTGCCGAGGGCCACATGTCCTCTGGTGGAAGTCGGGCCGCGGCGGCGATCCTGATCCTGTGACCTCGCGTCACCGCACTGCGCGCACCGCGGTGGCCGGCCCCGCACGGACCGCCGCGGCGCCCTCCGCTGCCCCGGCCGGCCGCAACCGTTACGTCGATCTGCTCCGGCTGGTGGCCATCGTCATTGTGGTCCTCGGGCACTGGCTGAACACAACGATTCGGATCGAGGACGGCCACCCGGTCGGCGAGAGCGCGCTCGCAGCCTCCGGCTCCATGCGCTGGTTCACGCTGCTGCTGCAGATCATGCCGCTGTTCTTCCTGGCAGGCGGCTACGCGGCGGCCGCCTCGTGGACGTCCTGGCAGCGGCGCGGCGGAGCGTGGGCTGGCTGGGTGTACGGCCGGTTGGACCGGCTGCTGCGGCCCACGACGTGGTACGTCGCGGCCATGGCGACGGCGGCGGTGGTGGCGTGGCTGCTCGGGGCGGAGCCGTCAGTGCTGGATCAGGCGGGCTGGGGCGTGGCGATGCAACTGTGGTTCCTGGCCGCCTACCTGGCGCTGTTGGTGCTGGCGGTCCCGATCCTGGCGGCGTGGAACCGGTTCGGCTGGCTCGTCCTCTTGGCCGCGGTCGCTGCCGTGGCGGTGCTCGACGTGCTGGAGCGGGTCGCGGACGTGTCCGGTGTCCGCTGGTTGAGCCTGCTGGTCGTCCCGGCCGCCGGCTTCATGCTCGGGATGTCCTGGCGCGACGGTGCGTTCGCCCGCCGCTGGGTGCCGGCGGTGATGCTGGTCGACCGGTGTGGTGGGCCTGCTGATCCTGATCCACGGCTTCGGCTACCCGCCGTGGATGATCGGCGTGCCCGGGGAACCCCCCGCCAACACCAACCCGCCGAACCTGGCCCTCATGGCCTACGCGTCGGCGCAGCTCGGGATCGTGCTGCTGCTCGAACGGCCGGCGCGGCGCTTCCTGGAACGGCCCCGGGCGTGGGCGATGGTCATCCGCGGGAACAGCGTGATCATGACGCTGTACCTGTGGCACATGGTGCCGGTCCTCATCGTCGGAGCCCTGATCGCGGTGCTGGGGCTGCCGACCGGTCCGGCGACCGGCACCGCGGCATGGTGGCTGCTGCGCGTCGTCTGGTTCCTGGTGCTGGGGCTGCTGCTGGCGGGGGTGGTCCGCATGGTCGCGCGGTTCGAGCGCCCGGGTCCGCCGCGGCCCGATCTCGGAGGATGGCTGCCGTCGGTGCTGCTGGTGGCCTGCACCGCTCTCACCGTTTTCGCCCTGACCCGGCTGGCGCTGGACGGGTTCGCCCCGGACGGCCGGCCGGCGTTCGGCCCGGTGCTGGCCTTCGCGGTCGGGGTGGCGGCGATGCGGATGGCGGGGATTCGGCGGGACACGACGACGGAAGGCAAGGACGCAGCAGCCGCAGCGCCCCCGCTCGCGTCCCGCGGCCCTGCAGAGGGCGGTTCGGCCTCGTGATTCCGGACTCGGCGCTCCCACGAGGGCGCGGGGACGGAATGGGCACATGCCGACGATGACGGGGAATGGTCGCGACCGAACAGTTGCGCTGTCGCCGCAAGGATGTTGCTGCCGTCGATGACTGGGACTATTGCGTGACTGGCGAACGTATCCCGAGTCTCGAACGGTCTGGACGGTGTCCTCTGCTGTCGGGCACTCCCCCGCCAGGAAGCCGGTGATCACCATGTGACGGACGGACCGACTCCCGGCGCATGGCGGCGATCCTTCGACTGGCCGCCGAACCCGCCCGCCGTCGTCGGGCGGGCTGCCTGCAGGTGGCCCGACTCACACGGCGGTGCGGTTCCACCAGCGCAGGTGAGACTGGTCATGTGCATCGCGGAGTACCAGGGGCGGGTGAGCCGGCGGCATGGGCAAGGCAATGCGAGGCGAAGTTGCCCGCCCGGGTCGTCATGGGGTGGCCTGGCAGCTGACGGAGCAGCGAGCAGCGGACGCAGCGGCCGGACCCCTGATGAGCCGCTCGTCGTGCAGGCGTAGGGCCGAGTCCGGCCGGGGACGCCGATCGGTGGCCGGGCCGGCGTCCCCGGCGACCGGGAAGGTGCGGGTGGCCGCGCGCCTCTGGATCCGGCACGATTGGGCCTTCCCCGGCCGGGGAAACCAGTCGTGACGCCGTGCCGCGATCTCCCTGAGTGCCAGGTCAGGTGGGAGCCGGTCACGTACGGCCGACACCCTCGGGCGGGGATCCCATGCCGCTGATTCCGGGTGCGCTTCCTGCGGCGCGCCACGACCTCCCCCTGTTCCCCAACTCGCGCTGCCAGAATCGGCCAAGACCTGCTCGGCCAGACAGACTTCCGGAGCGACGAATGATCGATGACAGTGCCATCTGCCTGGGACGCGCCATCACGGCAGCCCGTGAGGACCGGGGCATGGAACGCGGCGACCTCGCCGACCGGGCCGGCGTGTCCCATCCGTACCTCGGCGAGCTGGAGCAGGGACGCAGGTCGGGCACGCCGTTGGTCATCGAGCGGATCGCGGCCGCGCTGGCCGTCACGCCGGCGGAGTTGAGCGCCGCCTCGGCGGCCATCTCCGGGGGTGCGCCGCCGACGTTCCCCCCGAGTTTTCTCCACGTCGGAGCGGCCGACCCACAGGTCGACATCCGGCCGCGCTCGGCGCAGAGGACGGCTGCGGAGCCGATGGCGGCGCTGCGGCCGTTCGCGCCGCGCGCCGAGGTGGATGAGGAGTTGATCGTCCGGCGGGTCTCCTCGCGCATCCGGGCGGAGGTGGAGCGCTGGCTGGACAACGAGTTGGAGCCGGCTGTCCGAGCGGAGGTCCGGCGGCAGCGCTCCCCGGAGGTATGAGTCCGCCCCGGGGCCGTCGCCGATCGCCCTGACGCAGCGGGCGGGGCGGTGCCCGCGGACGCGGAGCGCGCGCAGTCCGGCTCGTTCGGGACGGCCCCCCGAGAGACCATTCTCGGCTGCCTGGCGTGTCGGACCCCCGAGGCACAGTGGTGTTGTGGGGGAAGCGTTGCTGTGCTCTCCCATCGACGGCAAGACAGCCCAGGGAGATGCCTCGGTGCCACATCCTGTCCAGCTCGCAGTGCGCGTGACCGACGAATTGCTGGCGCGCTCCACCGACCTGCCGCTGGGCGAGCAGCGCCGGCTGGCGAGCAGTGGGAGGCCGGAGGTCGTGGCTGCTCTGGCGGCCAATTCGGCGCTCGCCCCCGCGGTCCAGGCCCAGTTGGCACGGCGCCGCCAGGTGTGGATCCAAGTCGGATTAGCGGGCAATCCGTCTGTGGGCCCTGCGGTGCAACGGCTGCTCGCTCAACGAGCGACGCATCAGGTGTGCGTCGCGCTGGCCGAGCATCCGGCTCTCGACCCAGAGGTGCAGGGGGTGCTCCTGGACCGCAACTCCATCGACATCGATCGTGGGCTGGCGTCGAATCCCAGCACTTCCGAAGAGGCACAAGTCCGCCTGGCAGGACGCGGCGCTCCCCCGATACTGGCTCGACTGGCCGCCAACCCGGGAGTAGCGCCTGCACTGCTGCGGACGCTGGCGGCGGATTCTCGATGGCGGGTCCGGGCCAGGGCCGCCCGTAACCGGGGGCTGCCAGCCGACGACCAGGCCCGCCTGGCCGAGGACCGCTCGGGCGCCGTTCGCCGTGCCCTGGCGGCGAACCCGGCGGTCGCGGTCGACGTGCAGCAGCGCTTGGTGCGTTCGAAGGACCCGCAGACCCGCTTGGCACTGGCGGTCAACGACGCCCTGGACACGTCTGTGGCGGTCCTGCTCGCGGAGGACCCGGAGCAATCTGTGCGGACCTGGCTGGCGCAGACACGGCCGCTGCCGCCGGAGTCGCAGGCGCGTCTGGCCCTGGACGTCCCTGCCGTGGCGACGCGCCTGGCTGGCAATCCGGCGGTCACCGAGGACGCGCAGCGCATCCTCGTGCTCCGGGAGGAGAGGGTCCGGGCGCAGCTGGCCCAGAACAGTGCCCTGATCGTGCCCCTGCAGCGGTTGCTGGCCGAGGACTGCGACCAGCATGTTCGCGCCGAGCTCGCCTGGAGCACCACGGATCCGCACGCGCTGCAGGTGCTGGCCGGTGACCAGTCCGAGATCGTCCGTGCCAGGGTCGCGCACAGCGTATGCGAGGTGGCCGTGCAGGAACTGCTGGCTGGTGATCCTGACTCCTGGGTCCGCCAACAGCTGGCGGGCAACGCGGGTCTCGCCGACCACGTCATGGTCCGCCTGGCGCAGGATCGCAGGCGGTCGGTCCGCGCCAGGGTCGCAGCCCATCCGAACCTGAGCCGCGCGGCGCTCACGTGCCTGGTGGCCGGACTCGCGCGGGAACACACCGAATCCTGGCAGGTGCGCGGCGCGCTGAGGAACCGCAGAAGGTTGGGGTGTGCGACCTACTGGAAGCCGACCCACTTGGATGACCCGCTGCTCGGGCCGGCGATCGCCGCCCTGACCGGCAAGTCGAACGTGCAGCGGACGGCCGCGGTCCACGCCGACGCAGTGGTCCGGCTGGCACTTGCGAGCAATCCGAAGGTCAAGGCGCCGATGCTGGACTGCCTGCTGCACGACGAGGACGTGGAGGTCGCAGCAGCGGCCAGGCGCCGAGTGATCGCGGCGATGGCGCAGCTGTGAGGGCGCCGACGTCTGCCCCACTGCCGCCGACACGAGTCCGGCGGGCAGCCGATCCGACCGTCGGCCGCCTGGAGCAACTCGATCTCGCAGCGACCGGAATGGTGTCGGTGCTCGAGGCGCTGGCCGGCAACCCTTGCCTGCACGCCGACGTGCAGCGGATCCTGTTGCAGCGCAACGATTGGGTCGCGACCGTGCTCGCAGGCAATCCCGGACTCGTGGCCGACTGCCAGTCGGCACTGGCTGCGCACCCCGACCGGGAAGTGCTGTGCGCGCTGGCGGGCAACCCGTCGTTGACCGCGGCGGCGCAGGACCGGTTGCTCTGGTCCTCGGCCTGGTGGGTGCGCCAGGTCCTGGCCGGCAATCCGGCGCTGACGCCGGCTGTCCAGGAGCGGCTCATGGCCGGCCCGGGGGTTGACGTGGCCCGCCAACTGGCGGGGAATCCGGCGCTGGCCGACCGTCTCGTCCCCCTGCTGGCGACCCACCACCGGGTCGCCGTGCGCGCCGCACTGGCCGCGAACCTTTCGATCGGAAGCGCAGCACAGCGGGTCCTGCTGGCCGACGCGGATTCGCTGGTCCGCGCAGCGCTGGCGGGCAACCCTGCCGCGCTGCCGCAGGTGCAGCGCACCTTGATCGGCGACATCGGCGACGTCCAACTGGCTCTGGCGGGCAACCCCGGCCTCGATCCCTCCGTGCAGGAGGCACTGGCGCCGTGCGAAACCGAGGGGGTCCGATCCGCACTGGCGGGCAACGAGTCGTTGACCGGCCCAGTCCAGCGGGCCCTGCTGTCCCACGGCAACCCCGACACGCTGGCGTCGCTGGCAGCCAACCCTGCCCTGGAGCCGGCGCTGGTGTCGCACCTCCTCGATCGCCCATCGGCTCGTGTGGCCCGGGCGCTGGCCGGCAACCCGGCGGTGGGGCGTGCGTGGCATGGGCAACTGGCCCGCCAAGGCAAGGACGGCCGCGTCCGCCTCGCCGGGCATCCGTCGCTGGATCCGGCAGTCCAGAGCCGCCTGGTCGGCGATCCCAGCGCAAAGGTCCGCGCCGCGCTGGCCGCATCACCGGCGCTCACCAAGCAGGCGGCGGCGGTGCTCGCGGTCGACGGCCGGCGCAAGGTCCGACGGGCGGCGGCGGGGAACCCGGTGCTGGAAGGGGCCGAGGCGCTGGTGCTCGCCGGCGACGACGAGGTCAAGGTGCGGGCTGCGCTGGCAGGCAACCCCGCAGTCGGCACCGAGGCACTGGCCGAGTTGCTAGCACGGATGGGGGCGGGCGGGCCTCCGATCACGACCCTGCTCGGCCGCGGCGACGTGCCGCCGGCCTCGGAGTGGTCGGCGCACATGCTCGAGCACCCGGTCATCGGGGCGATCATCGCCGCGTCGACGACGAAGCCCGACATCCTCGCGGCCGCCGCCGATCACGGCGCAGCCGCGGTACGGCTGGGCCTGCTGCTCAACCCGCACGCCAGCGTCGACCACGTCGCGCTGCAACTGCACTGCTCCGACGGCCGGGTGCGGGCCAGGGCGCGGGCGCTCCTGCTGCAGCGTCTTGCCGAGGGCTGATCCACGCCGCGACCCCGGCAGTGGTCTTCGCCCACGGCTCCCGCCTGCGCCGTTGGCGGATCGTGGCGCGTCAGCCCCGGACCGGGGACTCGGCCCACCCTCTCGATCAAGGATGGTGTCGGTCCCCGTCGCACCCGCCAGGGAAGGATCTGTGGACGTCGATGCGCCGCCCCTGGGCCGGGCGCGGGTTTCCGATGGGCTCCCGCCCAGCCCGCAGAGCTCCGGCCCGATCCTCAGCCTCGCCATCGTGATCGCTCGCGGGACGGAAGCCGATCAGTCGCCCGGCTGGCCCACCACGATGGTGCGCATCCAGTCCGGCACGCCCGCGCGCGGGCCGTCGCTGAGCACGGCGATGTAGCGGGCGCCGGGGTTCTGCTCCGGGGGCTCGCTCGGCCACGGGGTGTCCCCGTCGGTGAAGACGACCACGAAGTCCATCCGTGGCCGCAGCCCTGCCGCGGCCTCGATCCCGACGCCCATGTCCGTCCCGCCGCCGCCAACCAGGGCGAGATCCGCCACCGAGACGACCGTCCGGGCGTGCGCCGCGGCCGCGTCGCAGGCGATGAGCTGCAGCCTCGACCGACCGCGGGAGACCTGCTTGAGGATGCCGGCGATCTCCGCCACGCCCTGCGCCAACTCCTCCTCGGTCATGGAGCCGCTGGTGTCCAGCACGATCGCTCCGTTGGGCGGTGCGGGCTCGCGCATGCCCGGCATGATGACACCGCGCTGGGCCGTGCGCCTGCTCGGCCGGCGGTAGCTGTAGTCGCGCCGGCCCGCGATGGCCGCGCACCGGTTGGACACCAGGGATCGCAACTGGGTGCGCCAGTCGACGACCGGGTCCAGCACCTGCTCCGCCCACCGCCGGAACCCGGCTGGCACGGATCCGCGTCCCGCTTGCCGGGCATGGGCGGCCACGCGGCGCGCGGCGTCGTGCGCGATCAGCTGGCCGCGGCTCTCGTCGACGG
This sequence comes from uncultured Actinomycetota bacterium, assembly GCA_963766005.1. Lineage (GTDB taxonomy): Bacteria > Actinomycetota > Actinomycetes > S36-B12 > CAVXYG01. Next base: position 87,484 of record CAVXYG010000006.1, on the reverse strand, counting down.
AGCCGTCGTCGCCGCGGTCCTGCGGCAGCTCCCACCAGCGGGCATGGCCCGAGCCGGCGCCGCTGCCGCAGTCGAGACCACCTCCGCAGGTGCACTGGGACCGCCCTGCGGCACCGGCTCCAGGACCATGCACCGGGCAGGACGTGAGTGCCGAGGCCCCCAGCATTCGGTAGATCTGCTCCGCGGGCATGGACCGCGTCGCCGGCACCGGCAGGGAGGCAAGGTAGACCCAGCCCGCGCCGAGTTCGATCACGGAGGGGTCGTAGCCGCCGCGCACGGCGAGACGCGCCAGATCGCGCAGATCCTCATTGATCAGCGCATCGGCAGCGATGTTGAACAGGGCATGGCGCGATGCAGGTTCCCCGAGTGCGGAGAACCGCTCGCTGTGCCGGTGCAGGTTGTGCTTCAGCTCGTGCAGCCAGGCTGCCGCGCACATCCCCAGCGACCAGGTCGCGACGACTTCGGGGTCGTAGTAGAAGCGCCACCGGGCATCGGTGGCCACGGTGCCGAGCCCGGGGACTTCGTGCATGACCATGGCGGACAGCGCGCTGCCGAAGTACGGCGTCAGCCCGGAGATGGCATGGGCGCGGGCGGCCTGCAACCGAGTCCGCGCGAGCGCCGACGTCGCCGGGTCGACCCGGTCGACGGTGTGCTGCAGCACTGCTGCCCCCTCAGCTCGCACGGCGCCGCTTGACGCCGAAGACGCCCATCTCGCGCAGGATGGGCAGGAACGCGGCGAAGACCGCGGTGTCGACCTGCTCGGCCCCGGCTGCCGCCCGCTTGGTGTCGCCGGCCCAGTCCCGGGCGGCCACCACGGCGAGATCGGTGGAGCCGGCCTCCGCCACGGCCTGCAGCACCACGCCGAACGCGATCCAGCGATCCACCGAGGGGCTGCCCAGATACGCCGCCCGGACACCGTTGACGACCGCGTACACCTTGTCGTGCCGGTCCGGAACCGTGAACTTCTTGGGGTGGTCGAGGATCCAGTGCGGGTCGGGCAGGTCGAGGTTGTCCAACCAGTGCGCGAACTCCATCCCAGGTCCGGAGCCCACGGCGCCGGTGATGAGCATGTTTCGGGTCCCCGGTGGCCCGTGCCCGTGGCCTCGGCCAGGCCGAGCAGTCTGGCCACGAACTCCCAGGACCGCGGCGAGGCGAACGGTTTGGCCCGCTCGGCGTCGGTCCGCGGAACCGTGGCCAGCAGTTCGGGGCGGTGCTTGAGGAAGGACCCCACCATCACGTTCGCCTGCTGCAAGGCCGTCGCGGCCCGCGCCGCGTCGATCTCGGGGACCTCGATCGGAGCGAAACCGCGCGCGAAGCCATCCGCCACCACATCGGCCGGCAGCTCCCACTCCAGGTGGACCACGCGGTTGGCCAGCGGTGCGGCCAGATCCCAGCCGTCGGCGGCGAACTCCGGCGGGTTCTGCGCCAGGACGATCGCCACGTCGTCGGGCAGGCGCAGGTCACCCACCACGCGCTCGCCGAGAATCCGCAGGCAGGCCGCTTGCAGGGCCGGCGGTGCGGTGCTGATCTCGTCGAAGAACAGAATCGAGGACGTGCCGCCCGGTGCGCGTCCCGACACCTCGACGAGATCGCGGGCCCACTGCTGCGGCAGCATGTGCACACCCCCGGTGGCCAGGTCCGCATAGGGCAGTCCGTTGAGGTCCGCCGGCTCCCGCTGCGAGGCGACCAGCGTTCGCAGCAGCAATCCGTACTGCTCCGCGATGGCGTTGATCGTGGCGGTCTTGCCCTGCCCGGGCAGGCCGGTCAGCAGGACGGGAACCTTCGCGGCAATCGCGAGCGCGAGTGCGGCCTGAGTGTCGGTGAATCGAGTCATGCGACGGTGGTCCTCCCCCAATGAACTGCTTCCACTGTGCCTCGAGGGTCCGACACGAGAGGTCGACGAGAGAGGCCCGCGCTCAGTGCCCGGGCGAGTGCGCGACTGCCCGAGATGCCTGCTCGGGCAGCAACTCACGGAGAGTCGCCTCGCCCGCCTGCTGGAGCTGCTGCGGCCTTCGCGATCTCTGTTTCGCCCGACGCCCGTACCTGCCGGTTCTCCTGTAGGGAGTGCCTGGGTCCCTCCCTGCGGAGCGGACGCGCCCCGGCACCGACCCCGGCACCGACTCCCGGCACCGACGTCGACCCGCTCGACGGGCGCCGGGGTAGGTGCGCCTGCCCTTCGTGGCGCCGACGGGGGTCATGCGCGAGGCGATCGACGGGATCGTCGCCTGGCGGAGCGCACCCACCTGCCAACGCCCGGACCGGGCGCGGTGGGCTCCGCATGACTCCCGAGCCAGGCGCTTCGCCGCTGGTCCCCGGGGAGGGTCGCGGTCGCTGAACGGCGGCTCCCGCCACGGAGCCCATCGACCACGCACTGGCGCGGTCCCAGCCGCGCCGTCGGGCCCCGTTGTCGGGCGCGCGCGGATGCTCGACATGGACGCCGCACCACAGGGCGTCGCGCGGACAGCCTCTGCAGCCGTTGCCGCACACCTGGCTCGCCACCCGTCGGAGGAGTCGCGCCCGTCGCATACGGTTGGACCGACGAAGGGGCGGTCTTGGAGCACGACCTGCTGGCATCACTGAGTGCCCGGCATCCGGGCTGGCGGCTGCTGCGCGCCGATTCCGCACCACTGGTGGCAGCGAGCCTGCACCGCGCCTTCATCGCCAGCAATGTGCGGACCTCCCCGGAGGCCGACCTCCTCGAGGCCGTCGACGACGTCCTCTACGACGTCCGGGCATCCGACCCGGCCGCCTACCCCCGGTCAGCGAGCGGGTACGTCGCCGACTGGTCCGACGCCGAACGCGGTTGGCTGCGCAAGTTCTACGCCGCCGGCTCCGACGTGCCGTCCTATGACCTGACGCCCGCGGCGGAGAAGGCTCTCGCCTGGCTCGGTTCGCTGCAGCAGCGCAGCTTCGTCGGCACCGAGTCCCGCCTGCTCACCCTGTACCAGTTGCTGGAGCAGATCGTCGAAGGCTCCCAGGAAGACCCCGCCGAGCGGATTGCCGCGCTGCAGAAGCGCCGCGACGAGATCGACGCCGAGATCGCGCGCGTGGAGCGCGGCGAGGTGGCCGTCATGGCGGAGACCGCGGTCCGCGACCGGTTCCAGCAGTTCGAGGAGACCGCACGCGGCCTCCTCAGCGACTTCCGCGAGGTGGAGGAGAACTTCCGCCTGCTCGATCGCGGCGTCCGCGAGCGCATCGCGACCTGGGACGGCGCGCGCGGCGCGCTGCTGGACGAGGTGTTCGGCGAGCGCGATGCGATCACCTCCTCCGATCAGGGCGCGAGTTTCGCGGCGTTCTGGGACTTCCTGATGTCCGGCGATCGGCAGGAGTCGTTCGGCAGGATGCTGGAGCAGGTCGTCGCGCTGCCTGCGCTGCGGGCCTCCGACGCGGACCTGCGCCATGTCGTGCACGATTGGCTGCGGGCCGCCGACGCGGTGCAGGAGACAGTGGCGCACCTGTCCGCGCAGCTGCGCCGGTTCCTCGACGACCGCGCGTTCCTGGAGAACCGCCGCATCGCCGAACTTGTGCGGTCCATCGAGGCCTCCGCGCTGCTCATCCGCGACGCCCAACCCGCCGGTGACTTCACCGAGCTGGACGACATGAAGTGCACCGTCGTCTCCCCCATGTCACGCCGCCTCTACGAACCGCCGCCAACCGTCGAACTCGACAGCAGCGCGGTCCGCGCCGGCGACGAGCAGTTCGACGCGGCGGCGCTGTTCTCCCAGTTCACCGTCGACCGCGAGCGGCTGCGGGGGCAGGTCGCGGCCAGCCTCGCCGGCAGGGAGCAGGTGAGTCTGGCCGAGGTCGTCGGTTCCCACCCCATCACCCAGGGGTTGGCGGAGGTCGTCACGTACCTGTCCCTGGCCGATGCGCAGGACGCCGTGTTCGACGAGCGGGAGCGCCAGGAGATCACCTGGTCCGACCGCCGGGCCGACCTGCCGCTGATCGTGTTCACCGCCGAGGAGCCCCATGGCTGAACCTGCCCTGGCCGATGCCTGCGTGCCCCTGCTGAAGGGGATCGTCTACGCCGACGCCGACCCTGCGGCCTGGCGCGCCCTGCTCACCATCGGGGCCCAGGTCCGAGACCACCTCGCCCCGCTGGGCCTGCAGGTCCGGGTGGACGAGAGCGAGGGGTACGCCTACGTCGTGCCCGCCGAACCCGATCCGGAGGAGCCGGAGCGCCCCCGGCTGATCCAGCGCCGGCGGCTGTCCTTCCGCGTCAGCCTGCTGCTGGCGCTGCTGCGCCGCCGGCTCATGGAGTTCGACGCGCAGGGCGACGAGACTCGGCTGATCATCACCCGCGACGAAGCGGTGGAACTCGTGCGTACCTACCACCCCGCCCGCAGCAACGAGGCGCGGCTGGCCGATGAGGTGGAGTCGGACCTGCGCAAAGTGGCGGACCTCGGGTTCGCGCGCCAACTGCGCGACCAGCCGCACACCTACGAGGTCCGCCGGATCATCAAGGCCTACGTCGACGCCCAGTGGCTCGGCGACTTCGACGAACGGCTGCGCAGGTACGCCCAGGAGGCGTCATGAGCGATCTGCTGGAACTCGACGTCTTCGCCGACCAGCTCGTCGGCTTCCGCCTGCAGCGCTTCGAGGTGCTCAACTGGGGAACCTTCGACGGCTCGGTGTGGACGCTGGCGCTGGACGGCAGCAACGGCCTGCTCACCGGGGACATCGGCTCCGGGAAGTCCACGCTGGTCGATGGCCTGACCACCCTGCTCGTCCCCCCGAACCGCATCGCCTACAACAAGGCGGCCGGCGCGGAGCACCGCGAGCGCACCCTTGCCTCCTACGTGCGCGGCTACTACAAGTCGGAACGCTCCGAGAGTGGGACGCGCGCCAAGCCGGTGGCGCTGCGCGACCACGCCCGGTACTCCGTGCTGCTGGGGGTGTTCGGCAACGAGGCGCTCGGCCAGACCGTCAGCCTGGCGCAGACCTTCGCGTTCAAGGGCGACGCGGCGACCCCGCTCAAGCTGTACGTCGTGGCGGATCGGGCCATGTCGATCGCGGACGACTTCACCGGATTCGGCACGGAACTGGCCGCGCTCCGGCGGCGCCTGAAGTCCGGCGGCGCCCGGGTGCACGACAGCTACGCAGGCTACGCCGCCGACTTCCGCCGCCGGTTCGGCATCAAGCACCCGCAGGCCATGGAGCTGTTCCACCAGACCGTGTCGATGAAGTCCGTCGGGAACCTCACCGACTTCGTCCGCAGCCACATGCTGGAGCCCTCCGACGTCGCCCAGCGCATCGCGAACCTGATCAGCCACTACGAGGATCTGAACACCGCTCACGATCGCGTGCTGGAGACCAAGCAGCAGGTCGAGGCGTTGACCCCGCTGGCAGCGGATCTCGACGAGCACGACGCCGCAGCCGCTCGGGGCCGCGAGAACCGGGCGGTGCGCGACTCCCTGCGGCCGTGGTTCGCCGGACGGCGTGCCACCCTGCTGGCCGCCCGGATCGAGAAGCTCGGCGGCGAGGCCAGGAAGCTCGATTCCCGCCGCGCCGAAGCGGCCGCAGACCTCGACGCGGCGCAGCGCGAGGAGATCGAGCTGCGCACCGCTATCGCCAGCAACGGCGGCGACCGCATCACCCACCTCGAGCAGCAGATCGCCGACGCCGGGATCCGCCGCGAGCGCAAGCACCGGGACGCGGACGCCTACGCGCGGCTCTGCGCCGCGCTGGACCTCGAACCGGCCCGCGACGAGACCCAGCTGCAGGAGCAGTTGGCATCGCTGCAGTCGGTGCGCCAGCAGTTGGAGGACGACCTCGCCGCGATCGACAACCAGCGCAGCGAATCGGCGGTCGCCGAGCACCAGGTGCGCGCCCAGCTCGCCGAGGCCGAGGCGGAACTGGCCGGCCTGTCCCGTCGCGCCAGCAACATCGACGAGCGCATGGTGGGCATCCGTGAGCTGCTGTGCCGCGACACCGGGCTGCGGCCCGACGAGGTGCCCTTCGCCGGGGAGCTGGTCCAGGTCACCGACCCTGCCTGGGAGCCGGCCGCGGAGCGGCTGCTGCGCGGTTTCGGCCTGTCGCTGCTGGTCCCGGAGCGGCATCACGCCACCGTGGCAGCATGGGTCGACCGCACCAACCTGCGCGGCCGGCTGGTGTACTTCCGCGTCCGCGGCACCCGCAACGGGCCCGCCATCACCGACTCGCGCTCGCTGGTGCACCGGCTGCAGGTCAAACCCGGCACTGCCGTCACCGATTGGGTGGCCGGCGAGGTGGCGCGGCGGTTCGACCTGGTCTGCGCCCGCACCATGGAGGAGTTCGCGCAGGCCTCCCACGCCATCACGGCGCAGGGCCTCATCAAGACCGGCGGCGACCGGCACGAGAAGGACGACCGGCACCCCATCGCCGACCGCAGGCGCTACGTCCTGGGATGGGACAACGCCGCCAAGCGCAAGACCCTCACCGAGGAGGTGGCCCGGCTGCGCGCTGCGGTGACGCGCGTCGCCGAGCAGGCCGACGCCCTCGGGCAGCGCGCCCGCGGATTGCGCACCCGGTCGGAGCACATCGCCGCACTGGAACGCATCGACGACTGGGCCACGCTCGACTGGCGCTCCGACGTGGTGCTGATCGAGGGGCTCGGCGCCGAACTCGCGGCGCTGCGCACCTCCAGCGATGTGCTCGCCGAGTTGCACGTGCGCCTCGAGGACGTCCGGAGCCGGGCACAGGCCCTGACGGGCCGCCTCGGCGAGCTCGACCAGCGGATCGGCTCGGTGCGCAGCAGGATCGAGCAGGCGCAGGCCGAGGAGCGGTCCGCGCGCCTGGATGCCGTGCCGTTCGAGGAGCCCCTGGCGTCCGTGCTCGCCCGGTTCGAACAGGAGGAGATCGGGTCGGGCCTGACCGTGGAGAACTGCGGCCGGGTCGAGCAGGACATCCGCGCGAAGCTGGCCAAGGAGATCGACGCCGACGACCAGAGGATGCGACGCAAGGCGGAGAGCGTCGTGGGAGCGATGAACGACTTCCGGCGCCAATGGCCGCTGCTGAGCCAGGACTTCGATGCCTCCGTCGACGCCGGGCACGAGTACCGCGAGCTGCTGCAGCGCCTCGTCGACGACGACCTGCCCCGGTTCCAGGAGAAGTTCAAGCAACTGCTCAACGAGGAGGCGATCAAGGCGATCGTCGGCTTCTCCGGCCACCTCAGCGCCGAGGTCGAAGGGATCCGCAAGCGGGTCGGCATCATCAACGACTCCCTGCGGGGCATCGAGTACCAGCCCGACACCTACATCCAGCTGGAGTACCGCGGCACCGACGACGCCGACATCCGCGGGTTCCGCCGCGACCTCAAGGCGTGCACGGAGGACACCGTCAGCGGATCGGGCGACGACCAGTACTCCGAGGCGAAGTTCCTGCAGGTCAAGGCGATCGTGAGCCGCCTCAAGGGCCGCGACGCACGGACCGAGGAGGACAAGCGGTGGACCGCCCGGGTCACCGACGTGCGCAACTGGTTCAGCTTCGCCGCCAGCGAGCGGCTGCGCGCCGACGACACCGAGCACGAGCACTACTCCGACTCCGGCGGCAAGTCCGGCGGGCAGAAGGAGAAGCTCGCCTACACGATCCTGGCTGCGAGCCTGGCCTACCAGTTCGGGCTGGTGACCGGGGAGACCCACTCGCGGACGTTCCGGTTCGTCGTCATCGACGAGGCGTTCGGCCGCGGCTCCGACGAGTCCGCCCGCTTCGGCCTGGAGCTGTTCCGCTCCCTGCAGCTGCAGCTGCTGGTGGTCACACCGCTGCAGAAGATCCACATCATCGACCCGTACGTGTCCCACGTCGGGTTCGTCCACAACGAGGGCGGCCGCACCTCGAAACTGCGCAACCTCACGATCGAGGAGTACCGGCAGGCCAAAGCCGGAGCACGATGACGACCTGGTCCACCGCCGCCGACATCCACGCGGCGGTGCAGCGGGAGTGGGACAGCGGCCGGCTGCTCGCCGCACGCGTCCCCGGCGCCGAGTCAGGCACCGCCTTCCCGCTCGCCGTCCGGCTGCGCGGACCGACGTCCCGCGAGCTGGGCGATCGGTTCGAGGACGCCAAGCGATGGGCAGCAGCGCTGGATGCCGCATCCGGCACGTACCGCCTCGAGCGCACCAGCACCACCCACCGCGTCCTCGGCGCGCAGCACCTCCCCACGCGGGCGTGGCTGGACTCCCCCGCCGACGCCGTGCGGCTCGTCGGCAGGACTCGCGACGCTCGGCGCTTCGACCGCATCGTCGATGCCACACCGCCGGCGTACCTCCACGTGGTCGCCGCCAAGCCGCTGGCCGTGCTGCAGGTCGCCGAGGAGTGGCTGCAGATCGTCGCGGTCGCCGAATGGCTGCAGTCCCACCCGCGGCCCGGGGTCTTTCTGCGGCAGGTGGATCTGCCCGGCGTGCACAGCAAGGTGATCGAGCGGCACAAGCGGCTCATCGCGTCACTGGTCGGCCCGGGCGAGCACATGAGCGGGCCGTCCTGGTTCGAGCGCAGCTACGGGTTCGGGGTCAAGCCGTCGCTGCTCCGGTTCCGCAGCCTGGATCCCGCCACCGCGCCGCTGCCCGGCCTGACCGATGTCACCTTGCCGCTCGCCGAGTTCGCCGACCTCCGGCCGCGCGTCACCGATGTGTTCGTCACCGAGAACGAGATCAACTTCCTCACCTTCCCCGACGCGACGGCGTCGTTGGTGATCTTCGGGTCGGGCAACGGAGCACCGGAACTGCTCGGCGGCATCGACTGGCTGTCCGACGTCGCGGTGCACTACTGGGGCGATATCGACACCCACGGGTTCGCCATCCTGGACCGGTTCCGCGCCCGGCTCCCGCACACCGCCAGCCTGCTGATGGATGAGCGGACACTCCTGGCGCATCGCGATTCCTGGGTGGTGGAGGACAAGCAGCAGCGCCGCGACCTGCCTTCGCTGACCGACGCCGAGGCGCAGCTGTACGCGGCCCTGTGCGAGGGACGCTGGGGCGACCGAGTCCGGCTGGAGCAGGAGTTCGTGCGCTTCGGCGCCGTGGAGTCGGCGTTGGGCGAGGCGCTGAGGCACGAGTTGCCCGCATGCCCGAAGGGGTGAGTCGGTCAGCAGGCCGCGGCCGTCGGAAGCAACCGCGGCATGCCGCCCCCGCCTGCACGCCGCCACCCGGCGTCACGGATCCCAGTCCAAGGTCCGGGGGCCAGAGCCGGTCGGGCTCCCCGCTGCGGACCTCGATGGTGCGCGTCACCGGTGGCTGGACCCAACTCGTGATCGCCGACGGCGCGGCCTCAGGTGCCCGGCTGCTCAGTCGCTCGGCGCAACCCCTTCGGCAAGCACCCGCCGTCACGACTCCACCGTCCCGCCGCCGTCCTGTCCCGATGTCCGGCTGCCGTGCGACCCTCAGACAGCCGCCAGGTACTGACGCGCGATCGCGGCCGCCCGGGGGCCGTAGCCCCCTCCGAAGAGTTCGGCATGCACCAGCAGCGGATGGAGCTGGTGCAGACCGATCCGGTCTCGCCATCCCTGCGGCAGGCGGGCCACCGTTTCGTAGCCGGCGATGATCCGCTCCAGATGCGGGGCGCCGAACAGCGCCAGCATCGCAAGGTCGGTCTCGGGGTGGCCGCCGTGGGCCGCGGGGTCGACCAGCCTCGCAACGCCGTCGGCTCCCCACAGCAGGTTCCCCGACCAGAGGTCGCCGTGCAGCCGCGCCACGGGGACCGGAGGTCCGGCCAGCCGAGGCAGCACATCGCAGAATCGGCGCAGCACGTCCGCATCGACGTCACTGAGACGCCCGCGGGATGCCGCAGCGTCCATGTGCGGGATGAGGCGCTGCTCGGCGAAGAAGGTGGTCCACTCGCCGCAGTGGCCATAGGGCAGGTGGGCCGACCCGATACGCCCCACCGACGGCGCCCCTGGAGGCGGGCTCCCGAAGGCGTCCGCACCGGCAGCGTGCATGATCGCCAACTGCCGCCCCAGCCGATGGGCCGAGCCGGGATCCGCCGCGCCGGGCTGATGGTAGGCGAGGACGAGCACGTCATCGGCGACGCCGAGAACGGTCGGTACCGGGGCAGGCGCCTCGGACAGCCACCTCAGCCCGGCCACCTCGGCGAGCAGCATGTCGGAGTCGCCATCCGGGGCGATCTTGGCGAAGAGCCGAGATCCGTCGTCCAGGTCCACGCGATAGGCGTCGCAGATGCTGCCGCCGCCGACGGATCGCAGCGCAACGATGCGTTCCTCAGCGACGCCGGCGACGCGGGCGATCCGGCCGATCAGGCCGCTCATGGCCGAAGGCGGAGCCGTTCCTGCACGTGGGCGACCACCCCGTCGGAGGCGGACTCGACCATCCGCAGCACTTCGACGAAGCCCTCGGGGCCGCCGTAGTAGGGGTCGGGGACCTCGTCGTCGGGCGCGGCAGGATCGAACGAGCGCAGCAGCCTCACGTGGCCGGCCCCGGCCTCGATGCGTGCCGCCATGACCACCAGGTCGTCGTAGTTCGACCGATCCATGGCCAGGATCAGGTCCATCGCCTCGAACCAGGAGCCATGGAACTGCCTGGCGCTGTGCTGCAGGGGATAGCCGTGCTCCTGCAGCGTGGCCCGGGCGCGCGGATCTGCGTCGTCGCCGTGGTGCCAGCCCGCCGTTCCAGAGGACTCCACCGACACCCTCGCCGACAGCCCCGACTCGGCGATCTTGCGGCGCAGCACCGCCTCGGCGATCGGCGAGCGGCAGATGTTGCCCAGGCACACGGTCATGATGCGGAAGTCGGCCTCGTCGGCCGGTCCGCGTCGAGCGCGTTCGGCGGTCATGGTCCGAGCCTAGACCGGATGGTTGTCGCCGATGCCGGCCGGCGAATCCCAGCGACAGCAGAACGCGCGGCTCACGGCGCCTGTCGGCTGGGCCTCGAACCGCTGCGGGGACCGCTGGAGCACCTCCGCCCGATCACTGGACTGCACTGGATCCCAGCGGAGCACACTCCGGGAGGCTCCAGGGCCGGGGACACAGCGCTCCTCCGGCAGGAGACGCCAGCCGCGCCTCCACCGGCGAGAGGCGCTGCAGCAGGCGACGGCGGCCGATCTGCTCGACACAGGGGCAATCCGTTGGAGCACCGCGGCCCGGCCATGTTGCCCGGGACGCTGTTCGGTCCCCAACCACCCCGGGCCCGCCGTGCCGAACCGGGACCCAACCCGAGGCCCGCATCATCACCCCAATGGACCAGCGCGCCGCACCGCCATCGGAGGACCGCGAGCGCAGACTACGGATGTACCCGACGGCAGTCGACGGGTCCTCACCACAGATGGAGCTCCACCATGGACCTGCTCGGCATCGACATCCCGACCGGCGGCGATGTCCTCGTCCTCGGCCAAGACCCCAACGGCGCGATCACCCAGCTGCAGAACAGCCTGCTGCCCGCCATCGCCCAGGCCGCCAACGACGCCTGGCAGCAGGAGCTGCGGCCGATGCTGCCAGCACTGCTGCAGCGGCGAGCTGGGCACGGGCGACCGTTTCGCCGAAGGCTTCACCCTGTACGACATCGACGTCCGCCTCGCGCCGGGCAACGTGGTGCAGACCATCCAGCGCAACGCCGACGGCGACCTCGTGGTCCATGTCGTGACCGGCCGCAACACCATCGTCGCCACCTCCACCCAGCCGACCTTCCTGGGCTCCTACGCCGATCCGCGGTTCTCGCTGGACTTCGCGCTGACCTTCGACTTCGTGATCGACATCCCGCCGGTGACCGCCCCGGTCGGCGGATCGCGGGTGGTCGAACTGCGCATCATCGCCCCGCACCTGGACTCGCAGAACTTCGCCGGCGATGTGCTGCTCGTGGTCGGCAAGATCATCACCTTCCTCGCCGGGACCGACGTCGATTCGCTGCTCGACGCGCAGATCCGCGCCAACCTCGGCGCTGACAGCAGATCAATGCCGCGCTGGCCCCCCTCAACGCGGTGCTGCAGCAGTACCTCGACGCCGGCTACCGCTACCTCTCGCTGCTGGCCGGCGACCCGGCCGCGCTGCGCAGCCAACTCGGTGCCGCGACCGGGATCGACGGCCTACCGGACGGGACGCAGAGCCTGGTGCTGCTGTGCCGCCAGCCCGACGAATCCGGCGTCGTCGAGGGCGAGATCTCCTGGCCCGACGGTGCCGGCAGGCCCGGTGGACCCGAAGACCTTCGTCATCGCGAACAGCATGGCGAAGGCGTTCGTCCCGGAGGTCGCGCTGGCCGGGCTGCGCGACCTGATGGAGTCCCCCGCACCGCCGCTGGTCGCGGCGCAGGTGGTCGGGGAGGAGCTGCGGCTCGGGCAGGCTCTGGTGTCCTTCGCCCAACAGCCCGCGGCCGCGGCGGCTGCGCAGGCCTCGCTCGTGGACGGCGGCGTCCGGCTGTGGGACGCGGCGCAGCAGCCGGAGCCCGAAGCCCTGCAGATCGCCCAGCCACCCGCTGCCGCCCCGCAGTTGCGCGCCGCCCTGTCCGCAGAGGTCTATGCGGCGATGCTGGAGAACTTCCGCCTGGGTCCGCTGCAGTTCGTCGTGCGCTGCATGGCCGCCGATCCGGCCGGCTCCCACGAGACCGGACACATGACCGCGATGTGGTACGAGGACTCCGACGGCTGGCAGCGCCGCAGGTACCGCATCGAGGGTGTGGAGACCGGCCGACCGCTGAGCGTCAGCTGCGCCCTGGCCCCGCAGTGGCACTGGCTGCCGGGCAGTATCGAGCAGATCGCCCCGCGCAACTGGTCCGGCAGCGTGACGGTGCACAAGGCCCGGGCGCTGGGCGACCTGATCCGCGACGGCCAGTTGCAGATGACGGTGTCGCTGAAGGACGGCAGCCACCGAACCGTCCCGGTCGGCGTCCTCGAGACCGCCGGCGCGGTGCAGCCGTCGAACGGCGAGCGCGCCATCATCGTGGTCGGCGGCGTACCCGGCGACGAGGCAGCGTTGAACCCGCAGCCGCTGCCCCCCAAATGGCGCGAGCAGCTGCTGGACCTGCAGGGGGATGCGCAGGCGATGCTCGTCGCGCCCGGCGACGCGGCAGGCCTCAACCCGCAACCACTCCCGCCGAAGTGGCGCGGGCAACTGCAGGGAGCGCTCGGCGGGCTCGGCGGGCATGCCGCCCTCAACCCCCAGCCGCTGCCTCCGAAGGTCGCGCTGGGCCTGCGCGGCCCGGGCACGTTCCTGAAGCGGTTCGGTGTCACCCCGAACCCGGCGCCGGCCCCGGCCGTGGCGGCGGCCGCCTCCCCCGCCGCCACGGCGATCGAGGCGCACGTCGATACCTTCGGCGACCTCGTCACCAAGATCGACCCGGACGTGCTCATCCCGGACACCGTCGACCCGGTCGGCTACGGCACCGTGCGCGGCGTGGACTTCCGGGTCTGGCCCAAGGAGTGACGAGCCGGCGGGCACTGCCGCGCGGCCGGCTCTCGCGCCGGCATCCGCCCCGCTCCCCCGCACCCAGCACCCTGGCCTCGACGCAGCGGCCCTGCTGGACTCCTTGTGAGCCCGCCGTGCGTCGTGGCGGTGCGCCGGCCCAGAGCAGATCCTCGACCATCGCCGGGCTCACAGCGTCGGCGCGGTGCCGGGGTGCTCGACGTGGCAACCGCTTCGGGGTAGGGCACGCCACGACTGCTCGGCCCCCGTCCCGCCGTCGGGTCGGGCGCGCGGCTCGCCCCGAGCACCGCACCACGCCTACGGGCCCGGCCCAGAAGTGCGACGATGCGGCGATGGCCACCGCCACCTTCTCCGAAGTCCGACGCGACAACCTCCGCCGCTCCCGCCGCTCCAGCGGCCTCGTCGGGGACCTCGCCCCGGGCCAGGCCCTGCTGCGGGTGGAGAGCTTCGGCCTCAGCGCCAACAACGTGACCTACGGCGCCGCCGGCGAGTCGCTGAAGTACTGGCGCTTCTTCCCGGCGGGCGAGCAGGGCTGGGGGCGCATCCCGGTGTGGGGATTCGCCCGTGTCGAGTCCAGCCGCGCCGAGGGACTCCGACCCGGCACGCGCGTCTTCGGCTTCCTCCCCTTCGGCACCCACCTCGTCGTCGAGCCCGGTCGCGTCGGTCACCGCAGCTTCACCGATATCAGCGAGCACCGGCAGGGACTGCCGGCGGTCTACAACAGCTACCGGCTCGTGGACAGCGACCCCATGCACGACCCCGGCGCCGAGGACGTGCAGAACGTCTTCTTCCCGCTGTTCGCGACGTCCTTCATGCTGGACGACTTCCTCGCCGACCACGACGACTTCGGCGCCGAGCAGATCGTGGTGTCCAGCGCGTCGAGCAAGACCGCCGTCGGCGTCGCCCTGTGCATCGCGCACCGCGACGGCCCCCGGCCGCACGTCGTCGGACTGACGTCCTCCGGCAACGCGCAGTTCGTGGCGGGGCTGGGCTGCTACGACGAGGTCACGGCGTACGACGACCTCGCAACCCTCCCGGCGCGGCCGACGGTCTACGTCGACATCGCCGGCAACGGCGAACTGCGGAGGCGGGTGCATGAGCACTTCGACCACCTGCTGCGCTCCAGCAGCGCGGTGGGGATGGCCCACTGGGAGATGGCCCCCACCCACGCGTCCTTGCCCGGGCCGAAGCCGACCTTCTTCTTCGCTCCGACCCAGATCGCCAAGCGGATGGCCGATTGGGGGCCAGCCGGCTACCAGGAGCGGCTCACCGCCGCGTGGCGGGACATGGTCGCCGGGGTGCGGGACCGGTTCACCTTCGTCCCGGTCGTCGGCCTCGCGGCCGCCGATGAAGTGTTCCGCGACATGGTCGAGGGCAGGAGCCGTCCGGACCAGGCGTTCGTCGTCGATCTGGCCGGGGCCCAGCCCGATGCCGGCCGCGCAGCAGCGCTGCTGCCCCTCGCCGTCGACCCCCGCTACTGCGGTCCGCCGGACACGGCCAACGGCGGGTACTTCGCCGGCAGGCTGGCACAGTCGCTGACCGGTCCGGTAGAGGTGACGCTGCGCATGCCGCCGCCGCTGTCCAGGCCGATGACGCTGCAGCGGCAGCCGGACGGCATCGACGTGCTGGACGCGCAGCGACTCGTGGCCCAGGCCCGCAGCGCGGCTGACGAGGAGCTCGACCTCGATATCCCCGATCCGGTCTCCCTCGCGCAGGCGCAGCACGCCGAACCGTCGTACATCTTCGCCGCCGGCGGCCACCCGTTCCCGACATGCTTCGTCTGCGGGACGCAGCGCGAGCCAGGCGACGGGCTGCGGCTCTCCCCCGGGCGAGTGGGTGACGTGGTCGCCTGCACCTGGACGCCGCACGAGTCCCTGCAGGACGCAGCCGGCGGCCTACCGCCGGAGTTCCTCTGGGCCGCCCTGGACTGCCCCTCCTTCTTCGGCGCGCTGGCCGCGGGGTACGCCGACACCGCGGCCACGGTGCTGGGCCGGATCACCGCCCAGGTGCGGCATCGGCCGGATGTGGGCGAGCCGCTCGTCGTGCAGGGCTGGGGCATCTCCAGGCAGGGACGGCGTTCCATGGCCGGGTCGGCGATCTTCACCGCCGACGGGCAACTGTGCGCGGCCTCTCGCTCGGTCTGGGTCCGGCTCGGCTGACCACCGTCCGGCTCGGCCGACCACCGTCCGGCTCGCCCGTCGCCGACCACCGTCCGGCTCGGCCGACCACCGTCCGGCTCGGCTGACCACCGTCCGGCTCGGCCGACCACCGTGGCGCCACCGGGTGCGCGACCCGAGCGCCTGCCGTCTGCGGCGTGGGAGGGGGTCTTCGGGCCCTATGCCTGGCTGCGAGACGGCGGCAGGGTGAAACCGAGGAACAAGCAGGGGGATGGTGCCATGCACCACGGCAACAGGGGCGCCGCAATCACAACGGTCGCCGCGCTCGCCCTGGTCTTGAGCGGCTGCGGGTCGACCGGGCCGGAGTCGAGCCCGGCGGCGCAACCGGGCACGAGCGGCTTCGACGTGGTGACGATCGAAGAGTCGGTTCCGGAGGAGTGGGTGCGGGAGGCCGGGCCGCGGCCGGAGGTGTCGGAGGATCTGGTCGCCCGGATGGGCAGTCTGGGCATGGACCTGTGGCAGTTCCAGCGGGCCCAGCAGCCGGGGGCGAACCTGTGGGTCTCACCGGTGAGCGTGTACCAGGCGTTGAGCCTGTTGGCACCGGGCGTGGCGGCTGCGGCGAACGAGGAGCTGCTCGCGGCGATGGGGTTGGACACCGGGGACATCGGCGTGAACACCGAGGAGTTGGCCGACTGGATCACGGCGAGCCGGCGCAGCGACTACCGGATGGCGCTGTACAACGCAGCGTTCGTGGCCCGGCAGTACGGCGGCTTCGCCCCGGGCTACCTGCAGGCCATCGAGCCGATCCGCGATGAGTTGGGCGGCTTCGACCCACTGGACCCGCGGGGCACCGCCGACCTGGTCAACGGCCGGGTGGCGGAGCACACCCGCGGCCTGATCGAGGAGATCGTCGAGCCCGACGACATCAGCGACGACCTGGTGTTCATCCTGCTGAACACCACCTACTTCAAGGGCGCATGGCTCCATCCGTTCGAACCCGACTTCACCGGTGAGGGCGACTTCACCCTGCTGGACGGCACCGTGGTTCCGGTGGCGGCGATGTCCCAGATGATGCCGCTGGCCGTCACCGAGGCCGACGGCTACACCGCCGCGGTACTGCCCTACGAGGGCGGCGCGAAGGCGGTGATCGTGCTGCCCGACCGGGGCCGCTTCGATGAGGCGGCGGACGGTCTCTCCGCCGCGGGTCTCAGCGGCCTGGCCGACGCGGAGGTGGCGGCCGACCGACTACTGGGTGACCCTGCCGAAGTTCACCAGCGACTCCGGCATCCAGGAACTCATCCCGGCGCTGCAGTCCATGGGGGTGTCCCGGATGTTCACCGGCACCCCGGACTGGCCGATGTTCGACAACGGCGACCGGCACAGCGTGCGCTTCATCAATCACCGCGTGGTCGTGGCCGTCAACGAACTGGGCACCGAGGCCGCCGCCGCCACCGCGGTCGGGGGCATCGGCGGGGCCGGCCCGGACTTCACCTTCGTTGTGGATCGGCCGTTCCTGATGGCGATCCTGGACGCCGACGACAGCGTCCTGTTCCTCGGCCAGGTGACCGACCCCCGGTAGCGGGACCGGCCCGAGCGTTCGGCCATGAGCGTCGATGATGCCGGCGGTCGCACCGCGCGTACCCGCCCACAGGCGGCGGGACTCCCGCCAGCCGCCGTAGGTGCTCACTGTTCGCGTATCCGTGCCCGTCTCTCGGTGGTCTCCGCCGCCGTCGATGTGCTGCAGTGGGCGGCCTTGTCGGCGCCCTGATGCAGCACCATGGCCATGGCCGCGGTGGCGAAACCGATCGGGCCGGTAGCGGGACCGGCGGCTGCGCCTGCGGCGGCGCTGCCCGCGACCAGACGCCGGTCGAGGGCGGCACCCTGCTATCGATCGTGATCACCTCCCTCTTCGCCGAGGTGCGCCACCCCCACTCCCCGAGCACATCGCGCGATGTGACCGCCGGACAAGGGCATGGCGATCTGGTCGGTGTCCCGAAACCTACGTTGCGAGGGGATGTTGATCTCGTCCTACGTAGGTTTCGGGACCTGAGGCGAGGCCCCCTGCATCGCACCCCGCAACGGACGACCAGGCGCAGCCGGAGCCACTGGCGATGTGGGCCCGGCGCCTGTACCCGCGCGGCGCCGACACCTCGCCGCGCGACCTGCGGGCGAAGACCTGCCCAGACCCCGCCCGCTGACGGCAAACTGGCGCACACCCGCGCCCGGCCCGAGACAGGCTCAAGCAACGAGCACCCCTCCCACCACGCCCCGCACCGCCGCCCGACGCCAAGCCAGGCACGGCATCGAGAACCGGTGCGGCGTGGTGCTGCTCCCGCTCGCGGCCGAGCGGGCGCTGGGCGCCCGCGGCCTCTCGGGCCACCCGCGACTTGGCCGCAGCAATGTCTGCCCGACGCATGGTCGCGGATCCGTCGCGTGTCGAAAGCGGCGCCGACCTCGAGCGCTTCGCCCTCGGTTGCCCCGGCGGGCAGGTTCCGACGGTCGGCGTCGTGGGGGCGCGATTCCGGCCGCAGACGAACGCCCGAGTCCCCGCTGGCCGCCTGTGGCGCGCAAACCGGCCTACCGCCTTGCGATCGACACCCCGTCGAGAGCCTGGTCCCGGGGTCTTCGCCGCCGCTCACCCGCCGCAATTGAGCCGTCAGTGCACCGGACCGGTCCGACCTGCGGCGCTGATACAGTCGGGTGTTTGCTGGCACGGTCGAGGGGGATCGCTGATGGTCACGAGTGGTTGTCCGGGGTCCTTCGTGAGCCCGGGCCCCTCGTGTGGGATTGCCCGAAGGTCCGAGGCGACGTGACCGGTTTGGACGCCGGCTCCGACGAACTGATCCTGTCGATCGATGCCGGAACCCAGTCGATCCGCGCGGCCCTGGTCAGACTGGACGGCACGCTGCTCGGATTCGTGAAGACGCCCATCGAGCCGTACTTCGCCGCGCTGCCCGACCGGGCGGAGCAGCACCCCGAGTACTACTGGCAGATGCTCTGCCAGACCACACAGACCCTGCTGGCCCGCGAGGCAGCCAACCGCGAACGCATCGTCGCGGTGACGGTCACGACCCAACGACTGACCATGGTCAACCTCGATCGCGCCGGCGAGCCGCTGCGCCCGGCGATCGTCTGGCTGGACCAACGAAAAGCCGACTCCCGCGTCGTCGTCCCCAGAGCCTCCGTCCCGCTGCTCAAGGTCAGCGGCCTCTACCCCATCGTCGAGTTCGCCACGCAGTACAGCCGTTCGAACTGGATTCGCCAGAACGAGCCCGATCTCTGGGCGCGCACCCACAAGTTCGTCTTCCTGTCCGGATACTTCACCTACCGACTGACGGGTGAGCACCGCGACTCGACCGGAAACATCGTCGGACCCGTACCGTTCGACGTGAAGAAGGGGGACTGGGCCGGTCGGTACGACCCGAAGTGGCGACTCTACCCAATCGAACGCGAGAAGCTGCCCGATCTCGTGCCCCCCACCGAGATGCTCGGCAGCATCACGGCCGGCGCATCGTCGGCGACCGGCATCCCGAGCGGGCTGCCCGTCATCGCGGCATCCAACGACAAGGCGTGCGACGTCATCGGTTCCGGCTGCCTGACCCCGGACCAGGGGTGCATCAGCTTCGGCACAACCGCCACCTTCAACACTCAGACCCCTCGCTACGTCGAGGTGCGCCCGTTCCTGCCGCCCTACCCGTCGGCCGTCCCCGGCGAGTACTACACCGAGGCGGCAGTGCTGCGGGGGATGTGGCTGGTCTCGTGGTTCAGGGACGAGTTCGGGCTCCAAGAGCGCTTGGCGGCTGATGAGTCCGGGCAGGCGCCGGAGGAACTGCTCGAGCACCTCGTGCGCGACATCCCGCCGGGATCCATGGGCTTGGTCTGCCAGCCGTACTGGATGCCGGGCCCGGAGCACGATCCCTTCGCCAAGGGCGCGGTGATCGGCTTCGGCGATGTCCACACCCGCGGGCACCTGTACCGGGCGATCCTCGAAGGGATCGTGTTCGCGCTCAAGGAGGGCGCAGAGCTGACGGAACAGAAGAACAAAGTGCCGATCACCGAGATCCGCGCCACCGGAGGAGGATCGCGCAGCGAATCCATCATGCAGATGACCGCCGACATCTTCGACCTGCCGACTTCCCGGTCGCACACGCCGGAGACCTCGATCGTGGGCGCCGCCATGACCGCCGCCGTGGGGATGAAGTTCTTCCCAGATGTGGCCTCGGCGGCCAGGACGATGACCAGGACGGGAGACACCTTCGAACCTGTCCCAGCGAGCCGGGATCTGTACCGCGACCTGTTCCAAGACGTGTACTGCGGCACCTACGATCGCCTCCGCCCGCTGTATCGCCAGATCCAGCGGATCAGCGGATATCCGAGCCTCTCCTGACCCAGGTCGCCGAATCGCTGCAGCCTCGAGCCACCCGAGGTGATCGCGATGGACCGCAGGGTGCCGCCCTCGACCCGCGTCAGGTCAGCTCGCTGACTAGTGCCGGGCCGTCCATCCCGATCACCTGCTCGATGGTCACCGCCCGGGTTCGGGGGCGTGGGTTTCGGCAGCTCGCCGGTGAAGCCGAAGCGCTGGACTCCCCCACCTGCGCCCCACCCGAAGCGGTACTGCTGGCCGACCTCGGTGGCGGCCTCGCGCGCCCGGCATCGTCCAGCCGTCCGGGCCAGCAGCCAGCACAGCGTCCTGTCCCATCGGCTGCCCAGACTCTCGTCCACGCGCGTTGCAATGCACTGCATGAGGTTGGCCAGCGAGTCGGATTCGGTGGTTCTGGGGACCCGCGATTCGGTCTCGGTGGCGGCGGCGGTGAACCTCACCCATGGACGGCAGCTCCTCGTTGGCCGACCCGTGGGCACCGGCGAACCCGTCGCGGCAATCAAAGGTGGTGACCCGCATCGACGGCCGAGCACTCCCGGAACCGTCGCAGGCGTCAGACTCCGGTCCCTTCGTCCGGTACCCGCTGCGGCCCTGCGCACGACACAACGCCCCCACGCCTCGAGCACATCGCGCGATGTGACCGCCGGACAAGGGCATTGCGATCTGGTCGGTGTCCCGAAACCTACGTTGCGAGGGGATGTTGATCTCGTCCTACGTAGGTTTCGGGACCTGAGGCGAGGCCCCCTGCATCGCACCCCGCAAACGGACGACGAGGCGCAGCCGGAGCCACTGGCGATGTGGGCCCGGCGCCTGTAGCCGCGCGGCGCCGACACCTCGCCGCGCGACCTGCGGGCGAAGACCTGGCCCGACCCCGCCCGCTGACGGCAAACTGGCGCACACCCGCGCCCGGCCCGAGACAGGCTCAAGCAACGAGCACCCCTCCCACCACGCCCCGCGCCGCCGCCCGACGCCAAGCCAGGCACGGCATCGAGAACCGGTGCGGCGTGGTGCTGCTCCTGCTCGAGGCCGAGCGGGCGCCGGGCGCCCGCGGCCTCTCGGGCCACCCGCGAGGTGACCCCCGCTCGCCATTCGCAATGTCCTCTGCGCCAGGCTGGCGAAGCTCTCGATGGCCGCGCCGGCTCCGACGCATCGATCCGAGCGTGCTGCGGCGACAGTCCGCCCGCGCCTCGAGGCCCGACTGCCGTCAGAGGCAGCCGCCCTCAGGCAGCGACCAGCACCTCCCGCTCCAGCCTGGCGTAGCTGGTCTCCATGCCGCCGGTCATCCCCGTGCCGAGCACCATGTCGCGCACCTCGGCGGAGGGGTAGGTGATCACGATGGACAGCAGGGTGCCGCCCTCGACCGGCGTCAGGGTCAGCTCGTTGACAAGGGCCGGGCCGTCCATCCCGATCATCTGCTCGGTGGTCACCGCCCGGTTCGGCGGCGTGGATTCCAGCAGCTCGCCGATGAAGCCGAAGCCCTGGCCTCCCCCCTCCTGCTCCCACTCGTAGCGGTACGGCTGACCCACCTCTGTGGCGACCTCGCACACCGGCATCGTCCAGCCGTCCGGGCCGAGCATCCAGCGCTGCAGCAGGTCGGCACGGTGGTGCGCGTCCCACACCTGCGCAGGCGTCCCGCAGATCACGCGGCTGACGCGCACCTTCGTGTCGCTGAGGATCTGCGCCTCGGTCGCGCGCCCGGCGGCGAAGGAGGCCAGGTCGGCGAGCACGTCGTCCATCTGCCCCATCGCCTGGCGCATGCCGTCCTCCATGCCCATGGCGATGAGCTGGTCCAGCTCGGCCGACGGAGTTGAAGTAGGTGGTCGTCGACACCCGCGATCCGGTGTCGGTGGCGGTGAAGGTGAAGATCATCCGCATGGACGGCAGTCTCCTCGTTCGGCGACCCGTCCTCGGCGGCGAACCCGTCGCGGACCTCGAACGAGCGACCTGGATCGACGGCCAGGTACTCCCAGTAGCCGCGGGAGACGTCGCCCTCCGGCCCGGTCATCGAGTACTCGCTGCGGCCCGGCGCGTGCATGTCGTGCCGGGAGAACGTCGCGGGGTAGGTGGGCGGGCCCCAGAAGCGCTCCAGCTGGCGCGGGTCGGCGTAGGCGTCCCAGAGCCGCTGGACGGGGACCGGGAAGTCGGCGACCACGGTCATGGTGAGCGCTGTCGGGGTCCTTGGTGACCGACGTGATGGGCATGATGGCTCCTCCGGTGCGTATCGGGTCATCGGCGAACAGGTCGTCCAGGCGGGCGATCCGCTCCCGCCAGACCTGCTCGAACTGGTCGAGCAGTTGCTGCGCCCGACGGATGGTCTCGGGGTTGCCGCGGACCAGGCGCTCGCGTCCGTGAGGGTGCTTGCTCACCAGGCCCGCTCCCTCCAGGACGGCGACGTGCTTCTGCACCGCCGCGAACGACATGGCGTAGCGCGTCGGCCAGCTGCGACACCGTCACCTCGCCGACGAGCGTGCGACGAACGATGTCGCGTCGCGTCCGGTCGGCGAGGGCCCGGAAGATCCGGTCCACCTCATCCTCGGAGAGCTGCCGCTCAGTCTGATGCACAACCATTTGGTTGCACGTTAGCCCTTGGCTGGACCGCTTGGCAAGTGCCACGTCCCGTCGTGGCCGGCGCCTGCTCGCCGCTGGCGGACTGCGCCCGGTCCGGCGGCCTGCACGCGGCGCGGGGGCCTGCGCCGGGTCCCGGCGGTCTGCGCCCCCTCCGGCGGTCCGCGCCCCGTCCGGCGGTCGTCCACCCGGCGGGGGGGTCTGCACCCTGCTACGGCGGTCTGCGCCCCCTCCCGGCGGTCCGCGCCCCGTCCGGCGGCCTCCACCCGGCGCGGGGGCCTGCACCCCCTCCGGCGGCCTGCACCCGGCGCGGGGGCCTGCACCCCCTCCGGCGGCCTGCACCCGGCGTGGGGGCCTGCACCCGGTCCGGCGGCCTGCACCCGGCGCGGGCGTCTGCGACCCCTCCGGAGGGCCGCGCCCCGTCCGGCGGTCTGCGCCCCGTCCGGCGGTCTGCGCCCCGTCCGGCGGTCTGCGCCCCGTCCGGCGGTCGGCACCCGGCGCGGGCGTCTGCACCCCGTCCGGCGGTCGGCACCCGGCGCGGGGGTCTGCACCCGGCACGGGGGCGAATCTGGCCCGTTTGGCGCGTTCCAGCCCCCAAGAAGGGTGCAAACCCCCGCGCAGGGTGCACACGTACCCGCGCCAGCCCCCGTTCCAGCCCCCACGACGGCTGCAAACCCCCCGCGCAGGGTGCACACTACCCGCGCCAGCACCCGTTCCAGCCCCCACAACGGGCGCAAACCCCCACAAGAAGCGCAGACCACGACCGGGCCGGTGGCATCGACGACTGACCGCGCGTCGGTCCGGCTGCCCGGCTACCGCAACCAGTCCACGATCTCGGTATCCGGATCGAGCACGCCGGCCTCCTGCGCCCGGACCCGCCCCGCATCCACCGAGGCGCTCAGATACCCCGGATCGAACAGCAGGTAGCTGGACAGCTCATCCCTGGCCTCGGCGCTCAACAGCCGCCGCAACTGCCCGGCGAACGTCCAGTGCGTCGGCGTGTTGCGGGCCAGGTCGGCCAAGGCGTCGAAGGTGGCGGGGCCGGCGAACAGGTACTTGGTCGCCTTGCGCGGCTGCACTCGGTTGCGGCTGCGCAGGGTCTGCAGATCCTGGATCAACTGGTCGGCCATGATCTGGTTGGCCACCGGCACCATCGCCTCGTCCACCTCCGGGCACGGCAGCGCCGGATCGGGCAGTTCGTCGCGGTCGTACCGGTCCGGATGCGTCCCCACGATCACCAGATGGCTCAGGCCCAACTCGATCGCCGGCTTCAACGGAGTGTTCAACCGCACCCCGCCGTCGTAGTACCAGCCCTCCCATTCCGGCGGCTGCGTGATCCGCTGCGGCGGGAACGCCACCGGGATCGCCGAGGACCCCAGGACGTGCTGCGCCTCGATCCCGCCCGGGCAGTCCACGTAGTCGATGTCGCGCAGGGCATCGCGGGGCATCGCCGAACGGTCGTCGTGGCGGTGCAGGAACACGACCGTACGGCCGTCCCGGGCCGTCGTGGCGGCACCGACCGCCCCGACCGTCCCGCCCACGACGTTGCGGTGCAACTGCTCCCAGTCCACGATCGCGGGATCCTGCGCCAGCCGATGCAGCGGATCGGTGTTGAGCAGACTGGTGAGCCGCAGCCGCCCGGCCGGCATCAACCGGGTCAGCGCCGCCAGCAGTCGGCCGTTGGGCAGCAGCCCGATCACCTGACCCTCGCTGACGCTGCCCCACACCCGGGCGACCTCATCCATCGTGGTCGTCCACAGGTCCCGCACCTCCGCCGGCGCGTGATCGGGCGTCACCCGCGGCGCCCGGCTCGCGATCAGCGCCGAGTTCAACGACCCCGCGCTGGTCCCGATGAACCAGAACCGCGCCACCTTGCCCTCGGCCTGCGTCCGGGCCGCGATCTCCGGCAGCAGGGCGGAGAGCAGGCCCGCTTCGTAGGCCCCCCGCGCACCTGCCCCCGCGATCACCACACCGATCTCGAATGTTTCCTCCGCCATCGCCAACCCCTTCGTGTCAGTTGCGGGCACGTGCCCGCAGCACCAGATACCGCGCAACCGCCGGCAGTGTCGGCGGGAGCAGCAGTGCGAACTTCGCCACCGCGTGTGCCGCCGCAGGTGCCGCGTGCCGGGTGGCTGCCAGGACCTGCGGCTGGTCAGCCGTATCGGGATCCAGCAGGTCGAAGGCCGCCAGCAGGTTCTCGTTCTCCCGATGGTCCTGTTGGATGGCGAGGTCGACCAGGCGCAGTAGTGCGGAACGACCGGGCGCATCCGGAAGCAATGCCCGGAAGACCTGCCGGTACAGGTCGATATAGGCCGCTTCGTCGAGCAGCACTCCGTCCCGGAACTCGGCGACTCCATCCCGGCCGCCGACGATCGCGTTGAGCAGCGGACCGAACGCGGCCAGCTCCGCCGCCACCGTCAGTCGCGGCATCTGGTCCCCGAGTTCCCGCAACTCGGCCACGAGCGCCAGCGCGTCGGCCGCCCCAGCTGCTGCTGCCTGCTCCGTACTCACCGATCCTCCTCGTCACCCGATGGCCCCATGGCTGGCACGCTACCCGCGACCGCCCAGGACCCTGCACGCGGTAGTCGTTCGCCCAGGATCTCCCGCATCGCGGCTACCGAAGAACGCTCAGATCCGTTACCAGGCAAGGACGTTCGACTCTTGAACGTCGCAAGGCCCGGTCCTATCCCTGGGCTATGAGCACACGATCTGCGCACGCCCCGAGTCGCATTGATCCCAATCCCGCCAGGGCGACCAGGACCCATCGCCGCCGCTGGCCGTGGATCCTCCTTGCGGTCGTCACCACCGTCCTGGTGCTGTTCTACGTCGGCGGTGGGCTGTACTTCGCCAGCACCATCCACCACGACGTCTTCGAGGTGCGGCCGGGGATCCCGGCAACCACCCAGACCGGGACGCTCACCGCCCTCGACATCGCCGATCCCGCGGGTGGCATCGTCACGGTGACCCTGGACGCCAAGGATGCCGACCCGGACAAGTACGCCAACGCCACCGTCGGGATCGCCGTGGGCGACGCACTCATCGTCGCCGGACCGGTGACGTCGGCCGATGGCGCCGTGACGGTTCGACCGGTCCTCGACCTCGTGGGCGAAGCACCCGCGCCGGGGTCCGCTGCCGGCATCAACCGCGACGTCTGGACCAGCCCGGACCAGCTCGGTCTGGCGTACACCGATGTCGAGATCGTCAGCGACGGGGCGGGCTACCCCGCATGGCTCATCCCCGGCTCGTCGACCACCTGGGCGATCCTGGTGCACGGCAAGGGCGGCTACCCGCCGGAGATGCTGCGCATGGCCACGACGCTGCACGAGCGCGGCATGACCTGCCTGCTCATCTCCTACCTGAACGATCCGGGCGTCCCGGCCTCGGTCGATGAGCGCTACGGCTACGGGACGAACGAGGTGCCGCAGGTCGAGGCGGCGGTGCAGTACGCGCTGGACGAGGGCGCCGAGCGCGTCATCCTCGGCGGGGCGAGCCACGGCGCGGCCGTCGCGCTGGGGATGCTGGAGACCAGCGACCTCGCGGGCTCGATCGACGCCGTCATCCTCGACTCCCCGCCCGCTGACCTGGCGGCCAACATCGATGCCATCGGCGACACCCGCAGCCTCCCGGTGGTCGGCCTGCCGATCCCGGAATCGCTGGAGTCCGTCGCGATGCTGGTCACCGAACTGCGCTACGGCATCGACTTCGACGACTACAACTGGCTCGATGGCGCGGACCGAATCACGGCCCCGACGTTGCTGTTCCAGGGCGGCCAGGACACCACGGTGGACGCCTCCGTGGCCCGCCTGCTCGCCACCGAAATGGGGCGGACGGCCACCCTTGTCGAGCAGCCCGACGCCCAACACGTCGGCAGTTGGAACGTGGACCCGGCGGCCTACGCCGCTGCGATCACGCAGTTCCTCGACGACACCGGGCTCTGACCTGCGAAGCGGACCTACCGCCGGTGGTGCGGGGACCGGGCTCCACGCCCGAGTGCTCACCCGCGAGAACGGCGAGCCGCGCAGCATGCGCGCTGGCGCTGCTGCCGCCCTCGTTCCTGGCCCCAAGGGCCTGATCTGCCGCGCAGTCGGCAGCATCTCAGACCGGCGCAGCGCGCCTGTTGCGATCGACGGTCGACGGCTATCGGCATCGGCATCGGCATCGGCATCGGCATCGGCTCCGCACGCTCGGCGCCACCGGTGCTGTCTGGCAAGGCCGTCGAGCCCACGTCCCGGACTGGGGCTGCGGATTGGCCCATGCTCCGACAGCAACCGGGAGATGCTCCGACCGGCGAGCCACTGACGCCGGTACCGTCAAACGGTGGTCGCCCAGGTCGGGACGTTGCGGGAGTCGTCGCTGCACGCCGCGCTCAAGGCGCACTACGCCCAACCCGGCGACCTGGTCGAGGAACCCCTGGACGGCTACTGGATCGACCTCGTCCGCGGCGAGGAGTTGATCGAGATCCAAACCGGGTCCTTCTCCGCGCTGCGGCCGAAACTGGCCCACTTCCTGCCAGTCCGTCCGGTGCGCGTGATACTCCCGCTCATCGTCGACAAGCTCATCGTGCGGCTGGGCGAGGGCGGGTCGCTGGACCGGCCCCGGTCCCGGCGCCGCTCCCCCAAGCGGCAGGCCGAGGTCGACCTGTTCGCCGAACTGGTGCACCTGCCCGTCCTGGCCACCTCCCCCGGCTTCAGCCTCGAACTGGCCATGGTGTCGGTGGAGGAGTTGCGGGTCGACGACGGCAAGGGCAGTTGGCGCCGCGGCGGCGTGAGTATCGTCGACCGGCGACTGTCCGAGGTCCGAGGCCAGCGGGTCTTCGGCTGCCCGAGCGACTACCTCGCCCTCGTCCCCGATGCGCTGCCCGAGTCGTTCTCGGTGGCCGAGCTCGCCGGAGCGATCGGCCGTCCGCGCCGGCTGGCGGGCCAGATGGCCTACACGCTGCGGCACCTGGGGGTCCTGCAGGTGACGGGCAAGCGCGGCAACGCCCTGCTCTACGGCATTGCCGAGTCAGGCTAGGGTACGCACCTGCCGCGATGGAGCGCGGCGCTTACGGACTCGGGGCGCGCGACTCGAGGTTGAGACGATCCTCACTCCCCTGCGGGCTTGCGGCCCTATCGGTCCCACGCGCGCAGCCGTACTTTGCCGGTAGGACACCAGAGTCCCACCTGGGGGGTTGCTACAAGATGAGCGCGCGTGCCAAGTCGTCCCGGACCGTCGGCGTCCTCGCCGCCGCAATGCTGCTGCTGGTCGGCTGCGGGTCGGACGAGCCCGATCCGGTCGCCTCCCCTTCTCCTTCCCCCAGCGCCAGCGTCGATGCCCCGACCCCTCTCGCCGAGATCGACGCCTCGATGCTGCTTCCCGCCCAGGACATGCCGCCTTGGAACGGTGCGATCACCTGGCAGGAGACCGCCTCGGAAGACCTGGTCGTCGAGGCGCCGGCATGCTCGCTCCCCACGCCGGATTCGTTGGGCGCCGTGTCATCCTTCACCGCGACCTACAGCGCCGATGCCGCGATGACCGGATCGAACACGATCATGCTGTTCCCCGACGAGGCCACGGCCCAGGCTGCCCTGGAGTCGCTGGAGGCGGCCATGCCGGACTGCCTCGGACAGGAGGACGGGCGCGGCCAGATCACCGATGAGACCGCCGCGTCCTCGTGGACCGGCTCGCGCGACTGCGCGTTCACCGCCGACCCGGCCTGCGACGACAACGCGATGCTCTTCGAGTTCATCGGCGTCGGGGCGCAGGCCAACACCGCGGCAATCGTGTCCTACAGCCTTATCGGTCAGGACGCCAACTACTGCCTGGACCCGGAGATCTGCCCCGACCCGCGCGACCCGGTGCTGCCCGAAGTGGTCGAGTCGTTGGAGCGCATGAACGGCAGCGCCTGAGCGGAGGGCCCTACACCGCCGGCGTCGACCACCAGGCCCAGGGTCCCGGACGGGGCGGCCCCGGATCGACGGGCGACGGGCGACGGGCGACGGCGATGGCGACGGCGATGGAGCGACGAGGCGATGGCGATGGGCGACGGCGCGGCGTGACCCGCTGCCGCAGCGTGCTGGCCGCGGGTCACGCGATGGCCGCGTGACCGGCCTCGAGCGTCAGTCTGAGGATGCCCTCGGCGACGCTCGCGGCCTCGGTGACCGCGGGACTGCCCAGCGCCGCTCGCCCTACCCGGCCGGGACGTTGGTGGTGGCGCGCCTGGTTGAGATGAGGGAGGACCTCCGCTGCTGTGAGTGGTGCCAACGCACTACAACAACAGGAGGTCCTCGTGTCCCACGCCAACGCCCGGCTGGCCGTGCGCGGCAGGCGGCTGCTCATCCAACGGATCCGCAGCGACGGCAGGCCTGGATAGCACGTCGCCGCGGAGACGGGGGTGTCGCGGCAGTGCGCCCACCGGCGGGCGAAGCGCTACGACGCCGAGGGTGGGCGGGCCCGGCCGACCGGTCCAGCCGCCCCCGCAGGATCGCCAACCCGGACCCCTGCCACAGCGGAGGCCGCCGTGCTGGCCGCCAGGCGGGCGTCGCAGGCGGGCCGCGACGAGGTCGCCCCGCCGCATCGGGGTACCGGCCCAGGCGGTGTCGCGGATTCTGGCCCGCCACGGGCAGCCGCCGCTGGCCTGCCTGGACCCGGTCACCGGGATCGTGATCCGGGCCTGCCGGACCACAACGCGCCGCTACGAGCGCGACCATCCCGGCGACCTGGTGCACGTGGACGTCAAGAAGCCCGGAGGATCCCCGACGCCGGGGGTGGCGGGTCCACGGCCGCGCCGCCCGACCTGCCAGGAAACGCGGACCGGGCTTCGACTTCGTGCACGCGATGGTCGACGACCACACCCGGCAGGCCCACGCCGAGGTCCTGCCCGACGAGAAGGGCGCCACCTGCGCCGCCTTCCTGCTGAGCGCGGCCGACTGGTTCGCCGGCCACGCCACCGCCCTGCGGCAGGTCATGACCGACAACACGTGGAGCGCGGGGCACCTTGCCTGTGCGCCGGCCCCGCCCCTACTGCACGGGCGTCACGATGACGGCCAAGCCCTGCTCTTCCGGAGCATCGGGGGCCCAGAATGTACGCGTCTCAATGGTCCAATCGTTCCCCGTCGCCGTGAACACACCGGCACCGTCCGGCACCGTGAAACCGGCCGCGGCGACAGCGTCGCGATAGTCGGCCAGGACTTGGCTCGAATCGGCAGCAAACTCGTACTCTAGAGAGAACCCCGCATCGCTGCTTCCAGTTGCAGACGTGAGTGCGACACCGTCCGGCAGCGGCACATCGCTGGGGAAGTCGTTCGGCACCGAAGCCGCGTCGTCCGCACCCGCTCCCGGTGAGGTCTCGGCGCTGGCCTCAGCCTGACTCGGCGCAGCAGTGCTGCCGGTGTCGCTCGCATCGTCCGAACCGCAGGCCGTCAACGTGGCGAACGACAGAATCGCGCAGCAGGTGATGGCCCCGAACTGCAGTGTCCGCTGTCGCATGAGTTCTCTCCCACGTGTTCTTGCTTCGTCCTGGGTGCCCAGTGTAGGCCAAGTTTGCGTGGTGTCTGTTCGGGAGCTCCCACCCCCTACTCGAATGCGGCTTTCCGGCGAGAGCTCAGTCGAGCAGCTACTCCACGAGATCGTGGATCAGTGCCATTCGCTGTGGATGGCCACGTCGGCGAGCTCGGCTCGAGTACAGCCCAGCGTGCGGTGACGTAGTCCTGCGGCGTGCACTCCCCGCGGTCTCAGCGAAGGGCGTGACGCCTCTTGGTCCGAGCGATTTCCGAGTCTGCTGCCTTGGAACCGCGCTCTGCCTGTCGTCAATTGCTGGCGATGCCTGCACCCGAAGGGTGGCCGACACACGATTGGCCTGCGAACTCTTGGCCGCGGGGATGCATCCCTGTGTCGCGGCCCGTCCTTCCCGCCCGACCAAGAAGAGAACCCGGACCATCCATAGAGAACCCGGTCTTGTTGACCTGACCCGGTCGGGGCGCAGATTCTGGTCGACCTGCGCTCGATCCTGGCGCCGGCCGCCATCAGTGCTGGCGCAGAGCCCGCCAAGCCCCAGGCACCCATGGGCGACACCTGCAACTGCGCGGGCACCGCCAGTCGAGGCACAGGATTCGAGACCCTGCAACTGCTGCTGTCCGACGCGGAGACCGCGGACTCCTTTGCGGAGGCGGTCCGCCACCACGATGTTCGTCTGGCTGAGATCGCCAGCGATGCCGCGGCGCAGACCCGTCCACCCTGCGGGCTGTCTCGGCCACTCCGGACGCCATGCCGCCCGCCCAGGTCCAGGTGCACGGTCCGGGGGTTTGCACTCGGTGCGGGGGCGGATCCGATGGTCTTCGAGGCGGGAGTGCACCTCGTGCGGGGGTTTGCGCCTGAACCGGGGGCGGAACAGGCAGATCCGGGCCCTCCTGGCGCCCGCAACAGGTGCAAACCCCCACGCCGAGTGCAGAGATGGCCGCCAAACCGCTCTGACAGCCCCCGGAACAGGTGCAAACACCCGGACGAGGTGCAGAACTGCCTGCCGCCGGTGCATGTCGCCCCTGGGCTGGGCGGCGCCGGGTCGGTGTGACCCGACTCGAGTCGGACGCTCAGACCTGCCGAGGGACGTCGTGCGTCGGGCGCAGCATCGCCCGCATGATCTTGGCGCCCGCTGTCAGCCGTCGGCCCGAACATCAACGGGCAGCCGCCATCTATGACGCTCACGCCGTGCTCGCGGCGGTAGACGGTCGCCGAATCCTCCACGCTGCCGCCGCCGAAGGAGCGGTGCATCCAGACCTGCGCGATGCCCAGGCCGACGGCCTCCTGCATCGTCGACATCCCATGCTGCGGCGCCGTGTCGATGACCACGGCCTCCACACCGCCGGGGATGGAGCGCAGATCCGGATCGGCGGGGTAGCCCTCGACCGTCTCGGCGTTGGGGTTGCCTGCGACGTTCGTAGCCGCGCTCGCGCATGCGCTGGTAGACCACGTTGCTGCCGTGGTTGCTCGCACTCCGGACACCCCGGTGACGGCGGCCCGCTTGTGGGACAGGACTGCGCTCCGGCCGGGGCGCACCGCTGCCCTCGTCGTGCTGTGCCTGTGGGCGGCCCGTCAAGCGATCCCGCCACTGCTGCTGCTCGGGCTGATCGCCGGCTGGGTGGCTGGGTGGTTGAACGCCGAGTCGGACGTGGCCGCGGCGTTTGACACCATCGGCGGACTGCTGGGCTCCCGGCAGTCACCGCTGGCGGGGATCGCCCTGGCCATCCTCATCCGGGTTGCGGTCGGGTGGCTTGCGCTGGCAGCCGCGATGGCGGCTGGCGAGCTGGCGCCGAGTGAAGCCCGCAGTTTGGCATAGCGATGCCGCGATGCCGTGGGCGGCTGGCGGCTCGCGGCTCGCGGCTGCCTGCGGCTCGCGGCTCGCGGCTGGCGGCTGGCGGCTGGCGGCTGGCGGCTGGCGGCTGGCCAAGGTGTACCGGTCCTCTCGCTGGACCTGGTGCGTTCGGGATACGGCGATCGAGCGCGCCAGCGGCGTCGGCCGGACGCTGGCGCTCGCGGTGCCGGTGGCCATCGGGGCGTCGATCGTGTTGGCCGCGGCCTTCTTCGGACTGGTGGCCGCGTCCTGAGGCGAGCGACTCCGCGGTGGTCGCGCCCCGCGCTCAAGGGTCAGCCCGCCGCCGGGCGCACGGCCCTGCTGATGGAGCTGCTCATCCCCGGCAGCAGCTCGTGCGTACGGACGATGGAGATGGCCTCGAATCCGGCGTCGGTGGGAACTGCTCGTACTCGCCCGCCGTCAGCGCGCCAGCGATGCCGCCCGGCAGGGGTCCGCGTTCGGCGTGCTGCTGCGGTTCAGGTCCTCGTCTGCCGCTGATGTCCCCGACGAGCAGGAGTCCGTGCGGCTCGCGGCGGCGTTTCGCGCCCTTGGGCGACCCGTGAGACTACGGCTGCTCGAGCTGCTGCTGGCTGCCGAGGAAGGCGACGTGTGCGCGTGCGGCCTGACCGAACCGTTGGGGCGCTCGCAGTCAACGGCTTCCCATCATCTGACGGTGCTGCGGGAAGCAGTCCTGGCGGGTGCGACCAGCCGCGCACGAACCTGCTGCATGCTGTGCGGACCGGCCAGTTACGCGCGCTGGGCGACGTCCTCGGCCCCGCAGGCGCGCAGCAGACTCGGTAACGATCGCCCACCGGTCAGGCCACGGCGATGTCGCGGCGCCGGTACCCGGCGAACGCCACCGCCTTGAACAGGCCGGCGGCGAGGAACAGCCACCCCAGTCCGGACCAGTCGACCGGGGAGGCGGCCACATCGGGAACGTGCCACATCGGGCTGATGCCCAGCACCCAGTCGTCGAGGTTGAAGATCGGGCCGAGGATCGTCAGGGCGAACGTCGCCACGACGGCGAGCCATCCCACCAGCCGGACCGCCGGCCGCGCCCCGACGGCGGCGAGTGCGAGCAAGACGATGACCCAGACTGCCGGGATCGTCGCCGCCGCCTGCCAGATCACCTCGGAGGCGGTGATGGCCGGCTCCCGCGCGGCTGCGACGAGGCCGATGACCGTGCCGGCCAGCACCATCGCCAGCGCGGGCGCGACCAGGGCGACCGCGGCATTCGACGCGAGGTAGCGCCATCGCCCCAGCGATCCGGCCAGCAGCGGGTCGGCCCGCCACTCGGCCTCCTCGGCGTACATGCGCATGACGATGCCCACCCCGAACACCGCGGCGATGATGCCCACGAGCGACAGGATCGTGACAAGGAAGGCGAAGAGCAGCTGCTCCTGGGTCACCTGCCCCGCGCCGAGGGCGGCAGCGACGGACGGGTTCTCCAGGAGCACCTCGCCGATGGAGGTCGCCAGCACGCCGAACACGCCGCCGAGCACGGCGAAGGCGAACAGCCACGGGATCAGCGCCCCCCTGTTGAGCCGTACCGCCAGACCCCACGGGTTCGTCATGCGGGCACCTCGCGCGGGGCCGGGCCGCGGCGGGATCAGACCCATGCCGTAGTCGCGGCGGGCGTGCAGCCAGAAGGCCAGCGCCGCGGCCAGCAGCGTGAAGGCCAGGCAGATCAGCAGCGGACCCGCCCGGTTGTCCACCGCCGGGCGCACTGCCTCCAGCCAGCCGAACGGGGTCAGCCAGAGCGCCCAGTCCGATGCGCCGGAGGAATCGATGAAGCCGCGGAGGATGTAGGAGGCCCCGAGGAAGGCCAACGCCAGGGAATTCGCGCTGCGGGCGTCAGAGCCGAGTTGCGCGGCGACGGCCGCGACCGCGGTGAACATGCAGCCTGAAGCGGTCCACGTGGCGGCCAGGAAAGCGCTGTCCGCGAACGTTCCGCCGGCGATCGTGGTGGCGATGGTGGCGACGATCCCGAGCAGCACGCTGGCGATCACGGCCATCGCCATTGCCACGCCCAGGCGGGTCTCGCGGCCCATCACCCCGGACGCGAGCAGCTCCGCCTGCCCGGAATCCTCATCCGCGCGGCTGTTGCGGATGACGATGAAGATGGCCATCAGACCGGCGAAGAAGGCGCCGAGCTGCCCGGCCCGCCAGGCGTTGAACCCGTCGGCGGTGGACAGGTCGCGGGCCGGGCCCGAAGACCAAGGCCAGCGCCGGGTTGGCGCCGATCGTGGCCGCCAGCTCCGCGCGATCGGCCTCGTCGGGGAACACGATCGGGAAGGCGATGATCGACGACACCGACAGCGCGGTGATGAGGACGACCCAGGGCGCGATGCGCCGCGCGTCCTGGTGCAGCGAGACCCGCAGCAGCGGTCGGAACCCGGCGACGGCCTGCGTCACGACGCGAGCCCGTCGTACTGCCGCAGGAACAGGCTCTCCAGCGACGGCGGGGCGACGTTGAGGCGAGTGATGCCGTACCGGCTCAGCTCCGCCATCGCGTCGTTGAGGTGATCCCGCTCGACCGTGGCGCTGAGACGGTGGCCGTCGAGTTCGCACATCGTGCAAGAACCGGAACTCGGCCGGCGGCCGCTGCAGCACGCGCGGACACGCGTGGCGGGGATCTGCGCCTGCAGCTCGTCCAGAGTGCCGGTCTGCACCACCGCGCCGTCGCGGATGATGCTCACCCGGTCGGCCAGCGCCTCCACCTCCGACAGGATGTGGCTGGACAGCAGCACGCTGCGGCCGCGCTGCTTCTCCGCCGCGATCACCTCCTGGAAGACGGCCTCCATGAGGGGGTCCAGGCCGCGACGTGGGCTCATCCAGGATGAGCAGTTCCACGTCGGAGGCCAGCGCCGCCACGATGGCCACCTTCTGCCGGTTGCCCTTGGAGTACTGGCGGCCGCGCTTGGTGGGGTCGAGCTCGAAGCGCTCGAGCAGGTCCGCGCGGCGCTGCTCGTCGAGGCCGCCGCGCAGCTTGCCGAGCAGGTCGATGGCCTCGCCGCCGGTCAGCCCGGGCCACAGCGCTCACATCGCCGGGCACGTAGGCGAGCCGGCGGTGCAGCGCCACCACGTCGTGCCACGGGTCGCCGCCGAGCAGCTCCACGCGGCCGCCGTCGGCCTTCAGCAGGCCCAGCAGCACCCGGATCGTCGTGGACTTGCCGGCGCCGTTCGGGCCGAGGAACCCGTGCACCTCGCCGCGCTCGACGTGCAGGTCCAGGCCGCGCAGCGCCTGGAACGATCCGTACGACTTGTCCAGGCCTTCGATGCTGATGACGTCCACACCTGCACGCTACCCGTGGGCGGCGCACTGGAGCAGGGGTCCGGTATCGATCGCGGCGCGCGCCGGAAAGGCAACCACGGTCGCGCGTGGTGGCGGAAGGGCCGCGGCCTACCCAGCAGGCGGCCCTCGGGCGGTTCCCCCGCGAGCGGCAGCCGGAGTCCGCGCGGCCGGGCACTCCTGGGCACGAGACCTGCGCCGCTGCGGGGCTGGCCCGCGGTCATCATCGAGCACGGGGGTTCGCGCCCGTGCCATCGCCGCGCCCGAGGCGGCACGACTACGCGCAGTGGCTGCTCGGCAGGCAATGCTCCATCGGTGGGCAACTTGTGTCCGCGTACCTACGCGACACGCTTGCCGCAACGGCCTGTCGCGTAGGTATCCGTGCACAAGTCGGGTGCGCGGAGTGCGGCGCGGCTCTTGTCGCCACGGTACGCACCCATGCGGTGGGCCTAGCGGCCGCGAGCGTTGGGGGGGCGCAACGATGACGGGACGTGCCCGCGGCACTCGCACTCGTTGCACCCGGTAGGCTCGCCGCCGTCCATCATCCATACTCTCCCCACGGAGTTCGCACGCGCCCACGCACCGCGGCCCCGCGACAGGGAGGCACGATGAGCGAGGCCGCACACCCGCCGCGACCCCCGACGGATGGAGATGCCATGCACGGTTCCGCGGGGTCTGACGTGCCGCAGCCGGCGGCCGACAGCCACGACCTGATCCGGGTCGCCGGGGCGCGGGAGAACAACCTGAAGGACATCACCGTCGAGCTGCCCAAGCGCCGGCTCACCGTGTTCACCGGCGTCTCCGGCTCCGGCAAGAGCTCGCTGGTCTTCGCCACGATCGCCGCGGAGTCGCAGCGGCTCATCAACGAGACCTACAGCTCCTTCGTGCAGGGGTTCATGCCGACCCTGGCCCGGCCTGACGTCGATGTGCTGGAGGGCCTGACCACGGCGATCATCGTCGACCAGGAACGGATGGGCGCCAACGCGCGCTCCACCGTCGGCACCGCCACCGACGCCAACGCGATGCTGCGGATCCTGTTCAGCAAGCTCGGCCAGCCGCACATCGGGTCGCCGCAGGCGTACGCGTTCAACGTCCCCTCGGTGAAGGCCAGCGGGGCGATCACCGTCGAGCGCGGCGACCGCAAGGTGGAGAAGAAGACCTACACCGTCACCGGCGGCATGTGCCCGCGCTGCGACGGCATGGGCTCGGTGTCCGACATCGACCTGACGCAGCTGTTCGACGAGAGCAAGTCCCTGGCCGAGGGCGCCATCACGTCCCCGGCTACACCGCCGACGGGTGGTACGTGCGCATCTTCGCCCGAGTCGTGCCCGCTCGATGTGCCCATCGCGCAGTTCACCGCCAAGCAGCGGAACGACTTCCTCTACGGCGAGGCCCGCAAGGTGCAAGCTCGAGAACGTCAACATGACCTACGAGGGGCTGATCCCGCGCATCCAGAAGTCGTTCCTGACGCAAGGACGTCGATGCGATGCAGCCGCACATCCGCGCGTTCGTGGAGCGGGCCGTCACCTTCGCGGCCTGCCCGGAGTGCGGCGGCACCCGGCTGTCGGCAGCGGCCCGGTCCTCCAAGATTGCCGGCATCAGCATCGCCGACGCGTGCGCGATGCAGATCAGCGACCTGGCGCAGTGGGTGCGAGGGCTGGACGAGCCGTCGGTGGCGCCGCTGCTGAGGGCGCTGCGCGAGCACCTCGACGCCTTCGTGGAGATCGGTCTGGGGTACCTGTCGCTGGATCGGCCGTCGGGCACCCTGTCGGGCGGCGAGGCGCAGCGCACGAAGATGATCCGGCACCTCGGCTCGGCGCTCACCGATGTCACCTACGTCTTCGACGAGCCCACCATCGGCCTGCACCCGCACGACATCGCACGGATGAACGACCTGCTGGTCCGGCTGCGGGACAAGGGCAACACGGTGCTGGTGGTGGAGCACAAGCCGGAGGCGATCGCCATCGCCGACCACGTGGTCGACCTCGGCCCCGGCGCCGGGCCGGACGGCGGTGAGGTGGTGTTCGAGGGCACGGTCGGCGCAACTGCGCGCCAGCGGGACGCTAACCGGGCGGCACCTCGACGACCGGGCCGCGGTGAAGCCGTCGGCACGTCCGGCCCTCGGGGTCACTGGAGGTGCGGGGGGCATGCGACCACAACCTGCAGGACGTGGATGTGGACATCCCGCTCGGGGTGCTGGTGGTGGTGACCGGCGTGGCAGGGTCGGGCAAGAGCTCGCTGATCACCGGCTCCGTGGCGGGCCGGGACGGGGTGGTCGCCATCGACCAGGGCGCCATCCGCGGCTCGCGGCGCAGCAGCCCCGCCACCTACACCGGCCTGCTGGAGCCGATCCGCAAGGCCTTCGCGAAGGCCAACGGCGTCAAGCCAGCACTGTTCAGCGCCAACTCCGAGGGCGCCTGCCCGGTCTGCAACGGCGCCGGCGTGATCTTCACCGAGCTGGGCTTCATGGAGACCGTGGCGACGCCGTGCGAGGAATGCGAGGGCAAGGGGTTCCAGGCGGAGGTGCTGCAGTACCGGCTCGGGGGGCGCGACATCACCGAAGTGCTGGCGATGTCGGTCGCGCAGGCCGAGGAGTTCTTCGCCACCGGCGAGGCGCGGATCCCGGCGGCGCACAAGATCCTGACCCGCCTGGCCGATGTCGGGCTGGGATACCTGACGCTGGGCCAGCCGCTGACCACGCTGTCCGGCGGCGAGCGGCAGCGGCTCAAGCTGGCCACGCACATGGGCTCCGATGGCGGGGTCTACATCCTCGACGAGCCGACGGCCGGCCTGCATCTCGCCGACGTCGAGCAACTGCTCGGACTGTTGGACCGGCTGGTCGACTCCGGCAAGTCCGTGATCGTGATCGAGCACCACCAGGCCGTCATGGCCCACGCCGACTGGATCATCGACCTCGGCCCGGGCGCCGGTCACGACGGGGGGCGCGTGGTGTTCGAAGGGACCCCGGCGGACCTGGTCGCGGCGCGGTCCACGCTGACCGGGCAGCACCTGGCCGCCTACGTCGGCGAACCGGGCGACCCTGCGGCTCCGGCCGGCGAGGATGGTCCCTAGACACGCCCGACCGACTACGTCGCGTAACGGCCGCCCTGCACCCCGAGGCCCCTCAACTGACTTCTGCGGGGTCCTGGGCCGGATGGCAGCCCACGGAGTTACTGTCCGTCAGGCCGCAGGCCTGAGCGCATCCGGCATGCCTCAGCCGGATGGCGGCGCGGCGACCCGCCCATTCAGCGCGCGGCGACAGGTGTCGCCCTGCGGAACCGCGCGGACCAAGGACCCTGTTCCGCCGGTTCCGCCCGGCCTAGTGTGCTCTTGGGCGGGGGCCGGGGGATAACCATGCGGGTCATGACGGAGACAGGGCGCCGGAGGCGTCGCCTCCTCGTGGGGGCGGCGGTCACCATCGTGACGCTAGTCGTCGCGGCCGCCCTGGCCTTGGGCCTCTGGGCGCTGCTCTGGCTGGGCTCCTTCGACGGCGGTTCACCCGGCGGGGAGGCAGGGACCACCTCCTCCCCGAACGCGGCCGCTGGCAACGGCGGCTTCACCACCAGCACCGCTGCCGGGGGTCAGACGGAACTGCTCCTGCACCCGATCGGGTCCGACGGCACCATCGGCGAGGCCCAACTGGTGTACCGCGGGCCGGACGGCGGATCGACCGGTCCGGGGGTGATCGATGCACTCGGCAGCGCAGTGCTGATCGGCTGGGCACTGGATGGGCCGAGCACCGTCCTGCAGGTACGCTCGGCGGGGGACGCAGGGCTCGTCCACGAGCTCCAGGCTCCGGGCTGGTGCTCGGTGTA
Source organism: uncultured Actinomycetota bacterium (assembly GCA_963766005.1). Lineage (GTDB taxonomy): Bacteria > Actinomycetota > Actinomycetes > S36-B12 > CAVXYG01. The sequence continues at coordinate 48,647 of CAVXYG010000006.1, read as the reverse complement.
CGCAGATGGGCCGGACTTCGGCCTGTGCCTCCTGCTCGACGAGGATCGCTTCGTCCAGGTCGACACCATCGGTGAGGGGTTCGCGCGGGAGACGACGCTGCAGATCAGGTCGCTGGACTCCGGCGACCTTCTGGGCCGATACGGGCCCTTCGCAGCGCCGCAGCAGGTGCTCGCGACACCCTCACCCGACACGATCCTGATGGTGAGGGCGGAGGACACTGGCGGGCGGATCTTCGCGATGGACCTTGCGACGGGTGACACGACCCTGATCGGACCATATGAACAGGGCTGGCGGGCGGTCTGCGCCCTCGGGACTGATGCGGTCCTGGGCGTGCAGATGGGCGACAGCGTCCACTCACTCAGTGGGGTAGGAGCTGCGGTTGCGTCGCTGACGTGGCCCGCAGAGGGGCCCTGGGGCTTCGAGATCCGGGGCTGTTCGGCAGACCACCGCTTCGCCTACTTGGTGGCGAGCCTCGGACCCCCGGACGCAGCGGGCCGCATGCGCACGCTGATCGATCGGATCTCGCTGGCCGACGGCGCACGCGTGCGCGTCTTCGACGCCGAGATCGAGAACTGGAACGCGTGGACCAGGTGACCCTGCACCCGGCCCGATGGGCCGTCGTGCCCCCGGGGCGGAGATGCCTACCCCGGGGGCACGACGGGCTCAGGTGTACAGCGCTTCGACCTCGTCGGCCCACTGCTGCATGACGACACTGCGCTTGAGCTTCAGCGACGGCGTGAGCTGTCCGCCCTCCTCGGTCCAGTCGACCGGCAGGATGGCGAACTTCTTGATCGCCTCGGCCTGGGAGACGGCCTTGTTGGCCTCATCGACCGCGGACTGAATCTCCGCCCGCAGGTCGGGGTCGTCCACCAGGTCGGCGACCGCAACAGACTCCTCCTTGCCGGCACTCGCACGCCATCCCGGGAAGGACTCCGGGTCGATGGTGACCAGTGCCGAGATGTATGGCATGGCGTCGCCGACCACCATGCACTGCGACACCAGGTAGTGGGCGCGCAGCCGGTCCTCCAGGACTGCCGGGGCCACATTCTTGCCGCCCGCGGTGACGATGAGCTCCTTCTTGCGTCCGGTGATCCGCAGGAAGCCCCCGTCATCGAGCTCGCCGATATCGCCGGAGTGGAACCAGCCGTTGGACTCCAGCACCTCGTCGGTGGCCGCGGCGTTGTTCCAGTAGCCCGGGAAGATCTGCGGCCCCTTCAGCAGGATCTCGCCGTCGGCGGCGATCCGCACCGACGTGCCGGGCAGCGGCCGGCCCACCGTACCGATTTTGGTCTTGTCCGGTCGGTTCAGCGTCGAGGCGGCAGCGGTCTCGGTGAGCCCGTACCCCTCGAGCACCCACACCCCGATGCCGCGGTAGAAGTGCCCGAGCCGTGCCCCCAGTGCCGCGCCGCCCGAGACGGCGTGCGTGACGTTGCCACCCATCGCCGACCGCAGCTTGCCGTACACCAGCTTGTCGAACAGCCCGTGCTTCAGGCGCAGCAGCAGGCTCGGCCCGCCGGTGTCCAGGGACTCGCTGTACTCGATAGCCGTCGCCGCCGCGATGTCGAAGATGCGGCCCTTGCCCTCGGCCCGCGACTTCTGCTGGGCGGAGTTGAAGATCTTCTCGAACACGCGCGGCACCGCCAGCAGGAACGTCGGCTGGAACTCCGCAAGGTCGGCGAGCAGATTGGTGACGTCGCCGCTGTGGCCGAGGGTGACTCTGGACCGGATGCAGCCCAGCTCGATAGCACGCCCGAACACGTGCGCCAGCGGCAGGAAGAGCAGCGTGGACGAGCCCTCCCGGAACAAGTCCGGCAGCCCCTTCGTCACAGTGTCCACCTCGAACATGAGATTGCCGTGGGTCAGCGTGCAGCCCTTGGGCCGACCGGTCGTGCCGGAGGTGTAGATGATCGTTGCGACGCTCTGCGGCGTCAGCGTGGCGCGCCGGGCGTCGAGGTCTGCCTCGGGCACGACTCGACCCGCATCCACGAGCAGGTCGATGGCATCTTTGTCGAAGACCCAGGCGTGGGCCACGTCGGGCAGGGCGCCGCGAACCTCGTCGAACACCGCCACGTGCCTGGGCCCCTCGAGGAAGACGCCGACAGCGCCGGAGTCGGACAAGATCCACTCGACCTGCTCCGCGGAGGACGTCTCGTAGATCGGCACCGGCACTGCGCCGGCATACCAGAGCGCATAGTCGACCAGTGTCCACTCGTACCGGGTTGCCGACATGATCCCGACGCGGTCCCCGGGCTGCACGCCGGAAGCGGCGATGCCCTTGGCGACCGCCCGCACCTCTTCGTGGAAGGCCGCGAAGGCGACATCGTGCCATACGTCGTTGCGCTTTCGACGCAGCGCGATGTCGTGCGGCGCCTCGGCGACGTTGGCGGTCAGATGGTCGATGAGGCTGCCCTCGGTCGGCGCCGCCACGACGGCAGTTTCGGTAAACTCCTGCATATCCCCAAGCCCTCTCGTACGATTCACGAACTGGCCCGAACCTTACCCCGCGCCGAAACAGTCCATAACGGCACGTGATGCGTGGTTCGGCACGTGGTCAACTGCTTGGCCAGCGTCATCCCCGGCCCGGACCAGCGTCATCCCGCTCGGTCCCCGGCCAGGACCAGCGTCATCCCGCTCGGTCCCCGGCCCCGACCAGCGTCATCCCGCTCGGTCCCCGGCCCGGCATTCGCACCCGCCCCATCGCCTTCCCATGCCGGCTGCCCGCCCAGCACCGCCTCGTCGAGCCGGAACCTGCGCACTTGCCGCATCGTCAGGTTCCCCATCACCCGCCTTGCAGCGGCGGTCTCCTTGTACGTCCGCGCGACGACCCGTTCCATGTCTGGCGCGAATGCGCGGTCCGCAACCGCCCGGCCGCCTTCCGTCCCAAGCCCACCGGTGCAACCGGTAGCCGAGTGCCGCTGCCGACGCGCTCTCGCTCAAACCAGAACCAACCGACGAACCGCCCGTCGGCGTCCTCGGCGGCCCAGACCCCGAAGCCCGGGGCAGGCGGTCGCGACCTATGCCGCAGCGCCTCGACTACCCGCGAGGTCGGTTCCGGCTCGTCGACGCATCACTCCGGGATCGGTGTGCAGCACGACGAGCGTGTCCACGTGTGCCGGTCAAGCGCCGAGACCGCAGGAGATCCGTGTCGCGCGACCGCTCCGCCATCGCACCATGCGCCCTGGGCCAGTCTGGCGCGGTGCGTCGGCGGACTCCCCGAGATGCCGGTGCGGCCCAGCCTCGCCGTTCGTCGCCCACCGACGACTCGTCATCGCAGCCCTCTGCACCGATCGCGGGTTCTGTCCCACCGCTCGATGCAGCGTCGGCTGTCGTGGTCCCTCCGCCTCCCTGAGCGCCGTAGGCGCCTTGAGCGCCTGCTCGGACAGAGAAGACAGGATCCTCCCGTGACAGCGAGGACAGCCCGACCGGCCGGCGCACTTCCTGTCCCAGCCAATCCGCGGCTCGCCGAGCCGCCGGCGCCACCCAGACCTCCCCGTGTCACGCCCGCCAGCAGCGACTGGTCGGGTTGCTCGCCGGTAAGCCTCATCCAGAATCGATCTCTCAGGAGATCCCCGCTCGGCCCGAGAACCGAGCCTCATCGAAACGAGCCTTCCCGGCAGGATCGCGGCTCCGGCTCACCGCCAGGGACCGGGGTCCGACTGGCGGTCTCCCCCGATCCGGTGGTTCCGTCGCCGAAGTCCCAGGCGTAGCCAGTGATGCCGCCCGCAGGGCCTGACGCGTCGAACGTGCAGTCCAGGTCCGTGCATGCGGTGCTGAACGACGCGACCGGCGGGGTGCTCGGGGTGGTTCCGCCGTCGCCATCGATCAGGGACGCGCCGAAGCTCGCCACATCCAGCAGCGGCTCTGTCGTGCCATCGCCGGAGTCGTCGGTCCAACTGCCGTTGCCGGCTGCGACGACCTGCTGGTAGAGCCCGGCCTCCACCGAGAGCACGTTCGGGCTGCGCTGCAGCGCAGCAGCGGCGCTGGGCGCTGCCCACAACTGGAACCCTTGCAGCGCATGCTCGTACACGAAGCCCACTCGCCCGCCGGCCTGGCGGGCCAGATCGGCGGCCTCGGCGCGGACGTCGGCCGCAGGGGGCGCCAGCACGACGATGAACGAGCCCGTCGGGGGTGCCGCGACACTGGACGCGGCAATTCCAGACGCGAGCGCGACCGTGGCCGCCAGGACCAGGATTCGCCTCACCATGGGTCTTCCCCTCGTCGCGAACGGTTCAGCCGACCCGAGCACCAGCACGAACACGCCTCGGCAGTCTGGGGAGGCGCGGCATGGCGGGGCAGCACGTGGCGCCGCGTCGGTCAGCCGGCCGCCGGCGAGGCATGCGCCGACCCCTCGGCGCGGCTGGACACGCTCCTCAGCCCGCCCACCGGCGATCTCCCGCCCCAGCTGCTCGCCGTCGAGGCACGAGGCCACCGCGCGCAACCGATCGCCCCAACGCCTTGTGGCGGCGTGCGTCGCGACGGCTCGCGGACTGGCGTCGCCGGCCGGCGGCACGGCCAACGGGGCAGCTTGCGGCAAACCTGACAATCCTGTCGGGCAGCGGCTCCTGCGCTGCTACCTTCGGAAACCTCGAACTGAGGAGGCGCCATGTCCTACGACATCGTGGTGGGGGTCGACACCAGCGATGCCAGCAGGCGAGCCGTCGAGCTGGCGTGCCGGCTGCAGTCGTCGAACCTTGTGGGTTCCATGCTGTTGGTCCATGTCGTGCCGTGGTCGCCGTTCTCGTTCAACACGCCGCAGGAGAACGAGCAGCGCCACGCCAAGAACCTGGCTGAGATCAAGGCCGCAGAGGAACAGGTGCTGCTGCCAATGGGCCAGGTCGCCCAGGAGCACGGCGGCAACGCCGAGGTCATGGTGCGCCACGGGGACCCGGTGGACGTGCTCGAGGAGATCGCCAAGCAGGAGTCCGCGCGGCTGCTCATCGTTGGCCGCACCGGCGACACCGGCATCCGCCAGCGACTGTTCGGCGGGCTGCCCGCCCACCTGGTGCAGTCGGCCTCGGTTCCCGTGGTGGTGGTCCCATGACCGCCGCGCTGCTGACCCAGGACTCCACGCAGGGCCTCGACGAGCAGATCCAGGAAACCCTCGGCCCGATCGCCGACCGGATCACCGAGGTCGTCTTCTACGGGATCTCGGTGGGCGGCACCGAGGTGCGGCTCATCGTCCTATGGCTGATCGCTGCCGCCGTCTTCTTCACGTTCTACCTCGGCTTCCTCAATGTTCGCGGGTTCAAGCACGCCATCGACCTGGTGCGGGGGCGCTACTCCAACCCCGACGATGCCGGCGAGGTCTCCCACTTCCAGGCACTGGCTACCGCGGTGTCAGGCACGGTCGGCCTGGGCAATATCGCCGGTGTTGCTGTCGCTATCGCGGTCGGCGGACCTGGCGCGACGTTCTGGATGGCGCTGGCCGGCTTCCTCGGCATGTCCTCGAAGATGGCCGAGTGCACGTTGGGGGTGAAGTTCCGCAAGGAGAACCCCGACGGCTCGGTGTCCGGTGGGCCGATGTACTACCTGAGCCGCGGCCTGAAGGCGCAAGGCAAGGGCGGGCTGGGACGGGTGCTGGCCGTCTTCTTCGCCATCTTCTGCATCGGTGGCGCGCTGGGCGGCGGCAACATGTTCCAGGCCAACCAGGCCACGCAGCAGATCATCAATGTGACCGGCGGCGAGGACAGCGCCTTCGTCGACCTGCGCTGGCTGATCGGGCTCATCTTCGCGGTGGCGGTCGGCCTGGTGATCATCGGCGGGATCAAGAGCATCGCCCGCGTGACGGAGAAGCTGGTCCCGGCCATGGCCGTAATCTACGTGGCAGCCTGCGTCATCGTGATCGTGGGCAATGTCGGCGACGTCCCTGCCGCCATCGGCGAGATCTTCAAGGGCGCCTTCGCCCCTCCCGCTGCGGTCGGCGGCGTGCTGGGCGTGCTGATCGTGGGCTTTCAGCGAGCGGCGTTCTCCAACGAGGCTGGCATCGGGTCTGCTGCGATCGCTCACTCCGCGGTCCGTACCAAGCAGCCCGCCACCGAAGGGTTCGTGGCTCTGCTGGAGCCGTTCATCGACACCATCGTCATCTGCACGATGACCGCATTGACGATCGTCATCAGCGGCGCCTGGGCCGACCCGGATGCGACCGCGCTGGGCGGCGTCACGCTCACCTCGCGCGCCTTCGAGTCGGTGCTGCCGTGGTTCCCGAACGTGCTGGCAGTCGCAGTCGTGATGTTCGCCTTCTCCACGATGATCTCGTGGAGCTACTACGGCATGAAGGCCACGCGATACCTGGCCGGCGACAGCGTGCTGGCGGAGAACATCTTCAAGTTCGTCTTCTGCGTCTTCGTCGTCATCGGGGCCTCGCTGGCCCTCGGCCCGGTGATCGGCATCTCCGACTCGATGATCTTCTTGATGGCCATCCCGAACGTCATCGGCCTCTACCTGATGGCGAAGGTCATCAAGAGCGAAATCACCCAGTACCGGGCCAAGATCGCCAACGGGGAGATCGTGCGTGTGAAGTAACCAACGGACCCGCGCCGCGCCGCGCCGCGCCGACGACTGCAGTCACTACGTCCGCGCGGCGCGGGTCGCCCGGGTGAGTCCAAGCGGACGAGGCGAGGAGTGGCAATGGACAGCGGGTCATGGGGAGCGTTCTTCGCTTGGGCATCCCTGGCGATGTTGTGGCTGTGGTACGTCCTGGTGCTGGTCGCCGGCTGGAAGCTGTATGCGAAAGCGGGTCAGCAGGGCTGGGTCGCGATCATCCCTTTCGTCAACTTCTTCGGCCTGCTGAGGATCCTGCACCGGCCGTGGTGGTGGTTCCTGCTGCTGCTGATCCCGCTGGTCAACTTCGTGGTTTGGATCATCCTCATGATCGACCTGGCGAAGGCGTTCGGGCGCGGCGCGGGGATGGCTGCGGTGCTCGTCGTCTTCACGCCCATCGGCTACCTGATCCTGGGCTTCGGGGAGGCGCGCTACCAGTTGCCGGAGGATCCGCTGTTCGCGTAGAACGCCGGACGCCACAGGAGGATGGGCCCGACGCCCGATGCCCGACGCCCGACGCCCGATGCCCGATGACCGATGCCCGATGACCGACCGATGACCTGAGGCGTGCGGCGGGGACGGCGCGGCCCGCGCCCCATCACCGGGCCCGTACGGCCTGACAGCCCTCGCATCGCCGCCGAGCAGACGCGGGCGCGATCGGCGTGTCGGGGGAATCGGGCTGCCCACCCACGGATGCGCGCAGATGCGCGGGAGGCCCGCACCACCCGACACCGGCATCGGCGCGCGATGGTTGCAGGGCGCCGTCCATCGCGCTGACTGCCTGCCCGGTTCGCGCCCGCGTGAACCGGGCAGGCACCGCCGGACACAGGTGGGGCACCCCGGCGCACTCAACCGGCGTTGAAGTACTTCGCCTCCGGATGGTGCACGATGATCGCCGATGTGGATTGCTCGGGGTGCAGTTGGAACTCCTCGCTCAGCGTCACCCCGATGCGCTCCGGCCGGAGCAGCGTCATCAGGCCGGTCTGCTGCTCCACATCCGGGCAGGCGGGGTACCCGAAGGAGTAGCGCGATCCGCGGTAGCCCTGCTTGCCGATCAGGGTCGGCATGTCCGCGACGTCCTCCGCCGACCACCCCAGCTCGGCCCGCACGCGCGCGTGCCACATCTCGGCGAACGCCTCGGTCAGCTGCACGCTGAGCCCGTGCAGCTCGAGGTAGTCGCGATACGCGTCGGCCTCGAAGAGCTTCGCTGTGGAGTGCGAGGCCGCCTCCCCCATGGTCACGACGGTCGCAGCGATGACATCGAGCTGGCCTGAGTCCTTGCTGCGGAAGAAGTCGGCGAGGCAGAGCCGCCTGCCGCGGCGCTGACGCGGGAACGTCCAGCGCACCCACTCCTGGCCGGCATGCTCGCCGTCGGGATGCAGCACGACCAGGTCGTTGCCCTCGGAGTAGCAGGGGAAGTAGCCGTAGACCGCCGCCGGCTCCATGAGCCCCTCGGCACGGATCCGGTCCAGCCACATCCGTAGCCGGGGCCGCCCCTCGCGCTCCACGAGCTCGTCGTAGCCCGGACCGTCACCGCGGGTCGGTTTCAACCCCCATTGGCCGACGAACGTGGCGCGCTGGTCCAAGTAGGCGGCGATGTCGGCGAGCGGCACGCCCTTCACGACGCGGGTGCCCCAGAACGGCGGCGTCGGGACCGGGTTCTGGGCCGCGATGTCCGAGCGCGCCGTGTCGACGGCCTCGGCCTGCGCGGAGCCGCTGTCCGCCTTCGCCCGCACTCGGCGGCGGCGGCGCTCCGGGAGCACCGCATCCGGGTCGCCGCGCTTGATCGCCATGACGGTGTCCATGAGCCGCAGGCCCTCGAAGGCGTCGCGGGCGTAGCGGACCTCGCCCTGGAACACCTCGGCGAGATCCTCCTCGACGAAGGCCCGCGTCAACGCCGCACCGCCGAGGAGGACCGGCCACCGGTCGGCCACGTCGCGACGGTTCATCTCCTCGAGGTTCTCCTTCATGATCACGGTCGATTTCACCAGGAGCCCGGACATGCCGATGACGTCGGCCCGATGCTCCTCGGCGGCCTCCAGGATCGCGTTCATCGGCTGCTTGATCCCGATGTTCACCACGCGGTAGCCGTTGTTCGACAGGATGATGTCGACGAGATTCTTGCCGATGTCGTGCACGTCCCCTTTGACGGTGGCCAGGACGATGGTGCCCTTGCCGGCCTCGTCGGCCTTCTCCATATGCGGCTCGAGGTGCGCTACTGCCGCCTTCATCACCTCGGCCGACTGCAGCACGAACGGCAACTGCATCTGACCCGAGCCGAACAGCTCGCCGACGGTCTTCATCCCCGCCAGCAGGTCCTCGTTGATGATCGCCAGCGGCGGCTTGGCCTGCATCGCCTCGTCGAGGTCGCCGAACAGCCCCTGCTTCTCGCCGTCGATGATGCGCTGCGTGAGCCGCTCGAACAGCGGCAGGCTCAGCAGTGCCTCGGCCTTGTCCGGCCCGGTCTCGGCCTGCACGCCCTCGAAGACCTGCAAGAAGTGCGACAACGGATCATGCGACAAGTTGCCGTCTGCGCCGTACACGCGCTTGTCGTAGATCAGGTCCAGCGCCGCCTCGCGCTGCTCATCGGAGATGCGCGCCATCGGCAGGATCTTTGCCGCATGCACGATCGCGGAATCCAGGCCGGCCCGCAGGCACTCGTGCAGGAACACCGAGTTCAGCACGATGCGGGCCGCCGGCGACAGGCCGAACGAGACGTTGGACAGGCCCAGCGTCGTCTGCACCTCCGGATAGCGGGCCTTGAGCTCGCGGATCGCCTCGATGGTCTCGATGCCGTCGCGACGGGTCTCCTCCTGGCCGGTGGCGATAGGGAAGGTGAGGGTGTCCACGATGATGTCGGACACCGCCATGCCCCAGTTGTCCCGCAGGTCGCGGATCAATCGATCGGCGACCCGGACCTTCCACTCGGCGGTACGCGCCTGGCCCTCCTCGTCGATGGTCAGCGCAACAACGGCCGCGCCGTGCTCGGCGACCAGGGGCATGATCCGGCCGAACCGCGACTCCGGCCCGTCGCCGTCCTCGTAGTTGACGCTGTTGATGACCGCGCGACCGCCGATCGCCTCCAACCCTGCCTGCAGCACTGCTGGCTCGGTGGAGTCCAGTACGAGCGGCAAAGTGGACGCGGTGGCGAACCGGGCCGCGATCTCGCGCATGTCGGCGACGCCGTCGCGACCGACGTAGTCCACGCACACGTCGAGCAGGTGCGCACCGTCGCGGATCTGGCTCTTGGCGATCTCGACGCACTGCTCCCAGTCCTGCGCCAGCATCGCCTCGCGGAACGCCTTCGAGCCGTTGGCGTTGGTGCGCTCCCCGATGGCGAGGTAGGCGGTGTCCTGGCGGAAGGGCACCGATTGGTACAGCGACGCAGCCGCAGGTTCGTGGTCGGGGGTCCGGGCCACCACCGGCCTGCCGCGCACCGCCTCCACCACTGCGCGCAGGTGCTCCGGCGTGGTGCCGCAGCACCCGCCGACCAGGGACAGTCCGTAGTCGCGCGGTGAACTGCTCATGCGCGGCGGCGAGCGCCTCGGGGCTCAGCGGGTAGTGCGCGCCGTCAGAGGTGAGGATCGGCAAGCCGGCGTTGGGCATAGCGGAGACTCCGACGGTGGCGTGCTGGGCAAGGTAGCGCAGATGCTCGCTCATCTCGGTCGGTCCGGTGGCGCAGTTCATGCCGATGAGCTCGATCCCGAGGTCCTCCAGCGCGGTGAGCGCGGCCCCGATCTCCGAGCCGAGCAACATGGTCCCGGTGGTCTCCACGGTCACCTGCGCGAAGATCGGGATGTCCACGCCTGCCGTGCGCGCAGCGTGCTTGGCACCCACCACCGCGGCCTTGGCCTGCAGCAGGTCCTGGGCGGTCTCGATGAGCAGGGCGTCCGCCCCGCCGGCGATGAGCCCGGCGGCGCACAGCGTGTACGCATCGCGCAGCTGGCTGTAGGGGGCGTGGCCCAGGCTCGGCAACTTCGTTCCCGGCCCCATCGAGCCCAGCACCCAGCGCGGCTCCTCCGGCGTGCCGTAGCTGTCCGCCGCGGCGCGGGCGACCCGGGCCCCGGCCTCGGCCAGTTCATAGATCCGGTCCTCGATGCCGTACTCGGCCAGGTTCGGCAGGTTCGCGCCGAAGGTGTTCGTCTCGATGCAGTCCACGCCGACCGCGAGGTACTCCTCGTGCACCGACTGCACGATGTCGGGTCGCGTCACGTTGAGGATCTCGTTGCAGCCCTCGTGCCCCTCGAAGTCCGACAGCGTCGGCTCAGCGGCCTGCAGCATGGTTCCCATCGCGCCGTCGGCGACCACAACGCGGGTCGCGAGCGCGTGGCGCAGTGCGGCAATGCGGGCAGCGTCGTACACGAGGGCTCCTCGGCGTCGGATGTTGGCTCCAGCCTACGGGTCGGCCGCGGCGAGGCGCCGCCGCACGCGGCGGTCGCGATTCGGCCCGCAGGACTCGGCTACGGTGCAGCATATGGCGGTCCTCTGCGAGGCGATCAGCATCGTGGTGCCGGTCACGGCACTGCAGGAGCGGTTCCCCGGGGGGCTGCGGGCCTACTCCGAGGCGGCGCCGAACCGAACCTTCTGCTGCGACGGCTCGGTCGCGCGCATCGGCCTGCTCGCCCCGGACGACGCTCGTGCCTGGCTGGACATGCTCGCCGGCCACGATCTGCGGGCCGACGGCGACGCGCCCGCGGTGGCGGTCGTCGATCAGGTGCGGGGGCTCCTCTCGCACTGCGACTGGCTGTCGACCGCCAGCGACGGCTCGCTGCGCGTGGCCTGGCGCACCGGCGAGGATCCGGCCCGCACCTACCTGCCCGAGGGCTGGACCCGCGAGGCCCACGAGGCGCTGACCCATCTGCCGCAGCAGGACCTGGCCTCGCTGGAGGTCCTCGCCGACGGACAGGTGAGGACGCTGCGCGACCCCTCGACCGGCCGGTTGCTGCACCAGGGCCGCGTCCTTGGTGGAGCGACGGACGCGGACAGCGACTGACCGGCGCGCGACCCGGCCGCATTGCGCGCGGCGGCCGGCGCGCGACCGGCGCCGCATTGCGCGCGGACGGCCGGTGCGCGGCGGCACTGCGTTGGGCGCGGCGGCCGGCGCGCGACCCGGCCGCATTGCGCGCGATCGCGGCGCGCGACGGCACTGCGTTGCGCGCCGCGATCGCGCAGTCGGCCCGTCCCATTCGCCCTCTGACGTCGCGGCTGCGATGGGGGTCCCGTGCGCGGCCGACGCTCGGACTGCGCGGCCGGCCACTCGTGCCTAGCCTGGAGGAGTGCCGGACATCGCGCTGTTCCCGCTGGGCTCGCCGCTACTCCCCGGCGCGGTCCTGCCGCTGCACATCTTCGAGCAGCGCTACCGCGACCTCGTCCGCGACCTGGTGTCGGCCGCGGACTCCGGCGACCAGGCCGCATTCGGCGTCGTGGCGATCCGGGAAGGCCACGAGGTCGGGCACGACGCGGCCAGTGCCCTCTTCGACGTCGGTTGCCTCGCCCAACTGCGCGCGGTCGGCGCCCTGCCCGACGGCCGGTTCGAGGTCGTGACCATCGGCACCCGTCGCTTCAGCCTGCGCCAGGTGCACGCCGATGTCACGAGCTATCTGCAGGCCTCGGTGACCTGGCTTGGGGAGCCGGCCGGCGCCGAACCGGAGCGCTGGGTGGGACCCGCCCGCGCGGCCTTCGACGCCTACCGGGCGGCGCTGCCGGACGAGACGCCCGCAGCGGGCATCGCCCTGCCGGAGGATCCCACGGAGTGCTCCTACGCGATCGCTGCGGCGGTGCAATCGCCGCTGCGCGACCGGCAACGGGCGCTGGCGGCCGAGGACACCACTCAGCGGCTTCGTCTGCTGATCCGGCTGATGGAGCGGGAACGCGCGCTGTTGGAGCAGTTGCACGCAGTCCCGGCCGACGGGCTGCTGCGGCCGCAGATCAATCTCAACTGACCATGTCTAGTCCTGGACCTCCTCGCCCGCTCCCGCCCCGGCCCCGGCCACGGACTGCGGCTGGAGCTCAGCGAGGGGTCGGTCGGCGTCGCTGAGGCCACCCGCAATGGCTGCCGAGGCGTAGAGCGCTGTCGCCAGCAGCGAGAACACGAACAGCAGCGCCAGCGGGATAGCCAGTGCTCCGTACTCGGGCTTGTCCAACGACCAGGAGATGATGGCGCTGAGCAACTGCTTGATGAGCCCGACGCCGACCGCGCCGATGAGGCTGGCAATGAGCCGGGGCCGCCGCGCGGGGGTGATCCCGCCGAGCCAGCCCAGCAGCAGCCACAGGATCAGCACGTCGAGGCCGAAGCCGACCAGGATTCCCAGGATCGTCAACGGGACTCGCGTCGCCGCCCCGGACAGCCCGGCGGAGTCGAGCAGGCTGTCCAACACGCCGGAGGTCATGCTGACCGAGGCGAACGACAGCAGGATGAGCGGCGCGACGATGAGCAGGATGCCCGACGCGCGCAGCTTGGCCTTGGCGAACTTCCGCGGATCCGGCGGCGCGCCGTACACCAGGTGCAGCGACTTGCTGGCACCGGTGACCGCCTTCAAGCTCGAGTAGAGCATGAGCAGCAGGCCGATGATCCCCGCGGCGGCACCCGTCGAGCGCAACTGGTCGGGGTCGATCCCGTCTTCGCCGATCAGACCCGGCAGCGCCTCCTCCAGCGTCTCGGTCAACCAGCGCGCGATCTCGTCGGCACCGATGGCGGTGATCACGCCGTAGGCGAAGGCCAGCAGCGACAACAGCGAGAGGAAGAGGTAGTAGGCGCTTCCCGCCGCGAGCAGTCCGACGTTGGCGTGCCGGTAGCGCAGGTAGGCGCGGTAGGCGACCCCACCGACGGAGTGCTGGTCGAGCTTCTCGGCGTAGCCCGGCGTTTCCGGCTGCGGCGGATCCGCCGGCTCGCCGACGATCGGTGGCGATGCGGCGACGGTCATGGCGCCTCCCGGGTGGTCCCTGGTCCGACCACGACAGCCTAGTGACCGTGCCGTCGCCTGTCGGTCCATCCGGAAAACCGCCTGCCGGATCGCTGCCCGGACGGTTTCGTTGCGGTCAGCCGCTCAGCGCCTGGAACCCCTGGTAGACCATGAAGGCCGGCCAGAAGATGCCTTGCACGATCGCCCAGAGATACTCCCACCAGACGTCGGCCTGCTGGAAGAACCACACCCAGGCGCCGAAGATGCCCATGCCGTACAGCGCGCCGCCAGCAGCTGTCGTGGATCCGTTGTCGCTCATGGCAACCATCATCGGTCCGCTGCGCCATGGCGCCCAGGGCCCATGGTCCCCGCCAAGCCGCCAGACTCGAGGCATGAGGGAGTTCCCGTTCCACGGCGCGGACGGCACCCGGCTGCAGGGCTGGACGAACGAAGGCGCGGGCCCGCGAGTACTGCTGTGCAACGGGCTGGCCGCACCGGCCGAATGCTGGCCGGGTCTGCTGGATCCGGATTGCGGCTACGAGGTGCTCAGCTGGCACATGCGCGGCTTCCTCGGATCCGATCGGCCCGGTCGACTGGAGCAGGCAGGCCTGCAGGTGCAGAGCCGCGATGCTGTCGCGCTGCTCGACCACGCCGGCTGGGACGACGCGCTGTTCCTCGGCTGGTCGTTCGGCGTGAACATGGCGGCGGAAGTCGCGCTGGCGGAACCCAGCCGGATGTCCGGGCTCGTGGCCGTGGCCGGCGTGCCCGGCGGCACCTTCCAGGCGCTGCTGGGCCGCAACCCGCTGCCGGCGGAGGTCCGCAAGTCGCTGGGCATCACCGGCACCGCGGTGGGCGAGTCGCAAGCGTGGGGCATCAACCTGATCGCCGCGCGCATCCCGAGCGCCACCATCGTCGCGGAGGCCCTGCTCCGCACCGGCTTCATCAACAGCGCTGCCTCCCGCAGGGACGTCGCGGCGATGGTGGAGCCGTACTTCGGCCACGATTTCGGCTGGTACTTCCGTACCGCGCGGCTCCTGGCCAACCACGACCCGCTCGACGTCAGCGCCATCCGGGTGCCGGTGGAGGTCCTCGTCGGCCGGTCCGACTCGGTCACCGATCCGCGGGCGGTGGAACGCTTCGGCCAGGAGCTTCCCGATGCCGAGGTGCTGGTCGTGCCCGGAACCCACTTCCTGCCCGTCGAGCACCCGCACGAGATCATCGCCGCGCTCGACCGGCTGCAGGCGCGCATCGCGGGAGCGCGACCCGCGGGGTAGCCCCGAGCCACCCCAATTGCCGAGGCAACCCGGCGATCACACACCGCGCTCGGTGCACTGCATGGTGCAAGCAGGGGCCGACAGGCCGCCTCGATACCCCCTCCCTCGTCTGGGCACCGGGACCAGATCGGGGATGAGTGCCTGGCTCCCCGGCGATCAACGCCGCCGCGGCACACCCGCTCGCCCGTCGCGCGGCACCACGAGCAGGGCGGCACCACCGCCAGAGCGCCTCGAGCCACACCGCGGCGAGGGACGCCCGCCAGCGGCCCAGCAACGGCCCCGCTCCATGCTCAGCGCCCGGCGATCCCGGCCACGTCGTCGAGGGCGTCGACACCGCCGAGCCGGTAGGCGATCCAGTTGTCCTGGCCGGCAGCTCGTCGGGCCGCGAGCTCCTCCGCCCACTCGGCGCGCAGGCCAGCAATCGCCGCGGCCTGGTCGGCATCCTCTCGTCGCAGCACTCGGCGCAGCGCGCGCAATGCCGCCCACCGCCCCTCCGGGTACTTGACTCCCGGGATCCGCTCGCCGGTCCGGCTGACCGAGCAGAGCGAGGCGCCCTCGGTCGCCGACGCCATCGCCGCCGCCGCCGTATCGGCGAGTTCATCGACCGCTGCGAGGAGCGCCTCGCGGTTCACGCCCTGCCGCGCGCCGACCGGTAGCGCGCCACCGTCGCGGTGGTCGCCGAGTCCTGGCCGGCGGGCGCCTGCGCACCATCGATGAGCTGGGGCGCCACCTGTTCGGCCACGACCTTGCCCAACTGCACGCCCCACTGGTCGAACGGGCCGATCCCCCAGACCGCCCCCTGGACGAACACGAGGTGCTCGTAGAGCGCCACCAGAGCACCGAGCAGTCGCGGCGTCAACCGCTGGCCCGTGATGACGGTGCAGGGCCGGTTGCCCGGCATCACCTTGTGCGGCACCAGTTGCGGCGGATTGCCGTCGGCGGCGACCTCCTCGGCGGTGCGGCCCAGCGCGAACACCGCCGCCTGCGCCACGGCGTTGGCGATGAGCAGATCGTGCTGCTGGGCGACCTCGACCACCGGCTCGGCGAAGAAGATCACGTCGGTGGGGATCACGTCGGTCCCCTGGTGGATCAACTGGTAGAAGGAGTGCTGACCGTTGGTGCCCGGCTCGCCCCAGTAGATCGCGCCGGTCGGCGCCTCGACCGGCGAGCCGTCCAGCTTCACCGACTTGCCGTTGCTCTCCATCGTCAACTGCTGCAGGTAGGCGGGGAACCGGACGAGGTATTGCTCGTACGGCAGCACCGCGACCGTCGGGTAGCCCAGGAAGTCCCGGTTCCACACCCCGAGCAGCCCGAGCAGGACCGGCAGGTTCTCGCCGAACGGCGCGGACGTGAAATGCTCGTCCATGTCGTGGAACCCGGCGAGCAGCTCGGCGAAGCCCTCCGGCCCGATCGCGATCATCGTGGACAGCCCGATCGCGGAATCCATCGAGTAGCGGCCGCCGATCCACTCCCAGAAGCCGAACATGTTCGCGGTGTCGATCCCGAACTCGGCGACCTTCTCGGCGTTGGTGCTCAGGGCCACGAAGTGCTTGGCGACATCGACCTCGGCACCGAGGCCATCGCGCAACCAGGCGCGCGCGGCACCCGCGTTGGCCATCGTCTCCTGGGTCGTGAAGGTCTTGCTGGCCACGATGAACAGCGTCGTCGCCGGGTCGAGGTCGCGGAGGTTCTCGTGGATGTCCGTGCCGTCCACGTTCGAGACGAACCGGAACGTCAGTGAGCGCTGGGAGTACTCCCGCAGCGCGAGGTAGGCCATGACTGGACCGAGGTCGGAACCGCCGATTCCGATGTTGACCACCGTCGTGATCGGTCGGCCGGTGTCACCGAGCCACTGCCCGGCGCGGATCCGGTTGGCGCAGGCGGCCATCGCGTCGAGCACCTCGTGGACCTCGCTGACCACGTCCACGCCCTCGACGACGAGCCGATCGCCCCTCGGCCGGCGCAGCGCGGTGTGCAGCACCGAGCGGTTCTCGGTCACGTTGATCCGGTCGCCGCGGAACTTCGCCGCCGCCTGCTCGCGCAGGCCCACCTCCTCTGCCAGCCCGACCAGCGCCTCCATGACGTCGTCGTTGACACGCTGTCGCGAGTAGTCCAGGGTCAGTCCGGCGCCGCTGGCCACATAGCGCTGCGCGCGAGACGGATCGCCGGACAGCAGGTCGCGGACATGCTCGGCGCCGACCACTCCGCCCAGTCGTTCCAAACGTTGCCAGGACTGCAGTTCCCGCAGGGTCACGGTTGCTCCTTCGCCAGGGGCGAGCCGAGGGCCGGTCGGGCCAAGCCTTCCACGACGCCGACCCCGAGCGCCACCGCAGACCGCGAATCCGCGACACGGCAGACTGGAACCGATTCGCCGCCGCTGAAAGGGTGCCCCCCATGCTCAAGATCTCGCTGCGCAGCATCCTGTCGCACAAGCTGCGACTGGCGCTGACTGCGATCGCGGTGGTGCTCGGCGTCGCCTTCGCCTCCGGCATGCTCATGCTCACCAACGCCCTGGACCGCACGTTCCTGAGCATCTTCGAGACCACCGCGCAGGACGTCCTCGTCGCGCCGGAACCGGCGGTGGAGTCCGACATCACGCAAGGCACCGGCGATGCCGCCCCGCTCCTGGTCTCCCAATCCCTGGTCGAGGAGATCCGGGCGTTGGACGGGGTTGCGGTGGCCTCTGGCCAGATCAGCGCCAACGGCGCCTACCTCATCGATGCCGAGGGCGAGGTCGTGGGGGCGGTCGGCCCGCCGGCGCTCGGCGTGGACTGGACCGCCGAGGCGGAGGTGCTGCCCGCGACGATCACGCAGGGCCGCGAGCCGCAGGAGGAGTTCGACGTCGTTGTCGACGAGGTCACCTTCCCCAAGATCGGCATCGGGATCGGCGACCCGCTCGCCGTGCTGACCCCGCAGGGGCGGGTGGACACCACGCTGGTCGGCGTCTTCCGGTTCGGCGAGACCGGCGGCCTCGCCGGAGCCACGATCACCGCCTTCCGGCCCGACACCGCGCAGTCGCTGTTCGCCGCGCCGGACCAATGGTCGTTCATCGCCGTGGCCGCTGCTGAGGGGTTCAGCGACGAGGAGGTCGCAGCCTCGATCGCGCCGATCGTGGGCGACGGGTTCACCGTGCAGACCCGCGAGGAGCAGGTCGAGGCCAGTGCCGGCGCCCTGCGCGAGGGCCTGGGCTTCATCAACTACATCCTGCTCGGATTCGCCGGGATCGCCCTGTTCGTGGCCGCATTCCTCATCTACAACACGTTCTCGATGCTCATCGCGGCACGGGGCCGCGAGATGGCGCTGCTGCGGGCAGTGGGCGCAACCCAGTTCCAGGTGCTGCTGACGGTACTGATCGAAGCGGTCGTCCTCGGTCTGCTCGCGGCGCTGCTCGGGGTCGCTGTCGGGTATGGGCTCGCCCTCGCCATGAAGGCCGGGGTCTCGGCGCTCGGGCTGGACTTGACCGCCGGCGTCACGCTGACCCCGAACGCCATCATCGTGGCGCTCGTCCTCGGACTGACGGTCACGGTGGTCTCCGCGGTCGCCCCCGCCTTGCGGGCCGCACGGATCCGGCCCGTCGAGGCGCTGCGCCAAGCCTCGGCGACTCCTGACCGACCCAGCCGGCTGGTCACCGGGCTGGGGATCGCCGCCCTGCTGGTGGCTGCGCTGCTCTTCGTGCCCGCCTTCGTGTCCGAGGAGCCCGACCCCGGCCGCACGGCCATCGGGGCGCTGCTCCTGCTGACCTCCGGGATCCTGCTGGCGCCCGTGCTGGCCGTCGGGTTCGCCGCCGCCCTGACCCCGCTGTTGACCGCCGCCGGCGGCGTGCCCGGGCGCATCGCCGGCCGCAACGCGGGTCGTTCTCCTCGGCGCGTGGCTGCCACCGCCTCCGCGCTGATCGTGGGCCTGGCGCTGGTGAGCGCAGTCACCGTCATCGTCGCCTCGGCGCAGCGCTCCCTCGAGGAACTCATCGACGACCAGTTCGGCGCCGAACTGATCGTGTCGACCCCCACCGGCCAGCAACCGTTCGCCACCGGAGTCGGCGACACGATCGCGGAGATCGACGGGGTGGAGTACGTGGTCCGGCAATCAGTCGGTCCGGCCTCACTCGGTGGCGAGACGATCGGGATCACCGCTCTCGGCGGCGGCCCCGTCGAGTCGGTCTACAGCCTGGAGGAGCTCGACGGAGACCTGGACGCGCTCGGCGCTGGTACCGCCATCGTCGGCCGGAGCTTCGCCGAGAACAACGGACTCGGTATCGACAGCGAGGTGGCGCTGCTCTTCCCATCCGGGGAACAGCGGACGTTGCAGATCGTGGCGATCTTCGAACCGTCGGTACTGCTGGAGGGCCTCGTCCTCTCGATGGACGACTACCGGGACGTCGGCGGGGCCGCACAGGACACGCTGCTCCTGATCACGGTCGATGCCGAGGCCGACTCCGAGTCCGTGGTGCAGCAGGTGGAGTCCGCTGCCGACAGCAACCCGCTGCTGCAGGTGGCCGACCAGACCGCGGTCAAGGAGCAGAACGCCGCGCAGCTCAACCAGCTGCTGTACATCATCTACGCCATGCTCGGCCTGAGCATCATCATCGCCGCCCTCGGTGTGGTGAACACCATGGTGCTGTCGGTACTGGAGCGCACACGGGAGCTGGGCATGCTGCGCGCGGTCGGCGCGGGCCGGCGCCAGGTACGGCGCATGATTCGCTGGGAGGCGGTCCTGGTGTCCCTGCTGGGTGCGGTCGCCGGCCTGGCGATCGGGATCGTCGCTGCAGCCGGCTTGCAGCGCGCGCTGGCCACGACGGGGATCGACCAGCTGGTCATCCCTTCCGGAACCGTTGTCGTGCTCCTGATCGCTGCCGTGGTGATCGGCGTCGTCGGCGCCTGGTTCCCGGCACGTCGTGCCACCAAACTCAACATCCTCGACGCGATCGCGACCGACTGACGCCCGCGCCTACGGCACGTCCATGACCCGAGGGTCGGTCTGGAGGTATGCGGTCAGGCCGGGCGGGCGGTACGCGGGATCCTGGCCGTATCGCTGCACGGCGGTAGAGGACACGAACTCGCTGGCGGGGTTCAGCACGCCGATCGGGCGGTGGTAGGGCGGGATGAGCCGGTACAGGGAGGTTCGGGAGTCGTGCAGCTCCCCCATCGCATCCGGTGACTCCTCGCCCTGTCCGGGACCCAGCGCCAAGCCGCACTCGCGTGCGCGCTGCATCATCCACCGCAGCGCGATGTCCGACAGTCCCGTCGCCGGGTAGCCGCCCCCGACGTCGCAGTGCACTCCTGAGAACCAGACCTGCTCCAGCCGCTGCTGGCCGGAATCGGGCCGCTGCTGCCACAGCGTCGGTTGGAACGGCCGCCGCTGCTCATCGATCGCCAAGGCTTGAAACGCGTTGTCGATCCAACTACTCAGATCGGTGTCGTGGAAGGCCCAGCGCTGGTTCAGCTGGTCGACAACGGGGATCCCGGACAGCGGAACCCCCAACGCACCGACCGTGTCCCACACCCCGACACAACGAATGCGCGACTCCTGCGAGAACGAGCGGCGGAAGAGCTCCGACTCCACATCGCGGGGGTGGTTGGTCCGATCGCGGTACATCTCGTAGGCCTCGTCGATGCGCTCAAGATGCTCTCGGCGCAGGATCCCGGCGTTGCGGAGGAATCCAGCGGTGCTGCGCGCGGTGAACGCGCCGCGGCTGAAGCCGAAGAGGAACAGTTCGTCGCCGGGGTCGTAGTGTTCGGCGATGAGGCGGTAGGCCTCCTTGACGTTGTCCGACAGTCCGTAGCCGAAGGCGCCGCCGCGGATGCGGTCCCATCGGCTCGTCCCGACGCCGCGCAAGTAGAACACGCGCTGCTGGACTCCGTCGTCGCCCGTGTCGAGGAGCGCGACGGCCAGCTTCGCGACGTTGGTCTGGCAGGGGCGGCCATCGCATTCCTGATCCGGCGTGTTCCAGGTGCCGTCGCAGCAGACGATCAGGCGTTTCGGCATGGCGGACTCCCAGGGTGGCGCGGACGCTTCTGCCGCGACCGTAGCGGGTGAAGCGCTCAAGCGTGTGCTGTGCGCGAGCCGGCGCCGCGGGGGCGCCGCCAAGGCTCGAGGGCTCCGCTGCTGGGCCTCGCGCTCCTTGGTTGCCGGGAAGCCTCCTCCCGATTCAGCTGCTCCTTGGAACTGCGCCTGCACAGCCGATGTCCTGCATCTCAGGCGAGGCCTACCGGCGAGGAGCGCGATCGCCCGCCCGCGGGGCAGCAGCACGGCGCCGTCGCAAGCCCGCACGGAGGTCGGCGAGGAATCCATCGAGTTCCCGTGGGTCATACAGCGTGGCACTGGTCAGGCGCAGGACGAGCCAGCCGCGAACCAGCTGGAACTTGACGTCGCGCTTGCGGTCAGAGTGGAAGGACGCGGTGGCCGAATGCTCCTCCACACCGTCGTACTCGATGGCCACGCGCTCAGCGAGGAACGCGATATCGGGGCGGTACCGGCGGCCATCGATGACGACCGTGGGATTCCCGACCCACGAGCGGATGTTGGCTCTCTGCAAGGCGAGCTGCAAGTCGATCTCCGGCCCCGATTCGGCACCCTTGGCCATGGCGCGCGCCAGGGTCCGCAACTGGGATGCTCCAGGGGATCCCTTCAGCAGGGCGGCCGAGGCCGCGAGCCTCTCCTGCGAGGTGACCCCGTGCCGGTTCGCCGCGCCGGCGATCGCCGCGGCATCGGGCCAGGCGAGCACCCGCAGCGCATCGACCAGGGCAGTGTGGTGGTCGGCCACTGCTATTCCGCCGACCGCGCCATGCTCCGCCCCGGGGTGCCGCACCGTGACCCACGGTCCCCGGCGCCAGGGCGGCGCGATGATCACCGCTCTGCCGGAGCGGAAGTTCCGCCCCGACCAGGCGGGATGGGGGCGCAGGAGGCAGGCGGAGGCGCCGGTGAGTACAGCGTCCGGATTCCGGCGGGCGGCCACCAGCGATTGGGTGAGCAGGCCCTGTTGCGCGGTGTGATGGACGAGCACCGCTCGCCCAGACGCCACCCACTCACCTGCGCGGACTTGCCGGTAGAGGTCGCGCGGCCCAATGCCCAAGCCGTACAACTCCGAGCGCAGCACGACGCCGTTTCGCTCCGCGATCAACTGCTCAAGTCCGCCTGACATCGCGCCATCGTGCCGCAGTCGCAGCGGGCGGTGGCACACCGCTGAGACAGCTGTGTGCCGGGAAGCCTCATGTGGATCGCACTGCCCCGGCAACGCCCGCGCAGGCACCCGGGCACTGCGATCGATGTGAGGCTTCCCGGCAGCCAACTCCCCCGGCTCAGACCTGCGAGAGCGGCACCGCCGCGTCTGCGAGGCGCGTCGTGTCCACCACCCGCCGCGAGGTGACCAGATCGCGGATCTCGTCGGTGGCATCCCAGAGGTTGACGTGCATCCCGGCGAGCACCACGCCCTCGGAGAGCCAGAACGCCATGAACTCCAGCCCGTCCACGTCTCCGCGCAATACGACATCGACGTCCGATCCAGGCGGCACGTGGCCGATGTACTCCATCCCCAGCTCGTACTGGTCGGTGTAGAACAGCGGCAACGTATCGTACGGTGTCCGCGATCCGAGCATCGCGCGCGCGGCGGCGGGTCCCTGCGCCAATGCGTTCTCGATGTGCTCCACGCGGAGTCGCTGCTGCAGTACGGGGTGCCAGGCGGCCGCCACGTCACCGGCGGCCCAGATCCGCGGATCGCTGGTCCGCAGCGTCTCGTCGGCGACGATGCCGCCGTCGACGTCGAGCCCGGCCGCTTCGGCGAGCCTCGTGTTTGGGACGGCACCGACGGCCAGCACCACGAGGTCGGCACCGATGACGGTGCCATCGGCGAGTTCGACGCTCGACACCCCGTCGGCGGAACCCAGGATGCTGCGCACCTGCACGCCGCAGCGCAGGTCCACGCCGTGCTTGCGATGCAGGTCGGCGAAGATCTGCGCAACGCGAGGCCCCAGAACCCCCAGCAGCGGCAGCTCCGCGCTCTCCAGCACGGTCACCTCGACACCGGCCGCACGGGCAGCGGCGGCAACCTCCAGTCCGATCCAGCCGCCGCCCACGATGACGAGACGCTCGGCCGTCGGAAGCAGCGACTGCAGGGCATCGGCGTCGTCCAACGTCCGCAATGTGAGCGCACCCGGCAGCGAGGCGCCGTCCATCTGCGGGACTCTGGCTCGCGAGCCGGTGGCCAGCAGCAGCCGGTCGTAGGCCAGACGTCCACCATCGCTCAGGACGACCTCGCCGGACTCTGGCTCCAGGGCAGCCACGGACGTCCCCGTGCGCAGTTCGACGTCATGCTCGGCGAACCAGTCCGGGGACTCGAAGAACACGCTGTCGCGCTCCTCATCCCCCATCAGGTAGCCCTTGGACAGCGGAGGACGCTGGTAGGGCCGCTCCGGGTCGTCGCCGACCAGCGTCAGCGAGCCTCGATACCCCTCGTCGCGCAGCGTCTGCGCCGCCTTCAGCCCGGCAGCGCCGGCCCCGACGATCACGATCCTGTCGATCTCCATGTCCGCCTCCGATTGCAGCATCCCGCCGATCGCGGTCGGGGCCATCTTCGCAGCACGACAGGGGAGGCCGTCTACCAGAAGACGGCGAGCACGATGTTGAGGATCGACAGGCCGCCGATCGCCCCCCAGACACCGGTGCTGATCTCGTCCTTCTTTCGATTGGCGAGCACGAGAGCGAAGATCACCAGCAGCACGGCGAACTTGGCGGTGATCTTGGCGTTATCCGGCTCGTAGTCCTGCGCATAGGCCAGGCCCACCAGCGCCACGCCGGTGACGAGCATGGTGGTCGCCCCGTGGAGGAAACCCGCAGTGACCCGGCGAGGCGGCTTCATCTGCACGAGGAATGATCCCAGCAGGGCTGCCAGGCCGATGAAGTGCAGAACCAGGACCGCGTCGGCGACATATTCCATACCTCTAGGCTACGGAACCTCGCCGCGCCCCCCGACCAGACGGATATGGCCCCCGTCACCCCGGGAATTTCGACTCCCAGAAGTGCGTCGACGATGCGCCGCACCTGCTCGGGGGCTTCCCGATCGCGGCCCCTGCCGGCGACTGCGTCCTCGGCCCAGACGTCCACCGCCCGCAGCGCCGCGGGGGCGTCGAGGTCGTCGCTGAGCCGCTCTCGCATCCGCTCCAGCAACCCCTGCGCACCGGGACCCGCCCCGACCGCTCGGCCCCGCTGCCAGAGGTCGTACCTCGCCCGAGCTTCGGCGAGGTCGCCGTCGGTCCATTCCCAATCGCCGCGATAGTGATGCGCGAGCAGCGCCAGTCGGACGACAGACGCCGGGACGCCGTCGTCCAGCAGGGCGCGCACGAAGACGAGGTTGCCGCGCGACTTGCTCATCTTCTCCCCGTCGAGGCCGACCATCCCCACGTGGGCGTAGTGCCGGGCGAAGCGCCGGCCGTCGGCGATCACCTGTCCCTGGCTGGCGCCCATCTCGTGGTGCGGGAACGCCAGGTCCCGGCCGCCGCCCTGGACGTCGAAGGTGACGCCGAGGTAGTGCTGGGCGATGGCGACGCACTCGATGTGCCAGCCGGGCCGGCCGTGGCCGAGTTCGGTGTCCCAGGCCGGTTCGTCGGGCCGGGCCGCCTGCCACAGCACCGGGTCCAGGGGATCCCGCTTGCCGGGACGATCCGGATCACCGCCGCGCTCCCCCACGAGGGCCGCCATGGTGTGGCGGTCGAGACCGGAGACGGCGCCGAATGTGGGGTCCGAGGACAGGTCGAAGTACAGGTCGCCGCCAACGAAGTACGTCGCCTCGCGATCCCGCAGACGTGCGACCTCGGCACAGATGAGCGACATCGCCTCCACCGCGCCGATGTAGTCCTGCGGCGGCAGCACGCGAAGCTCGGTCATGTCCCGGCGGAACAGCGCGGTCTCCCGCTCCGCGATCGCACGCCAGTCCTGGCCGGTGGCCACCGCGCGCTCCAGCAGCGGCTCGTCGATATCGGTGACGTTCTGCACGTAGTGCACGGTGTGGCCGTCGTCCAGCCACACCCGGTACAGCAGGTCGAAGGTGACGTAGGTCATGGCGTGGCCGATGTGGGTGGCGTCGTAGGGCGTGATGCCGCAGACGTACATCCGTGCCGGCGTCCCGGGCGCAGTGGGACGGACCTCGTCGGTCGCCGTGTCGTAGAGCCGCAATCCCCGACCGCGGCCGGGGAGTCGGGGCACCTCAGGGCCGTCCCACGCATGCATGTGACCACACTAGTTGCGCACACGCACAGTGCCCCCGGTCGAGGCCGCGCAGCGTGCCCCGCCCGCGCCGGCTCCCGGCCGGATATCCCGACCGCCGATAGTCTGGGACCATGGACTTCCTCTCCTGGATCGTCGGGCTCGCCGTGGCCCTCGCCAGCGCAGGCCTGTGCTTCTTCCTCGCCGAGCGCAACGGGATGAACCGGCTGGGCTGGCCCCTGCTGGGGTTCTTCTTCCCCCTGATCGGCCTGGTCGCCACCGTCGTCGTCGCCATGTCCAAGCAGAAGGTCTGACGGCTTACATCGGCGGCCACGGCAGCCGCGGCCACCCGGGCTGGGGCTGCGGGAATCGTGCGTGGCGAACCAGGGATGCAAGCCGAGCCCGCGCAGCGTCGGCCTCGACCAGGGAGAGGTGCTGTCCGGGACCCTCGAGCCCGCCCGCGAGCAGGCGCTGCAGATCTGCGAGGAGCGCCGCGGGAACCGGCCGCCCAGCGAACCCCCACAGCACCGTGCGCAGCTTGTCCTCAGCGTTGAACGTCAATCCGTGGTCGATCCCCCACACCCGCCCGCCGGCGTCGGTGAGCAGGTGGCCTCCCTTGCGGTCAGCGTTGTTGGCGATGACATCCAGCAGCGCCAGTTGCTGCAGCTGGGGCGTGTCGGCGTGAACCACTAGGGCCTCCGTGCCGTCCTCGGCGAGTCCGGAGGCGCTAGTGCACCAGCCCTCGGGGGCATCGGCAGCCGCGACGAGCATCACGCCGGGCGCCCCGGCTGGATCGACATACCGCTGGCAGACACCGGGACCGAGCGGCCCGTCTTCGCGCAGCACGGACTCGGGGACGACGTCCCAGCCCACCGCGCGGGCCAGGGCGTACGTCGCCACCTCCCGCGCCGCCAACGTGCCTGACGGGAAGTCCCACAACGGCCGCTCGCCCCGCGTCGGCTTGTAGACGCACTGCAGCCCGCTCCCCGTCCGGGCCAGCAGGGTCAGGTTGGAGGCGTCGGCGAACCTGCCCTCGATGCGCAGCTCCTCCTCGCGCAGCTGGACCTCCACGGGCGGGGCTGCGCTCAACGGCGGTACCCGTTCGCCCGCGGGCAGACGTGCCCGTCCGGGCCGAGCGGCAAGTGGCAGAACGGACACTCGGGCCGACCGGCGGCCACGATCGTGCGGGCGTGCTCGGCGAACACGCGCGCACCAGTCCCCGTCAACCGCACCCGCAGCACGTCCGGCCCGTCTGGCAGGTCGGACTCCAGATCCGGGACCTCGTCGTCCTCGCCGAGGCCGGCATGGGCCTCCACCACGAGCCGGTGCGTGGCCTGGTTCCAGCCCAGCGCGAGCGCCGCGGCACGGAACTCGGTATCCAGGGGCGGCTGCAGCACCTGCAGCTCGGCCATGCCGGTCGGGGATGTCGCCGGGATGTCGGCGCCGAGGCCGGAGGCCATGGTCTCGTCGAGGATCTCGATCATCCGCTCGGCCAGCAGCCGCACCTGTTCCTTCTCCAGCACGACCGCGTGCGCGAGTTCCCCGGAGACTGCCTGCAGGAAGAAGGTGCGCTCCCCCGGCGGTCCCACCGTTCCGGCGACGAATCGATCGGGCGGATCGTGCACGATCACGCGTCTGGCCATGCCCACGACCCTACCGCCGCCACGGCGGCGCAGCCGTCAACGGACCTCCCGCCCGGTCTGGTGACCACCCCGTCGGCAGGGCTTCAGCGGACGTCGCCGCCACCGAGGTGGGCTGCCTCGTCGTCGACGCTGCGGCCGAGACCGGTGAGGTCGCCGCCGACGTCGTTCAGCCGCAGGACCAGCGGCCGCTGCTCGGTGTAGCGGATGGCGCTGATCGAGCACGGCTCCACCGCGATGCGCTGAAACATGTCCAGGTGCATCCCCAGGGCGTCGGCGAGGATCGCCTTGATGACATCGCCGTGGGTCACCGCCAAATAGATGCCGTGGTCGCCGTAGCGCGCGTTCCAGCGGCGCATCGCCTGCAGCGCCCGGGCCTGCATCGCCGCCAGGGACTCGCCGTTGGGGAAGGTGACGCTGCTGGGCACCTGCTCCACGGAGCGCCACAGCGGCTCCCGTCGCAGCTCCGCCAGCGGTCGGCCGGTCCATTCGCCGTAGCGGCATTCGGCGAGATCGAGATCGCTGTTCAACCGGGTGTTGCTCCGGTGCGCGGCCCCGAGGATCTCCGCGGTCTCGCGGCAGCGCTCCAGCGGACTGGTGACGAATCCGTCGAGGTGGAGCCTGGCCAACCGCTGCGCCAGGGCCTTGGTCTGCTCCCGGCCGGTCTCGTCCAGATGGATGCCCGGGGTCCAGCCCGCGAGGACCCCGGCCGCATTGGCCGATGTCCGCCCATGGCGCACCAGGAGGACCGTTGTCACCCCACCAGCGTACGTCGGACGCCATGATGATGTTCGTGATCACCGGCGTCTGGTTGTTCGAGGGCGGACGGATCGCGCTGTCCGCGACGGCCGGGCAGCGGTCGTCCGCGGGCGCCGGACCTCGTACCCCACAGCCGGCTCCGATCCAGCCGGCCGGGGACGCACCGGAACATCTGCCGATGGACCGCGTGGGGCACCGCGGCGAGTTGTCGGAGCTGTTCAGCCGAGCCCGCGCAGCTCGCCGGGACGGGGCGCCGGCCTACCTGTGGGTGGACATCGTGGAGCCGACCCAGGCCGAAATGGCGATGGTCGGCGATGTGTTCGGCTTGCCCTCGCTGCAGTTGGAGGATGCCCTGTCGGCTCGGCAGCGGCCGAAGGTCGAGCGCGCGCAACCCGACGCGTTCCTGGTCCTGAAGTCGCTGACCTACATCGAAGCGACCAGCGACATCGAGACCCATCAGGTGAGCGCCTTCGCCGGGCCGGGCTACCTGGTGACCATCGCCCACGACCGCTACGACCTTGCCGCCGCGGTACTGGCGCGCTTCGCCCGCGAGCCCCGGTTGCGCAAGCAGGGAGCATCGGGCGGGCTGTATGCGCTGCTCGACGTCGTCGTCGACGAGTACCTCGCGGTGGCAGCGGAGATCGCCCGCGACATCGAGGAGATCGAGGAGCGGGTGTTCTCCCCGGAGCGCACGGACGACGCTGCGGCCATCTACCGGTTGAAGAGGGAGAACCTGGAGCTGCGGCGTGCCGTGGGACCGCTGTCGGCGATCGCCGGGCAGGTCACCCGCGGGCTGGTGCCGGAGATCGGCGACCGCATGGAGGCGTACTACCGCGACGTGGCCGACCACCTGATACGGGCCGTCGAGTACGGCGACAACTACGACCAGTTGCTCATGACGATGCTCATGGCCTCCACCGCGCGGCAGGATCTGCAGCAGAACGCGGACATGCGCCGCATCAGCGCCTACGTCGCCCTGGCCGCGGTGCCGACGCTCATCGCCGGCGTCTACGGCATGAACTTCGCCTACATGCCCGAACTCGACGAGGTGTGGGGCTATCCGTTCGCGATCGCGCTCATGGGCGCGATTTGCCTCGGGCTCTACCGGCTGTTCAAGCGGTCCGGCTGGTTGTAGCCGGCGGCCTCCAGCGCGGGCCGGACCCGGCGGCGTCCAGCGCGGGCCGGACCCGGCGGCTCCAGCGCGGGCCGGACCCGGCGGCCTCCAGCGCGGACCGGACCCGGCGGCCTCCAGCGCGGACCGGACCCGGCGGCCTCAGATGCTGGTGAGAACGCCGGTCGACAACAGCACGAGGATCACGGCCCCGAGGCCGATGCGGTAGATCACGAAGGGCAGGTACGAGTTCGTGGTGATGTAGCGGATCAGCCACGCGATGACGAGGTAGCCGACGATGAAGGCGATCATCGTGGCCAGGATCGTCGGTCCCCACGACACAGCATCCTGGTCGGCGATCTTCGTAGCCTCGTACAGCCCCGAGGCCATCACCGCGGGGATCGCGAGCAGGAACGCGTACCTGGTGGCCGCCGCCCTGTCGTAGCCCAGGAAGAGGCCGCCGGAGATGGTTGCCCCCGACCGGCTCACGCCGGGGATGAGCGCCAGCGACTGCGCCATGCCGAACAGCACACCGTCGCGCAGCGTCAACTCGTCCAACGACTTGCGCTTGCGGCCGATCCGATCGGCGATGCCGAGGATGATGCCGAAGGTGATGAGGGTGAACGCCACCAGCCACAGATTGCGGGCCACCGTCTCGATGGAGTCCTGGAAGGTGAAGCCGAGGATCGCGATCGGGAGCGTGCCCAGGATGACGTACCAGCCCATCCGCGCGTCGATGTCCGAGCGCAGCGCCGGCTGCGCCAAGGACCTCGTCCAGGTGGTGATGATCCGCCAGATGTCCTTGCGGAAGTAGATGATCACCGCAGTCTCGGTACCGATCTGCGTCACCGCCGTGAAGGCTGCGCCCGGATCCTCCCAGCCGAACAGCTGGGAGACGATGAGCAGATGGGCGCTGGAGGAGATCGGGAGGAACTCGGTGAGCCCCTGCACGATGCCGAGGACGACCGCCTCGAACCAGCTGATCACGTGGCGAGGCCCGATTCGTCGAGGATCTCGGCCATCGCCCGCACGGTGGCAATGCGCTCCTCCAGCGCCCCGGCGTAGACGGCCAGCGTCAAGGTGCCGACGCCGGCGTCGGCGTAGGCCTGCAGCCGCTCCCGAATCCGGTCGCGCGGGCCGATCAGCGACGTCTTGTCGATGAAGTCGAAGGGCACGGCTGCGGCCGCGCCGGCGTAGTCGCGCGCCAGGTACTTGTCCTGGACCTCCGCCGCAGCATCGTCGTAGCCCATCCGCACCGCGAGCCTGTTGTAGAAGTTCTTGTCGCGGCTGCCCATGCCGCCGACGTACAGCGAGGCGTAGGCCCGCACCGGGGCGGCGCAGGCCTCGAGATCGTCGCCGATCACCACCGGCACCGTCGGGCAGATGTCGAACCCGTCCAGCGACTTGCCTGCCCTTTCCCTGCCGGCGGCCAGGCTTGCCTTCAGCTCGCCGGCGAACTCCGGCGAGAAGAAGATGGCCAGCCAGCCGTCGAACAGCTCCCCGGCCAGTTCCAGGTTCTTGGGACCGATCGCGGCGAGGTACATGGGGATGTACTCCCGCACCGGGTGGACGGTCAGCGTCAGCGCCTTGCCCGGTCCGTCCGGCAGCGGCAGCGTGAAGAATTCTCCGTCGTACTTGACGCGCTCGCGGCGCAGCGCCATGCGCACGATGTCGTGGTACTCGCGGGTTCGCTGGAGCGGCTTGGCGAACTTCACGCCGTGCCAGCCCTCAGACACCTGGGGGCCGGAAACGCCCAGACCCAGCCGGAACCGGCCGTTGGAGAGCGTGTCCAACGTGGCGGCGGTCATCGCCGTCATCGCCGGTGTGCGGGCCGGGATCTGGAAGACCGCCGATCCGATGTCGATCTGCTCGGTCTGCGCGGCGATCCAGGACAGCACCGTGGCGGTGTCTGACCCGTAGGCCTCCGCGGCCCACACCACGCCGTAGCCCAGCTGATCGGCCTCCTTGGCGAGGACCAGGTTGTCCGCGTCGTTGCCCATGCCCCAGTAGCCGAGGTTCAGTCCCAGTCGCATTGCGTCCTCCATCGCTCCCGACGCCCAGGGTACCCACGGCGCGCCGACGGCCCTGCTGCGGCAGGCGGTACGGCGGAAGGTAGGTTGCGCCCATGGAGCAACGCGCGCTGGGATCCTCGGGGCTGTGGGTGTCGCGGCTGGCACTGGGGACGATGACCTGGGGGCGCGACACCGACGAGCACGAGGCACGCGACCAGTGGAAGGCGTTCCTCGATGCCGGCGGCACCCTCATCGACACCGCGGGGGTCTACGCCGAGGGGCTCAGCGAGCGCCTCATCGGGACGTTCCTGTCCGAGACCGGCACCCGCGACCAGGTCGTGCTGTGCAGCAAGGCCGGCTCGCGGCCGCGGACCGCCCGGCGCTTCGACACCAGTCGGCACCATCTCCTCACGGCGCTGGATGCCTCACTGGAGCGGCTGGGCACCGACTACCTCGATGTGTGGCTGCTGCAGGCCTGGGACCATCGCACGCCGCTGGAAGAGACCCTGTCTGCCGTCAACCACGCACTGGCTACCGGGCGGATCCGCTACGCCGGTGTCAGCAACTTCTCCGGCTGGCAACTGGCTACCGCCGCCGAGGTGCAACGGGAGCTCGGTCCGGCGCTCGTGGCCGCAGAGATGGAGTACTCCCTGGTGCAGCGCGGCATCGACCGGGAGGTCATCCCGGCAGCCCGGCACCACGGCATCGGCGTGCTGGCCTGGTCGCCGCTGGGCCGGGGCGTCTTGACCGGGAAGTACCGCCACGGCACTCCCCCCGACCTCCCGCGCCGCCTCCCCGCACTTCGGGCCGTTCGTCTCCGAGTACCTCACCGAACCGCACCGACGGGTCGTGCAGGCGTTGGCCACGGCCGCCGACGGGCTGGACGTCAGCCCGTTGGAGGTAGCGCTGGCGTGGGTCCGGGACCGGCCCGGCGTCGTGGCACCGCTGCTCGGCGCCCGCACGCATGCCCAGCTGCTGCCCGCGCTGGACTCGGAGGAGCTCGTGCTGCCCGTCGAGATCAGCCAGGCGCTCGACGAGGTCTCCGCGCCGGCGCTGGGATATCCGGAGGCGGGCTGGAACCAGCGCCGCGGCTGAGCGCGGTCGGGGCGGCGGTGGCGCGACGCGTCGGCTGGCCCGCAGCGCTGCACAGCCGATCGCGGCCGGCCGTGCAGACTGGTCGAGGTGCGGTTCGCGCCACACCGGGCTCCCGGATTCCAGCGCCCTGCGGCCTCGGTCCGGCGCCGCACGCGAGTGCGATCGCTACCCCTCGTCCGGCAGGGCACACCCCTGCTCCGGCGGCGCGGAGGTGACGACGTCGAAGCGCACCATCTCCTGCGGCGTGAGGTAGTGGATCCCGTCCGGCGGCGCTGCCTCGAGCGTGAACCAGTAGAACTCCGTGGGGATGCCCAGCGCGGCGAAATACTCCAGGAAGGGCTGGTGCTCGGGGTCGTCGCGAGGCAGATCCGCGGCTGCCACCGGTCCGTCGCCGACGTCGATCTCGGTGGAATGCACGCCCAGGCATCCGCCGTCCTGCACCGTGCGCTGCTCTCCGGCGAGGAAGAAGTCCACACCCCCGGACTCCACGCGGCCATCGGCGGGCAGGAACGTGTCCATTCCAGCCGCGCGAAGCACCAATCCGCCCGCCAGCGTCTCGTTGCCGGGCGTGGACGAGCCGGGGACGTCGAACATCTCGACCTCCGCCACCGCGGGCGCGTCGGATGTGAGGTCGCAGACCCGGTGCACGAAGTCGGCGCCGATGCTGCCCGTCATGACGGCGACCTCACCGCTGACGTCGAACGCGACAGGATCGGCGGCCACCTCGGGATCGGTCTCCTCCGGGACGGGGCCGAGGTCGCACGTGGGGTCGGCCAAGCTCGGCGCCGTGGCCGTGGAGCCCGCCGGCGCCGATCCGTTCTGCGTGTCGGTGGCCGTGCACCCTGCCAGGAACAGCGCCGCGGCGGCCAGCACCACCAGCATGACCGGCTGTGGGTTGTGCCCGGTCGGCTCGAACGATGAGCACCTGGACCGCGCGGGCCTCGCGCGCCCTAGGGGACTTCGCAAATCGCGGCCAACTCGTCGAGGTCGCGCCGCAGCATCTTGGCGACCTGGCCCTTCGCCATCCAACCGGTGAGCACGTTCATCGCCTTGGCGGTGGTGCTGCGCGGTGTTCCCGTGAAGGTCAGGGAGACGAT
Source organism: uncultured Actinomycetota bacterium (assembly GCA_963766005.1). GTDB lineage: Bacteria > Actinomycetota > Actinomycetes > S36-B12 > CAVXYG01. The sequence continues at coordinate 16,022 of CAVXYG010000006.1, read as the reverse complement.
CGTTCCCTCCGGACCGTCGACGAAGTCGTAGCGGCTGAGGTACTCCGTGCCGTGGCTGGCGGCCGCGACCTCGTAGAACGCGGGCTGCCGGAGGTCGGTCACCCACATCTCCTCGGTTGCTTCGCGGCCGAACATCGTGCGGGTCTCGCGCCAGCGGTAGCCGGGCCCGAACGGCACATCGGAGAGGACCTCGACGGAGTCGATGCCCGAGATCCGCCGCGGCGCGCCCTCGATGTCGGTGAAGTGCTCCCACACACGGTGGATGGGAGCCTGAACCACTCGCTGCACATGCACTGACGTCATGGGACTAGCCTGCCAGAGAACACGGGAGCCTGGCGAAGGGCAAATCATGGGACGACCGGTGCACTTCGAGATCCAGGCCGACGACGTGGATCGCGCGAAGGACTTCTACGCCGCGGTGTTCGGGTGGACCTACCAGGACTTCGCCGCTGTGACCGGCGACGTCTACTGGGGCATCACGACCGGCCAGGACCCGGATCCCGGTATCGACGGCGGGCTGCTGAGGCGCCCTGCCCCTGCTCCGGCGCCCGAGCAGGGGACCAACGCCTACGTCTGCACGATGCAGGTCGAGGACTTCGACGCGACGGCGGACGCCGTGCTGGCTGCCGGCGGCCGAATCGCCCTGCCGAAGTACGCCTTGCCCGGTATGGCCTGGCAGGGCTACTTCCTGGACACCGAGGGCAACACCTTCGGCGTGCACCAGCCAGACCCGAACGCGGCGTAGTCCCGGCCGCCCCAGCCCCGCGGCGCGATTCAGCAGCGGCGCAGGAAGCGGTCCATGACCCGCGCACCGAACTGCAGCCCCTCGATCGGCACCCGTTCGTCCACGCCGTGGAAGAGTGCGGCGAAGTCCAGGTCGGGCGGCAGCTGCAGCGGCGCGAACCCGAAGCACCGGATCCCCAGGCGGCTGAACGCCTTGCCGTCGGTGCCCCCGCTCATGAGGTAGGGCACGACCCGCGCGGTCGGGTCCTCCTCACGCAGGGCCGTGCCGATGGCGTCCACCAGCGGACCCTCGAAAGCCGTCTCCACGGCCACGTCGCGGTGCAGGACCTCGACGTCGATGCCGGGGCCGACGGCGCTGCGCACCGAGGCCAGCAGCTCCTCCTCCATGCCGGGCAGGAAGCGCCCGTCCACGACGGCGGAGGCGGCGCCCGGGATCACATTGGTCTTGTACCCCGCCTGCAGCATCGTCGGGTTGACCGTGTTGCGGAAGCCCGGGGCGATCATGTCCGCCAGCGGACCCAGCCGCGCCAGCACCGCCGCCGGCTCCAGCGCGTCGAAGTGCTCCCCCGTCGCCTCCGACAGGTGCTCGATGAAGGACGCCATGGTCGCCGTGGGTCGGACCGGCATGGGTGCGCGGTCCAGCGACATCAGGGCCCCGGCCAGCTTCGTCACGGCATTGTCGTGGTTGACCATGCTGCCGTGGCCGGCCCGCCCGCGGGCCGTCAGCCGCAGCCAGGCGATGCCCTTCTCCGCCACCTGCATGAAGTACAGCCGCTGCCGGGCCAGCGTGAGCGAGAAGCCGCCCACCTCCCCGACCGCCTCCGCCACACCGTCGAAGAAGTGCCGGCGGTGGTCGACGAGCCAGTGCGATCCGCGGACGCCGCCGGCCTCTTCGTCCGGTGTCAGCAGCAGGACCACATCGCGCGGCGGGCGATAGCCGGTGCCGGCCCAGCCACGCACGACCGCGAGCATCATCGCGACCATGTCCTTCATGTCGACGGCGCCTCGGCCCCAGAGCATGCCGTCGGCGATCTCCGCCGCGAACGGATCCACGCGCCAGTCGGCGGCGTGCGCGGGGACCACGTCGAGGTGCCCGTGCAGCAGCAGCGCCGGGCGATCGGGGTCCGTTCCGGGGATGCGCAGGTGGATCCCCTGCCGGTTGGCGTGCGTGGTCTCGAAGCGCTCCGGCTCGTAGCCGGCCTCCTGCAGCGCGGACTGCGCGAACTCCGCCGCCAGCGCCTCACCGACGGTGGTGTCGGGGTCTCCGGTATTCGTGGTATCGATCCGGACCAGGCCTCGGCAGAGGTCGACGACGTCCTCCGCCAGCGCGCTGGGCGTACGACTGCTCATGGAGCCATCCTGCCTGGTTCGCGTTCGTTCCCCCTGCCGAGCATCCGCTATCCTGTCCGCAGCGCCCGCTTCCGTGCGGGCCCACCGGTCCGGGTGGCGGAATAGGTAGACGCGCTAGCTTGAGGTGCTAGTCCCCGTTAAGGGGGTGGGGGTTCAAGTCCCCCCTCGGACACTCATCGCACGGTGGCCTTGATTCCCGCCGAGCATCCCGCGCCGGTCGCGACTCGGCCCCGTGCCCTCTCCCCCGCGCCTCGTCACGCTGGCGCCCACACGGCGGTACAGTCCTGCTGAACCCAGGGAGGCGGTGACCGGACCATGGATTGGCTCGTGCTCCTCGCCGGCGTTGCCGTCGTCCTGCTCATCACCGTCGCGACGGGCTATTTCGTCGCCCAGGAGTTCGCCTACATGGCGGTGGACCGCTCCGGCCTGGCCGCCCGCGCCGCCACCGGGGACAAGGCGGCGCAGCGGGCCTTGGAGATCACGCGGCGGACATCCTTCATGCTGTCCGGGGCGCAGCTGGGCATCACCGTCACGGGCCTGCTCGTGGGTTATGTCGCCGAGCCGCTCATCGGCGGTTCCCTGAGCGCGCTGCTCGGCGGCACCGGTGTTCCCACCGCCGTCTCTGTCAGCATCGGCGCGCTGCTCGCGATCGGCTTGTCGACGATTGTGCAAATGCTCTTCGGCGAACTCTTCCCGAAGAACCTCGCCATCGCCAAGCCGGAGCCGCTGGCGCTGGGCCTGGCGCCGTCCACCCGCTGGTACCTCGCGGTGTTCGGGTGGCTCATCCACTTCTTCGACGCGTCCTCCAACATCGTGCTGCGCCTGCTCGGTATCGCCCCGGTCCACGATGTCGAGCACGCCGCCTCGGCCCGGGATCTGGAGGAGATCGTCGCCGAGTCACGCGAGAGCGGCGACCTGGATCCCGAGCTGTCCCGGATGCTGGACCGGATCCTGGACTTCCCCACCCACGACGTGGGACACGCCATGGTGCCGCGGGCCCAGGTCGACACGGTGTGGGATACCGACCTGGTCGGCGACCTGCGCGCACGCATGGCCGACGACGGCCACTCCCGCTATCCGGTGCTGGCCGAACAGACCGAGGAGGTCCTCGGAGTAGTCCATCTGTCGGACCTGCTGCGGCAGGAGGTCCCCGACACCTCCCTGGTCGGAACGCTGGCGCGCCCGCCGGTCCTGCTGTCGGACCTGATGCCGCTGACGGCCGCAGTGGACGAACTCATGGGCACGCGCACGCATCTGGCCTGCGTCCTGGACGAGTACGGCGGGTTCTGCGGCGTGCTCACCATGGAGGACCTCGCGGAGGAGCTCGTCGGCGAGATCACCGACGAGCACGACACCGGGACCTTCGCCATCCCCGTGACCGGCCCGGATCCGGACGGGGCCTGGGTCATGGCCGGTTCGGTGCACCTCGACGAGGTGGAGCGCGCCATCGACGCCGAGCTGCCGCGCGGCGCCTACGAGACCATCGCGGGGCTGGCCATCGCCGTCCAGGGCGACCTGCCCGCACCGGGAGCCACGATCAGGGTCGCGCTGCCCGGCGATCCGGCCGACCTCGCGCTGGCCACGCCGCCTCCGGGGCGCTGGTTGTCCATCACGGTGCTCGAGGTGGAGCGTCACGTCCCCTCCAAGGTGCGCGTGGTGCTCACCGGGACGGACGCGCCGTGAGCGACAACCCCCTCTACATCGGCATCGCGACGGTCGCGATCATCGCACTCAGCGCGCTCTTCGTCGCGGCGGAGTTCTCGCTCATCGCCGCCAAGCGCCACCGGGTGGAGGACGCCGCGGCACGCAGTGCGCCCGCCCGGGCGGCGCTGCGCAACTTCGGCGAGCTGCAGCTGGTCCTGGCCGGATCGCAACTCGGCATCACGGTCTGCACGCTGGCGCTGGGCGCGATCACGAAGCCGGCCGTGCACCACTGGCTGGAACCGGTGATGGAGAGCATCGGGCTGCCGAGCGGCGCCGCCAGCGTCGTGTCGTTCATCCTGGCCCTGTTCGTGGTGACCTTCCTGCACCTCGTGATTGGCGAGATGGCCCCGAAGTCGTGGGCCATCGCGCACCCCGAGATGTCGGCCACGGTGCTGGCTATCCCCATGCGGGCCTTCATGGCGATCACCCGGCCGCTGCTGCGGGCCTTGAACCGGGCGGCAAACGCCCTCGTGCGCCGGGTGGGGGTCGTGCCCACCGACTCCCTGAGCGCCAGCCAGAATCCAGACGAGCTGCGGCACCTGGTTGAGCACTCCATCAACGTGGGGGCGCTCGATGCGGAGTACGCCGAGCCGATCGAGGCGGTCCTGCAGCTGCAGGTGGTCCCGCTGCGGGAGATCGTCCGGCACGACGCCGACCCGGAGGCGGTCTCGGTCGACGCGACCGTCGCCGACGTGCGCGACGTGGCCCGTCGCACCGGCCATCGACGGATCCTGATGGCCTCCGGCGGCGACTTCACCGCCGTGGTCCATGTGCGCGACACGATGGCCGCCGATCCCCAGGTACCCGCGGCGGACTTCCGCAAGCCGCTCCTGCGACTGCCGGCCTCGATGACCCTGCACGCCGGGCTGGCCGAGATGCGTCGGACCCGCAAGCACCTGGCGGTGGTGGTGGACGGGGCGCAGACGCTGGGTGTGGTCACGATGGCCGATGTCTTGACACGGCTTGCCCCCGCGGCACTCGGCAGCACGATGGCCGCGGCACGGTCCAAGGCGCAGCGGCCCACCCCGCCGCAGGCGGAGCAGCCCGGCCCCGCGGCCGACCGCTAGAGCCTCGTCGGACCCCAAGTGCGCTCAAGGCAGCATCAGGGAGGCGCACGGCGACCCTGGCACACGCGCGTCGACGCGTCGACTCCACCTGGCCCCGGCGGCGCGGGCCGACTGCGGCGTACTAGGGCCGTCCCGTCTGGCTACTCCACCGTCTGCCGCAGCGGGGGCACTGCCGGTCGAACGACGCGCCGCCGAGTCCGCAGCCGCCGAGGACGGCAAGGCCGGTGCGCACCGCATCCCGGGTCTCGGCGTCCTGCATGTCGAGGACCACCGGGACTCCGACGCCCCCGCAGCCCGTGCAGGGCTCCTGCTTCGACGTCCACCAGAGCAGGCCCGCCTCGTCCATAGCTGGAGCCTGCCGCGAGCTCCGCCCGGCGGCAACCGGGGCAGGTGTGGGCCTCGGCGCGGCGTGCCGTCCCGGGCACCGTCACGACGCGCGCTCAGGGCGCGCGAGGCACGACAATCGCCCCATGCCTACTCCCCTGGCGGCACTGCGTGCCCTCCCGCGCGCTGGCTTCTGCGCGATACCGACACCGTTGCACCGACTGCCGCGACTCAGCGCCGGCGTCGGTCACGAGGTGTGGGCCAAGCGGGACGATGTCGGTCCGGTCGCCCTCGCAGGGAACAAGATCCGCAAGTACGACCTGGTGATCGGCCAGGCGCTGGCCGACGGCGCGCACGTGCTCGTCACCACCGGGGCCGCCCAGTCGAACTCGGCCCGAGCCGGTGCGGCGGCCGCCGCACTCACCGGGTTGCGGTGCCGACTGCTGCTCTCGGGCCGGGCGCCGGCGGCCCCGGCCGGCAACCTGCTGCTCGACGACCTGCTCGGCGCCGAACTGGTGTTCCTCGGCGAGGCGACCTGGGGCGAGCTCGAGGACGCCGTGCTCCGGGCCGGAACCGAACCCGACACGGTCACCGCTCCCGTCGGCTGCTCCAGCCCCGTGGGTGCGCTCGGCTTCGCGCTGGCGCTGCTCGAGGCCGCCGAGCAGTGGGACAGGCCGCCCAGCGCCATCGTCCATGCCAGCAGTTCCCTGGGCACCCACGCCGGGCTGCTGGTGGGGCGGGCGCTGCTCGGCCTGAGCGTGCCGATCATCGGCATCGACGTCGCGGCGATCCACGCGGAGCCGACCTCGGCGGCCGACACGCTCGCCCGGCAGGCCGCCGACCTGATCGGCCTGGCGCTGCCGCATCCCGGCGCCGACATCCGCACCGGATTCCTCGGCCCGGGCTACGGCGTCCCCGATGCCGCGACAGCGCACGCGGTCCTCACCCTGGCCCGAAGCGAGGCGATCATCACCGATCCCGTCTACTCCGGCAAGGGCGCGGCGGGCATGCTGGCACTGCTCGACCAGATCGACGGGCCGGTGCTGTGGTGGCACACCGGGGGATACCAGGCGCTGTTCGACCCAACCCACGCGGCGGCGCTAGCACTGGCGAGCACCTTGCCTGACGGCTCCTCGGTGGACGGGGTGCAGGCGAGCGGGCAGCGGCACCACTAGGGTCGTGCCAGACCATGCTCCCGCGGAGGTGCCCATGACGCGCAGCAAGCCGGCCAACCTGCTCGCCGACGACCCGCTGTGGTACCAGAAGGCCGTCATCTACCAGGTGCATGTCCGCTCGTTCTACGACGGCAACGCCGACGGGATCGGGGACTTCCGCGGGCTAGCGCAGAAGCTGGACTACCTGCAGGACCTCGGCGTCACCGCGCTGTGGATGCTGCCGTTCTACCCCTCCCCGCTGCGGGACGGCGGCTACGACATCTCCGACTACACCGGGGTCAACCCCGAGTACGGCACGATGCGGGACTTCCGGGCGCTGGTCAGAGAGGCCCATGCCCGGGGGCTGCGGGTCATCACCGAGGTCGTCATCAACCACACCAGCGACCAGCACGCGTGGTTCCAGCGGGCCCGGCGCGCGCCCCGCGGCAGCCGTGAGCGCGACTTCTACGTCTGGAGCGACGACCCTTCGCGCTACTCCGACGTGCGGATCATCTTCCAGGACTTCGAGCCGTCGAACTGGACCTGGGACCCGGTGGCCGAGCAGTACTACTGGCACCGCTTCTACCACCACCAGCCAGACCTCAACTTCGAGAACCCGGCGGTCCACAAGGCCGTCCTCGGCGTGATCGACTTCTGGCTCGATACCGGCGTGGACGGCCTGCGCCTCGATGCCGTGCCCTACCTCTACGAGGAGGAAGGCACGAACTGCGAGAACCTCCCGGCCACCCACGAGTTCCTGAAGAAGCTGCGCAGCCACGTCGACGGCAAGTACCGCAACCGGATGCTGCTGGCGGAGGCGAACATGTGGCCGGAGGACACCCGCGCCTACTTCGGCGGAGGCCAAGGCGACGAGTGCCACATGGCGTTCAACTTCCCCGTCATGCCGCGCATGTACATGGCCGTGCAGATGGAGGATCGCTACCCGCTGGTCGACATCATGCACCAGACGCCGCCGATCCCCGATACCGCGCAGTGGGCGCTGTTCCTGCGCAACCACGACGAGCTCACGCTGGAGATGGTCACCGACGAGGAGCGCGACTACATGTACCGCGCCTACGCCGACGATCCCCGAGCCCGGATCAACCTGGGCATCCGCCGACGCCTGGCGCCGCTGCAGAAGAACAACCGGAACAAGATCGAGCTGCTCAACGGCCTGCTCATGAGTCTGCCCGGCACGCCCATCATCTACTACGGCGACGAGATCGGGATGGGCGACAACATCTACCTCGGCGACCGGGACGGCGTGCGCACGCCGATGCAGTGGTCGGCCGACCGCAACGCCGGGTTCTCCGCGGCCAACCCGCAGCAACTGTTCCTGCCGGTCATCATCGACCCCGAGTACCGCTACGAGTCGATCAACGTCGCCACCCAGCAGAACAACCCGTCCAGCCTGCTGGTGTGGACGCGGCGGCTCATCGCGCAGCGGCAGCGCCACCCGGTGTTCGGCACCGGGGAGCTGACGCTGCTGTCGCCGGAGAACCCCAAGATCCTGGCGTTCATCCGCAGCGACGAATCGACCACCATCCTCGTGGTCGCCAACCTGTCCCGGTTCCCGCAACCGGCCCAGCTCGACCTGTCGGACTACCGCGAACTGACGCCCGTTGAGGTGTCGGGCGGCAATCGGTTCCCCACGATCACCGACGCCCCGTACCAGTTGACGATGGCCCCGCACTCCTTCCTCTGGCTGCGGCTGCACGAACCCACCGTCGACGAGGGCAGCGAGGCCGACAGCGCGCCGACGATCGTGGTCAGCGGCAGTTGGCAGGACGTCTTCACCGTGCGCGCTGTCCGAGACCGCTTCCAGCGGCTGCTCCCCGGCGTGCTGGCCGGGCGCAGCTGGTTCAACCCGCAGGCCCGCACCGTGGAGGACCTGCGGGTCCTGTCGGCGCTGCCCGTGCGCTCCGACGGCCGGGAGCTCGGCCGGATCGTGCTCATCCAGGTCGACTACACCGACGGCGAGCCCGAGACCTACCAGTTGCCGCTGGCCTTCCATCCGATGGCCCGGGCCACCGACGACTACCGCTCCCGGGCCACGCTGTTCGCCATCGAGTCCCCTGGCGGCAAGCGCGCCGGCGTGATCGTGGATGCGGTCGGCGAGTCGGCCTTCGGGCAGGCGCTGCTGGAGGTCATCAAGCGCCGGCGGCGCGTGCCCACGGAGGAGGGCGACCTCGTCGGCGTGGTCGGCAGGGTGGGCCGACGGGTGCTGGACGCCGCGGATGAGGCGCTCCCGGCGTCGGCCAGCCGGGAGGCCGTCCGCAACAGCGCGATCCTGTTCGGCGAGGAGTTGTTCCTGAAGCTGTTCCGGCGCGTGGATATCGGGGTGAACCCCGATTGGGAGATCGGTCGGTTCCTCACCGACGACACCGCCTTCGGCAATGCGGTGCAGACCTACGGCGCCGTCGAGCTGCGGACTCACGGTCACGCGCGGCGCACCCTCGGCGTGCTGCAGCAACAGGTGACGCACGAGCGCGACGGCTGGGACTACGTCATCGACAAGTTCAGCAGCTACCAGGAGGACCTGTACTCCCTGATCGACGAGGGCCGCATCGGAGAGCTGCTGCCGGCGGTGACGCTGGCCGGCTTCGACGACATCGAGCTGCCGTCGGCGGCGCACGAGCTGTTCGGCCCGTTCCTGTCGATCGCGACCCGAACCGGGGAGCGGCTGGCGGAACTGCACCACGCGCTGGCCAGCGACACCAAGGACCCGGCACTGTCCCCGGCGTCCTTCCCGCCCCACTACCAGCGCCAGATCTACCAATCGGCCCGGTCCAAGGTGCGCAACTCGCTGCGCTCGCTGTACGTAGCGCGCAACAGCCTGCCGCCGGCCTGGGCAGTCGAGGTGGCGGCGGTGCTCGACTCCGAGGAGGCGATCCTGCGGCTGCTCGACCCGGTGAAGACCCTGGACATCCGTGGCCTACGGATGCGCACCCACGGCGACATGCACCTGGGCCAGATCCTCATCACCGGCGCCGACGTCATCTTCATCGACTTCGAGGGCCGGCCGACGCGGTTCATCAGCCAGCGCCGGGAGAAGCGCTCGCCGCTGCGCGACCTCGCTGGGCTGTGCCGGTCCATCGACGTCGCCTCCGGGGTGGCGCTGGCCCAGCACATGGACCGGTTCAACGTCCGTCCCTCCTCCAGCGATGCCGAGGCGTTGAGCCGCGGCACGCACTACGCCTCGTCGTGGCTCCAGACGGCGCTGACCCAGGGCTACCTTCGCGACATGGAGATCGATCTCCTCACCGAGGGCCGCGGTTCCAGCCGCACCCTGATGCAGGTGTTCCTGGTCGAGAAGCTCGGGCTGGAGATCCAGGCCCACCTGCGCGGGGCGCCCGCGCTCCTGCCGAGCACCTTCGAGGCGCTGCGTCGCGTTCTGGCGGAGGAATCGGTCGGGACGTGAGCGTCCGCTCAGCACCCGGGCGGATACCGGAACGGTGATCATGACGGCCAGGCTGCAGCGGTGGCTGCCGTTGGCCGCCGTGGAGGTCGCGACGCTGCTGTCCGGCGCGGCAAACGGCATCACCGTGGTGGCGCTGCCATGGCTCGTGCTGGAGATCACCGGCTCGGCGACCTCGACGGCGGCGATGGCCGCGGTGACGGCCGTCCCGACGATGATCGCGGCGCTGCTGTCGGGCACCCTCGTGGATGCCGTCGGCCGCAAGCGGATCTCGGTCGCCAGCGACGTCGCGAGCCTGGTCTCGGTGGCCCTCATCCCGATCCTGGACACGACGCTCGGCCTGACCTACACCATGGTGGTCGTCCTTGCGCTCGCCGGCGCCGTGTTCGATCCCGCCGGAGTCGGCGCACGCGAGGCGATGCTGCCCGACGTCGCCGCCCGGGCCAGGCTCTCCCTGCCGCGCGTCAACGGCATCCACGAGGCGATCTGGGGGGTGGCGTTCCTGCTCGGGCCGGGACTGGGCGGCCTGCTGATCGCCCTGGTCGGGCCAGCGGGGACGTTCTGGGCAGCGGCAGCGATGTTCGCCGGCTCCATCCTGACCGTTGCGGTCATCAGGATCCCCGGCGCCGGCGCCCCCGGGCCGGACGAGCATCTGCCGGGCTTCTGGCACGCGACCGGCGAGGGACTGTCGTTTCTCTGGCACGACCGACTGCAACGCACCATGGGGCTGCTCCTCATGGCCCTGATCGCGGTCTATCTCCCGATCGAGGGCGTCGTCCTGCCGTACTACTTCCAGCAGCAGGACACCCCGCTGGCCCTCGGAGGTGTCCTCATGGTGATGTCCGCCGGCGGCATCGTGGGTGCGCTGGGCTACGGCATCCTTGCGCGTCGGGCGAAGACCCGGTCGGTGTTCGTGTGGAGCCTGGTGGCCACAGCCGCCAGCTTCGTGCCCTTCGCGTTCCTGCCCCCGCTGGTGCTGCTGCTGCCGCTGGCCCTGCTGATCGGGGCTTCGTTCGGCCCGGTGCAGCCCGTCATCAACGTCGTCATGCAGGTGCGCACGCCACCGAGGCTCAGGGGCCGGGTGATCGGCGTCCTCACAGCCGTGGCCTACGCGGCGGGACCCTTCGGCTACCTCCTCGCCGGGCCGCTGGTCGATGGGATCGGGACCGAGGCCACGATGCTGGCGTTCGCGTCGATGTTCGTCGTGCTCGCAGTCGTCGCGCTGCGACTACCGGTGCTGCACGAAGCCGACGAGATCGGCCCCGACACCCGACCCCCCTTGGAGGAGGTTCCGCCGCCGAGGCCAGGATGAGGCGATGAGTCTCGTCGAGCGGTGCGCCAGGACTGCGGGCATCGACCTCGGCAGGCCCGGCACGGTCGTGGACGAGCGCGGGTCGCAGAACCTGGTGCTGCTGCAGCCCGACCTGGCCGTCGCGTGGCGCTTCCCGCGCACGGCCCACGGCTGCGCGTGGCTGCCGGACGCAGCGGCCCGCCTGGGTGTCCTCGGCGCTGCAGGGCTGCCGGTGCCGCGCGTCATCGACCTCCGGGCCGCGCCGGAGCCCGGAGACGGCTACCTACTGCTGTCGTACTGCGCCGGCGTACCGCTGGACACGGTGTCCACCGATGCGCTGCCGACCCGGGCCCGCGACCGGCTGCTGGGCTCGCTGGCGGAGCTTCTCGCGCAGTTGCACGAGATCCCGGCCGCACGGTGGCCGACGGCGGTACCCGCATGGGCCGCGGTCTGGGACGCCCTGGCACGCACCGTGGAGGACCGCGCGGACCTCCCCATCGGGCTGCAGTCTCGCCAGATCGCGCTGACCCGACATGCCGCGACCGTGGCGCACGAGGCGCCGATCGGGATATTCCACGGCGATCTCGGCGGAGTCAACTGCAGGGTGGACCCCGTCACCGGTGCGGTGCAGTCGCTGCTGGACTGGGACAGCGCCACGGTCGGCGACACCGCGACCGACATCGCCGCGATCCTGGCCGGCCTCGGCCCGGCGACCGCGGACGCCATGCGATTGCGCAACGACCACTGGCGCTCGGCGGAGCGGCGCTACGGGGCCTACGTGGCGACCTGGCCGGTGCAGTACTACCTGTGGGCCTGCTCCGAGGGGAGCGCCGCCGAGTGCGCTGCCGCCACCGGGCTGCTCAGCGCCGCTCCAAGCCGATCTCGATGATCCGGTCGTCGCCGGGCGCGGGGTCGCCGCGGCCATCGGTGTTGTTCGTCAGCAGCCACAAGGCATCGGGGCCGACGGCGGCCACGTCCCGCAATCGGCCGTACTGCTGGCCAAAGTGGGCGATCGGCGCCTCGGCGGAGTTCCCGGACAGCGGAACCTCGTACATCGTCCGGCCCCGCAGGGTGGCGACCCAGAGCGAACCGGCGGCGAAGGCGATACCGCTGGGTGAGGCGATCGCGGTCGGGCTCCAGGTCGCGGCCGGATCGACCAGGCCCGCGGGCGACCCGGTTCCCTCGACGATCGGCCATCCGTAGTTGGCGCCCGGACGGATGAGGTTGATCTCGTCAGTGTCCTGGGCGCCGAACTCGCTGGCCCACAGCCGCCCGCCGTCGTCGAACGCCAGGCCCTGCACGTTGCGGTGGCCGAGGGAGTACACCGGCGACCCGCTGCTCGGATTGCCGGAAGGGATCGAGCCGTCCGGTGCGACGCGCAGGATCTTGCCGGCGAGGCTGGCCGGGTCCTGCGCACTTGATGGCGACCCTGCGTCACCCGTGGCGATGTAGAGCAAGCCGTCGGGGCCGAAGGTGATGCGGCCGCCGTTGTGAATCTGCCCCTTGGGGATGCCGCTGAGCACCACCGAAGCCGCGCCCAGCCGCGATCCGTCCCAGGCCATCCGGACCACACGGTTGTCGCCGCCGGTGGTGAGCATCGCAAAGACCGCGTTGCCGCCGGGGGCCACCGCCAGTCCCAAGAGCCCGCCCTCACCCTGCGCCGCGACGCCCGGCACGGACCCCGCGGTCCGAGCGGTCCAGGTGCCGCCGGACCGGCTCAGCAGCAGGACGTCGCCGCTGTCGCGCAGGCTCACCAGCGCCTCGGTGCCGCTGACCGGCGCGATGCTCCACGGGGCGAGCAGGTTCTCGACGATCGCGCCCTGTGCCACCGGCGCCACAGGTCCGCTGGATTGCGGCGTGCCGGTGACCGACGGCGAGGCCGTGACAGTCGCCGTCGGCTGGGATGGCTCGGCCGGCGCCTGCTCGGCGTCGCCGCATGCTGCTAGCAGCAGCGCGACACCGACCGCCAAGGCCGGTCGGCGCAGGTGCATCGCCATACCTGGAGTCTCCCCGATGCCGCCGCCGCGTGCATTCCCGGTGGCAGTCACGCGCTGTCCGGCGCACCCCGATCGCCTGCGACCAGCACATCCGCCACGACTCGGCGCACCGTGTCGGCGCTGTAGCCGCGCCGAGCGAGCACGCCGGCCAGCCTGCGTCGTGCGGTCGACGGATCCAGATCGCGCATGCGGGCAGCCTTGCGTCGGGCCAGTTCCAGCGCCGCCGACTCCTCCACCTCGAGGTCGATGCCTTCCAGTGCCTCGGCCACGATGTGGTCGGCGACGCCCTTCTCCCGCAGCCGCTGCTGGACCCGGCGCCGGGACAACGATCCCGCCGCGGCTTCCGACCGGACAAGCGATTCCGCGTAGGCGCGATCATCGATCAGGCCCACTTCCGCGAAGCGGGCCAAGACCTCCTCCGCGACATCATCCGGCACCTGCCGCTTGCGCAGTGCCTGACGCAACTGCTCCTCGGTCCGCGGCCCGATCGTCAGCTGCCGCAACAGGATCGAGCGGGCGGTGCTGCTCGGATCCGTATCCGGCACCGCCTCGGCGCTGCTGCCCTGCGCGTGCCTCTGGTGCCGGGTCACAGGTCGATGGGGGCCGGCGCTGCCGGGTCCTCCGCGACATCGCGGTCCAACTTCGGCCCGATGCCGAGCTTCTCCTTGATGCGCTTGTCGATCTCGTCGGCCAGGTCGGGGTTGTCGCGCAGGAAGGCGCGCGCATTCTCCTTGCCCTGGCCCAGCTGATCGCCCTCGTAGGTGTACCAGGCGCCGGACTTGCGGACGATGGACTGGTCGACGCCGAGATCCAGCAGGGAGCCTTCGCGGGAGATGCCCTCGCCGTAGAGGATGTCGAACTCTGCCTGCTTGAACGGCGGGGCCATCTTGTTCTTCACGACCTTGACCCGCACCCGGTTGCCGACCGCCTCGTTGCCGGTCTTGAGCGTCTCGATCCGCCGCACGTCGAGCCGCACCGAGGAATAGAACTTCAGCGCCTTGCCGCCCGTGGTGGTCTCCGGCGAGCCGAACATGACGCCGATCTTCTCCCTGAGCTGGTTGATGAAGATCGCAGTCGTGTTGCTGGAACTCAGCGCGCCGGCCATCTTGCGCAGCGCCTGGCTCATGAGCCGGGCCTGCAGCCCCACGTGGCTGTCGCCCATCTCTCCCTCGATCTCCGCTCGCGGGACCAGTGCAGCCACGGAGTCGATGACCACCAGATCAATCGCGCCCGACCGGATGAGCGTGTCGGCAATCTCGAGCGCCTGCTCGCCGGTGTCCGGCTGCGAGACGTAGAGGCTGTCGAGGTCGACGCCCAGACGACTCGCGTAGGTCGGATCCAGCGCATGCTCGGCGTCGATGAAGGCGGCGATCCCGCCGGAACGCTGCACCGAGGCGATGGCGTGCAGCGCGACGGTGGTCTTGCCGCTGGCCTCGGGCCCGTAGACCTCCACGATGCGGCCCCGCGGTAGGCCCCCGATGCCGAGGGCGACATCGAGCGCGATGGACCCGGTGGTGATCACCTCGACGGGCGCCCGGCCCTCCTCGCCGAGTCGCATGATCGCGCCGCGGCCGAACTGCTTCTCGATGTGGGCCATGGCGGTCTGGAGCGCCTGCTCGCGGTCACGGGGGGGCGGCGGGGTCTTCGGCACGATGCACTCCTTGTCGGTGAGTCCGGACCGGATCCGGATCTGCTTGATCACCGCGAACCTAGACCGCGGCAGCGACACGGCGGCCCCATCCGCGCCGGCCTGTGGATTGCGCGACACCCACACCCCGCCGGATGGAACTCGTCCGCCTACTCATTGCACACGATAGTACGTACGTATGTTCGATTTCATCATCATCCGGCAGCGTGTCGGCGCAGCCTTCCGGGTCGGGAGGCGAGAGCCGAGGCGGTCTGCGGGCGTCACCCCGCGCGCGATAGCCTCGCCGTTTCATGATCTTGCCTGGCGGCACGGGCGGTAGATGAGCGAAAGTGCCTGTCCTGCTTGGGATTCTGGTGTTTGCGAAGACATCAGGACGCCCGAGCTGGAAGGCACTCTCAAGGTGAAGCGTAGTCGGTTCCGGAATCGTGTCCATCTCCGCGGCGGCGCCGACGGCGTCGTGTCGCAGGCCGGGATCGAGCTGCTGTACCGGACGGCCCGCGCCAGCGGGCTGGATCGGGCCCTTTCAGTGGGGCTGGCCGGGCACCGCAAGGCCCGCTGCGGAGCATGATCCGGGCAAGGTGGTGCTGGACCTGGCGGTGATGCTCGCGGCGGGCGGGGACTGCCCGGCCGACACCGCGATGCTGCGCGGCCGGGAGGAGGTGTTCGGGCCGGTCGCCTCCGACCCCACGATCAGCCGGCTGGTCCATCGGCTGGCCGCGGATCCCGACGGGCTGGGCGCGCTGCGCCGGGCTGCTGCGGCCGCCCGCGGCAGCGCCGGGAGCCACCTGCCCCCGCGGGCCGAGGTGCTGGTCGACATCGACGGCACCCTGATCACCGCCCACTCGGAGAAGCAGGACGCCGCGCCGACCTACAGCGCGGGTTCGGCTTCCACCCGCTGCTGGCCTACGCCGACCACGGGGCGGGCGGGACCGGGGAGCCGGTCGCCGGGCTGCTGCGGCCCGGCAACGCCAACGCCGGCACCGCCGCCGACCACGAGGCCGTGCTGGACCTGATCGAGGCGCAGCTCACCGATCCGGAACGGGCCGCGCTGGTGGTGCGCACCGACACCGCCGCCTGCACCCATGCGTTCCTGTCCCTGCTCACTGACCGCGGACACGGGTACACGGTCGGGTCCTGCGCCCGCGCCGACGTCGCCGCGGCCATCGGGCAGGTCCCGCCGGAGCCTGGGCGCCGTGCATCGACGACGCTGCGACCGCAGCGGTCCGCGACGGGCGTGGGTCGCCGAGATCACGGGCCTGCTGGACCTGGCGAAGTGGCCGCAGGGGATGCGGGGCGGTCACGCCGCGGTTGACCATCGATCCAGG
>CAVXYG010000005.1:0-131895 GCA_963766005.1 uncultured Actinomycetota bacterium | reverse complement strand
GCCAGCAGGAGGCGGGTGTCCAACGGGTTGTGGTCCGTGGCGAGGAAGGGCCCGGTGAAGCCTGCTTCACGGATCCCGTGCAGCAGAGCGAGACTGATATCCCGGCGCGGAATGGCGCTGACCATGTACCCGGCGAGGTCATGGGTAGGGCGAGGGCCAGTTCGGGTTCCTCGGCGCCCCCGTAGAGGGTCTCTCCATGCGCGTGCGGGAGGCGCACGAGCGCCGGCGGGTCGTGGTCGACGACCAGCACGTGCAGGCCGGCGGCGGTGAGCCCGGCTGCTAGCCGGCTGCCGTAGCGACCTGCCCCGAAGATCACGACGTTGACCTCGGGCGGCACCTCGATGTGATCGGGCGCAGCGGCCGTCGCTCGAAGATGCCCAGGTACGGGGCCAGCCGGTCAGAGAGGGGGTTGGGGTACAGGATCAGGTAGGTCGACAGGCCGATCGTGATGAGCCCGACCACGGTGATCAGGCTGACCGTTGCGCTGTCGACGTGCCCCAAGCTCAGGCCGAGGGCCGCCAAGATCAGGGAGAACCCGCTGATCTGGGCGACGGTGAGTCCGGCGAGGAACCCCACCCGTCGGCGGTAGCCCATCACCCCCATCAGGATCGCGCCGCGGAGACTCACTCAGTGCGTCGCGCGATGAAGAACTCATAGGCGTAATAGTCGGAGTGTCGCCGGTGCATCTCGGGCTCCTGCGCGATCTGGTCAAGCACGGCGAGCGCCTCAGCGTCGGCGACGTACCTACCGCGCAGCTCCTCGATACGTCTCTCCATTGGCGTGTAGAAGTCGTCCCACCAGGCCTCGTCCGGCAGTGTGAAGTGCGCGACGAGCGAGAGACCGGCCTTGCTGATGGCTGCGAGGACGTCGGAGACCGTGCCCATGGCTGGGTAGTCGAAATCGAAGCTCGCCTTGACCTCGGGTGGTGGGTTCTCCTTGCGCCAGACCGCGTCGGTGAAGGCTAGGTACCCGTCCGGGCGCAGCAACCCGTGGCAGATCCGCAGGGCATTGTCGATCCCCATGTTGTAGAGCGCCCCCTCCGACCAGATGAGATCGAAGGTCCCAGGTGGCAGCCCTGGATGCGCCATGTCGGCGACCAGGGGTCGAACCCGCTCAGCGAGCCCTCGCTGGGTCGACGCTGCGCGCAGCCGCTCGATGCTCGGCGCGTGGTTGTCCATCGCCGTGATGAGCGCGCTGGGCAGCAACTCCGCGAGGTGGAACGTCTGCCCGCCGACGCCGCAGCCGAGGTCGAGCACGGCAGGCGCCTGCGGCAGCTGCCAGCACAAGCCGAGCGCCTTCTTGGCGCAGGCCCTGTTGCCCGGACCCTGCCTGGGCAGAGTCTCGAAGACCTCGAAGAACACCTCCCAGAAACGGGGACTTGACTCATCCATGAGAAGCCTCTTCTTCGGGCCGCAGCCCAAGGAATACCTCGTGCCCCGCGTCGACGTACGAGCTGTGCTCGAAGGGGACCGTGAGCGGCTCGAAGCCTGCATCCGCGATCAGCTCGAGCCAGACGGCCCTGGGGAACAGCCCCATCACGTGCCGGTCGTGCATCACCTCGACCGTGTCGCTCTCGTCCCGGAGCAGGTAGGCGAAGTCGGTCAGGTAGGTCTCGCGGCTAGCCTCGGGGATCCAGCGCCACTCCAGGTAGCGCATGCCTCTGCCCTCGTCGTCGCTGCCCCCTGCCACGGTCCCCGACTCGAAGGTCTCCGCGACAAAGTCCGGCTGAAACAGGGCGACCCCACCACGGGCGGTGTGCTCGAAGGCCGTGACGATGGCGCGCGCGAGATCGGAGCGCGACGCCATGTAGCTGACCGCGTCGTGCAGGAGGACGCAGTCGAAGACGCGGCCGAGCCTGGCGCTGCGCATGTCGCCTAGGACGTGCTCGCACTCCGGGTTGAGGCGACGGCTGATCGCGAGCATCGCTGGCGCCAGGTCGACCAGCGTGCAGGCCAGCGTCGCTTTGAGGTGTGCGGCGTTGTGGCCGCCGCCGCAACCCAGGTCGAGCAAGGTCCTGGGCGGCTTGTGGCAGTGGGTCTCGAAGAGCCTCCGGTAGAAGGCAGCTTCCTCGGCGTAGTCGCTGACCGGCGTGAGCAGGGGATACCACTGCGCAAGCTCCCTGGAGAGTCGCGGACCACGGCTCACACTGGGTGCAGAATCTCCCATGACTTCCTCTGTGTCACACGCAGCGCTCCGATGCTATCCCGATCAGGTTCCCTCGGGACCGACACCAAGGCCGAACTCGCCCCGCCGTCCTCAGGCTGCCGGCCGTGCAACGAACGTGCAACCAAGGCAGGCCATTCGTCGCACGAAACGGGCATTGCGGGGCACTACTAGGACGCATGGAGCAGGGCCCCTGACCGGTGGTTGTGCTGGTCAGGGGCCCTTGTCCTGTGGAGCGGGTGACGAGAATCGAACTCGCACTGTCAGCTTGGGAAGCTGATGTTCTGCCATTGAACTACACCCGCGCAATGCACGTCAGTATGCCAGAGCACCGACACCATGAGCGCCCAAGGCCGGATTTCCTCGGTCGACCCCATCACCGGGCGCGGGACGGCTCCCCGGGCTTGCGGCCACCGTGGACGACTATCCGAAGCGCTGCGCTCGCGGCGGCGCGCTGCTGCTTCGGAGGTTCGGCGGTGGTAGGGCCCATCGCAGGCAGACCTCGCCGCGATCAACCCAATAGCCTGCCGAGTGTGAGGGTGCCCAGAGGAGATCCGGCATCGCGCTGGGACGTCCTCAGCCGGGCCAATCTGCTTGCCGGCCTGACCGTCTGCGCCTACCTGGTGCCGCAGGTGATGGCCTACTCGACGGTCGCTGGGCTACCGCCGACGGCCGGGCTGTGGGCAAGCTTGCCGGCGCTGGTGCTGTACGCGCTGATGGGCACCTCGCGGCTGCTGTCTGTGGGACCGGAATCCAGCGTCGCGCTGATGACCGCCGCCGTCGTGGGGCCGATCGCGGCTGGGGATCCGAGCCGCTACCCGGTGCTGGCGGCGGCACTGGCGCTGGCCATGGCGGCCGTCTTGCTCCTTGCCAGCGTGCTCCGGCTGTCGTTCATCGCGGACCTGCTGTCGCGGCCGGTGCTGGTGGGATACCTCGCCGGTATCGCGGTGCTGATGATCGCCGGCCAGTTATCGGGATGGTTCGGCATCGAGGTCGAGGGCGATTCCGTCCTCGGGGAGATCGCCTCGGCGCTGTCCCAGTGGCGCTCGATCGATATCCCGTCGCTGCTCATCGGGCTCGTGGTGATCGTCGCGGTCTTCGTCCTGTCCCGTTGGCCCCGACTGCCGGGCCCGCTGCTCGCGATCATCGCGGTCGGGGTCGTCGCCGCGGTAGCATCCCTGCCGGTCGACCTCGTCGGTGACATCCCGCGCGGCCTGCCGTCACCGGCGCTGCCCAGCGTCAGCGGTGACGAGGCCCAGTTGCTGCTGCTCGGCGCGCTCGGCGTCTCGGTCGTGGCGTTCACCGATACGACGCTGACGTCGCGCGCATTCCGCGAGCGGTCCGACCGGGAGATCGACTCGACCGTGGAACTGCGCGCCTTGGCGGCGGCAAACGCGGGTGCCGGCCTGCTGCAGGGGATGGCGGTCTCTTCCAGCGGATCCAGGACAGCGCTGGCCCGGGCGGGCGGCGCAACGTCGCAGGCCTACTCCATCGTCGCCGCGGTGGTGCTGGCCGCCGTGCTGGTGGCGGCCGGACCGCTGCTCTCGGGCCTGCCCCGGGCGGCGCTGTCCGGGCTGGTGGTCTACGCGGCCATTCAGTTGTTCGACTACGGGGAACTGGCACGGCTGTGGCGCTTCCGCAAGATGGAGTTCCTGCTCGCGGCGTTCACCTGCGTCGGCGTCCTCGTCCTCGGCGTGCTCTACGGAGTGATCGCGGCGGTCGTACTGTCGGTCCTGGAGATGCTCGCCCGGGTGGCGCGGCCCCATGCGGCGGCCCAGGGGTTCGTCCCGGGCCTGGCGGGGATGCACGACGTCGACGATTTCCCCGGTACTCGCGAGGAGCCCGGGCTCCTCGTCTACCGCTACGACTCCCCGCTGTTCTTCGCCAACGCGGAGAACTTCCGGCGCCGGGCGCGCGCACTCGTCGCTGAGCGGCAGCCGCAGGTGCGCTGGGTGGCGATCAACTGCGAGGCGATCGTCGAGATCGACTCGACGGCCGCCGATGCGCTGGGCGAGCTCCGACGCGACCTGGCCGACCTCGGGGTCACGCTCGTCCTGGTCCGTGCGAAACGCGAGCTCATCGAGGCGCTGGAGCCGACCGGGCTGCTGGAGAAGATCGGTCGCGATCATCTCTACCCGACCCTGCCCACGCTGGTGGCCGCATACCGGGAGGCGACGCAGGAGTAGTCGGCGTGGTTGCGCGCCACGGTGCCGTGTGCGCCAATGGAGCGGTGTTCCACGACTCCGTTGCCGAGCTGCCGCTCGCGCCTCCTCGCCCGCAGCCGATAGGCGAAGCCCTGGGTCTGCTGCGCGGTGTGGCCACGCTGCCGACGCTGGTGTTCGACCGGCCGCCCCGCGGCGACGGCGGAGTCGTGCGGGTCCTGCCGGGCTACCTCACCGGCGATACTTCCACGATCGTGCTGCGCGCCTATCTGCGACGACTCGGCTACCGCGCCCTGGGGTGGCAGCAGGGAGTCAACCGCGGCGACGTGGCGGCGATGGCCAACGAGGTCGCGGAGCTCGTCCAGGGTGACTCCCGGCGCTCGGGACGGCCGGTGCGGATCGTCGGATGGAGTCTTGGCGGGGTCATCGGCCGTGAGGTGGCGCGGCTTCGACCGCAGGACGTCGCGCACGTCGTGACCCTCGGTTCGCCCGTGGTCGGAGGGCCGAAGTACACGGCTGCGGCGACCTCCTATCGGTCCGACGGCTGGGATCTGGAGAGCATCGCCGCGCTCGTGGCGCAGCGCAACGCCGTACCGATGCCGGTACCGGTGACCGCCCTGTACAGCCGCCAGGACTCGGTCGTGGCATGGCAGGCCTGTCTCGATCCGAATCGGGACAGCCCGACGCGGCACGTGGAGGTGGCAGGCAAGCACGCCGAACTCGGCGTCAGCCCGGCCGTCCTGCGCCTGGTGGCCAGGGCGTTGGCGGAGGGCAGCGTAGCCAGGAGCGCGGGCCGCCTCCGACTCGGTCGGCTGCGATCCTCCCGTTGCCCGGCCGCTGGCGATCTGCTGTTGCCCTGCGCCCGTGCCGACCGGGACGGTCGACTACTGCGGCAGTTCCACGACGCGGTGGTACTGCTGCGGCCACGGCGGGTCGGCTCCGAGCTCCAGTGCCGCGTGCTGCGGCCAGGCGGGATCGCGCAGCAGGGGACGACCGAGCATCACGGCGTCGGCGGCCCCGTCGAGGAGCACCTGCTCCGCCTGCGCCCCGGTGAGGATCAGCCCCACGGCGGACGTCGCCACACCCGCCTCGGCCCGGATGCGCGCGGCCAGCGGCACCTGGTATCCGGGGCCGACCGGGATCTGCTGCTCCGGACTCAGGCCGCCGCTGGAGGTGTCGATCAGGTCGACTCCCAGATCGGCCAGCCAGCGCGCCACCTCGACGGTCTGGTCGGAGGTCCCAACCGCCGTCGATCCAGTCCGTCGCGCTCATCCGAACGAAGACGGGACGGTCCTGGGGCCAGACCTCGCGCACCGCAGCCACGACGCGGAGCAGGAGGCGGGCACGGTTCGCCAACGGCCCGCCGTACTGGTCGGTGCGCACATTGCTCAGCGGGGACAGGAAGTCGTGCAGCAGGTAGCCGTGGGCCGCATGGACCTCCACGACGTCGAACCCGGCAGCCAGCGAGCGCCGCGCCGCCGCTGCCCACGCCGCAACCACCCCCTCGATCTGGTCGAGGGTCATGGCCGACGGCGGGGCGTAGCCGTCGAAGGGGAGAGCCGAGGGGCCGTAGGTCTGCCACCCGCCCTCCGCCAGCGGGACACTGCCGCGGCCCAGCCAGGGGATCTGCGTGGATGCCTTCCGGCCGGCGTGCGCCAGTTGGATCCCCGCCGCGGCGCCCTGGCTGTGGAGGAACGCCACGATGGGTGCGTAGTCCGCGCCCTGGGCGTCGCACCAGATGCCGCCGCATCCGGGGGTGATGCGCCCCTCGGGGACGACGGCCGTGGCCTCCATCATCACCAGGCCGGCACCGCCCTTGGCGAACGAGCCGAGGTGGACCAGGTGCCAATCGGTGGGATGGCCGTCGTTGGACGAGTACTGGCACATGGGGGAGGCCCAGGCGCGGTTGCGGATCTTCAGGCCGCGCAACTGCAGCGGTGTGAACAGCATCGGCATGGGGACAGTCAATCGCCGTTGCGTGCCGCCGGCCCCGTCGGGGTCCGGACGGGCGCCGCGTGTTTTGCCACGCCTCGGGTGATCGGGGACCATGGAGGTTGCATCTCAACGCTGGAGGACGCATGCGAGTCGCTGACGACATCACGGCTTTGATCGGGAACACGCCGCTGGTGCGGCTCAACCGGGTCGCCGATGACTGTCCTGCGACGGTGCTGGCGAAGCTGGAGTTCTTCAATCCGGCGCACAGCGTGAAGGACCGTATCGGCGTAGCGATGATCGACGCCGCCGAGCGCGACGGGCTGCTGCAGCCCGGGGGCACCGTTGTGGAGCCCACGTCGGGCAACACCGGGATCGCGCTGGCGATGGTGTGCGCCGCGCGCGGCTACCGACTGGTCATCACGATGCCGGAGACGATGAGCAAGGAGCGCCGGGCGTTGCTGCGCGCGTACGGCGCCGACCTGCACCTGACTCCCGGTCCGGACGGCATGGGTGGGGCGATCGCCAAGGCCGAGGAGCTGCTCAAGGCCAATCCGGACTGGTTCATGCCGCAGCAGTTCGCCAATGCGGCGAATCCGCAGATCCACCGGGCGACGACGGCGGAGGAGATCTGGAACGACACCGACGGCACCGTCGACATCGTCGTCTCAGGAGTGGGGACCGGCGGCACCATCACCGGCGTCGGGGAGGCGCTCAAGCAGCGCAAGCCGGCCCTGCAACTCGTGGCGGTGGAGCCCGCTGCCTCGCCTGTGCTGTCCGGGGGGCAGAAGGGGCCGCACCCGCTGCAGGGCATCGGGGCCGGATTCGTGCCGCAGATCCTCAACACCGACATCTACGACGAGGTGATCACGGTCGAGGCCGATGACGCCATGGCAACGGCGCGCCGCTCGGCTCGCGAGGACGGCCTGCTCGTCGGCATCTCTTCCGGCGCCGCCATCTGGGCCGCGCTGGAGGTCGGCAGGCGACCGGAGAACGCCGGCCGCACGATCGTGGTCATCATCCCGTCCTTCGGCGAGCGCTACTTGAGCACCGCGCTGTTCGCCGATCTGCTGGACTAGTCACGTGGGCGTCCTGCGAGATATCTCCTGCGCGCTGCAGCGGGATCCGGCCGCGCGCAGCAAGGCCGAGGTGGTGCTCGCCTACCCGGGCGTGCATGCGTTGTGGGGGCACCGGGCCTCGCACTGGCTGTGGAACCAGGGGCTGCGGACACCGGCCCGGGTCGCCAGCCACGTCACGCGGTTCCTGACCGGTGTCGAGATCCACCCGGCGGCCCGGATCGGCGCTGGCGTCTTCATCGATCACGGTATGGGCGTGGTCATCGGGGAGACCTCCGAGATCGGGGACGGCTGCACGATCTACCATGGCGCCACGCTGGGCGGCACGAGTCTGCAGCCTGGCAAGAGGCATCCGACGCTGGGCAACAACGTCGTGATCGGTGCCGGGGCGAAGGTGCTCGGGCCGGTCACCGTGGGAGACAACGCCCGTGTCGGCGCCAACTCGGTGGTGCTGCACGACATCCCGCCCGGGACGGTCGTGGTGGGGGTGCCCGGGCAGGTCATCAGCCGCACCAGGCCGATGGCGCCGCCGCTGCCGGAGCGGGAGAACGACCTGCCAGACGCCGTGGGCGCGACCATCGTGTCGTTGATGGGCCGCGTGGAAGCGCTGGAGCGCATGGCCACCGGCCATACCGGGGCCGGCCCCCACGCTCCGGAGGCAGGCGTCTGGCGCGGCGAGGACTTCGCCGAGGTGGATTTCGTCATCTGAGGCGCGCGGTTCGGCGGCTGTCGACCTCAGGTGCCTGACCCAGGAGCGAACGGGAGCAGGCGTGCACCGACGGGCGGATGTGGCTGCGGCTCTGCAGACGGCGGGCGTGAACCGCGGCGGGGGTCTGTCGACTGCCTGCCGATGCCCGGCGCGGCGCCTGCGGGCGCTGGGCAGCGACGGCTACTCCGGCGGCACGACCTCGCGCAGCCGCCGCAGCCCCTCCCAGCTCGCCGGGTCTTCCCCGCCGAGGGACCACAGGGCGATGCCGGCGCCGTTGGTGCGCGCCAGTTCCGCCTTGGCCGCGACGCTCGGGGCGTCGGAGACGTAGGCGCGCCGGTTCACCGCGCAGTCACCGAGATCCTGCGGATAGTCGAAGGTCGACTCGCCGATCGCTGGGTCGAAGCGCACCTCAGCACCGGCCTCGACCGCGATGTCCAGCAGAGCCACGGCGGTGCGCGAGACCTGCGCGGACAGCCCGCCGCAGCCTGGTCCGTCTCGGTTCAGCGCCCAGTCGCGGCCATAGGTGGGCACCCCGATGCGGAACTTGTCCGGCCCCAGGACAGCCACGCCGAACGCGGCCGTCCGCGCCACCCAGGGCAGCGGCGCCACCGGGCCCGGCTCGGTGACACTGAAGTCGTAGGTCATCGCGCGCAGCGAGTCGATGTGCGGGGCGATCGCCGGCCAGTCGTAGACCCAGTAGCCGCTGGATGCATCGTTGTCGGCGTTGAACTGGGGCGGCACCGCGACCGTCAGGTACTTGTCCCGCCGCTTGAGCTCGGCGCCCAGCTCGGTGATGAACGCGACCCAGGCCGGTCGCGTGGTCGGCCACGTCCCGGAGCCGTCGGCGAAGGCGAAGTTCTCGTAGTCGATGTCGATCCCGTCGAAGCCGACGCGGTCCACCAGAGGCAGCAGCGCGGCGATGTGCGCGGCCCTCCGATCAGGATCGGCCAGCAGTCGCGCCATCGTGCCCGGCGCGGTCTCGTCGAGGACCGCAGCGATGGCAGGCAGTCCGCGGGACCGGGCCTCGGCGATGATCCGTTCCTGATCCCCCGAGCCGCCGCGGTAGGCGAGGTCGCCCTCGGGACCGACGATCGAGTGGAGGAACGCCGTGACGTCGGTGAAGAGGTCGGCGTTCTGCGTGAACGAGTGCACCGCGTCGTCGAACTTCCAGTAGGGCAGCCAGGCGGTGACATACCGGTCCCCGGTCGGGGCGAGCCGCTGGGCCACGGGTACATCCTGCGGCCGCGCATCCCCGTCCGGCGCGGGAAAGACCATCGGGGCGGCGACCAGTGCCGCCCCGATCAGGAGCGCTAGTGCCGCGACGATCGTCGCGGCGTTGGAGCGGTTCATGAGTCCTACCGGCGCCGGCGTCCTTCGATGATCGCAGGTTTGCCAGACGGTGGCCGCTCCGAGCAGCCGCGAAGAGCGGTGCCGCTCCGATAGGTTCGCGGCGTGGTGAAGACACTGGTGGTCACCAACGACTTCCCGCCGCGGCCCGGCGGGATCCAGACGTTCGTGTGGGAGCTGCTCACGAGGCTGGACCCGGCGGACATCGTCGTGTTCGCCTCGACGTGGCGCGACCCCGCGGATTTCGACGCCGCAGCGGCGTTCCCCATCATCCGGGAGCCGGGGTCGGTGATGCTGCCGCGGCCGAGGACACGCGCGGCGGCGGTACGGGTGTTCCGGGAGCACGGCTGCGGCGCGGTCATGTTCGGCGCCGCGGCACCGCTGGGTCTGATGGCAGACGACCTGCGGGATGCCGGCGCCGCGGTCACGCTCGGCCTGACGCACGGCCACGAAGCGGGGTGGGCCGGCTACCCGGCGCTGCGGCAGGTGCTGCGCAGCGTGGGGAACCGGCTGGACATCATGACCTACCTCGGGGAGTACACCAAGGGCAAGATCGAGGGCGCTCTCGGGCGCCGGCACCGCGCCAGACTGCTGCGGCTGACCCCCGGCGTCGATGTCGAGACGTTCCATCCCGGCATCGACGGGGCCGCGATCCGCGAGCGCTACGGCTTGGGCGAGCGACCGGTCATCGCCTGCGTTTCGCGACTCATGCCGCGCAAGGGACAGGACACCCTCATCAAGGCCATGCCGGCCGTCCTGCGCGAGGTGCCGGATGCGGCGCTGCTCATCGTCGGCGGCGGACCGTATCGCGAGACGCTGCAGCGGCTGGCCGCGGAGTCCGGAGCCGCCGACCGCATCGTGATCACCGGCGGGGTCCCCTACGAGGAGCTGGCCGCCCACTACGCCGCCGGAACCGTCTTCGCCATGCCCTGCCGCAGCCGGCACCGAGGGCTGGATGTGGAGGGGCTCGGCATCGTCTATCTCGAGGCGGCGGCGATTGGGCTGCCGGTGGTGGCTGGCGACAGCGGCGGCGCTCCCGACGCCGTCCTGCACGACGAGACCGGCTACGTGGTGTCCGGACGCGACGAGCGGCAGCTGGTGGACCGGTTGGCAACGCTGCTCACCGACCGTCAACTCGCCGCGCGCATGGGGTCCCGGGGTCGGGAGTGGGTCCTGGAGGAGTGGCAGTGGCACACCAAGGCCGATCGGCTCCGGGCGATGCTGGCCGGCGAGCTCTGAGTCTCCCGAGCTGGCCCTGCTCGAGCGGTCGGGCGTCGTCGCGGACCTGATCCACGGCCGCGCCGGCCCTCAGAGCCGGACTCCCGCTTCGGAGGGCCGTCCGGGACCCGGACTGGCCGCGGAGTCCCGCGCCGGGCGGCACGACCAGGCTCCCGCCGCATGTTCGAGCAGGGCCGGGCTCGCCCTGGAGGCGGTGCGCACCGAAGCAGCCGCCCACAGGGACGGCACGCACGGGTGCCGTGTGTCAGGATCGACCCTGAGGCGGCAGTTGTGCGCCACCTGGTGAGGCGAAGGGACCGATGGCATGACGGACGTTGGCCGGCACGGTGCGGACCCCGCCGAGTCCTCCCGCACCTTCGACATCGAGGCTGTCGTCGACCTGCAGGACATCATCACGTCGCTGCGGGACCTCAGCGATGAGGAGATCGCCAGCCGCGGCTTCGGAGTCGAAGGCACTTGGGACGAGGTGGACGATCCGGTCCTCATCGGACCAGACGGCCGTCCGGTGGATACCTGGCGGCAGGGCTACCCCTACGACGAACGGATGTCGCGTCACGACTACGAGCGCACCAAACGGCTGCTGCAGATCGAGCTGCTGAAGATGCAGGGCTGGGTCAAGGAGAGCGGCCAGCGCATCGCCATGGTGTTCGAGGGCCGAGACGCAGCAGGCAAGGGCGGCACGATCAAGCGCTTCATGGAGCACCTGAATCCGCGCGGTGCGACGGTCGTCGCGCTGGAGAAGCCGAACGACCGCGAACGCACGCAGTGGTACTTCCAGCGCTACATCCGCCACCTGCCTTCCGCCGGTGAGATCGTCATGTTCGACCGGTCCTGGTACAACCGGGCCGGCGTCGAGCGCGTGATGGGCTTCTGCGCCGACGAGCAGTACAACGAGTACATGCGGCAGGCGCCGCAGTTCGAGCGGATGCTCGTCGACGACGGGGTCATCCTGTTCAAGTTCTGGTTCTCGGTGTCCCGCAAGGAGCAGGTCACCCGGTTCACGATCCGCCGCATCGATCCGGTGCGGCAGTGGAAGCTGTCGCCGATGGACCTCGCGAGCCTGGACCGCTGGGACTCCTACACCGAGGCCAAGGAAGCCATGTTCTGGTACACCGACACCGACCATGCGCCGTGGACCGTGGTGCGCAGCAACGACAAGAAGCGGGGACGGGTGGAAGCCATGCGCTGGGTCCTGCACTCGATCGACTACCCGGACAAGGACCTCAGCGTCGTGGGGGTCCCGGACGCGAGCATCGTCGGTCCGCCGGCCCGGATCTACGAGACCGACGAGAACACCGGCCGCGTCTACCCGCTGCTATGAGTCAGGCGGACGGACCGGGGGCGGGCCCCCCCACCGATCAGCGGCAGGTCGCGGCGACCGCCCCGCTGGCGCGTATCCCCGGCTGGTTGTTGCGGATGGGGATTACCGCTTGGATGCTCATCGGCTTCCTCATCCTCGCCATCGCGATCTACCTCGGGTCGGCCCAGATCAGCACGCTGCTGTCCCCGCTGGTCGTGGCCGTGGTCATGGGCATGCTGTTCCACCCGCTGGTGGACCGCCTGCAGCGGGTGGGCATCAAGCGCGCCATGAGCGCCGCGATCATCCTTCTCGGGCTCGCACTGACCGTCGCCATGGCGCTGTCACTGGCAGTGCGCGGTGTCTTCGACCAGGCCTCCGTCATCGCCGATCAGGTCGAGCGGGGCTGGCAGCAGTTGCAGGACCTCGTGGCCGGATGGGGAGTCGACTTCTCCGGTCTGGAAGACACCATCGCCGACCTCGGATCCGGGGCCAGCAGCGGGATCGGCGGAATTCTGACTGCCACGGTCAGTAGCGTCGGCCTGTTCCTGGTCGGCGTGCTCATCGGCACGTTCCTGCTGTACTACCTGCTCAAGGACTGGCACGTCATCACCGATTGGGTCTCCGGCCACGTCGGGCTCCCGCAGGATCTGGCGCGTGGCCTGATTCAAGACGCGACCACGTCGATCCGGCAGTACTTCTACGCATTGACGATGACGAGCATCCCGATCGCCATCGTCATCGGCCTGGTCATGTGGCTGCTCGGCCTGCCGCTGGCCTTCACCGTCGTGCTGGTGACCTTCGTGACCTCCTACATCCCCTATCTCGGGGCGATCGTGTCCGGGGCGTTCGCCACCCTGGTCGCGCTCGGCTCCGGCGGGTTGACCGACGCGCTGATCGTGCTCGGGGCCGTGCTGCTCACCCAGAACCTGCTGCAGACCGTGATGCTGACGAGGCTGTCCAGCGCCACGCTCCACATCCACCCGATCGTGAACTTCGGCTCCACCATCATCGGCGCGACCCTCGCCGGGATTCTCGGCGCCACCCTCTCGGCACCGATCGTGGCCAGCTTCATGGCCGCCCAACGTCGGGTTGCGGCCTACCGCTGGACGGCAGGGGCGGGGCGGGTTGCGCCGACGCAGGAGGCTGCGGGGGCGCCGCCCGATGCAGGTGGCGCTGTGTCGGGCTAGGTGATCGGTCCCGTCCGGGCCTGGTGGCTTCGTCGGTGTGCGCCGGTGACAGCCTGCGTGTGGGGTGTGCTGCGCCCGAGTTCGCGGTCATACCGCTAGGGACGCCGCTGGAGTCCGGACGCCGGAACACGGCCCCAGCAACTGGCTGGGGACGACCTCGCCTCAGCCCGCGTCGAGGCCGGTGCGGCGGTAGCCCGCGGTGACGTAGGGGTCGGAATCGCCGACCACGCGGGCCACCTGCGGCACGACGATCGCCAGGGTCAGCAGGTGGAACAGCAGCAACCAGATGCGCGTGGGCCAGGTCACGTCGGCGGGCTGCAGGATGACCGGGACCAGTGACAGCGCACCGAGGCCATAGCCGATCAGCAGCGTCGTGCGCCGGCAGCGGGCGCGTCCCCGGAGGGCGGTCGCGACGACCCCGAAGACAAGCGCCGAGGCGACCGGGACTACCAGCACCTGGTACCAGGCGATGTGGGTGAGGCCGTCCCCGGTGCCCTGTCGGACGTCGAAGTCGGTCCCGAACAGCGAGGCGATGCCGTAGAGCAGCCAGCACAGCAGGCTTGCGGTGGTCCCGGTGACCAGTCCCGCTCGCAGCACATCGGACAGGCGCGGCGCCGACTCGATGGGCGGGGGAATAGGCGTGACCGAGTCGAGGTTGTTTCCGATCGGGTCCACGCCGGACCGGTCGGTGGGGTTGGTCATGCCCCTATCCTGCCGCACTGATCGGCGCGGCATGGCGGTGAAGCCCCAAGGCTCACGCGGCAACCTGTGGCCGGTATCACGGTCCTGCTGGCTCGCGTGAGATGCGGAGAGCGGCGATCCCGGTAACTTGAAGGTATCCCTATTCGTGAGTTGCTGTTCGTAGGAGTACGGTGGCATGAACCTCGCACTCGCCGAGATGCGGCGCTCCAAGCTCCGCTTCGGCCTGCTCAGCGCGGCGGTGGCGCTCCTGGTGTTCCTCGTCCTGCTGCTGACCACGCTGTCCAGCGCCCTCGTTGGATCCCTCACCGGCGCCATCGCGGGCCTCGACGCCGACGGCGTCGTCTACGCCGACTCCGCACGCGACAACCTGCAGGCATCCCGGCTTGACCCCGCGATCGTGGGCGAGGTGGCCGCGGTCTCCGGTGTCGCCGCTGCCGCGCCGGTGTCGGTGCTCACCACCTCGGCCCCGCTGGCCGATGGGACCGACGATCTGCAGCTGTTCGGGATGACGCCGGGCGCCCCCGGTCAGCCGAGGAGTCTGGACAGCGGCGCGTTGCCCGCCTCCGCGGCCGAGATCGCCATGGACGGTGGCGGGTACGCGATCGGCGACATCGTGGAACTGCCCGCGGTCGAGACGGCCTTCACCGTGGTCGGCCTCCTGCGAGGGGCCCAGTTCAACGCCTCGCCGACCGGCTACATCACCCAGGAGGCGTTCGATCGCGTCGTGCTGACCGGCAATCCCAACGTCCCGTTCGTGCCGGCCAACGCGATCGCCTTCCAGGTGGCCCCCGGAGCCGATCCGGTCGCGGTAGCCGTCGCGATCGAGGAGTCGCTCCCGGGGGTGATCGGCTATTCCCTCGCCGAGGCGGTCGACCTCATCCCCGGCGTCGGCTCCATCGCGCAGACCTTCGGCATCCTCGTCGGACTCACGTTCATCATCGGCATCGTCGTGATCGGGTTCTTCTTCCTCATCCTCACCGTGCAGAAGCTGCGGTCCTTCACGCTGCTGCGCGCTCTCGGCGCGTCGAAGGCGGCGCTGTCCGCCGCGGTCGCCACCCAGATCGCACTGGTCGTGCTCGTGGCGTCGGCCATCGCGGTGGTCCTGACCTACGGCGCCGTGCAAGGCCTGAACACCGGCATCCCGGTTGCCCTGTCGCCTTCCCTCGTGGCTACCACCGTCGCAGGCGTGCTGGCCTTCTCCCTGGTCGCCGGACTGCTGAGCATCCGGCGGATCACCACCCTCGACCCCGCAACCGCGACGGGAGCCCGCTGATGCTCGCCACCAAGGAGATCCGCCGCAGCCGCGGCCGCTTCGCCTCGATCATTGCCGCGCTGTCGCTCATCGTCTTCCTGGTCCTGACCCTGGGCGCCCTCGCCGACGGGCTGTACTACGGCGCCACCGGAGCGGTCCGCTCCAGCACCGCCGATGCGTACGCCTTCGAGGAGGACGCCAGCGGGTCGCTCGTCCGCTCCTCGCTGGTCGAGGATCAGGTCGCGCAGGCCGCCGCCGCACCGGGCGTGGCCGCAGCATCGGGGATCGGCGTCCTGCTGTCGTCGGGGACCGCCGCCGGGATGCCGGCCGACATCGCCGTGTTCGGCGTGGACGCCGCCGGCGTGGGCCTGCCCGCGACAGTGTCCGAGGGTCGGCTCCCGGCCCCCGGCGAGACCGGCGTCGCCGCCGTTGATGCGGCGCTGGTGGACGACGCGAGCATCGGGATCGGCGATACCGTCAGCGTCGGGCCGGTCTCGCTCGAGGTGGTCGGTGTCGTGCCGGATGCCTCCTACCAGGGTCAGGCCAGCGTGTGGACGTCCCTCGCCGATTGGCGTGCGATGCGCAATGCGGTCCGTCCGGAGTTCACCGGCATCGACAACGACGTCTCCGCCATCGCCCTGCAGTTCCTCGACGGCGTCGCTGCCGAGGATGTCGCCGGGAGCCTGCCCGGCCTGGCCGTGCTGACGGCGCAGGACACCGGCCTGGCCATCCCCGGCGTGGCGCAGCAGGCGTCGACCCTGAACGCCATCATCTCCACCACGCTCGCTGTGGCCGCCCTGGTCGTCGCGCTGTTCTTCGCGCTGGTCGTCCTGGAGAAGCGCGAGCTGTTCGCTGCCCTGAAGGCGCTGGGGACCCCGACGGCCAAGCTCGGCGCGGGCGTGATCGTGCAGGCCCTGATCTCCTCGGCTCTCGGCATCGTCATCGGGGCGCTGGCGGCGCGCGGCCTCGGGGAGCTCCTGCCGGAGGGCGTCCCCGCGCTGTTCCGGGGCGAGACCCTGGTCACGATCGCCGTGTTCACCCTCGCAGCAGGTGCCCTCGGCGCACTGTTCTCGCTGCGCCGCATTGCCGCCATCGACCCCGCCACCGCCATCGGAGGAACGCTGTGACCATCGACGAGTTCGTTCCCGCACATCCTGCCGACCCCGGCCTGAACCCGGCGATCGATGCCGACGCGCATGCCTCGGCCCTCCTGTCGGTCCGCGCGGTCAGCAAGGTCTACCGCTCCGGGGACGACGAGGTCACGGCCGTGGCCGACGCGACCATGGCCGTCGACCAGGGGGAGTTCGTCTCGCTGCTGGGGCCGTCCGGGTCGGGCAAGACCACGCTGATCTCGATGATCGGGGGTCTGCTGTCACCGACGAGCGGCTCCATCGTGCTCGGGGGCACCGACGTCGCCTCGCTGTCCAAGAAGGAGCTCACCCGGTTCCGCGCGGAGCGAGTCGGCTTCGTGTTCCAATCGGCGAACCTCGTGCCGTTCCTGACAGCCCGGGAGAACCTGCTCTACGTCTCCACGCTGCAGAAGCGCATCTCCGGCAGGCAGGCGCAGGCCCGTGCCGACCAGCTGTTGGAGGAGCTCGGGCTGGCGGCGCGCGCGAAGAACCTGCCGGAGCAGCTGTCCGGCGGTGAGCGCCAGCGCGTCGCCATCGGCCGGGCCCTGATGAACGACCCGGACCTGGTGCTGGTCGATGAGCCGACGGCCGCCCTGGACACCAAGCTGGGCCGGCAGGTCGTCGAGCTGCTCGCTCGCGAGGTCAAGCAGCGCGGCAAGACCGGGATCATGGTCACCCACGACCTGCGCATGGTCGAGTACACCGACCGGGTCTTCGAGATCCTGGACGGTGCCCTCACCCACGTGGAGTCGCCCAGCGCGCTGGCGCACTGAGGGCCACTGGCCGGGCACGCCCCGGCCCGACGCGAAGGCGGTGCCGAGCGACGACTCGATGCGGTGCCGCCCCAGCGGGAGGCTGTCTCCGACCCCGCAGCGAGCACCGGAACGCTCCCGAGCCGCGCCGAAGCGGCGCCTGGGTCCCGCCCCTCCCGGCGCACCTGCCGGGCGGCTCGCCGCCGACGCCCGGCCCCGGCTTGCACTTGGTTACCGGCGAGTAGCATTATGGGTTACTGGCGGGTAACACGCCGCGACACCTGCGTCCCTGCTCTGGGGCGACTACTACCTGGGGAGTTGTGACATGTCGCATTACAAGAGCAACGTGCGGGACATCGAGTTCAACATGTTCGAGGTGTTCGGAGCGGGCGACCTCATGGGCAAGGGCGCCTTCGAGGACATGGATCCCGACACGGCGAAGGACATGCTGCGCCAGGCTCAGGACCTCGCGACGGGCGTGCTGTCGGACACCTTCGCCTCCGCTGATCGCAACCCGCCGGTGTACGACCCCAAGACCAAGTCCGTGACCATGCCGGAGGACTTCAAGGCCGCCTATCAGGCGCTCATGGATGCTGAGGGCTGGCGCCTGGAGATCCCGGAGGAGATCGGGGGCATCGCCGCGCCGCCGTCGCTGCGCTGGGCCGTGGCCGAGATGATTCTCGGCTCCAACCCCGCCGCGTTCATGTACATGGCAGGGCCGGGCTTCGCCGCCATCCTGTGGCACCTCGGCAACGAGGAGCAGAAGAAGATCGCCGAGATCATGATCGAACGGCAGTGGGGCGCCACCATGGTGCTGACCGAGCCCGATGCCGGATCTGATGTGGGCGCTGGTACGGCCAAGGCCTACCAGAACGAGGACGGCTCCTGGCGCATCGAGGGCGTCAAGCGCTTCATCACCAGCGCCGAGCACGACATGAGCGAGAACATCGTCCACCTCGTCCTCGCCCGGCCCCAGGGCGTGGAGGGGTTCGGCGGTCCCGGGACC
Organism: uncultured Actinomycetota bacterium; assembly: GCA_963766005.1. Lineage (GTDB taxonomy): Bacteria > Actinomycetota > Actinomycetes > S36-B12 > CAVXYG01. Next base: position 113,938 of record CAVXYG010000005.1, on the reverse strand, counting down.
AAGGGCCTGAGCCTGTTCGTCGTCCCGAAGTACCACTTCGATCCGGAGACCGGCGAGCTCGGCGAGCGCAACGGCGCCTACGTCACCAACGTCGAGAAGAAGATGGGACTCAAGGTCTCCACGACCTGCGAGGTCACCTTCGGCGACGGCGAGCCGGCGACCGGCTGGCTGGTCGGCGACGTGCACGACGGCATCGCGCAGATGTTCAAGGTCATCGAGTACGCCCGCATGATGGTCGGCACCAAGGCCATCGCGACCCTGTCCACCGGGTACCTCAACGCCCTGGACTACGCGAAGCACCGCGTGCAGGGCGCTGACCTGACGCAGATGATGGACAAGACCGCCCCGCGCGTCACCATCACCCACCACCCCGACGTGCGCCGGATCCTGATGCTGCAGAAGGCCTATGCCGAAGGCATGCGCGCCCTGGTCTCCTACACGGCCTCCTGGCAGGACAAGGTGGAGGCCGCCGAGCTCGGCCAGGACGTCGAGGACCTGGAGATGGCCGAGCGCATGAACGACCTGTTGCTGCCCATCGTGAAGGGCGTCGGCTCGGAGCGTTCCTACGAGATGCTGACGCTGTCGCTGCAGACGCTGGGCGGTTCCGGCTTCCTGCAGGACTACCCGATCGAGCAGTACATCCGCGACGCCAAGATCGACAGCCTGTACGAGGGCACCACCGCGATCCAGGGCCTGGACTTCTTCTTCCGCAAGATGGTCCGCGACCAGTTCAAGGCCGTCTTCTACCTGGCCAGCCAGATCACCGAGACCGTCAAGGGCGGCGACGAGGGCGATCAGCTCGCCGTCGCCCGCGAGCAGCTCGGCACCGCGCTGGAGGATGTGCAGGGCGTGATCGGCAAGCTCGGCGAGTGGGCGATGGCTTCCCAGCAGGGCAACGCGGCTGAGCTGTACAAGGTCGGCCTGAACACCACCCGCCTGCTCATGATGTGCGGCGACCTGATCATCGGCTGGCTGCTGCTGCGCCAGGCCGAGGTCGCCCAGGCTGCGCTGGATGCCGGCGCCAAGCCCAAGGACGAGGCGTTCTACCAGGGCAAGATCGCCACGGCGAAGTGGTTCGCCGCCAACCGGCTGCCGCTGCTGACCGCGGAGCGCGCCGTGGCTGAGGCCACCGATCTGGAGATCATGGATCTGCCGGAGGCCAGCTTCTGATCGGCAACCGAGTGCCAGGCAACGGCCCGGCCCCCGGCATCGACCGGGGCCGGGCCGTTCGTCGTCCGCGATGCGACGCGCCGCGGGGCGCGGGACCTGGGGTCGGGCCGTGCCGGTGCGGCGTCATGGGGTGCTGGGCGCGTGCTGCAGGCCGGCCGCATCCGCAGTTGCTCCCGTGGCGATCGGCGAGACACTGGGGGCAGGATATTCGGTAGCACTCAGGAGGATCCCTATGACCACCGCCCCGCCCGCCATGGGTTCGACCCTCGCTCCGTGGCGCAGCTTCACCGACGGTCGGTGGAACACCACGATCGACGTACGCGACTTCATCCAGCGCAACTACACCCCCTACGAAGGCGACGACGCCTTCCTGGCCGGGCCGACGCCGCGCACGAGCGCGCTGTGGGAATTCGTGGCCGACCTCATGCTGGAGGAGCGCAGGCTCGGCATCCTCGATGTGGACCCGCACACGCCGTCCACGATCACCTCGCACCGCGCCGGGCCGCATCGCAGCGGACATCGACGAGGTCGTCGTCGGGCTGCAGACCGATGCTCCGCTCAAGCGCTCGATCATGCCCAACGGCGGGATCCGCATGGTGGAGGCGGGGCTGCGGGCGTACGGCTACGAGCCGGACCCTCGGGTCACGGAGATCTTCACCAAGTACCGCAAGACCCACAACCAGGGCGTCTTCGACGCCTACACGCCCGACATCCGCGCCGCCCGCCGCAGCCACATCATCACCGGCCTGCCGGACGCCTACGGCCGCGGCCGGATCATCGGCGACTACCGGCGGGTGGCTCTGTACGGGATCGACCGGCTTGTCGAGGGCAAGAACGCCGAACTGCAACTGCTCGCCGAACTGCACTCCACCGACGACGTCATCCGCGACCGCGAGGAGCTCAACGAGCAGATCCGCGCGCTGGCGGAGACCAAGCAGATGGCCGCCTCCTACGGCTACGACATCGGCGGTCCCGCCAGCACCGGTCGGGAAGCGGTCCAGTGGCTCTACTTCGGCTACCTGGCCGCGGTGAAGGAGCAGAACGGCGCCGCGATGAGCCTGGGCCGGACCGAGTTCCTTCCTCGACATCTACCTGCAGCGCGACATGCAGGAGGGCTGGCTCGACCGAGGAGCAGGCGCAGGAGATCATCGACGACTTCGTCATCAAGCTGCGGATGGTCCGCTTCCTGCGCACCCCGGAGTACGACGCGCTGTTCTCCGGCGACCCCACGTGGGTCACCGAGTCCCTGGGCGGCATGGGCTCCGACGGCCGGACACTGGTCACCCGCACCAGCTTCCGGTTCCTGCAGACCCTGTACAACCTCGGCCCGGCGCCGGAGCCGAACATCACCGTGTTCTGGTCGCCGGAGCTGCCGGCCGGCTTCAAGGAGTTCTGCGCCAAGGTCAGCATCGACACCTCGGCCATCCAGTACGAGTCCGATGAACTCATGCGTGAGTACTACGACGACGACACCGCGATCGCCTGCTGCGTCTCGGCGATGCCGGTGGGCAAGCAGATGCAGTTCTTCGGTGCCCGCGTCAACCTCGCCAAGACGCTGCTGTACGCGATCAACGGTGGCCGCGACGAGGTGAGCGGCGCGCACATCGTCGACCTGGGGGAGCCGATCGCCGGCGATGTGCTGGAATTCGACGAAGTCCTGATGCGGCTGGACAGCGCGATGGACTGGCTGGCGCGCACCTACGTCAACGCGCTCAACGTCATCCACTACATGCACGACAAGTACGCCTACGAGCGTATCGAGATGGCGCTGCACGACTACGCTCCTCGGCGCACCCTCGCCTGCGGGATCGCGGGGCTGTCGATCGTGGCGGACTCGCTGTCGGCCATCAAGTACGCCACCGTGCGACCGGTGCGCGACGAGACCGGCCTCATCGTCGACTACGAGATCGAGGGCAGCTACCCGGCGTTCGGCAACAATGACGACCGGGTGGACGCACTGGCGGTCCAGATGGTCTCCAAGTTCATGGACAAGATCCGCCAGTACCCGGCCTACCGCAACGCCGAGCACACGCAGTCGGTGCTCACGATCACCTCCAACGTCGTCTACGGCCGCCACACCGGGGCGACGCCGGACGGGCGCAAGGCAGGGGAGCCGTTCGCGCCGGGGGCCAACCCGATGCACGGCCGCGACCAGAAGGGCCTCATCCCCGCGGCGCTGTCGGTGGCGAAGATCCCCTACCAGGACGCGCTGGACGGCATCTCGTTGACCGCCTCGGTGGTGCCGCGCGGGCTGGGCAAGACGCGCGGGGAGCAGATCGCCAACCTCACCAGCATCCTCGACGGATACATCTCCTCGGAGGGCTTCCACATGAACGTCAACGTGCTCAACCGGGAGATGCTGGTCGACGCCATGGACCATCCGGAGAACTACCCGCAGCTGACGATCCGGGTGAGCGGGTACGCGGTGAACTTCGTGCGGCTGAGCAAGGAGCAGCAGCGCGATGTCATCGAGCGGACCTTCCATATGAGCATCTGAGCGGCTCGTGGTCGGATCTCATGGTGCGCTGCCGCCGGAGCTGCAGGACGGATCGCGCGTCGGTTTCGTGCACTCCGCGGAGACCACGTCGGGCGTGAACGGGCCGGGACCCAGGTACACCGTGTTCCTGTCGGGCTGTCCGCTGCGGTGCCTGTACTGCCACAACCCGGATACGCAGATGATGCGGCTCGGGGACCGGACCACGGTGAAGCGGCTGCTGGCGGAGGTGGCGAAGTACAGCGCCTTCATCAGCCGCGACGGCGGGCTCACGCTGACCGGCGGCGAGCCGCTGCAGCAGCCCGAGTTCGTCGCCGACGTGTTCGAGGGTGCCAAGCAGGAGCTCGGCCTGCACACCGCGCTCGACACCTCGGGGATGGGCGGGATGCGTGCCAGCGATCGCTTGCTCGACAACCTCGATCTGGTCCTGCTCGATATCAAGGCCGGCAATCCCCGCCGCTACGCCTACGTCACCTCAACCGGCAAGTTCGACGAGTTGCTGCAGTTCGCCGCACGGTTGCTGGAGCGGGGGACGCGGCTGTGGATCCGGTTCGTCCTGGTGCCCGGTCTCACCGATGAGCCCGAGCACGTGGACGAGGTCGCGGCGATCTGCCAGCGAGCTGCAGCCCATCATCGACCGGATCGAGGTGCTGCCGTACCACACGCTCGGGGTGGACAAGTACGCGGCGCTGGGCCGCACCTACCCCCTCCTGCACACCCCCACCCCGTCGCCGGAGCAGGTCGCGGCGGCGCTGGCGGTCTTCCAGCCCGGGGTCTGGAAGCGATCGTGTAGCGGCGCGGACGCCTCGCGCTTGCCCCGCCGACCCGCTCCGCCGCGGGCCCGCGTCCGTCGCTTCGGAGGTCCGCGGCGAGTCGCCGTGCGGTACGGGTGGACCAGCCCTCGACACTCCTGCTTGTCCCGTCCGGAGCATCGCAGGCCCAGCGGCAAGCAGCGCTGCAGCCGTGGTGCCGGGCAGCCAGTCGCCGGGAGTTCGCGGCCCGCCCGAGGAGCCTCCCAGGTCCCGCCGCGGGCGTCATTGCGGCGCCGGGCGCGCTTGAGCCCTAGTCGTCGGCCCCGGGCCGTTGGCGCAGGCGCTTCACCTGACCTCGTTCCCGCTTGTGCCGGCGTCGCTTCGCCCGGGCTGAGGCGCTCGGCGCGGTGCTGCGGCGGGTGGCCGGAGGCGGGGCCAGCGCCTGATCGACCAGATCGACGAGCCGGTCGGCGGCCGCCTTCCGGTTGGCCCACTGGCTGCGGTGCTCGCGGGCCGTCACGACGAGCGCATCATCGACGATCCGCCGCGCCGCCCGCCGTCGGATCCGCTCCTGCTCGTCGGCAGCGAGGATCGCCGAACCGGTCACGCGCCAGGCCAACCGCACGGCCGAATCCGTGGTGTTCACCGACTGCCCGCCCGGGCCGGTCGCCCTGGCGAACGTCCACGTCAACTCCTGCGCCGGGATGGCCCGGCCGTCGCGCAGGCGCAGTGTGTCCATGCCGAGACCCTGCCACGAGCGGCCCGTCACGCGCAGTGCTGGACTAGCCTGCGCGTGTGGAGCACCTGTCGCCGTTGGATGACGCCTTCGTGAATCTGGAGCGCGACAACCTGCCGATGCATATCGGCGGGCTGTTGATCTTCGACGGACCCGCGCCGTCGTTCCGGGAATTCGTCGCGTTCCTGGACGGTCGCCTCGACCGCATCCCCCGCTACCGGCAGGTGATCTCCCGCATGCCCTTGGACCTCGGCCCCCCGGCCTGGCTCGACGATCCGCACTTTCACCTGTACTACCACGTGCGCCACACTGCGCTCCCGGAGCCTGGGACCGACGAGCAGTTGCGTGCGGTGACGGGTCGGATCCTGTCCCTGCGGCTGGACCTCACGCGGCCTGCGTGGGAGATGTGGCTCATCGAGGGACTGGCGGGCGGCCGGTTCGCCCTGGTGAGCAAGGTGCACCACGCGATGGTCGACGGCCTGTCCGGCGCGGATCTGATGGAGGTGCTGCTCGACGCGCGACCCGATCTGCAACCGGTGGAGCCATCCACCTGGGAGCCGCAGCCGTGGCCCAGTTTCGCCTCCCGTCTGGCCTCCTCGCTCCTGGAGGGCGTCCGGCAACCGGGCAAGCGGCTGAGGGAGATGGGGACCGCTCTGGAGATCCCGCGACAGGCGGTGCAATCGATCGCTGCAACCGCGGCCGGCACGCTCCGCCTCGGCAGGGAACTGGTGCATACCGAGGCGCACTTGCTCGGCCAGCCGGGCACCCACCGACGCTGGGCCTGGGCAGAGGGCGACCTGGAGCAGGCCAAGGAGATCAAGAACGCCCTCGGCGGCACCGTGAACGATGTCATCCTCACCGCCATCGCCGGTGGCTTCCGCAGCTTCCTGCTCGGTCGCGGGGTCGCCCTGGGCGGGGACGACTTCGTGCGCTCCCTGGTGCCGGTGTCGGTTCGGCCGGCAGAGGCCCAGCCCGGGGGCAACGAGGTGGCGGCGCTGTTCACCGATCTGCCCGTCGGTGTCCGCGATCCGGTGCAACGGCTGTTGGCCGTGCGGGAGGACATGGCCGAGGTGAAGGCCAGCGGTCTGCTGCAGGGGACCGACAGCCTGGTCGCCAACGCGGTCTTCCTCCCGCCCGCCCTCTTCGCCGCGGCCGGGCGCCTCGCCGCGCGGGTCCCGCAGCCGATGGTCGCGACCATCACCACCAATGTGCCGGGCCCAAGCCAACAGCTGTACCTGCTGCGCCGGCCGCTGCGTCGGATGCTGCCGTACGTGCCGCTGGGGATGAATCAGCTGATCACGGTGGCGATCGTGTCCTATGACGGGCAACTCAACTGCGGTATCACCGCCGACTACGACAAGGTCCCTGATGTTGATCTGCTCGTCGAGGGTATCGAGCGGACCCTTGCGGAGCTGCACGCTGCCGTCGCGGGGTAGCAGGGCAAGGGCGTACGGGCCGCGACTGCGCTGACAGGGCACCACCAGATGGGCCCAGCCGGGTCTGCCGACCCACAGCCGGGCGCCTGCCCTCGCCCTGTCCCGGCCTCGGTCACGGGGAGGCCCGGGCGCGGCCCAGCGGCCCGCCGGCCCGGTCGATGTTTACGCGGCCTCGGGACGGGGCATACATCTGGTGTCACGGGGACGGCGTTCGGGACCGTCCTGGTGGCTCATGATTCCTGATCGGGCATCGCCGGGGAGCGCCCGATCGGATTCCAGGCAGAGGGCGCCAGTCGGTGCCCTCTGCCTGCATGTCTGCCGATTCCGTGAGGCGCAGAGGGCGCCTTCGAACACCTTGGCGATATACCCCCAGGGGTATATCATGATTCCGTGAGATCCCTTCGCGCGGCATCGTTGGCCGCCATCCCGATCGCCTTGGCGCTGGCCTTCACCGGCTGCTCCGCCACCACCGACGACGCCTCGGGCGGCGCAAGCAGTCCCTCGCAGATCGCTGCTCCGCAGCCCGGTTCCGTGTCGTTGCTGGCGCCTGCCGATTTCGCCGCAGCGGCCGAGCAGCCCGGCGTGGTCCTGCTCGACGTGCGCACGCCGCAGGAGTACGCGGACGGCCACCTCGACGGCGCGACGAACGTGGACCTCAACGCCCCAGACTTCGCCGACCGCATGGCCGAGCTGGACCCGGACCTGACCTATGCCGTCTACTGTCGCAGCGGCAACAGGTCTGCGACCGCCACAGCCTTCATGCTCCAGGAGGGCTTCGCCGCACCGTACGAGTTGCGCGGCGGCATCCTCGCCTGGCAGTCGGCAGGCCTGCCCGTCGCCTGAGTGGTGCGGCGGCGTTGATCGTTGCGATTCTGCGCCAGAGCCAGAATTCGCGACGATCAACACAGCGGAGGCCGGGGTCGCTACTCGGGGGACTCCCCAAGGACAAGGGAAGCGAGGCGGCGGGCGTTCTCGGCCGGGTCGGCCGTGCCGTCCAGCACCAGGTCCGGCTCCTCGGGCACTTCATACTCCTGGCCGACGCCGGTCAGGTTCGGCAGCGTCCCCTCGGCGGCCTTCTGGTACAGGCCCTTCGGGTCGCGCTGCGCGGCGACCGCCAGCGGTGTCTCGATGAACACCTCGAGGAATTCCTCCTCGCCGAACAGTTCGCGAACCCGGCGCCGGTCGGCGCGGAACGGCGACACCAGTGCCACGAAGACCACCAGTCCGGCATCGAGCATCAGCCGCGAGACCTCACCGACGCGGCGCACGTTCTCCGCGCGGTCCTCCGGCGTGAAGCCGAGGTCCCGGTTCAGCCCCATGCGGACGTTGTCGCCGTCGAGGACGTAGGTGTGGATACCCATGCCGTGCAGCATCCCCACGGTGGCGTCGGTGATCGTGGATTTGCCCGCGCCGGACAGGCCGGTGACCCAGACGACCTTCGGCGCATGCCCCTTCAGGCTGCTGCGAGCGGCTCGGTCCACGACGTACTCGTGCGCGGTGACGTTGAAGGCGCGCCGCATGGCGTGCCGAGTCAGCCCCGCCGCGACGGTATCTGCGCTCACCCGGTCGATGAGCAGGAAACCGCCGGTGTCGCGGCAGAGGTCGTACTGGTCAAGCGGGATCGGCTGGTCAGTGGCCAGCTCGACGCGCCCGATGTCGTTCATCCGCAGCAGCCGCGCCGCGTCCTGCCGACCGGTGACGACATCGAGGCGGTGCCGAACCGAGGTGACCGTCGCCGGGACCATCCGAGGGCCGACGGCCAGGAGGTAGGAGCGGCCATGCGCCAGCGGCTCCTCGCCCAGCCACACCATGTCGGCGGAGAACCGGTCGGCCGGCTGTGCGGCATCCGGACCGGTGCCGGTCAGCAGATCCCCGCGGGTGACGTCGACCTCGCGGTTCAGGGTCACCGTGACAGCCTCACCGGACGCTGCGATGCGGACGTCGCCGTTCGCTGTCACCAGCCGGTCCACGATTGCGGTCTGGCCGGAGTCGGCGACACCGATCTCGTCGCCCACGGCGACGGAGCCGCTCACGACCGTGCCGGCGTAGCCGCGGAAGTTGCCCTCGGCCCGGGAGACGTACTGCACCGGCAACCGGAAGGGCCCCAGGTCCGCCTCGCTCGGCGTCCAGTCCTCCAACGCGTCGAGCACCGTCGAGCCGGCGTACCACGGCATGTCGGCTGCACCGCTGGTCATGACGTTCGCCCCGGTGATGGCGCTGACGGGGATGGAGGTCACCTCCGCGATGCCCAGCCGTGCGGCAGCCGCGCGCAGCCCCCCGGTCAGTTCCTCGTACGTGGCCTGCTCGTAGCCGACGAGGTCCATCTTGTTGATCGCCACGACGATGCTGCGCACGCCCATGAGCGCGCACACCGTGAGATGGCGGAACGTCTGCGGGCGCAGGCCCCGGGCCGCATCGACGAGGAGGAACGCCATATCGGCGGTCGAGGCGGCCACGGCCATGTTGCGCGTGTACTGCTCGTGCCCGGGGGCGTCGGCGATGATGACGCGGCGGCCGTTGGGCAGATCGAGGTGCCGGTAGGCCACGTCGATGGTGATGCCCTGTTCCCGCTCGGCCTCCAGGCCGTCGGTCAGCAGAGAATAGTCGATCACTCCCACGGGGATGGTCGATCCGCCGCGCCGTGTGGTCCGCGCGTACTCCAACTGGTCGAGGGGTACCGAGTCGGTCTCCACGAGGAGGCGCCCGATCAGGGTGGACTTGCCGTCGTCGACGGAGCCGCAGGCGACCAGTCGGAGTACGGGCTTGGTGGTCGCGTGCGTGCGGATCCGCTCCACGTCCGAGTCGGTCGTCATCAGAAGTAGCCCTCCGCCTTCTTGGCCTCCATGGAGCCCCCGCCCTCACCATCGATGAGGCGGCCCGATCGCTCCGACATCTGTGCCTGGCCCATCTCCTCGATCAGGTCGTCGAGGGTGGCTGCCGTGGACTCCACAGCGCCGGTGAGCGGGTAGCAGCCCAGCGTGCGGAACCGGACGCTGGCCATGGTCGGCTCCTCCCCGGGGCGCAGCGGGAACCGGTCGTCGTCCACCATGAGCAGAGTGCCGTCGCGCCGCACCACGGGACGCGGGGCGGCGAAGTACAGCGACGGGATCTCGATGCTCTCGCGGCGGATGTAGTGCCAGACATCCATCTCGGTCCAGTTGCTCAGCGGGAAGGTCCGCATGGTCTGGCCCTCGGACAACACGGTGTTGGCGGTGCGCCAGAACTCCGGCCGCTGCTTACGAGCGTCCCAGCGGTGTCCCGGCTCGCGCAGCGAGTAGATGCGCTCCTTGGCCCGGCTGCGCTCCTCGTCGCGCCGCGCCCCGCCGATCGCCACGTCGAAGCCGTGCTCGTCGATGGCCTCCCGCAGCGCGACGGTCTTCATCAGACGCGTGTACTCGTGCGTGCCGTGCGTGAACGGGGTGACGCCCTCCGCCACGGCAGCGTGGTTCGTCGCCACCAGCAGCTCCAGGTCCAGCTCGGCAGCACGCCGGTCGCGGAACTCGATCATCTCGTGGAACTTCCACGTGGTGTCGATATGGAGCACGGGGAACGGGATCGGCGCCGGGCGGAAGGCCTTCAGCGCCAGATGCAGCAGCACCGAGGAATCCTTGCCGATGGAGTACAGCAGCACCGGCTTGCGGAACGCCGCTGCGGTCTCCCGAAAGACGTGGATGGCTTCGGCCTCCAGGACGTCGAGGACCTCGTCGCTGGTAATTGCCTCCGCAAGGTCGTCACCCTCAGTAGCCACAGCACTCCCCATGAAGCCTCCACCATGTGTGCTGCCAGTGTAGGTCAGCGAGGCTGCGGGACGAATTCCGTCACGATGCGCAGCGACTCGAGCAATGGTGACACGGCGGTCTCGATGAGTTCGATGGCCATCGGGTGGTGCTGGGAGCCCAGGACATGCGGGTCCGGCACGTCGAGCGCGTGGACGGTGATCGGCCGCTTGCCCGCGGTGTCCCCGGGGTCCGCGTACGACCGCAGCGCGTCGAGCTCACCGACCCACCAGCGGAAGCGCTCGTCGGGAGCCTCGGGCAGCGGCGGAGCACCATCGGGCAGCTCCCCGTCGCGCATCGCTGCGATCATGGCCGTCGCTGCTGCTCCGGCCTGGCGCAGCGTGAAGGTGCGCGAACGGCTCGTCGGGAGCAGTTGTGCCAGCACCGACCGGTGGGAACGGTCCAGCGCGAGGATGAGATCGGCCGACTCCAGGTCGGCGCGGGTCACCTTGTGCGCCGCGTGCCGGGCCAGTTCGCCCGATGGACCGGCGTCGGCGCCGACCAGGGCCGCGGAGACGTCGCAGGCGGGCATGCCTTCCAGCGCTGCCACGCCGGCGGAGGTAACGACGGCGCCGGGCATCGTCGTGGCCAGTCCGCGGCGCAGCAGCACGGCGGCGGCTGGCGACCGGCAGATGTTGGCGGTGCAGACCGTCAAGACATGGACTTCCCCCATGGGTGCATCGTAGGACCCGCGACGCCTGACCGCGTGCCTACCTCAGCAGCCGCGACATGCGTCGATCGGCCAGCGGCTTCCCGCCGGTCTGGCACGTCGGGCAGTACTGCAGCGCCGAGTCCGCGTACGACACCTCGCGCACGGTGTCCCCGCAGACCGGGCACGGTTGGCCGGTGCGGCCGTGGACCTGCAGGTGGCCGCGCTTGTCGTCCTTGAGCCCCGACATCGGTGTGTCCAGCGCCCGCGCCGTCGCCTCGCCGAGCAGTGATCGGATGCGGGCGTGCAACTGCGCTACCTCGGCGGGGCTCACGGCGTTCGCCGGCCGGAACGGGGACATGCGCGCGGCGTGCAGCACTTCGTCGGAGTAGGCGTTGCCGATGCCGGCGATCTTCCGCTGATCGCGCAGCACGCCCTTCAGCTGCGACCGGCCGGCCGCCGCCAGGATCTCCGACAGGGTTTCCACGGTGAACGCCTGCGACATCGGATCCGGGCCCAGTCGAGCGATGCCCGGGACGTCTTCGGGATCGCCGACCACGTACAGCGCGCTGCTCTTGCGCGTGCCGGCCTCGGACATGTCGCAGCGCCCGAGGATCTCACCGCCGTCCCCGGCGAAGGTCAGGCGCAGCATCAGCGGACCTCGACCTGGCGCGACCGGTTTCGCCGGGACCTCCTCGTGCCAGCGCAGCCATCCAGCCCGGGCCAGATGCATGACGAGCCAGAGCCCCTCGGAGCACTGCCAGCACAGGAACTTGCCCCGCTGCCGCACCCCGAGCACTGTGGTGCCGACGCAGGCCGCCAACGGCGGATCGAAGGTCTTCAGCACGCTGATCGCCGCCAGATCCGCAGCCGCGATGCTGCTGCCGGTCGTCAACTCGCTGAGGTGGTGGGCCAGCGCGGCGACCTCGGGCAGTTCCGGCATCAGCGCAGCCCGTACTTGTGCGCGGCTTCGCGCAGTTCCTCCCGGGCTGCGGGGTGGGCGACGTGGTGGATGATGTCGTCGGCCTGCTCGCGCTCGTTGTTGCCGAACACGCGGGCCAAGCCGTGCTCGCTGACGATGGCGGAGTGCTGGAACGACGTGACCGGCTCGTTGATCCGCGGCACCACCGTGGACACCTTCGCCTTGGGGTGCCAGGAGGACAGCGCGATGTAGGCCTGCCCGCCGCGGGAGTGCAGCGCGCCGACGATGAAGTCGGTGGAGCCGCCGAAGCCGGAGAAGATCCGGCCGTTGATCCGCGAAGCGTTCGCCTGCGCGAACAGGTCCACCTGCAGCGCGGCGTTGACGCTCGTCATCGCGCGCTGCCGGGCGATCTGGGCGGGATCGTTGGCGCGCTCGGTGCGCACCATCCGGACGCGGCGGTTCTGGTCGATCCAGTCGTACAGGCGCTGGCTGCCGAAGATGAAGGATGTCGTCAGCGGAATGCCGTCGTCGAAGCAGCCGGCGCGGTGCAGGTCGAGCACGCCGTCGCTGAACATCTCGGTCCAGATCCGCAACCCGCGGTGCTCGATCAGCGAGGCCAGCACTGCATCCGGGATCGCCCCGATACCGAGCTGCATGGTCGAGCCGTCGGCGACCCGGGCGGCGATGCGGTCGCCGATCTGCCGGCTCACGCTGTCGGGCTCCTGCGGTTCGTGCGTGGCGATCTGCTCGTCCACCTCGACGAGCAGATCGATGTCGTCCACGTCGAGCAACGCGTCGCCGTAGGTGTACGGCATCCGCGGGTTCGCCTGCGCCACCACCAGCGCCCCGCGGTCCCGCGCCGCCTCCACGGCTGCCGGCATGACGTTGACCTCCAGGCCGAGGCTGACGGTGCCGTTGCGCGGCAGAGAGGTGTGCAGCAGCACCAGGTCCGGCGGGGTGTACCGATGGAACAGGACCGGGACGAGGCTGAGCCGGCACGGCAGGTAGTCCAGCCGCTGCGAGCGGCGCATGCCCGGGCCGACGAACGCGGTCTCGTACCGCACGCCCTCGCGGTCCGGCAGACCGGGCTGCGCATTGAGGATGTGCAGCCGATAGGTCGGCAGCTCCGCGTCGATGATGGCCAGCAGCGCCTTCGGTGTTGCGAAGTTGCCCGAGGCGATGATGCGGGGATCGTCGGGCAGGTGCTGGAGGCGGGCGGCCAGTTGCTCGGGCTGGAGGACCTTCACGTCGCTAGTCTCCTTCGGGCGGGGGATCGAGGGTCAGTGGAAGGGCGGCCGATGCTCGGCCCGCTGCGACCAGCGGCCGCCGGCTCGCCACAGGGCGGCCACCGCGTCGGTGTCCTCGGGAGTCACGAGGTTGCCCATGAGGCGCAGGGCGACCGTCATCAGCGTCCGCGAGCGCATGCCCCACGGACCCAGCGCGGGCAGCAGCCCGGGCACCGTGAGCAGGGCAGCCAGGCGCCGGGCGATGGAGAAGGCGTCGCCGTAGTGGTGCGACAGCAGCGTGGGCCAGACCGCGGTATAGGAGTGCTCGCCAGCGGCCAGGAGGTCAGCGGCGAACCGCCCGGTCTCCAGTGCGTAGTCGATGCCCTCGCCGTTGAGCGGATTCACGCAACCGGCGGCATCGCCGACAAGCATCCAGTTGGGCCCCGCGACGCCGGAGACGGCGCCGCCCATCGGCAGCAGGGCCGACCACACGCCGGCCACGTCGCCGATCAGGTCGAAGTCGCCGCGCCGCTGGGCCACGTAGTGCTGCAGCAGCGTGCGGAGGTTGACCGATGCGGGCCGGCGCTGCGTGGCCAGCGTCCCGACGCCGATGTTCACCTCATCGCCGCCCAGGGGGAAGATCCAGCCGTACCCGCTGAGGATGTCGTCGTTGCCGTCGCGCAGCTCCAGGTGCGAGGAGATCCACGGATCCCGTCCGCGACCGCTGCGCAGGTAGCCGCGGACGGCGACACCGAACACGGTGTCCCGGTGCCAGGTCCGGCCCAGCACGCGACCCAGGTGGGAGCGTGCCCCGTCGGCGACGATCAGCCGCTGGCAAGCGATGCGGCGGGTGGTGCCGCCCACGCTCACCGTGACGGCGGCAACGCGATCGCCGGGGCCCCGCTCCACGCCCACCGCCTTGGCTCCGTCCAGCACTTCGGCTCCGGCGCGGCGCGCTCCGGCGAGGATCGCCGCGTCGAGTGCGGTGCGCGGTGCGGCGCTGCCGGTGCTCGGCAGGGCGCCGCCGGGCCACGGCAGGTGCAGCGTGCTGCCGAAGCCGTGGGCCCGCAGGCCCCAGTTCGTCCCCCGACCGACCAGGAAGTCCGCCAGGCCCAGGCGGCGCAGTTCGGCGATCGCGCGGGGGGTCAGGCCGTCGCCGCAGGGCTTGTCCCGCGGGAAGACGGCCGAGTCCACGACGAGCGTGTCCAGCCCGGCGCCCGCACTCCACGTCGCTGCGGCAGCACCGCCCGGGCCGCCGCCGACGACGAGGACGTCGGTCGCGGCCTGCGAAGCGGCCATGGCACCTCCTGAGGGACTGCCTCTATTGTCGCCATCAGGTCAGCGGGCGGCCAATCGCGATCCCCGAGCGCGCCCAGCGGCACGGCGAAGCCGAGGGATCGCTTGGCCTACTGGTGCTCGGCGACGACGCCGAACCAGGTGCGTACGTCGCAGTGGTAGGCCCGACGGACCGCCTCGCGCAGCGGGATGCCGCGCACCCCCTCGGTCGTGGCGTCGGGTCGATCGGCGGCGCTGCTGCCGCGCAGGTCGATGGCCCCGCCCGCTGCTCCGCGCCAGATGGCCGCTGACGGGTCGTCCAAGGACTGGATCTCGCTGCTGGTGCGGTGCAGCAGCAGGCGCGCGGCCGCCATCGCGTGCCATTGCGTCTCCACGCGTGCCACCCGGACCCGGTCCGCTACTTCGAGCGCGGCCGACGGCGATCTGGCGTGGGCATCGGCGGTGGCCAGGACCGGGGCGGCGACCATCACCCAGCCCAGCAGCCAGGCCGGCATGGCTGCCACGACCGCCGGGCCGTGGTAGCGGATCGCCTGCGCGGCGATGTGCGCCACCGTCTGCTCCGTGATCGGCGCCTCCGGCCAGCCCCGCGCCGACTCCCCTGCGTGGCGAGCCACCGACTCGGCGGCCAACGCCCGACCAACCCGCACCGGATCCCAGATCAGGGCGGAGAGCCGCCAGATCGTCGCTGCGGCCGCCACCGCGTCAGCCTCGCCCAGCAGCACTCGGAGCGTGCCCTCGTCCAGGAGCAGGGATTCCGGGATGACCAGGCCCAAGGGTGCCGGTGTGCCGGTGGGTGTGCGGCCGGTGCAGCCGCACACCACGGGCTCGTCGGCCTCGGCGATAGTGCGCACCACGGCGTCGATATCCGACTCGCCGACCGGGGTAGCGCCGACGCGCTGCAGTGCCGCCCGGGCGGCGGAACGGGACATGCGGGCGTAGTGACGGCGGAAGTAGGGCTGAATCGCGGAATAGCGGCCGGGATCGAATTCCTGCCCGTCTGCCCGCACCAGGACCCGTTCCGGCATGCTGCGCCCACGCCAGCCCGTCAGCACCCCGCCCTCGATCCACAGGTACCCGCCCGAGGGCAGCGCCACGCTGTAGGAGGCCTGGGTACCGGGGGACATGCCGCCGCGGGGCGGCCCAACGCGATCGCCGGGATGCACCACGTCGTCGCTCCACCACAGGCTGACCCGAGCATGGCGATCCCCGTCGGGGACGTGGACCCGGTCGTGCTGTCCGGCGAACGCCCCGGACGGCTGCGCACTGGGCAGCCACCGCAGAACGGCGCGGGCGCCGGGGGGCAGCGACTGCTCGGCAGCGCTGCCCGCTGCGGCTGCCGCGGAGTCCTGCCTGCCGCTCATGCGCCCCCCTCGACCGTCGGGTACTGGCTGCTCGCGATGAGGCTGCGATAGGCCAAACCTAAGCCACGCCGGCGGCACCGCGCAGCCATTGGAGCGTGGCTTCGACGATCTGGCGCTGCGCCTCCTCGCGGGGGATCGTCGCCACGCCGTCGCCAGCTTGCTCGCCGTAGTCGCCGAAGAAGGAGTGGTTGGCGCCCTCGATCGCGACGAAGGTCGTCGATGCGGGCAGGTTGGGGCGGCTGGCCTCGATGTCGGCCGGCGTCGACAGGCCGTCGGCAGTGCCGCTGACCGACAGCACGGAGAGCTCGTTCACCGACGCGAGGCTGGAGAAGGGGTAGGAGGCCCAGAGCACCAGCGCGGGTGTGGTGCGCGGACTGCCCGCGGCGAAGGTGGCTGCGGCGGTGCCGCCCAGGGAATGGCCGCCCACGGCCCACCAGGTCACCTCGGGATGGCGGTCCACGATCGGTCGGACTCCGCCGATGTCGATGATCGCCAGATCGTAGGGGGACTTGGCGATGCTGACGAGGAAGCCGGCCTCGGCGATCGGCCGAAGGATCTTCGCGTAGGCGCGGGGATCCACCCGGGCGCCCTGGAAGAACGCCAAGCCGCGCGTGGGCTCGGTACCCGTCGGGTACATCTCCAGCAGCGTGCGGGTCTGCACGACGGTCAAGGGCGGTGCCTCCGCCGCCTCACCCTCGGTCGGCGCCGGGGCCTCGTCGACCGGAGCCTCGGCAGCGGGCGCCGGCGACTCTTCGCCCTCGCCGGGTTCGGGGTCGGTCGCCGGCGCGGGTTCGGTCGCCGGCGCGGAGGCCTGCTCGAGGAATGCGAGCACGGCGGGATCCGCGGGCATCGGGCGCAGCCACCACAGTCCGGCGCAGATCGCCAGCGACAGGACCAGACCGAGAACCCGCTTCACCCACATGCCGATGCCCACGCTCCCTAGCATGGCCACATGGCTGAGGCTGGCGGTGGGCATTCACGGGATCGGGTGGGCGAGTCGCGCGGTTTCCCGACAGCGACCAGGATGCGGTGGACCGTGCACCCCTGGCGGTTGGTCCCGCCGCTGCTCGTGCTCGGCACGGTGCTCACCATCTGGGCCACGCGCTACGACCAGCTCATGGCCAACCATTGGGCCTATCCGCTGACGTTGGTCGTGTTCGGCCTGTTCGCTCTGCTCATCTCGCTTGCCGCCAGGCCGCGCCGACGTCCCCAACCGGTCCGAATCCCGGCCTCGGCGTCCCCGCAGTAGTCCCGTCGACTCCTAGGCGCGAACTGCCGCACCGGGGCGGCCGAGCCGGACGAGCTCCCCGTCCCGCGCGACGACGGCGGTCCATCCCAGGTCGGTGGCGATCCGGTCGGCCAGGGCATCGCTGGCCCGGGGTTCTCCGTGCACCAGGTACACCACGTCCGGCTCCTGCGGGCACTGCGCCAGCCAATCGAGGAGCTCATCGGCGTCGGCGTGGACGGAGAAGGCCGTGAGGTCGACGATCTCGGCCCGCGCCGGCACGTACATGCCATGGATCTTCACCTGGCGCGCGCCTTCCAGCAGATCCCGGCCACGCGTGGCCAGCGCTTGGTAGCCGACCAGGATCACGGTGTTGGCGCGGTCCGGCAGCAGGGTGCGCAGGTGGTGCAGGACGCGCCCCCCGGTGGCCATGCCGGAGGCCGAGATGATGATGCAGGGCTCGGTCGGGGTGTTGAGCCGGATGGACTCCTCGGTGCTCTCGGCGAACTGCAGCGCGGGGTTGAACAGCGCCGCGGTCGCCGCGCCGTCGCGATAGTCGGTGCTGTCCCGCTGCGCCGCGTCCCGGTAGACCCGCAGCGCGCGCAGGGCCATGGGGCTGTCGAGGTAGATCGGCACTTCGGGGATCAGGCCCGCCGCGCCGAGCTCGGCGAGCGCGACCAGCACGACCTCGGTCCGGTCGACGGCGAACGCCGGGATGACGACACTGCCGCCGCGCTCCACGGTGCGGCGGATGGCAGCCCCGAGCTGGTCGGTCGCCTCCGGAGGGTGATCCCGGTCGCCGTAGGTCGATTCGATCACGATGGTGCCTGCCCGGCCCGGAGGATCGGGCGGGGTCAGCAAGGGGTGCTCGGGTCGGCCGAGGTCGCCGCTGAACTGCACGGCGTACCCGCCGATCTCGATCAGCGGTGATGCCGAGCCGAGGATATGGCCAGCGTGCCGCATCGTCACGGACACCTCTGGCGCGATCCCGGTCGGTGCGGCGAAGTCGACGGCGGTGAACAGCGGCAGCGTGCGGCCCACATCCTGCTGGTCGTACAGCGGCCGCGCGCGTGCGTGCTTGGAGAAGCCGTGGGAGCGGGCGTACTGGGCGTCGTACTCCTGGATCTTGGCGCTGTCCTGCAGGACGATCTCGGCCAGTTTCGCGGTTGAGCGCGTGGCGTAGATCGGCCCGGTGAAGCCCTGCCGTACCAGTGCCGGCAGGTAGCCGACGTGGTCGAGGTGGGCGTGGGAGACGACGACGGCGTCGATCGTGCTTGCCGGAACGCCGAGGGCATCCCAGTTGCGGCGCCGCAGCGCTCGGACACCCTGGAACAGCCCGGCGTCGATCAGGACGCGAGCGCCGGCGTGCTCCAGGAGGAACTTGCTCCCGGTCACCGTGCCTGCACCGCCCAGGAAGCGCAGCGTCGGACGAAGAGTCATGGGACCAGCGTGGCCGGCTGCGGGCCCCCCGGACTAGGGGCCGTGGTCCCGAGTTGCTGGGGCGCAGGACCAGCCCCGGCTCTGCACCGGCGCTCGGTGAGCTAGTCCGGAGCGTCGCCGCCCTCTCCCGGTTCGGCCAGCGCTGCGGCCCGCGCCTGGCCGGCCGCGAGAATGACCTCCCGGACGTGCTCGGCGAGGTCGCGGGGGTCGTCGCTGGCGAAGTGCTCCGGGGGGATGGGATCCAGCACGGTGATCCCGATCTCGTGGCGGCCCTGGAGGACGAACCCGTGCTTGGGCAGGGCGTTGCCGGTGCCGCTCACGAGGATCGGCAGGATCGGGCTTGCGGTGTCGAGGGCGAGTCGGAACGCGCCCGGCTTGAAGGCCTGGAGCCTTCCGTCGCGGGACCTGGTGCCTTCGGGGAACATCATGACCGAGGTGCCGCGTCGCAGCGTGCGGCGGCTGTGCTCCATCATCTCCGCCGCCGAGGCGCCGTCGCCGCGAACCAGAGGGATGTAGCCGTTGAGTCGCATGTTCCAGCCGATGACCGGCACCCGGAAGTTCTCGATCTTGGACACCCACGCGAAGTTGGTGAAGAGGCGGAACAGGACCAGGATGTCCAGGAAGGAGAGATGGTTGGCGACCATGACATAGGTGGCCCGCGGATCGATGCGGTCGCGGTGCTCGACATGCACCCGCCACAGCGGATTGCACCAGGTGTACAGCGAGGCCCAGAAACAGGTGAATTGATGCAGGGCACGTCGGCGGGGGTCGAACGGGAACGTCACGACGAAGATGACGACCGCGATGGGGAACAGCAGCAGCGAGGTCACGACGATGAAGGCCCAGAAGGCAAGAGAAGCGATGCGTCGACCCACGCGGTAAGCGTACGAGGTCAGGGGCACCTCGCCGGCATCGCGACCCACGTGCGGTCCTACCGGATTCGGCAGGGGCGCATGGGGCCGGAGTTGACCGCACTGTGGCGCGATGAGGTGCCGACGCGTTTCCTGCCGGCCGGCCCGTGGTCCCTCGGGCCGGGGACCGTCCTGGAGATCGGGTCGGGCATGGGCGATGCCCTCGTCGCGGCCGCCGCCCACTGGGAACTCGTGATCGGTGTTGAGGTCCACGCGCGGGGCCTGGCCGCCACGGCTCGCGCCGCTCGCACGGCCGGGGCGGACAACCTGCGACTCGTCCACGGCGATGCCATAGAGGTTCTCAGCCGGCAGGCGCCGGCAGCCTCCCTGGAAGAAGTGCACATCTGGTTCCCCGATCCGTGGCCGAAGGCTCGCCACCGCAAGCGCCGACTGCTCCGACCTGCTGTGGCGGACCTGCTGGCAGACCGGCTCGCACCGGGCGGGACGCTGCGGTTGGCCACGGATATCCCCGACTATGCCGACACGGCGCGCCGTGTCCTGCTGGCGACAGGGCAACTGGCGCCGTGCGGCCGGGGCGGCGTCGTGCCGAGGCCGCCGTGGCGACCGGTGACGCGGTACGAGCGCACCGGTCTGGCGGCCGGGCGCGAGATCACGGATCTGGCCTTCCGCAAGCGGTAGCGGCGTCGGCGGTGGCTGCGGTCGGGTACGCCCCGGCCCGCCTAGGCGCCCAGCGACTGGAACAGCTGCTGCGCGGCCGCGTCGTCCCACAGCACGGCGGACTGGCCGTTGACGTAGTAGGCGGGATCAGCGATCGGCACGGTCGTCACCTCGCCGTTGCCGCGAGCGACCTGCATCATGCCCCAACCCATCCGCGTCATGTTGACCACGCCGGTGTCCTCATCCACGGTGAGCGCGTCGGCAGCGGCGTCCATGACGTCGATCATCTTGAAGGGGTTCAGCAGGTTCTGCGGCTTCAGCACGGTCGTGACGAAGGTGGAGATCCACTGCTGCTGGCGCTCGATGCGGCCGAGGTCGCCCTTGGGATCGGCGTAGCGCATGCGGGTGAAGGCGAGAGCCTGCTGCCCCTCGAGCACGCTGCAGCCGGCATTCATCACGAGGCCGGAGTTGACGTCGTTCACGTCGTAGTCGATGCACAGCCGCAGGCCGCCGACCGCGTCGGTCAGCCAGACGATCCCCTCGAACCCGACCTCGACGTAGTGGTCCACGTGCAGTCCGGTGTTCTGCTCGATCGTCTCGATGAGCAGCGCCGGACCGCCGACGGCGAAGGATGCGTTGATCTTCCCCATGCCCCGACCAGGAATGTCCACCCAACTGTCGCGCGGCACCGAGACCAGCGTGGGGGGGCCGAAGAACGGATCGACCAGCAGCATGATGGTGTCGGTACGGCTGCCTTCGGCGGGGTCGCCGCCGCGGGCGTCGGTTCCCACCAGCAGCGTCACCGACCCCGGCGTGTTGCGGATCTGGTCGGCCGGCATCGCGTCGACCTCGTTGATGTTCATCACCAGGTAGACGAGCAGGCCGAGCAGGTAGACCAGAACCGCAGCAATGATGATGAACAGCCACCGCAGAATCCGCCGCCACAGCGGCCTCTTCCGCCTTGGCGTGGGCAGGCGGGCCGGGGCGGGGGCCTCCGGCGCAAGGATCGGCGAGCCCTGGGCATGCGGGGTGGACACTGGGCGATTCTGCGGGAAGGGCTGCGGATTCTGGCGCAAGAAGGCCTCGTAAGCGCCCATGTCGCCGTCTTGCGGTGGCGCCTTGGCGGGCGGCGCGTCCCGGAAGAAGCGATCGAAGTCGTCGGGGACTTCGGGGGGCTTGTTCGGCATCGCACCTCCACTCGTGCCCTTCGAGCAGCATATGGGGCATCGGCAGGACTGCGCTCCCGACGCACGGGGGCGGTCTGTTCCCGACGAGTCCGGCCCCGTACCGTGTGCGGCAACAGGACCGTGGGCTTCTCCGCCCGCGGCACCGGGGTTTGAGAGGACTGTATGCCGAACGACGCCTTCATCTACGACGCCATCCGGACGCCGCGCGGACGCGGCAAGGCGAACGGCTCCCTGCACCGGGTCAAACCGGTCAGCCTCGTCACCGGCCTGCTCGACGAGT
Source organism: uncultured Actinomycetota bacterium (assembly GCA_963766005.1). Classification (GTDB taxonomy): domain Bacteria; phylum Actinomycetota; class Actinomycetes; order S36-B12; genus CAVXYG01. The sequence goes on along the minus strand of CAVXYG010000005.1, from coordinate 92,459 downwards.
TGCGGGTGCGCCACGCAGAACTCGATCCGAGGGCCATCGACGACCTCATCCTCGGGTGCGTCTCGCCCGTCGGCGACCAGGGCGCCGATATCGCCAAGACCGCTGCGATCGCTGCCGGTCTGCCCGATACGGTGGGCGGGATCCAGATCAACCGCTTCTGCGCCTCGGCGCTGGAGGCGGTCAACATCGCCTCGCAGAAGGTCGCCTCGGGATGGGACGAGTTGATCATCGCCGGCGGCGTGGAGTCGATGAGCCGGGTGCCCATGGGCAGCGACGGCGGCGCCTGGGCGATGGACCCGGAGACCGCCTACGACACGTACTTCGTCCCCCAGGGGATCAGCGCCGATCTCATCGCCACGACCGAGGGCTTCAGCCGCGAGGACGTCGACTCCTACGCGGTGCAGTCGCAGCGGCTGGCCGCCGATGCCTGGAGCGCTGGCCACTTCGCCAAGTCCGTCGTCCCGGTCGTGGACCGCAACGGCGTGATGGTCCTGGACCACGACGAGCACATGCGCCCGGGCACCACGATGGACGATCTGGCCAAGCTCAAGCCCTCCTTCGCCGGGATCGGGGACATGGGGGGCTTCGATGCCGTGGCGCTGCAGAAGTTCCACTGGGTGGAGCGCATCGACCACGTCCACACGCCCGGCAACTCCTCCGGGATCGTCGACGGGGCGGCGCTCGTCCTCATCGGCAGCGAGGAGATCGGTACCCGTTTCGGCATGGTTCCGCGCGGTCGCGTCGTGGCGACCGCGGTGTCCGGTGCCGATCCGACGATCATGCTCACCGGGCCCACCCCGGCCACCCGCAAGGTGCTCGCCACGGCCGGCCTCGGGCCGGACGACATCGACGTCTGGGAGTTGAACGAGGCGTTTGCCGCTGTCGTGCTGAAGTGGATGAAGGACTTCGGCCTGTCCCGGGAGCAGGTGAACGTCAACGGTGGCGCGATCGCCATGGGCCATCCGCTCGGTGCCACGGGAGCGATGATCTTCGGCACCGTGCTCGACGAGCTGGAGCGCAGCGGGGGCCGCTACGGCCTGGTCACGCTGTGCATCGGCGGCGGCATGGGCGTGGCGACCATCATCGAGCGGGTTTGAGGAGAGCAGGACATGAGTGAGCAGAACATGATCGCTTGGGACCGCGACGACGAGGGCATCGTGACCCTCACGATGGACGACCCCGGACAGGGCGCCAACACGATGAACGCCCTCTTCCAGTCGTCGTTCTCGCAGACCGTGCGGCGACTCGCCGCGGAGAAGGAGTCGATCACCGGTGTCATCGTCACCTCGGGCAAGAAGACGTTCTTCGCCGGCGGCGACCTGCACCTGCTGAGCCAGGCGACCCCGTCCAACGCCCAGGAGCTCACCGAGCAGTTGCAGGCGCTGCGTGCGGACATGCGGGTGCTGGAAACGTTGGAGCGGCCCGTCGTGGCCGCGATCAACGGCGCCGCGCTCGGCGGCGGCCTGGAGATCGCGCTGGCCTGCCATCACCGCATCGCGCTGGACGCCAAGGGGAGCGAGATCGGGCTGCCGGAGGCCACGCTCGGACTGCTGCCCGGCGGTGGCGGCGTGATCCGGACGGTGCGCATGTTCGGTCTGCAGAAGGCGCTCATGGAGGTGCTGCTGCAGGGGCAGCGGCGCAAGCCGAGCGCAGCGCTGCGCTACCGGACTGGTCGATGAGGTCGTGGACACCCGCGAGGAGATGATTGCTGCGGCGAAGGCCTGGATCCGGGCCAACCCCGACGCGGCGCAGCCCTGGGACAAGCCCGGCTACAAGATCCCGGGCGGAACTCCCAGCAACCCGAAGTTCGCGGCCGTGCTGCCCGCCTTCCCCGCGAACCTGCGCAAGCAGCTCAAGGGCGCACCGATGCCCGCGCAGCACCACATCATGGCCGCTGCCGTGGAGGGGTCCCAGGTGGACTTCGACAACGCCGGTCGCATCGAGACGGAGTACTTCGTCAGCCTGGCGACCGGCCAGGTCAGCAAGAACATGATCAAGGCGTTCTTCTTCGATCTGCAGCACATCACCAAGGGCGGCTCGCGTCCGGAGGGCTTCGAGCAGTACCGCGCGCAGAAGGTGGCCGTGCTCGGAGCCGGGATGATGGGTGCCGGCATCGCCTACGTCTGCGCCCGCAGCGGTATGGACGTCGTGCTGCGAGACGTCTCGGTCGAGGCCGCAGAGCGGGGCAAGTCCTACAGCCGCACGATCCTGGACAAGGCGGTCTCCCGCGGCAAGATGTCGCAGGATGCCGCCGATGAGGTGCTTGCCCGCATCGTGCCGACGGATTCCATGGCGCAGGCCAAGGGGGCGGACCTGCTCATCGAGGCCGTGTTCGAGGACCCGGAGCTCAAGCACGCGGTCTACGCCGAGATCGAGCCGCTGCTCGCGCCCGATGCGCTGCTCGGGTCGAACACCTCGACGCTGCCGATCACGACGCTGGCCGAGGGGGTCAGCCGTCCGGCGGACTTCATCGGCCTGCACTTCTTCTCGCCGGTGGACAAGATGCCGTTGCTGGAGATCGTGGTCGGGGAGCAGACGTCCGACGCGGCGATCGCCAAGGCCGTCGACATCGCGCAACAGATCAAGAAGACACCGATCGTGGTGAACGACAGCCGCGGCTTCTTCACCTCTCGGGTCATCGGCACGTTCATCGGCGAGGCCGTGGCGATGCTTGCCGAGGGCGTGCCGGCGAACTCGATCGAGCAGGCCGCGCTGCAGGCCGGATACCCGACCGGTCCGCTGGCCCTGAACGACGAGGTGTCGCTGACCCTGGGTCGCCGCATCCGGGAGGCCGCCCGGGACGCGGCGGCTGCCGAGGGCCTGCCCTTCGAGGAGCACCCTTCCTACGCCGTCATCGATCGGATGGTGCTGGAGTTCGACCGCGGCGGACGTGCGGCCGGGGCCGGCTTCTACGACTACGCCGACGGCAAGCGGGTCGGTCTGTGGACGGGCCTTGGCGAGCACTTCGGCGCCGGATCCCCGGGTGCGCCCGGTGCCGACGCACCGGCCATGCCGCTGCGGGACATGGCTGAGCGGATGCTGTTCATCGAGGCGCTGGAGTCGGTGAAGTGCTGGGACAACGGCGTCCTGCGCTCCGTCGAGGACGCCAACATCGGTTCCATCTTCGGGATCGGCTACCCCCCGTGGACCGGCGGCGTGCTGCAGTTCATCAACGGTTACCAGGGCGGTCCCACCGGCTTCGTCGAGCGGGCGCGCGAACTCGCCGCGGCCTATGGCGAGCGGTTCGCGCCGCCGCAGTCGCTGGTCGCGCTGGCCGCGTCGAACGGGAAGTACGTGTAGTTGCCGTGGCAAGCACGAAGCCCCCGGGTGCAGCGTCTGCATCCGGGGGCTTCGCGGTGGGGCCTCCCGACGCCGCGGCAGTGCCGGTCAGGCGGGGAGGCCGAGAGTGGCCGACCGTTACGGGGGAGAAACGATCGGCCACCTTTCGATTGCCGGGCCGTGCAGGTCTGCGCTCCTGAGCCCGGCCGACCTGCTCGCCACGGGGGGTCGCGATCAGGCCGTCGCTCTATATTACAACGCTGAAGCAGAAGCACAAAGCCTCGCGGCACCAACCGCGGTCGGGTCAGCGTCGCTGCAGAGCCTTGATCAACTGCACGTACTCGTCGTCGATCGGCAGCGGGCGCAGATGCCGCTCGGTGAGCTGCCGGGCAGGGTCCAACGCAGCGACCGGCTGCATTGCGGCGAGCATCACCCAGACCGCGAGCCGGGTACCGAGGATCCGGAAGCGCAGGTCGCGCACCACTTCGGATTCGGCCAGCAGCGCGGTCAACTCCGCCCCATCGGCATCGAGTTGTTCATGGAGTTGCGGATCGAGGCGCTGTCGCAGCTCGGCGAAGAACCCCTGGTGGATCCCGAAGCGGCCGCAGTCGCGCAGGATCTGGGCCCGCAGGACGTTGTGGCTGCCCTCCCAGTTCTCGTAGACGACGTTGTCGCGCAGCAGTCGCGGCAGCACGCTGAAGCTCTCGATCGCGCCGTTCCCGCCGAGCACCTCGATGCCGCGGTTGACCGCGTCGTGGCTGAGCAGCGAAGTCTGCAGCTTGGTGAGGTTGACCGCGATCCGGAAGAAGGCCTGCTCCTGATCGGTCGCGGTGCCGGCGTCGATTTGTTCGGCGAGTCCGGCCAGCAGCAGGGTCGCGGCGAGGCTCGCCGTGGCGTCTGCCCGAATCCAGGCCAGCGTCTCAGCCACCAGCGGGTAGTCCGCGATCGGGTGCCCGAAGGCTCGGCGATGCGCCGCATACGTGCTGGCCACGACCCAGCTGCGGCGCGCATGCGCTGCACAGCCGGCGGCGTTGAAGAGTCGCGACGTGGTGATGACGAGGTTCATCGTGTTCTTGAATCCCTCGTGCACCGGTCCCAACGCTGTGGCGCTGGCCTCGGTGAAGTCGATCTCGGCGCTGGCCATCGACCGGGTGCCCAGCTTCTGCTTCAGCCGTCGGATGCGAAAGCCGTTGAGGCTGCCGTCGGACAGGGTGCGGGGGATGAGGAACAGCCCCAAGCCACGGGTACCGGTCGTCGGGTTGGCGACCCGGGCCGTCACGAGGAACAGATCCGCGTCGGCGTTGGAGCAGAACCACTTCTCCCCGCTGATGCTCCAGGGGCTGCCCGGTCCGGCGTCGTGCTCGCCCACCGGTCGGGCGGTGACGGCGTTGGCGCCGACGTCGGAGCCGCCCTGGACTTCGGTGAGGAACTGCGAGGCGGTCAGATTCTCGTCGTAGTCCGCCTCGAGCAGCCCGGGGAGGAAGGCCGCCTGCTGCTCTGGCGTGCCGAGGTACTGCAGTGTCCGGATGGCGCCGGCATCGCAGGCCAGCGGGCAGTTGTGCCCTGCCTCGCCCGCCTGCGCGGTCAAGTAGAACAGGGACAGGATGAAGCGGTGCGGCGCCGGGGTCTCCGGTCGGGCGAACGGTACTCCCGTGGCCCCGGTCTCGCCGAACGCGGTCATGACGCCGGTGCCGTAGATCGCTCGGCCAGCGTCGCGGTGGCTGGGGTGATGGGCAGACCGCTGCTGTGTAGCGGCCGATGCCGTCCCAGTCGTCGAGTACCGGGTGGTTGCGGGGGAGGTCGTTGTCGCGGGCAGCGCGGTCGAGTGGTCCCGCGGCGGCCCGCCCGGCGGCGCCCAGGGCGGCTGCACGGTCGGCGAGCCCATGGTGCTGGGCCAAGGCGAGGAAGTCCTCGTCGTCGGCGTACCAGTCCGTCGGCTGCGCGGCGACCCAATCTGCGAGCGCGGCCCGGCCGGTGTCGCTGGCGTTCGTCATGCCGTCAGCATAGGCACAAGTGCGGGCGCCCCGAAGAGTGCGCAGTGTCCGGGCCGGGTTGCGTCACTGGCCCCTGCGGGGTCTGTCGCGGCCGTCCGCCGTGGTCTGTCCGGTCGCAGCGGCCGGGCGCTCTCGCGCTGGCCCGCGCATCCGTGCTGGCCAGCCGCACTGGTGCTGCGCCATGGCCGGCTCTCTGCGCTCATGAGGCCGCCAACCGCATTCGGGGGCCTGACGACCAGCCCGCGTGCCAGTCAGTCCAACCTGCTCAGCCTTGCGGCTTCGGGTCGAACCGTGTCGGAACGTGGACCGATTCGCAGTGCCAGATGCGGTCCAGGTAGTCGCGCATCGACCTGTCGGAGGAGAAGAACCCGACCCGCGCGGTGTTGAGGATCGCCATCCGGCTCCAGGCGTCCTGATCCAGATACGCCTGATCGACCTCGCCCTGCGCCGCGATGTAGGCGTCGAAATCGGCGAGCGCCATGAACCGATCCTGGTGGACCAGATTCTCCACCACGCCGGCGAAGGCGGACCGGTCTCCTCGCGAGTACACACCCTCGGAGATGGCGTCCATCGCCCGGCGCAGCACAGGGCTGCCCTCGTAGTACGTCCACGGCTGGTAGCCGGCCGCGTCGATCTCGTGGACATCGTCGACGGTCATGCCGAAGAGGAAGAAGTTCTCCTCCCCCACCAGATCGCGGATCTCCACATTCGCGCCGTCCAGAGTCCCGATGGTGAGCGCGCCGTTCAGGGCGAACTTCATGTTCCCCGTTCCGGAAGCCTCCTTGCCGGCCAACGAGATCTGCTCCGACAGGTCGGCCGCCGGGATGAGCAACTCCGCCAGCGTGACGTTGTAGTTGGGCGGATAGACGACCGACAGCTTCCCCTCGCAGACCGGATCGTTGTTGATCACCATCCCGACGTGGTTGATCAGACCGATGATGTCCTTGGCCATGCGGTATCCGGGAGCAGCTTTCGCGCCGAACAGCATCGTGCGCGGCACGATGTCCTGCCCGTCCTGCAACCGCTGGTGCAGGACGATGGTGTGGAGGACCTTCAGCGTCTGGCGCTTGTACTCGTGCAGCCGTTTCACCATGACGTCGAACATCGTCGAGGTGTCCAGCGCCATGCCCCGCGGCTGGAGGTGCTCGGCCAGGCGCTGCTTGTTCGCGGCCTTGACCTCGCGGAATGCCGCCCGGAAGTCGGGGTCTTCGGCCAACGGCTCCAGGCGTTGCAGCTGGTCCAGGTCCTTCACCCAGCCGTCGCCGATGTGGTCGTTGATGAGCTCGGACAGCCCGGGGTTGGACAGCCGCAGGAAGCGCCGCGGCGTGATGCCGTTGGTGACGTTGGTGAACTTCTCCGGATAGACGTCGGCGAAGTCGTTCAGGACGCGGGTGCGCAGGAGTTCGCTATGCAGGGCGGCGACGCCGTTGACCCGGTTGCCGGCGACGGTCGCCAGGTAGGCCATCCGGACGGCCCGGTACGGGTGCTCCTGGATGATCGACATGCGGCGGATCCGCATTTCGTCGCCCGGGTAGCTGGCGCGCAGCTCGCCCAGGAAGTGGTCGTTGATCTGGTAGATGATCTCCATATGCCGGGGCAGGAGCCGCTGGATGAGCTCCACCGACCAGACCTCGAGGGCCTCCGGGAGGAGCGTATGGCAGGTGTAGGCGAAGCATTCCTGCGTGACCGACCAGGCCTCCGCGAAGCTGAAGCCCCGCTCGTCCATCAGCACTCGCATGAGCTCGGGGACACCGATCACCGGGTGGGTGTCGTTGAGTTGGAAGATGACGCGCTCGCTGAGCCGGTGCAGGTCGAAGCCGGATGGCAGGATGGTGTCGATGAAGTCCCTGATCGAGCAGGCGACGAAGAAGTACTGCTGCTTGAGCCGCAGCTCCTTGCCCTGGGGCGTGGAGTCTTCCGGATAGAGGACGCGGCTGATGTTGCTGGCCGCAGTGGCGTCGTGGACCGCGGCCTCGAAATCGCCGGCGTTGAACACGTCGAGGTGGAACTCCGTCGGGCTCTGGGCGCTCCACAGGCGCAGCGTGTTGACCGTGCGCGTGTGATAGCCGGGAACCATGTAGTTGTACGGCACACCGACGACCTTGGTTGCGGGGCGCCATCGGGTGCGCAGGACTCCGTGCTCATCGGTGTACTGCTCGGTGCTGCCGCCGAACCCGACCGGCACGGCCATCTCCGGGTGGGGGAACTCCCACGGCGAACCGTATTCCAGCCAGGGATCGGGCTGCTCGCGCTGCCAGCCGTCCACGAACTCCTGGCGGAAGATGCCGTACTCGTATCGGATGCCGTACCCGATGGCAGGGATCTCCATCGTGGCCAGGGAGTCGATGAAGCACGCGGCCAGCCGGCCCAGGCCGCCGTTGCCGAGGCCCGGCTCGAGTTCGCGGTCGCGGAGCTGATCCAGGTCAAGGCCGAGGCTCTGCAGCGCCTCCGTCGCGGAATCGCGCAGGTTCACCGCCAGCATGGCGTTGTCGAGCTGCCGGCCCAGGAGATACTCCGCCGAGAGGTAGGCGACGCCCTTCTTGCCCGCGGCCAGCTGCGTCGTCACCGTGTCCAACCAGCGGGCCATGAGGGCGCGCCGCACCGTGTGCGCCAGCGCGAAGTACTTGTCGTTCATGCTCGCGCGCGTGAGTGCCACGCCCTGGCCGTAGCGGAGCTCGTCCATGAAGACCGAGGCGAACTCCTCCGGGTCGTGCAGGTTGGTGCGGGTGATCGGCGGCTCGAGGCTCATCGGGGCGCTCCCAGGTCGGTCACGGAATGAGGTCAGCCTGCCAGACCCCAGACCATCACGCCACGGCTGCGCGCATCGAGGCGCAGCGGATTCAGCCGACCGGTGTCCGCCGCGCACGGCCCGAGCCGGCGGGCCCACCGATCGCGGGCGTAGGGATAGTGGGGGCGGTAGCAGGTCCCGTCAGATCGATCTGGGTTGCCTCGTCCCTCGGCGAGGGGGAAGCCGCGCGATCCGGGGCCGCAGCAGTGGGCTGCGCTTGGCGAGGTCCCGCCGACGCCGAGGCATACCTGCCAGAAGCCGGTGCGGCATCGGCCAGGTCGAGGTCCGGTGCAGCCGCGTCGAGTGGGGAGGAGTCCGGTGCCGTGCTGACGGGCGGGTGATCCTTGGCCCTCAGGTACATGACGGGCGGCCGCACACCGGGGAAGACGACAACGGAACGTCCCTCATGCACGACGCGATCGGCGCGCCGATGCAGGCCCAGGAGTCGCCCCAGCAGGTGCAGCAGGACCGTGACCCCGCCGATCACGGCGCAGGCGGCACCCAGCGCCGACAACGCCAGGTTCGCCAGCCCGACGGGCAGGAAGAGGCTCGCCACGAGCAGGCCGATGCCGAGCACGGCCACGGCTGCTGCCGACGACTCGGGCTGCCGGATCCAGGAGGCCAGCGGATGGGCACCTTCTCGGTTGTCCATGCCCACAGTCTTGCCCACGCCACGCCGAAACCCGTGCATTGTCACGCTTGGTTATCGAAGGGCATCGAGCGGCACCCCGCCGCTGAGGCATGCGCGGCCGTGGGCGCCCTACGCTGCAGGGGTGCCCGCTCCGTCGCCGTACCGACGCGATCGGGTCACCTGGACGGGGTACGCGCTCATCGGCGTCTGGGCGTTCTTCCTGTACTTCATCGGGCCCGCGGCCAGCGCCATCGGTGACGAGCTGGAACTGCGCGATGTCGCGCAGGGCCTACTCGGAACGGCCCTGGCGGTGGGTTTGGCGGGCTCGGCGATCCTCGGCCCGCGGGCGGTGCTCCGTTGGGGACGGCCCGGCGCGCTCCTGCGAGTGCTGGCCGGCATGACCGGCGCTGCCGTGCTGCTGGCGGTCGCGATGTCCTACCCCATCGTCCTCCTGGCAGTCGCGGGGCTAGGACTGCTTGGGGCGACGGCGGCGAACACGGCCACTGCCATGCTGTCCGACCACCATCCGGATCACCGGGCGAGGGCGATCACCGAGGGCAACGCAGCAGCGTCGTGGCTCGGGGTGGCGGCGCCGGTGGCGCTGGGGTTCTTCCTGACGCTGCCCACCGGGTGGCGCGGCGCAGCGGTGCTCGTCGGCCTGCTGCCGTTGGCCGCTGTGGTGGCGGTCCGCCGCCTGCCCGGTCAGTCGGGCCGGCCGGCCGTATCGTCGCTCCATCGGCGGACGGGCGCGGCTCGGTCGAGGGCCGGGGAGACCGGGCGCGCCGCGGGCGTTCCTCAGACGGCGTCCGACCCGTTGCCGCGCGTCTTCTGGCCCGCGCTGTTGGCAGTGGGCATGGCTGTCGCACTGGAGTTCACCGTGAACTTCTGGGCAGCGTCGCTCATCGGGGAACGGACCGGGGCGGATCTGGCTGCGGCGGCCGGTGCGCTGGCGGCGATGACGTTCGGGATGGCGCTGGGGCGCACATTCCTGGCAGGACTGGCCAGTCGGTTGCCGGTGGCACTCCTGATCGTCGTCTTCTTCCTCATCGCCTCGGCGGGGCTGGCGGCACTGCTCTGGTCGGGGACACTGGCGCTGGCGGTGATGAGCCTCTTCGTGACCGGCCTCGGGCTGTCGGTGCTGTTCCCGTTCGCCCAGGCTACGGCCATCGGGCTCGCGCTCGGCAACACCGACCGGGCGGTCGCGCTGACCGCGCTGGCCATCGGCCTCGCGATCGGCGGCGGCGCCGTTCCTGCTCGGCATCCTGGCGGGGGCGATCGGCTTGACCGCTGCGCTGGCCGTCGGGTTCGGCCTGGCGGCGACGGGCATCGCGGCGACCGTCGTCGTCGCCGTGCAGGGGCCTGGCGCGTCAGGCGGCTGAGCGCAACAGGTCGGTGAGCGCGGCGATCGCGGCCGGCCGGTCCTCGCGGCGAACGTCGTGGCCCGCACCGCGAACGCGCCGCACTTGCCAGCCGGGCAACTGCTCCAGGGTGTCGGTGACCTCCGGCATGCAGGTGGATCCCCGATCCCAATCGCCCGCGAGCACTATGACCGGGCAGCGGATCAGTTCCGCGAGCGTGCGCCAGGCGAACCGACCCACGTCGATGGAGTGATCGAAGACGGCCGGATCGACCTCGGCCTTGGCCCGGGCCCAGATGTCGTACTCGTCGCGCGGCCAGCCGGGGTTGTGGTCCAGGCACCACTGGACCCTGTCGTCGTGGGTGGAGCCCTGCAGGCCCGCGATCCACAGGGCGAGCTCGGCGGTCTGCGCCGCTGCGCCGGGATCGGGCTCGTCGCTCGGCGGCCAGGACCACGGCGGATCCTCCAGGTAGAGGCCCGCGACGAGATCCGGGCTCGCCGCTGCCACGGCCAGCGCTGTGGCCGCCCCCATCGAATGGCCGCCCACCACCACCGGCCTGCCCGCGCGATGGGCTGCCGCCGCGACGTGGGCGGTGGCCACGGCCGCGAGGTACCCCAGTTCCAGCGCTGTTCCCACGGGCAGTTGTTCGCGAGCGTGGCCGGGGGCTGCCGGCGTCGTCACCTGCACATCGTCATCGATCGCGGCGATGAGCGGGGACCAGCATTCGGGGGAGTCGCCGAATCCGTGCAGCAGCACGGCCGGTGCGTACAACCGATCATCCACGAGCGCCTCCCGCACCAGGGTTCCACGACTTGCCGCAGCATGCCCACTCGATCTCGATCTCCGATCGAGCACGCAGGGTGTGACCTGCGCCACGCGACGTTTGCGGTGCCCGACGACGGGCATCCCAAGAGTGTTGGCGCCCAACCCCCGAGCGCCAGGCATGGAGGTGTTCCTGATGACCACGACAACAGCGGACAAGGGCCCGACCAAGCGCGTGATCGCAGCCGGCGCTGCCGGAGCACTCGTGCTCGGGCTCGCCGCCGCGCTGATCCCGGCCGGCGCTGCCGAAGCGGACGTGCGCGCCGTGATGCTGGCTCCGGCGCAGCAGACCGTGGTCGACGCCGTCGCCGCCGCGGAGGTCGAAGCCGCCCGGGTCGCCGCGGCAGCAGCCGCGGAGGCCGAGCGGGCCGCAGCCACGCAGTCGCAGATCGACGCCGTGGTGAACCTGGCCCACGCTCAGGTCGGCGACGCCTACCGCCTCGGGGCCTCCGGTCCGGATGTCTTCGACTGCTCGGGCTTCACGATGTGGGTGTACGCGAACGCGGCCGGCGTCTCGCTGCCGCACAACACGCACGCGCAGTGGAACGCGGTCGGCGACACGTGGTACGCCGGCGAGCGGGAACCCCGCCCCGGTGATCTGGTGTTCTTCTTCAGCAACGGCGCCGACCATGTCGGGCTGTACGTGGGCGACGGCATGATGGTCCACGCCGCGAACCCGCGGACGGGTGTCGAGGTTGCCTCGGTCTACGACAGCTACTGGGGAAACAAGCTCACCGGATTCGGTCGCGTGATCCACTGATCGGCGCCGCGGCTCGGGGCGACCGAGGTGTGTCGCAGAAATGTCACAGTGGTGTCCCGAAATGCTTGCACTTTCGCTCAGCCAGCGGGATAGTAGTGGTATGGCACAGATCGTGAGCCCCGTCACAGCAGCGTGTACCCGGTGCGGTAGCACCGTGGACGTCGTCGACCGCTTCCGCGACTACTCGACGACCCGAGGGCCGATGGCCGAGCACGTGGTGACCCGGTGCCAGCAGTGCGGGCAGCAGCACCTGCTGCACCTGGCTGCACAGAGCGGCCGCGCCGACGCGGCGCAGGCTGGTCTCGGCAGCTGACCGACGGGTTACTCGCCACCGATGTCGCGGTCGTAGGCATCCAGAACGACGGTGTTGCTCCGGCGCTCCAGCCGCTTCAGTCGACGCAGAACGCCTCGGATATCGCGAGACAACTCACCCAGCGGGCCGTCGTCTCCCAGGGATTCCCCGGCCCGTATCCGCACCCGCAGCAGATCCTCCTGCAGCGCCTCCGACTCCTCGTCCAGCCGACGGAGCGCGCCGTACAGGTGCGGGGCATCCAACCGGATCTGCTCCGCGAGGCTGTCGTGCTTGGCGTCGCCCTCGTGCAGGGCGCTGACCCTGGCCCCGAGCGCGTCGAGGAGGGCAACGAGTTCCACCCACCACTGCGCCATGCGCTGGCGGCTGCCGAGCAGCGATTCGGTGCGCGAGACCAGTTCCGACATCCCCGGACCGCCCACACCAGGATCAATCCCGATCGTCATGGCAACTCCTCGTCTCTCGCTCGCCCCCGAGTACCTTCAGCATCCTCCGATCTGCATCGCATCTCTAGCCGTTCTGGCTCCCAACTTCGTCGCAATTCGCTCAGATCCACGGTGTGTCGCTCCGGGGGTCCCCCAAGTGGAGGAGTCAGCCCGAGGCGTCCTGCGCCCGCTTGCGCAGCACGTGCCGCATCGGCGAGGAGCGGGTGTGGTGGACGGCGTCGCGGCGCACTGCCACCACGGTGACGTCGTCGCGGTTCCAGTCGACCGCGCGCTGCCGTGCCGCGCCGAGCAGCCACGGCACGAGGTCGTCCGGATCCCGCTGATCCTCCGGCATCTCGGCCAGCCACGACAGCAGCTGCTGCTCGCCGAGTTCGTCGCCGGCTGCGTCGTGGGACTCGATCAGACCGTCGCTATAGAGCAGGAGCGTCTGTCCGGGCCGCAGCTCCGCGGTCCCGACGGCCCACTGACCGCCCAGCCAGGACAGGATCGGCCCGGTCCTGGCCAGCTGCGCCACCACCGCCCCCTCCTCGTCGACCACGAGCGGCTCGTGGTGGCCGGCGTTGATGTAGCGGACATCGCCGGTGTCCGGTTGCACGCAGACTGCGGCCACGGTGGCAAACCGGTCCGGATGGCTTTCGAAGACTTCGGCGGCGCTGACCGCCACGTCGTCGATGTCCCGGCCGGCGAGGAGATCGTGCTGCACCGCGTTCTTCAGCTGCATGGCGGCGATCCCGGCCGCCGGTCCGTGGCCGGAGATGTCGGCCAGGATCACCGCGGCCTCACCCGTGGGCAGCACGGTGGACGCCCACCAGTCACCGGCCAGCACGCCCTCGGCCGGCTGGAGCGCCCCCGCGATGCTCAGCCCCGGGACCGAGATCGGCCGCCCGGCGGAGAGCTCGCTCCGGATCGCGGCGACGACGGGTGCCTGCTGGTCCAAGGCCTCCCTCGCGGAGCGGGCTTCGTCGATCTCCGCCACCAGTTGCCGCCGCAGCTCCTCCACGTCGGCGCCCAGCGCGCGCAGCTCCACCGGCCCGGAGGGCGTGATCGCGCGGTTGTGCTCGCCACGTCGCGCCACCTGCCGGATCTGTCGGCGCAGCTCGTCCAACGGCCTGAGCACCTTGGAGTGGGCCAGGGCGAACGCCAGCATGAGGAAGCCCCACAGCAGGACCACCGAGGCGATGACGGTCACGACCAGCCGCAGGCTCAGGTCGGCCAGGCTCGAGAACGCCTGGGTGCGCCGCTCCTCGATCAGCGCGCTCAGGGTCGCAGTGTCGGCCCCCAGCTGAACGGCGAGCTCGTCGGAGGCCGGATCCTCCAACACCGCCAGCGCCGCCGCCCGATCGTCTGCACGCACTGCGTCGATCGTGGGCCGGGCCACCTGCTCGATGTACTCCTGCCTGCCCAGCGACACCCAGGCGACGACCTCCTCCAACTGCTCCTCGCCGTCGATGAGGCCCCGGAGCTGCTGCAGCGCCAAGTCCGACCGACGCGCACCGTTCACGTAGGGGTTGAGGTCGCGCTCCTCGCCGGAGACGACGAATCCCGTCACGCCGCGGTCCATATCGCTCAGTGCGGTCTGCAGCAGGGCAGTTTGCGCCGATGCCGGGTCGAACACGGCTCGCATGCTGTCCACTGCTCGCGAGAACTGCAGCGTCTGCTGGAACAGGAAGAGGCCGAAGACCAGCAGCAGCACGACACCGGTGGCTGCCGCCAGCCAGGCCGATCTGCGGACGCTCACGCCTGCAGGCTAGCGGCGCAGGGGCCCGGCGGCGCCACATCGGGGCCGTGCGTGCCCCCGGGCAGCACACCAGCAGCGGGAGCGTGCGCGCCGCATCCAGGCTCCCGACGGTGAGCCGCCAACGGCGCGCGAGGACCGGTCCAGAGCAGGTTCCCACGACTGCCGCGCCGTGCCATGCCCGATCGCGCCGCGCGGGACCTAGGCTTGCACCGTGACGACTCCAGCGCCAGGGGCCGATGCCGCCGGTTCGGACGGCGGCCGTCCGCGGCTGCCGCGCCTGCGCCAAGACCTCGCCTCGCTGCCTGCCTACCGCGCTGGCCGGCGGAACCTCGACAGCGCGTTGCCGTCCTTCTCCCTGGCCAGCAATGAGACGCCGTTCCCGCCGAGCCCGGCGGTCCTGCAGGCGATCACGGCTGCGGCCGGGGAGGCCAACCGCTACCCCGACCCTGCCAATCGGTCACTCGTGGCTGCGCTCGCCGCCATGCTCGACGTCCCTGCTGAGTCGATCGGCGTCGGCACCGGATCTGTGGCGCTGTGTCAGCAGGCCGTCACCGCTGCAGCGGGTCCCGGGGACGAGGTCCTCTTCGCGTGGCGCTCATTCGAGGCCTATCCGATCATCACCCAGGCGGTGGGCGCCGCCGCGGTCGCCGTTCCGCTCACGGCCGAGGGCCGCCACGACCTCGCAGCCATGGCCGACGCGGTGACCGACCGGACCCGAGCCGTGTTCCTCTGCACGCCGAACAACCCGACCGGACCGGCACTCACCGCGGACGACGTCGCCGCGTTCCTGGCTGCCGTCCCGGGCGATCTCCTCGTCGTGCTCGACGAGGCCTACCGCGAGTTCGTCACCGATGCGGATGCCGTGGACGGCCTGCGCGTGATGCGCGAACACCCGAACGTGGTGGTCCTGCGGACGTTGTCCAAGGCGTACGGCTTGGCAGGGCTCCGAGTCGGCTACGGTGTCGCGCACCCGGATCTGATGGCCCGGCTTCGCCTGGTCGCCCTCCCGTTCGGCGTGTCCCGGGTCGCGGAGGCGGCCGGTGCAGCCGTGCTGGCGGAGCGGGACGAGGTCCGGATGCGCACCAAGGCGATCACCGCCGAGCGCGGCCGTCTCGTCGCGGCGTTGCGGGCGGCCGGCTGGGACCTGCCGGACGCGCAGGGCAACTTCGTCTGGCTCCCGCTGGGGGCGCAGTCGGCGCAATTCGTTGCCGCCTGCGAGCAGCGGGGGTTCACGGTGCGGGGCTTCCCCGACGAGGGCGTGCGGGTGACGATCGCCGAGCCCGAGGCGAACCAGGCCTTCTTGGAGGTTGCGCTGGGTTGGCGGGACCGGTCCGGGTCATGACCCGCTCCGGTGGGCTCGACCCGCTCGCGGCGGTGCTCTCCGTGGCCGAGGGCCTGGACACCATGGTCTCGGTGCAGCGGGCCATCGACGCCGCGATCGAACTGACCGGCGCCAGGTACGGCGCGGTGGGGCTCTTCGGGCCCGACGGCAGTGTCAGCGAGTTCATCTATCGCGGCATCGATGACGAGCAACGTGAGCGGATCGGACCGCTGCCCACGGGGCGCGGTGTGCTGCACGTCCTCGCGCGGGGCACCGGGCCGATGCGGTTGGCTCGGATCGCCGACCATCCGGCGGCGTTCGGCTTCCCTGCTCACCATCCGACGATGACGTCGTTCCTCGGGGCACCGATCACGATCCAAGGCGAGGCCGTCGGGAGCATCTATCTCACCGACAAGCTCGGGGGCGAGGAGTTCAGCGACACCGACGAGGCCGTCGTGGTCGCCCTGGCCAACGCCGTCGGGGTAGCCATCCGCAACAACCGCTCCTTTGAGCGCACCCGGCAGCGGGAGCGATGGCAGCGGGCAGCCACTGCCATCGACTACGCAGTGCTGTCCGGCTCCTCCACGCTGGAGGTGCTGGAACTTGCTGCTGCCGAGGCGCGTCGCCTGGTCGGGGCCGACGTGGCGCTGGTCGGCCTTCCGGACGACGATCGGCTGGTAGTCGAGGTGGTGGACGTCCGCAACGCACGTTCGATCGGCGACGCGCGCTGGTCGGTCGACCGCTCCCGGCGGCGCCCTGTCTCCGAGGAGACCCACCTCGACTCTGCGGGGCAGTGGCTTGGCCTGGCGTGCGAGGAGGGCTGTCTGCTGTCCGCAGCCTTTGAGTCCGGGCAGTCCATGCTGGCCCCGGGTGTGCAGGGCGCACCGACTGCAGCACCGGCAGCCGAGGCGTTCGCCACTGCCGTGGCGATCCCGATGCGCACCCCGGAGCGAAGCCTGGGAGTGCTGGGGCTGCTGTGGGACCACGACGTCCCCAGACTCACCGGCCCCGCGATGGAGGTCGCCGAGGCGTTCGCGGCCCAGGCCGCAGTCGCCCTCATGCTCGCCGACGCGCGCTCGGAGTACGAGCGCCTCATGATGTACCGGGATCGCGACCGGATCGCCCGGGACATGCACGACCTCGTCGTCCAGCGCGTCTTCGCCACCGGCATGTCGCTGCAGGGTGCGCTGCGCTCCTCCGGCATCCCGCCGGTCGTGCGATCTCGAGTCGCCCGCGCCATCGACGACCTCGACGAGACGATCTCCGAGATCCGCCGCACCATCTTCGATCTGCAGCACGAGACCGTGGTGGCAGCCGATGCCCTCACCCAGCTGCAGCGGGAGATGGCCCAGTCGGCTGTGCTGCTCGGCTTCTCGCCCGAGCTCATCGTGCAGGGCCCGATCGACGCCGTGCCCACCGAGGTCACCAAGGACCTCATGGCCGCCGTGCGCGAGGGCTTGAGCAACGCCGCCCGGCACGCCTTGGCCAGCAAGGTCGTCGTGGAGGTCCGAGCGGACGACGCCCTAGTCTTCCTGGCCGTGACCGACGATGGCGTCGGACCCCCGCCGTCGGTGACGCGGCAGTCGGGGATCGCCAACCTCGCCGCCCGCGCTGACGAACGCGGCGGTGTGAGCTCGCTGGAGCGCGCGCCTTCGGGTCGCGGCAGCAGATTGTCCTGGTCGGTGCCGATCCGGCAGTAGGGAGCGCGGGCCAAGGCATGTTCCCCGGAGCCCGCGCGGGGAGGCGGAATCGAGGCGTCGTGATGTCGGCATCGGCCCCGGAAGCGCGGATGCCACCGGGCCGGGCGTCCCGGCCATAGCCTCGGTCGGCCCGGTGCTCCGGCAGCCGGGGACGCGTGCGACTCAGTCGGTGGGGTGGTCCGGCTTGTCCGGGTGCCGGGCCGCGAAGGCTGCCGCCTGGGTGCGACGAGACATCCCGAGCTTGGCCAACAGGCTGGACACGTAGTTCTTCACCGTCTTCTCCGCCAGGTGCATTTCCTCGCCGATCTGCCGGTTGGTCATCCCCTCGCCGATGAGCGCCAGGATGCGGCGCTCCTGTCGGCTGAGCCCGGACAACTCCTCGTCCTCGGTGTCATCGTGGCGCAGCCGGTCCAGGACGCGCTGGGTGGCTGCCGGGTCCAGCAGGCTCTGCCCGGAGGCGATCTGGCGGACGGCGTCGACGAGGGCGTTGCCTCGGATCTCCTTGAGCACGTACCCGCTGGCCCCGGCCATGATCGCGTCGAAGAGGGCCGCATCGTCGGCGTAGGACGTGAGCATCAAGGCGTGGGTGCCCGGCATCGCGTCGCGGATCTCCCGACAGACCTCGATCCCGCTGCCATCGGGCAGCCTCACGTCGAGGATCGCCACATCGGGATGGCAGGCGGGCAGCCGGTGCAGCGCATCGGCTTTGGTCCCCGCCTCGCCGACGACCTCGATGTCGCGCTCGAGTTCCAGCAGTTCGGCAAGCCCGCGGCGCACGATCTCGTGATCGTCGAGGAGGAAGACGCGAATCGTCATGCCACCAGTGTGGCGCGTCCGTCGGTGCGCCGACGCAGCACCCGTGGACGAGTCGCGCCGACGCGGACGATCTCGACCATCGACGGTCCGGTCCCGCGCGCGCCGGGGGAGCTGGTTGCCGACTACCGATCGGCTGGGCTGCCGCTGCGTGCCGGATAGCCGACCCAGGCAACCAGCGCCCCGAGCAGGCACAGCGCCGCGCACAGCAGGACGGCGCGGGTGTAGGCGCTGAAGAGCGCGTCGGCGCCCGATGTCGAGTCGAGTTGGGCGACGAGCGGCACCGCGGCGATGGCGATGAGTCCGGCGGTACGGGCAATGGCGTTGTTCACCCCGGATCCGACGCCGGACTGCTGCTCCGGGATGTCGCCCAGGGCCGTTGTCGTGATCGGTGCCACCAGCAGGGTGAGGCCGATGGAGAACAGCACCAGACCCGGCAGCACGGGGAACAGGAACGTCGATCCGGGGCCGATCCCGGCGAGCACCGCGATGCCGATCGCCATGATGATCGGCCCCGCCGTCAACATGGCCCGGGCGCCGAGCACCGGCAGCAGCGCGCCCGCCCTCGAGGATCCGAGAGCGAGGATGATCGTGATCGGCACCGTCGCCGCCCCCGCGCCCGTCGCCGTCCACCCGAGGCCGATCTGCAGCACCACGGTGAGCAGCAGCAGGATAGCCCCGAGCGCACCGTAGACGACGAACGTCTGCACGTTCGCCACCGCGAAGGACCGGATGGCGAACAGCGCCGGCGGCATCATCGGTGGCGGCCGGCGCGTGGACTGCCGACGGTGCTCCACGACGACGAACGCGGCCAGGCTCGCCAGGCCCACGGCGCCGGCACCGATTGCTGCGGCGGCGCCGATGCGGGCCGACTCGATGAGCGCGACGACCAGCAGTGCCAGTCCACCGACCGCCAACAGCCCGCCCAGGACGTCCAGTTGTCTGCCCAACGGCTCCTCGGTGCGCGAACCGGCGATGTCGGGGATGTCGCGTCGGGCCAGGAGCCAACTGACCAAGCCGAGCGGGATGTTGAGCAGGAACACGGCCCGCCAGCCCGCATCGTCGAGGTCGACGAGGGCGCCGCCGACCACGGGGCCGGCGGCCGTGGTGATGCCCGACAGCCCCGACCACAACCCGATGGCACGGCCGCGATCGGCGCCGGCGAACACGGTCGACAGGATTGACAGGCTCGCTGGCACCATCAGCGCTGCGGCGCAGCCCTGCAGCGCCCGAGCCGCGATCAGGGTCGCGGCCGTCGGCGCCAGACCGCACAGCACCGATGTCACGGCGAACGCCGCGATCCCCCACAGGAACACCCGTCGGCGGCCCAAGAGGTCGCCCAGGGCGCCGCCGATCAGTACCAGGGATCCCAGCGTCAGCAGGTATCCGTCGGTGACCCACTGCATCGTGGCGAAGCCGCCCCCGAGATCCTCTTCGATCCGGGGCAGGGCCACCGTGACCACGCTGCCGTCCAGGAATGCCATTCCGCTGGCGAGAATCGTGGCTGCCAGCACCGATCGCGCCGGTGCGGTGCCGTAGCGAAGCCGCGGATCCACCCGGTCAACGTACTGCCTCACGGGCGAGCGTGGCGCAGTCGGCACCGGCAGCCCGGTGGTGCTCGCCACTCCCACGAACCGGGACGCCCAGCAGGCGGAGCGCCCCGAGGAGCACGTCGCGTTGTGGCGCGGAGGTGGGC
Source organism: uncultured Actinomycetota bacterium (assembly GCA_963766005.1). Classification (GTDB taxonomy): domain Bacteria; phylum Actinomycetota; class Actinomycetes; order S36-B12; genus CAVXYG01. The sequence continues at coordinate 72,803 of CAVXYG010000005.1, read as the reverse complement.
CGATGCCGGTCCGCCCGGCCCGCCCCGCCTCGGCGCCGCCGGATGGTGCCCCGGGATCGCCTCAACGGGTGCTCGAGGGGGCGTGCACGATGGTCGGCGGTGTCGGGCTCACCGTCGGCCTCCGGGATGGCATCGACCGGTGCCTGCCGCTGAGGGCGGCGCATGCCATCGCCTTGGCCCTAGCCGCGCCGCGTTTCGCTCCAGTCTCGGGCGGTATCGGCGATGCCGCCCCCGATGACCGGGCGGCGACGCTGGATCGGCGGCGTGCGCAAGAGCCTGCCGCGCTCTGGGGCGGGGCTGGTCCCGGAGCGCGATCTGGTGTGGCGAGGCTCGCACCTCGTCCGATGCTCGCGGCCAGGAGGGTGCCGAAACCGATCAGCCAACCTCGCCGAGATCCCGGCCCAACTCCACCTGGCCCGCTCCCTGAGCCCGGCAACCTCGCCGAGGCCTACCGCAGTCGAGGCAGGGCCTCGGCGAGCGCGTCCTGCCAAGGCCGCATCTCGCGGATGCCCGCATCCTGCCAGCGCCGGTGGCCGAGGACGGAGTTGGTGGGCCGGGGTGCCGGTCGCTTGAACTCCTCGCTCGTCGTCGGCAGCACGCGGGCGGGGTCTGCATCGACCAGGCGATAGATCTCCTGGGTGAAGCCGTGCCACGTCACATCCCCGCTATTGGTCCCGTGGTAGATGCCAGGCGGGGCCTGCGCCGTCACCAGAGCCACGATCTGTTCGGCCAGGTCCCGGCTCCAGGTGGGCTGGCCGCGCTGGTCGTTGACCACCGAGACGGTCTCCATGGTGGATTCCAGCTTCAACATCGTCTTGACGAAGTTGGCGCCGTGCTGGCCGTAGAGCCAGGCCGTGCGCACCACGTAGGAACGCTCCGGAAGCTGGTCGAGTACCGCGCGCTCGCCGGCCAGCTTCGTCCGGCCGTAGGCCGAGACCGGGTTCGGGGGGTCGGCTTCGTCGTAGGGCTGGCTGCTCTCGCCGTCGAAGACGTAGTCGGTGCTGATCTGCACCAGCACCACATCCGGGCGCGCCGCGCACGCCGATGCCAGGTTCGCCGGGCCGGTGCCGTTCACCGCGAACGCGGTCGGCTCGTCGGACTCCGCAGCATCGACAGCGGTGTAGGCGGCGGCGTTGACGACGACATCCGGCTCGACTCGCGTCAGGACGGCGTCAACCGAGCTCCGCGACGTGATGTCGATGTCGGGCAGGTCGAGGCCCACCGCATCGTCGGCGAGCAACTCCATGAGGTCGCTGCCCAACTGGCCTTTGGATCCGATAATCAACCACTTCATCGCGCTGCCGCCGTCCCTTCCTTCAACGGGCGCCACCAGGTCTCGTGCTCGCGGTACCACTGCACCGTGTCGGCCAGTCCCTGCTCGAACGGTACCTGCGGGCGGTAGCCGAGCTCGGCAGAGATCTTGCCGATATCCACCGAGTAGCGCCGGTCGTGGCCCTTGCGGTCGGCAACCCGATCGACCATCTCCCAGCCCACGCCCATCGCCTCGAGCAGCAGTCCGGTGAGTTCCATGTTCGTCAACTCGGTTCCGCCGCCGATGTTGTAGATCTCGCCGGGTCGACCGCCGTCGAGCACGAGCTGGATGCCGCGGCAGTGGTCGTCGACGTGGAGCCAATCGCGGATGTTGAGCCCGTCGCCGTAGAGCGGCACCTTCTTGCCGTCCATCAGGTTGGTGACGAACAGCGGGATCACCTTCTCGGGGAACTGGTGGGGCCCGTAGTTGTTCGAGCAGCGCGTGATGGAGACGTCCATCCCGAACGTGCGGCCGTAGGCTCGCGCGACCAGGTCGGAGGAGGCCTTGCTCGCCGAGTAGGGCGAGTTGGGCTCCAGCGGCCGGTCCTCGGCCCACGATCCCTCGTCGATGGATCCGTAGACCTCGTCGGTGGAGACGTGCACGAACTTCCCCACGCCGCCGTCGAGCGCGGCCTGCAGCAGTTTCTGGGTCCCGAGCACGTTGGTGAGCACGAAGTCCGCCGCGCCGGTGATGGAACGGTCGACATGCGACTCCGCGGCGAAGTGCACGATCGCGTCGTGACCGGGGACGAGGTCGGCCAGCAGGTCCCCGTCGCGGATATCGCCCTGCACGAAGGTGTAGCGGGGGTTGTCCGCCACGGATGCCAGGTTCGTCAGTGTGCCGGCGTAGGTGAGCGCGTCGAGCACGGTGACGCTGGTGGCCTCATGGCCGGGGTACGCCCCGCCGAGGAGCCGCCGGACATAGTTGGAGCCGATGAACCCGGCTGCGCCGGTGACCAAGATTCGCATGCGTCACAGGCTATCCGTGCAACGCCGGGGTTCGCCGGACGGCAAGCGGTATGGTGCGCGCGTGAAGGGAATCGTTCTCGCCGGCGGGACCGGCTCACGCCTCTGGCCAATCACGCGCGGTGTCAGCAAGCAACTGCTGCCCGTCTACGACAAGCCGATGGTCCACTACCCGATCGGGACCTTGATGTCCGCCGGGCTGCGGGAGATCCTCGTCATCACGACGCCGGAGGAGCAGTCGGCATTCCACCGGCTGCTCGGCGACGGCTCCGAGTTGGGGATGCACTACTCCTACGTGGTCCAGGAACGGCCGGAGGGCCTGGCGCAGGCGTTCCTGCTGGGCGAGGACTTCCTGGCCGGCGACGCCGCGGCGCTCGTGCTGGGGGACAACATCTTCCACGGCCCGGGGCTGGGCTCGCAGCTGACGACGCTCACCGACATCGAAGGCGGCCACGTCTTCGCCTATCAGGTCGCCAACCCGACCGAATACGGCGTGGTGGAGTTCGCCGAGGACGGCACCGTGCTGTCGATCGAGGAGAAGCCGACCAGGCCCAAGAGCAAGTTCGCCGTGCCCGGCCTGTACTTCTACGACGCGGACGTCGTCGACATCGCCAAGACGATCACCCCCAGCGCGCGCGGCGAGTTGGAGATCACGGCGGTCAACGACGCCTATCTGCGACAGGGCCGACTGCACGTGACGGTTCTGGAGCGCGGAACGGCATGGCTGGACACCGGCACGTTCAGCAGCCTGCAGGACGCTGGGGAGTATGTGCGGGTGCTGGAGGACCGACAGGGCGTGAAGGTCTCCTGCCTGGAGGAGATCGCCTGGCGCAACGGCTGGATCAGCGACGCTGAACTCGAGGCGCTGGCCGCGCCCCTGGTGAAGAGCGGCTACGGCAGCTACCTGAACGGCCTGCTCGCGGAGTAGCCGCCCTCACCCGGGCGGGGGTCAGTTGCACTGCTCCAACCAGTCCTCGGCGGTCGGCCACTGGACGTTGGAGCGGTCGCCGTTTGGCCCGATCGCCCAACCTTCGCTCGGGTCGCCGTTCAGCCGGATCGGCGGCGGATCGCTGAAGTCGGCCCAGAAGTCGTACTTCACGGTCGTGTCGGCGAAGGTGCGCGGCGCAACGATGTCGGCGCAGTCCTTGCAGGAGGTGCTGCCTCGCTCGAAGATGTTCAGCGAGATGCGCAGGCCGGTGACCGGGCCGGGGCCCTTGGTGTCGTCGACATTGACCGAACAGGCACCGTCGGAGATGTCGTTGCCCACGATCGAGACATCGCTGACATCGCCGCGGGCGGTGGTCACCTGCACCACCGAGTTGCGCAGCGTGCCGTCGAACCGGTTGCCCAGCATTTGGATGTGCTTGCCGGAGCGGATCTGGACCGCGTCGTTGTGCGTGCCATCGGGGTGGTTGTCGTCGTCCTTGAACCCGACGGCCGGCAACGTCACCATCGGACTCCCGCGGGATGACGCGGGGGCCGAGGAAGGAGCTGTTGCGGGAGCAACGCCGGGCGCCCGTACCTCGACGAGGTTGTGGAACTCGTATCCGTCGTAGACCGCCCCCGGGGTCCGGATGATGAGCCGGTTGCGGCCAGATCCGCCGAAGCTGTCATCGGGGTAGGGGATGGTGCTGCCCCGATCAAGGAGTCGAACGCTAGGGGACCGCAGTGCCTCATGCGTGCCGAAGCGCCGGCTAGACAGCACCGCCGGCCTGGATCCCCAGTGGGACCCGGCCGGCGGTGTTGTTGCTGGCTACCTCAGCAGGAATCGTGGGCCGCGTTCGGGTTGCCGAACTGGTCCACCCAACCCTCCTGGACCGGCCATTCATCGTTGCGCGGTTGCCCGCTGGGGCAGCGGCTCCACCCGTTGATGCCGATGGCATCGATCGCGATCGGCGGGGGATCACTCAGGTTGCTCCAGAAGTTGTACTGAGCCTGGGTGATGGCGAAGGTCCGCTCGCTGATGATGTGGGCGCAATCCTTGAAGTACGTGCTGCCGCGCTCGAAGAAGTTGGCGTGGATCTGTACGTTCTCGATCGCCTCCGGACCCTTCTCGTCCGCGAGGTTCAGCGAGCAGGCGCCGCCGGAGATGAAGTTGCCGACGATGTACATGTTGGCGACGTCCTGCGTGGCCTGGGTCACCTGCACCACCGCGTTGCGAATCGTCCCATCGAACCGGTTGCCGATAAAGACGAAGTTGCTGCCGCCCCGGATCTGGATACCGTCGTTATGGGTGCCGTCATCGTGGTTGTCGTCCGGGAAGTAGTAGACCGTGTCGTGAATCCAGGAGCGCTGGATCGTGACGTTTCCGGCAGTCGGGTCGGTGCGGCCGCCACGGCCCCAAATATGCCCACCGTCCACGGTGCCGGTGATCTCCGACTCGCGCAGGGTCCAGTTGGAGCCGCGCACACCGTCGATCTCACGGGTCTTGGTCTGCGGGATCAGCGTGGAGTTGGAGATCTCCGCCGACGGGATGATGTTGTCGTTGAGATCATTGTCGTAGATCAACACCAGGGCGGAGTCGTTCGGGTAGGTCGGCGCGCCCTTGATGTAGCTGTTCTTGATCTGCACTCCCGGTGCCCGGACCTCGACGTTGTTGACGAACTCGTAGCCGTCGTAGACCGCGCCGGGGGTATTGATGACGAACTTGTAGCCAGCCGCACCGCCGAAGAAGTCGCCCGGGTAGGGGACGTTGCTCGAGGTGAGCTTGGTGAGCTTGGTGCCCTCGGGTACCCCGGTGTTGCTCTCGTTGGGCAACTCGTAGGCGCTGACGGTGACGGACTCGGTGACCGTGTCGGTCGCGCCCTTGTCGTCGGTCACGGTCAGCGTGACCTCGTAGGTGCCGGCCTCGGCGAAGCGGTGCGGCTCGGGACGCGCGCCGTTGGCGCTGGTGCCGTCGCCGTAGTTCCACACGTAGGAGGTGATGGTGCCGTCCGGGTCGACGGAGTCGGCCGCATCGACCTGGATCAGCCGGAACAGCGTCTCGGTGCCGATCGCGGCCTCCGGCGCCTGGTTCTCCTTCTCCGGTGTGCCCTGGGTGACGACGAGGTCGTCCACCGCCACCGGGACGGCGGTGCGGTAGCCGCTGTTGAAGCGGACGCCGACCTTGCCCTCGGCCGGGATCGAGGAGGAGGCACCGCCGACCTGATAGGCCGTGGGGACCTCGGAGTTGCCGATCCAGGCCTTGGCCTGCACGAAGCCCGTGGCGCCGGCGCCAACCTTGGCGGCCACGTTGACCTCCCCGCCGGATTCGATGACGCCGATGGGCTCCTCCACCGTGAGCCGAGACATGAGCCACGGCGAGCTCACGGCGTGCAGGGAGAGGAAGGCGTAGCCCATGCTGTTCACCCGGACGCTGGCCATGTAGTACGAGTCGCCGAGCCGCTTCAGCGTCAGGCCTGAGCGCACGCCGGCACCGACCTCAGGGATCTCGGGGAAGATGAACTTGGCCGAGACGTCGTAGTCCCCCGTGACGTTGGACGGGAGGTAGGCGTAGCGGTCGGAGAAGTTGGGCAGGTCCATCACGCCCTTGCTCCCATCGACGCTCGCCCCGAAGTCCGAGTCGAGGATCCACGTGCCGCCCTTCTCGGCGATGCCCCAGCCGCGGCCGGTCGTGCGGTCAAAGGAGTCCTTGACCGGCGTCTCTACCGCGGCACGACTGGATGTCGTGGTTGCGAGCATGGTGATGACCAGCGCCAGCATCAGCACCAGTGCGTACCCTCGCCTGGCTTGCGTCATGAGGACCTCCCTTGATCGCACGCCCGGTGCCCGCGATCATGCGCTGCGGATGCAGCAACTGCACAGTGTCCCTCACCTTGGCGTCCGCCTGGGTGAGCGTCAACACAACTACCGCAAATCCGGCGGGATTTGCTTGCATTTCGTCAACTATGCGGTACAAGGTCCCCCCAGCCTCGCGCCGGGGGGAGGCGACTGACGGTTGGCGGCGCCGACGAATCCTGTGGAGTCGCTGTCGCAGGCAGTGGTTCCACGGAAGACTCGTGCCCGTCAAGCCCGGACGCCGAGTTGTGAGCGGTAGCAGCACCGACGGTGACGTGACTTGACCGCCAGACACGCGGTGGCTCGGGGCTCCCGATCGGTGTGCCCGCCGGGAATCCAAGCTTCGCGCGCCGCCGAGGCGCGACCGCCCCACGTCTGCCGATGAGTCTCAGCCGGGCGGGCCGTGCGGGTTGCGCCCGGAGCCCGCCGCGTCCTGCATGACGTTGGCCGGACCCCCGATAGGGAGTCCGGCCAACGTCATCGCGGGAGGTGTTCGGCGACTAGCACTTCGGTTCGGCGTTCGGGTTGCCGAACTGCTTCACCCACTCCGGGTTGGTCGGGTAGTCGCTGCAGTTGCGCACCTGGGTGTCGCTCTGCACCCAGCCGCGCGACCGCAGGGCATCCTGCCCGATCGGCAGCGGCCTGCTGAGGTCGTGCCAGAAGTCGTACCGCGCGCTGGTGATCGCGTACGTCGCGTCGCTCATGATGTGGGCGCAGTCCTTGTAGTAGGTGCTGCCCCGCTCGAACACGTTGGCATGGATCTGGACTCCCTCGATGGCGCCGGCACCCTTGTCCGCGATGTTCAGCGAGCAGGCGCCGCCGGAGATGAAGTTGCCGACGATGTACCAGGTTCGGCCACGTCCTGCGTGGCCTGGGTCACCTGCACCACCGCGTTGCGAATCGTGCCATCGAACCGGTTGCCGATAAAGACGAAGTTGCTGCCGCCCCGGATCTGGACACCGTCGTTATGGGTGCCGTCATCGTGGTTGTCGTCCGGGAAGTAGTAGACCGTGTCGTGGATCCAGGAGCGCTGGATCGTGACGTTTCCGGCAGCCGGGTCGCTGCGACTGCCGCGACCCCAGATGTGCGCGCCGTCGACGGTGCCCGTGATCTCCACGCGGGTCAGCTCGAAGTTCGATCCGCGCACGCCGTCGATCTCGCGGGTCTTCTTCTGCGGGATCAGGGTCGAGTCCTCGATCACCACCGATGGGACCTCGGAGTCGTTGAGGTCCGGATCGTAGACCAGGACCAGCGCCGAGTCGTTCGGGTAGGTCGGCGCGCCCTTGAGGTAGCTGTTCTTGATCTGCACTCCCGGTGCCCGGACCTCGACGTTGTTGACGAACTCGTAGCCGTCGTAGACCGCGCCGGGGGTCTCGATGACGAACTTGTAGCCAGCCGCACCGCCGAAGAAGTCGCCCGGGTAGGGGACGTTGCTCGAGGTGAGCTTGGTGAGCTTGGTGCCCTCGGGTACCCCGGTGTTGCTCTCGTTGGGCAACTCGTAGGCGCTGACGGTGACGGACTCGGTGACCGTGTCGGTCGCGCCCTTGTCGTCGGTCACGGTCAGCGTGACCTCGTAGGTGCCGGCCTCGGCGAAGCGGTGCGGCTGGGGACGCGCGCCGTTGGCGCTGGTGCCGTCGCCGTAGTTCCACACGTAGGAGGTGATGGTGCCGTCCGGGTCGACGGAGTCGGCCGCATCGACCTGGATCAGCCGGAACAGCGTCTCGGTGCCGATCGCGGCCTCCGGCGCCTGGTTCTCCTCCTCCGGTGTGCCCTGGGTGACGACGAGGTCGTCCACCGCCACCGGGACGGCGGTGCGGTAGCCGCTGTTGAAGCGGACGCCGACCTTGCCCTCGGCCGGGATCGAGGAGGAGGCACCGCCGACCTGATAGGCCGTGGGGACCTCGGAGTTGCCGATCCAGGCCTTGGCCTGCACGAAGCCCGTGGCGCCGGCGCCGACCTTGGCGGCCACGTTGACCTCCCCGCCGGATTCGATGACGCCGATGGGCTCCTCCACCGTGAGCCGCGACATGAGCCACGGCGAGCTCACGGCGTGCAGGGAGAGGAAGGCGTAGCCCATGCTGTTCACCCGGACGCTGGCCATGTAGTACGAGTCGCCGAGCCGCTTCAGCGTCAGGCCTGAGCGCACGCCGGCACCGACCTCAGGGATCTCGGGGAAGATGAACTTGGCCGAGACGTCGTAGTCCCCCGTGACGTTGGACGGGAGGTAGGCGTAGCGGTCGGAGAAGTTGGGCAGGTCCATCACGCCCTTGCTCCCATCGACGCTCGCCCCGAAGTCCGAGTCGAGGATCCACGTGCCGCCCTTCTCGGCGATGCCCCAGCCGCGGCCGGTCGTGCGGTCAAAGGAGTCCTTGACCGGCGTCTCTACCGCGGCACGACTGGATGTCGTGGTTGCGAGCATGGTGATGACCAGCGCCAGCATCAGCACCAGTGCGTACCCTCGCCTGGCTTGCGTCATGAGGACCTCCCTTGATCGCACGCCCGGTGCCCGCGATCATGCGCTGCGGATGCAGCAACTGCACAGTGTCCCTCACCTTGACATCCGCCTGGGTGAGCGTCAACACAATTACCGCAAATCCGGCGGGATTTGCTTGCAATTCGTCAACTATGCGGTACAAGGTCCCCCCAGCCTCGCGCCGGGGGGAGGCGACTGACGGTTGGCGGCGCCGACGAATCCTGTGGAGTCGCTGTCGCAGGCAGTGGTTCCACGGAAGAATCGTGCCCGTCAAGCCCGGACGCCGAGTTGTGAGATGACACACAAAAGCGACCTTTCTGAGATGTAAGCGTGGAGTTTGCGCGACATGTTTGAGAGGTTGGGGCACATGATCACGACTCGACAGCGGCATGCGTGCCACACCCAAGACCCGATTGATCATCTCCGTCCTCGCGGTCATTGCCGCACTGGTTGCGACCTCCCTGGTCAGCGCCGGTCCCGCTGCGGCGATCGAGCGCCCCCACGCCGGAACGACCGGCGTGCCGGAAGGAAAGACACTCAAGAAGCACGTCGGCGATCTCGTCATCACCAAGAGCGGCACCGTCATCGACGGCTACGACATCTACGGCAACGTGACGGTCGAGGCCCCGAACGTCACGATCATTCGTACCCGGATCCGCGGAACCGCGGCCAAAGTCCAGCGCGACCTGATCCGGGCGGTGGACCCCCGGTCCACCGGGCTGCAGATCGTCGACTCGACCGTCCGTCCCGACACCCCCACGGTCTATCAGCGGATCGGGATCCGCCTGGGCGCCAGCGACCAGCTGGTGCTGCGCACCGAGGTTGCCAGCACCGTCGACGGCATCCGCATCGCCGGCGACCGCATCAAGGTGAAGGATTCCTGGTTGCACGACTTCCGCCACTACAGCAGCGACCCGGAGCATTCCGACGGGTCGCACGACGACGCGATCCAGATCCAGGGCGGATCTCAGATCCGCATCATCACCAACTCGATCAGCGGGGCGTCCAACGCAGCGATCATGGTCGGCCAGGCGCTGGCTCCCATCTCTGAGATGCGCATCAACGGCAACTACCTCGATGGCGGTGCCTGCACCGTCAATATCGCCAAGAAGGCCTACTCCGCGATCTCGGAGACGCAACTGAAATGGAATCGCTACGGCCGTTCGCTGACGTACGCCAAGTGCCCGGTGCGCTACACGCCGTCGCACGTCGACATGGAAGCCGTGTCCAACATCTGGGACAACACCGGCCAGAAGGTGCCGATGCCGTAGCCGCGACCGCGGCTCTCTGCCCGAGGACAACTGACCGCGACGGCACCTAGCGGGCCGTCATCGCCGAGCCCCCGCCGGCGGGCATCATATGCCCCGCCGTGTCGGGGCTCGGCGGTGTTTCGGGAAGCTCTCCGGGCTCCACCACGAGGAACTGGCCCATGATCCCGATGTCCTCGTGCCAGAGCAGATGGCAGTGGTACATGTACGGCCACGACGGGTCGGTGTGGTCCTCGAAGCGCATGATGAGCCGCACCGACGTGCCCGGAGCGACGTAGACGGTGTCCTTCCAGCCCGACAGCTCCGGCGTGGGCGGGCGGCCGTCGACGTCGAGCACTTGCATCTGGGTGTCGTGCACATGGAAATTGTGCGGCTGGGGGTCGGCGTTCGTGACCTCCCAGATCTCCGTCCGGCCCACGGTGACGACTTCGTCGATGCGTCCCATGTCCATCGGCCGGCCGTTGATCGCCCGCCCGGTGATGCGGAAGGTCCGCCGCGACTGGGCCTCGGATTCGGCCAGAGCCGGGATCTCGGCCAGCTGCAGGGGCACCGAGGAGACCTCCTCCAGCGACAGGGCCGCGCGGAGCTCCAGCACGGTGAACGTGCCGGCGCCGAAGCGGTGCTGCGAGCCGACGCGGCTGCCGAGGTCGGGCGGGTAGGACAGCAGCCGGAGGGACTCCCCGGGCGATACTGCGACGATCACCTCCGAACGCTCGGCAGGCGACAGCTGGATCCGGTCGGTGCGGTAGGGCTTCGCCAGGTAGCCGCCGTCGGAGGCGATGACGTCGAAGTCGCGATCGTCGGAGAAGCCGAAGTCGTACACCCTGGCGTTCGACGCGTTCAGCAGACGCAGCCGCACGAGGTGCCGGGAAACCTCGAAGTAGGGCCCGATCGTGCCGTTCACGACGAGCGTGTCGCCGAGGAATCCGGTGGTCGCCGTCCCTTCCGGGTCGACGATGAGCTCTCCGGCGTCGTCGAAGCTCTTGTCCTGCACGATGACCGGAATGTCGTCCACGCCGTACTCGCTCGGCAGGCCTGGCGGCGCATTCTCGGGGTCGTCGATCAGGAGCATCCCCGCCAGCCCTCGGTAGACCTGCTGCGCCGTCTCCCCGTGCGGATGCGAGTGGTACCAGAGGGTCGCGGCGGGCTGATCGATGGTCCAGGTGGGGCTCCAGGTCTGGCCCGGCTGCACCATCTGATGCGGTCCGCCGTCGTGCTCCGCCGGGACGCGCATGCCGTGCCAATGCAGCGTCGTCATCTCTGAGAGCGTGTTCGTGACCTCCAGCGCCACGGTCTCGCCGCGAGTCATCCGCAGCGTGGGGGCGAGATAGGACTGGTTGATGCCGAAGGTCTGGGCAACACGGCCCTCGCCGAAGTCGGTCGTGCCCTCCTGCGCGGTGAGCGAGAAGCGCCGGATTCCGTCGGGCTCCAGCGTCGATTCGGCGATCGGGGGGATCGCCAGCGGCCGGGCGGCCGGGGTGTCGGTCACCGTGGCGTCCGGCCGCCCGAAACTGCACCCGCCGAGGACTACCGCGGCGACCAGCGAGATGACGGCCAACCGTGCCGAAGCCATGTCCCCAGGGTAGGCGGCGGGTCGACTGCCGGCGAGAACACGCGGTCGACCCGCTCGCAGGGCGGGCGGCGCCGGCGCCGCAGCGGCGACTACGTTGGTGGCATGGAGGCAGGTCTGCGGCAATGGCACGAGGTCGTGGCGCAGCGGGATCCCGCGCTGCTGCGCGACCTGGTGGCACCGGAGGCGGTGTTCCACTCACCGGTGCTCCACCGTCCGGTTGAGGGACGCGATCTGGTGCTGCTGTACCTGACCGGCGCGATGCACGTGCTCGGCGGCGAGTTCCGCTACGTCCGCGAAATCGCGGCCGGCGACTCGGCGGTGCTGGAGTTCGCGGCGGTCGTGGACGGCCTGACGGTCAACGGCGTGGACATCATCCGCTTCGACGCCGACGACCGGATCATCGACTTCAAGGTCATGCTGCGCCCCCTGTCGGGGACGCTGGCGGTGAAGGAACGCATGGCGGCCCTGCTGGCCACCATGCAGGGCGGTTGAGCCCGCAGCACGGTCAGGGGGTCGGTAGCCTGCCGCCATGGCGCGGAAAGGCAGGCACCTCGGTGGGGTGCTGGCCGCGGTGCTGCTTGCGCTCGCACTGGTGCCTTCCTCCGCAGCGGCGGCCGACGGGGACGAGGACCTCGCCGCGCTGATCGATCAGTACTCGCCCCGCGTGGTGGTGCGCGACCAGAGCGTCGTCTGCGGGCCGGGCGAGCCCTATCAGCCCACCGCAGTCACCGATGTCCTCGGTCGGCCCGATGTCGTGCTCCGGACTGCCGATGGTGCGGTGATTCCCGCGCCGCAGGCGGCCGATCTGGCGGTAGCCGGGGCCGACAGTTACCTTGATCTGCCCGGAGATCCGTTGAACCCGGGGTGCGACTACCAGCAATGGTCGGACGCGATCTCCGCAACCACGCAGCCGACCCTGTATGCCCACCTGGTGGCCGACCCGGGGCATCCGGGGATGCTGGCGCTGCAGTTCTGGTTCTACTGGGTGTTCAACGACTGGAACAACCGCCACGAGGGCGACTGGGAGATGGTGCAGCTGGTCTTCGACGCGGCGACGCCGGCCGAGGCGCTCCAGGCGGGGCCCAGCAGCATGGCTTTCGCCCAGCACGAGGGCAGCGAGACCTCCCAGTGGGAGGATCCGAAGCTGCGCAAGGACGGGACTCACCCGGTCGTCTATCCCAGCGAAGGCTCGCATGCGGCCTACTACGACCAGGCGCACTGGTTCGGCAAGAGCGCTGCTGCGGGCTTCGGCTGCGACAGCACCGCCGTCGGGCCCGATGTGCCGGGGGTGCTGTGGCACCCGGCGATCGAGGTCGTGCCCGCGAACCCGGCGAGCGATCCATCCTTCGCCTGGCTCGCGTACGAGGGGCATTGGGGCCAGCAGGCCCCCTCGTTCAACAACGGGCCGACGGGGCCGAACACGAAACGGCAATGGACCGAGCCGGTTGCCTGGCAACTGGCGGAGGGCCGCGATGGCGCCGTGCCGATCCCTCGCGTCCCGGGCCCCGCATTGGGTGCCTTCTGCACGGTGACCACCGAGGGGTCGCTGCTGTTCCTCCAGATCCTCGACCGGCCGCTGATGACGCTGGCGGTGCTCGCCGTGGTCGTGATCGGCATCGTCCTGCTCGTCCGGTCGACCACGTGGCGAGGCGCCGATGTCACCACCTACGACCGGGAGCGCAGCGCGGGGCAGACGCTGGGTGCCGCGCTGCTCATCTACGCCCGCCGGTTCGACGTGTTCGCCGTCATCGGCGCCGTGTTCCTGGCCGGGTTCTGGTTGGCGGGGTGGTTGGCCGAGGCGGCCCTGGCCGCAGCCCTCCCCGGCGGGCTGACCGACACGGCGGGAGCCGAGGAGGCAGTGCCGCACATCGTGGCCCAACTGCTGGGGCTGGCGATCCGGGTGCCGATCGTCCTGGTCGTGGTTGCAGCCAGCATGGCCGTGGTGAGCCGGCCGCCGGGAGAGGTCGGTGCCCGTCGCGCGCTGCAGAGGTCGATCCACCCGCTGACCACCATCGCGGTGCTCGTCGGCTCCTACACCGTCGTCGCCGTTCTTGCCGGGACCGTGCTGCTGCTGCCCGTCGCCCTGGTCCTGGCCGCGCGGTGGGCCGCGGCCGGACCCGCAGCAAGTGTGGAGGGGCGCTCCTTCGCTGCGGCGCTGCGCCGCAGCGCGAACCTGACCGATCGTCGTCGCCTGCGGACCTTGGCGATGACCGCCCTGATGCTGCTGCTCGTCATCGTGCCCGGCCCCCTGCTGGGCGCGCTGCTCCTGCTGCTCACCAACTGGCCGTTCGCAGTCCTCAATGCCATCGTCGCGGTGGCGTACGCGGTGACGCTGCCGGTCTTCGGTGTCGCCTTGACCATGCAGTTCTACGATCTGCGCCGAGAGCGAGCGGCCGAGTCCGCACCGGTCCCGGTGGCGTGAGCAGGCACGGCAGCGCTGTCCGGACGGTGGGCTGCCTGCGGTCCGCGCCCCGTCGCGACCAGGGGGCCTCAGTGCCCGCCGTCGTGCGTGGGGTCGTCGAGGAAGCCCTCCCACTCGTGCAGCGACCCCAGGCCGAAGGCCACTTCCAGATTGCGCCGGGTGCACACGGTGTCCGGGGGTCCGGCGGCCAGCACGCGACCGTTGACCAGGAGCACCCAATCGGCCGCGCGAGCCTCATCGAGGTCGTGGGTGGTGAGCACGACGCTGCAGCCGTCGCTGCGCTCGCCGTGGATGAGCCCGTCGATGGTGCGGGCGGAGACCAGGTCGAGCCCGGTGAGCGGCTCGTCGAGCAGGAGCAGATCGTGCTGCTGCACGATGGCCTGGGCCACGGCGACCCGCTGGCGCTGACCACCGGACAACGCATGCAGCGGCCGGTCGGCGAGGTCGGCGATCCGCATCCGTTCCATGGCTGCGGCGATGGCGGCCCGGTCCTCGGCGCGAAAGCGGCGCCACATGCCCACAGCCGGATAGCGCCCCATCGCGACGGCCTCACGCACGGTGATCGGTGCGCTCTTGGGGACCGGCGTGTGCTGGAGGACGACGCTGACCCGACTGCGGGCAGCGACTGGGTCCGTCCCGAGCACCTCCAGGGATCCCGCGGCCGCCGGTAGCAGGCCCGACAGGGCTGCCAGGATCGTCGACTTCCCGGATCCGTTCGGCCCGATCACCGCAGTGGCCCCGACCAACGGGATCTCGAACGTGGAGGCCGCCAGCGCCACGTGGCTGCCGTAGCGCAGGACGAGGCCCTGGGCCCTGGCCAGCGCCGGCCCGGTCATGACGACACCGCCGGCACCGTTGTCGAGGACCGATCGCGCAGCCGCGTGATGGTCAGGACGACGAAGAACAGCACGACGGGGATCAGCGCCATGGTCGCCGACGCCGCGGTGTCGACGTGGTAGCTCAGGGTCAATCCTGCCCAGACCGAGACCACTGCGATGACGGATGCGAGCAGCATCATCCGCGGCACTGTCCTCGCCAGCAGGGAGGCCGTGGCCGGCGGGCCCACGAGCAGGCCGAACACGAGCAGCGAGCCGACGGCCTGGAAGCTGCCGATGACGGCGAGGGCGATGAGGACCAGCAGGGCCGCGTGGGCGCGCTTGGGGTGCATCCCCAGCAGTTCGGCCTTCTGCTCGTTGAACGCCAGCGCCAGCAGCGGCCGGTACAGCAGCACTGAGGCAGTGACGGCCACGGCGGCGATTGCGGCCTGCAGGACCAGGTCTGCGGCAGTGACGCCGAGGGCGTTGCCGAACAGGATGGTGGTGAGGCTCCCGGAGTAGGAGGGGGTTCTCGACAGGATCACCACGCCCAGGGCCAGCATGCCGACGAAGAGCAGGCCGATGGCGGTGTCCTCGCCCAGGCGCGTCTGGCGGTTGACGACTTCGATGCCGACCACCATCACGGCCGCTGCCACGGCGGCGCCGATCACGGGATTGATATCCAGCGCGACGGCCGCCGCGAGGCCGGGAACGATGCCGTGCGTGAAGGCGTCGCCGAAGAAGCTCATGCCGCGCAGTACCAGCCAGGTCCCCACCACCGAGCACATGAGCCCCGCGATGATGCCGCCCAGGAGCGCCCGCTGCTGGAAGCCCAGGGCGAACGGATCGGTGAACCACTCCAGCACCGGCACGGCAGCAGCCTAGGCCAGCGCGTCGGCGATGGCGGTGGCGTTGCTCAGCATCATCCCCTGGTAGGTGCCGGTGGCGGTGCCGGGCTCGCCGACGCTGCCGATGTCCAGCGGCACCACGGCGATGTCGCCGGCTTCAGCGGCAACGGCGTCGATGAGCGCCGTGGGGTTGGCGGTGTTGGCGAAGATGGCCGGCACGCCGCTGGCGTTGATCACCTCGGTGAGGGCGGCGAGTTCGGCAGAGCTCGGCTCAGCCAGGGTGGATCCACCGGGGATGACGACGCCCGCGACCTCGAAGCCGTAGGCCTCGGCGAAGTAGGCCAGCGAATCGTGATCGGTCACCAGGAGGCGATCGGCTGCCGGGATCGCCGCGAGGATCCGCTCCAACTCCTGCTCGGTGGCGCTGATGTCGGCGGACACGTCGCCGGCGCACTCGGCGTACCCGGCGTCCCCGGTCTGCTCGACCAGGCGCTCGCCGATGACCTCGGCTGCCATGGCGGCGCGACCCATGTCGAGCCACACGTGGGGGTCGAGCGCCCCATGACCGTCGTCGGCGTCATGGCCGTCGTCGGCGTCATGGCCGTGCCCATCCTCGCTGAACGGCAACGGATCCAGCAGCGGCGCCAGTTCCACCACCACGGCACCGTCGTCCGAGGCCGAGTCCAGCGCGGATGCCAGGCCGCCCTCCAGCCCCAGCCCGTTGGCGATGACGAGGTCGGCGCCGATCATCCCGGCGATATCGGTGGCGGAGGGTTCGTAGTCGTGCGGGTCGGCGCCGATCGGCATCAGCGCCCGGGATTCCCCGGAACCGGCGCAGGCGACGATCTGCTCGGTGATGCTGCCCCAGATCGTGGTCGTTGCCACGACGGTGGCTGCGGCGGTGCCGGAGTCCCCGGTTCCGGCACCGCTGTCAGCGGCGCACCCGGCGACGGCGATCGCGAGGACGGCGGTGCCGACAAGTGCTGTGGTCTGCATGGTCAGTGCTGCGGTCTGCATGGTGGCAGCCTACTCTTGATGAGAATGATTCTCAAAGGCAACTGGTGTAGCGTCTCGACATGACCCAGCCCCGCGCTACCAAGCAGCGCCAGGCGGTGGCAGACCTGCTCAGCGACCGCAGCGGCTTCCGCAGCGCCCAGCAGATCCACGCGGAACTGCGAGAGCGGGGCGAGCGGGTCGGCCTGGCAACCGTCTACCGCAACCTCGGTCTGCTGGTGCAGCTCGGCGAGGTCGACACGCTGCAGCAGGAGGACGGCGAGGCCCTGTATCGCCGGTGCAGCTCGCGGCACCACCACCATCTGGTCTGCCGCCGATGCGGTCGGACCGTCGAGGTCGCGGGCCCGGCTGTCGAGCAGTGGGCCAACCGGGTCGCCGCGGAGCACGGATTCACCGAGTTGAGCCACACCCTGGAGCTGTTCGGCGTCTGCGCCGACTGTGCGCCCGCCGCCGACGAGTGACCGCTGCGGAGCGCGCCGGGGGCCCCGATCGGCCGGCCATCGACGTGCGCGGCGTGGCAGGCTGCGCCCATGGCCTACGACCAGGAGCTCGCCGATCGGCTCTGCGAGGCAACGGGGGCGCTGCCGCAGACCAGCACGCGCCGCATGTTCGGCGGCTTCGCGCTGATGTGGCGGGGCAACATGCTCGCCGGGGTGATCGGCGACAACCTCATGGTCCGGGTCGGGCCCGAGCAGTACGAGGAGGCGCTGGGGCTGCCGGGTGCTGCGGTCATGGACTTCACCGGCCGACCGATGCGCGGCATGGTGACGGTGGCGGCGGACCACGCGGCCTCCGTCGCCGAGGTCGCCGACTGGGTGGACCGGGCCGTCGCGTTCGTCGAGACGCTGCCTGCGAAGTAGGAGGGATCATGCGGGCTGTCGTGGTGCCGGCGCACGGTGGATCTCCGGCGGCCGATCCCGCCGATCCGGCCGATGCGGTGCAGTCGCGCACCGTTGCGGACCCGGTGGCCGGTCGCGGCGAGGTCCTCATCGAGGTGACGGCGTCGGCGATCTGCCGCACCGATCTGCAGATCGCCACCGGGGATCTGCCCCCGCACCGCAGCCCGGTGATCCCGGGCCATCAAGTGGTGGGCCGCATCGTCGACGGCCCGGTCGACCGGATCGGGCAACGCGTTGGCCTGTGCTGGCTCGCCGGAGCGTGCGGTGCGTGCCGGTTCTGCCGCAGCGACCGCGAGAACCTCTGCGCGCAGGCGAAGTTCTGCGGCTACGACGTGGACGGCGGGTGGGCGGAACTCGTGACCGCTCGAGCGGACTACGCCATCCCGCTGCCCCAGGGCGATGACGTGGCGCTGGCACCGCTGCTCTGCGGCGGCGTCATCGGCTACCGCTCGCTGCGCCGTGCCGGGATCGGGCCGCGCAGCGGGGGGTCACGCCTGGGGCTCTACGGTTTCGGGGCCTCGGCATCGCTGGCCGTGCAGGTCGCTCGGTTCTGGGAAGTGGAGTGCTTCGTCGTGACCCGGTCCGCCGCCGAGGCCGTGCGTGCACGGGACCTGGGCGCTGCCTGGGCCGGAACCTACGACGAGGCGCTTCCCGTCCGGCTGGACGCAGCGATCACCTTCGCCCCGGCGGGCTGGGTCGTGGTGCGGGCGCTGCAGGACCTGGACAAGGGCGGTGTCGTGGCGATCAATGCGATCCACCTCGACGCCATCGGGCCGATCGACTACGACGACCTGTGGTGGGAGCGGGAGATCCGATCGGTCGCGAACGTGACGAGGAGCGATGTTGCGGAGTTCCTGGCGTTGGTGGGTCCCGCCGGTGTGCGCACCGCCACCGAGGTGCTGCCGCTGGAGTCCGCCGGGGTCGCGCTGCGCCGCCTTCGGGACGGGGACGTTCGGGGCGCCTTCGTCCTCGTCCCGTGACCGGTCAGGCGGTGGGCGTCCGCGGCCATGGCGCGGCCGCCTCCAGCTCCAGCGCCAGGCCCAGCAGTCGGCGCTCCTGCCCGAGTCCGGCACTGAACTGCACGCCGACGGGCAGGCCCGTCCGGGTGCGTGACAGCGGCAGCGAGATCGCCGGTACCCCGGCTACGTTCTCCAACGGCGTCGCCGTGACGTAGCGCAGCAGGCGCACCATGTGCGTGCGGAACGGGACGTCGGGCGCGAGCCAGGACAGGGTCGGCGGCGGGTGCCCGAGCGTCGGACCGAGCACGATATCGAAGCGGTCGAACAGCGGCCCGCCGTCGTGTGCCAAGCGTCGAAGCCGGTGCAGGGACAGCGGGATGCGCTCCAACTGGCCGCGCGCCATATCGGCCAGGCCGAGGGTGAAGGCGTCGATCTTGCTGCTGTCGAACCCGCGGCCGAACATCGCCTGGCCCATCCGCTGGAAGAAGAGTGCGAGCAGGCTCCAGTAGCGCAGGAAGTCGCGGGCGGTCTGCGCGGAGTACGGGTTGGCCACCGGCTGCACCTCGTGGCCCAACGAGGCGCACAGCGCTGCGGCAGACTCCACCGCGCGCTGCACCTGCGGATCGACCGCGATGCCGCTGAGGCCCTCGGTCACGATCGCGATCCG
This sequence comes from uncultured Actinomycetota bacterium, assembly GCA_963766005.1. GTDB lineage: Bacteria > Actinomycetota > Actinomycetes > S36-B12 > CAVXYG01. The sequence goes on along the minus strand of CAVXYG010000005.1, from coordinate 53,811 downwards.
CAGCCGCTCGGTGATGGGGTCGCGGACATGGCCCACCGGCGGCAGCCCCGGATTGCGGTACTCCTGCTCGGCGGCGGCGTAGAACAGCGCGGTGTCGCGCACGCTGCGGGTCACCACGCCCTGGGTGAAGAGATTGATCGGGGTCCGCGCCATCTCCGGCCGGTCGATCAGTCTGCCCCGGGACGGCTTCAGTCCCACCAGTCCGCAGGTCGAGGCGGGGATGCGCGTCGACCCGCCGCCGTCGTTGGCGTGCGCCATCGTGGTCGCCCCTGCGGCGACGAGGGCTGCGGACCCGCCCGAGGATCCGCCCACGGATCGCCCCGTGTCCCACGGATTGCGGGTGTCGCCGAAGCGGCGTGATTGCGTGCTGGCGGTGAGCCCGAACTCCGGCATGGTCGTCTTCGCGATCGGGACGAACCCCAGGTCCATCAGCTGCGAGACGAAGATCGAGGTCCCGCGAGCGGGCACTGCGGGAAACGCCTGGGAACCCCACGATGTCGGGTAGCCGGCGATGTCGTCGGTGTCCTTGATCGGGAGCGGGACCCCCGCGAACGGTCGGCCCGAAGGTCCGCCGGGGTCGCGCACCGGAATCTCGTCGAGCTCGCACACCACGGCGTTGAGAGCCGGGTTGCAGTCGCGGATGCGAGCCCGGGCGGCCGCGCGGACCTCGGCGGGCGAGACCTCGCGCCGCTGGATCCGTTCGAGCAGGTCGACGGTATCCCCGTCTGCGAGTGCGTCGTCGCGGATCGCGCTCACGGTGGGCGGCAGGGCCTCGGCGGCGTCCATAGACGCCGACCCTACGCCAGCCCTGCGGGACATGCTGCCGAACATGTCCTCGCAGGCATACCTTGGACTCATGGATGCTGACCAGTTGATCGCGCTCGAGCTCGCCCGCGGTGCCCACAACTACCACCCGTTGCCCGTGGTCGTGGAGTCCGCCGAGGGGTCCTGGCTGACCGACGTCGCAGGGCGTCGCTACCTGGACTTCCTGTCGGCCTACTCGGCGCTGAACTTCGGGCACAGCAACCCGCGGTTGCTCGCCGCGGCCGAGAAGCAGCTGCGCCGGGTCACCCTCACCAGTCGAGCCGTGCACTCCGATCAGCTCGGTCCCTTCTGCGAGGAGCTCGGGGACCTCATCGGCCAGGATCGGGTCCTGCCGATGAACACCGGCGCCGAGGCCGTCGAGTCGGCGATCAAGGTCGCGCGAGCGTGGGGATACCGGGTCAAGGGCGTGCCGGCGAATCAGGCGGTCGTCATCGTGGCGCACGGCAACTTCCACGGCCGCACGACCACCATCATCTCCTTCAGCGACGACCCCGACTCCTTCTCGGACTTCGGGCCGTTCACCCCCGGCTTCGTCAAAGTCGACTACGGCGACATCGACTCCCTGCGGGCAGCGCTGGCCGACCCGAACGTCGTCGGCATTCCTGTGCGAGCCCATCCAGGGCGAGGGTGGCGTCATCATCCCGCCGGAGGGCTATCTGACGCAGGCGGCGCAGGCCTGCCGCGAGGCGAACGTCCTGTTCATGGCCGACGAGATCCAGTCCGGGCTGGGCCGGGCCGGCACCACGCTCGCGGTGGACCACGAGGGAGTCCGGCCCGACGTCGTCATCATGGGCAAGGCACTGGGCGGCGGCATCGTCCCGGTCTCGGCGATCGCGACCCGGGACGACGTGCTCGGCGTCCTGCGCCCGGGCGAGCACGGCTCCACGTTCGGCGGCAATCCGCTGGCGCTGGCAGTGGCGCGCGAGGTCGTCGCGCTGCTCCGGACCGGAGAGATGCAGCAGCGTTCCAGGGAGCTCGGCGCGGCCATGCTCGGTCGCATCCGCGCCGGCGTGCCGCAGTCGGTGCGCGAGGTGCGCGGTCGCGGGCTGTGGGCCGGCGTGGAGGTGGCGCCGGAGTACGCGCCGGTGCGCCCGGCGGCGATGCGGGCCCTGGAACAGGGGGTCATCGTCAAGGACACCCAGGTGACCACGCTGCGCATCGCGCCGCCGCTGACCATCGACGAGGCCGACCTCAACCACGGCGTCGACATCGTCCTCGCGGCGCTGGCCGAGATCGGCTAGGGCGTTGCTCGTCACCACCGTCGAATGGGATGCCCGCGGGTTCGATCGACGGTGGGAGCAGGTCGCCGAGCAGCGCGCCGACCTCGTCGTGCTGCCGGAGCTGGGGTTCGGTCCGTGGTTGCCGGACAGCCCCGCGGTCGACCCGGAAGCGTGGCAGGCCTCGGTGAGCGCGCACGAGGCGGTCATCGCCCGGCTGGCCGAGCTGCAGGCCCGGGTCGTCGTCGGATCGCGACCCGTGGTGCGGGGCGGCCGGCGCTACAACGAGTCCTTCGTCTGGGCTGATGGCCACCTCGTGGGACCCGCCCATCGCAAGACGTTCCTGCCCGACGAGGACGGCTACTGGGAGGCCTCCTGGTACGAGCGGGGCCCGGTGGATTTCGCGCCGGTCGATACCCCGCTGGGTCGGATCGGGGTGCTGCTGTGCACCGAACTGTGGTTCTTCGAGCATGCCCGGGCCCTCGGTCGCGCCGGGGCCGACGTGCTCGCGGTGCCGCGCGCGACGCCGCGGATGTCGGTCGCCAAATGGGTCGCAGCCGGTACTGCGGCGGCCGTCGTGTCCGGTGCCTACTGCGTCTCGGCCAACCACGTCGGGCGGTACTCCAGCGCCGAGATGGGTGGCGGCAGCTGGATCATCGAGCCGGCGGAGGGCCGCGTGCTGGCACTGACCGATGAGCAGTCGCCGGTGGCCAGCGCGGCAGCGGATCCGTTGGTCGCAGCCACGGCCAAGCACACTTATCCTCGGTACGTCGTCGCCACCGATACCGCGCGCTGACCGCGGTTCACGGCTGAGGTGGACGCGGCCGGCGCCGTGCCGGTGCCGCTGGGCAGGAGGCCACCATGACACCCCCCGTACCACCGGACACCGCCCTGACCGGGGGCAGACGATGGGTCGCGCTGCTGTTCCTCGCGCTCGGCGTGGCGATGATCATCCTCGATGCCACGGTGGTCAACGTCGCCATCCCGACGATCGTGCAGGACCTCGACCTCAGCACCACCGACGCGGAGTGGGTCAACGCGGCCTACGCGCTCACCTTCGCCTCGCTGCTGCTGCTGTCCGGACGGCTCAGCGACCTGTGGGGCCGCCGATTGATGTTCGTCGCCGGCGTCGCGCTGTTCGCGGCCGCCAGCGCGTTGATCGCGGCCTCAGGCGACGCCGCGCAACTCATCGCCGCTCGGGCGCTGCAGGGCGTTGGCGCCGCCATGATCCTGCCCTCCTCGCTGTCGGTGCTCAACGCGGTCTACCGCGGCCGTGACCGTGCCATCGCCTTCGCCGTCTGGGGCGCCACGATCGGCGGCATGGCCGCCATGGGCCCCTTGGTCGGGGGCTGGCTGGTGGAGAACGCGTCCTGGCACTGGGCCTTCCTCATCAACCTGCCGATCGCGCTCGTCGTCGTGATCGGCGTGCTCCTGCTGGTGCCCGAGACGCGCGACTCGATGGTTCGCCGTGGAATCGACATCCCCGGGACGCTGCTGGGCACGGCAGGCCTGGCGCTGGGAGTGTTCGGACTCATCGAGGGGCAGACCTACGGCTGGTTCACGCCCAAACAGGAGTTCGCGGTCGGGGGGTTCACGTGGCCGCTGGAGAACCTGGCGTTGCCCTTCGTCGCCCTGGTTGCCTCCGTCGTGTCGATCGCGACGTTCGTGCTCGTGGAGATCCGCCGCCGGGCGGCCGGGCGCTCGGTCGTGGTCGACATGAGCCTGTTCCGGATTCGGACGTTCGGCGCCGGCAACCTCGTGGCACTGCTGGTCAGCCTCGGCGAGTTCGGTCTGCTGTTCATCCTCCCGCTGTTCCTGCAATCCGTGATCGGCTATACCGCCTTGGAGACCGGCGTGCTGCTGCTGGCGTTGGCGATCGGATCGTTCCTCGCCAGCGGCGCGGGTGCCGGTCTCGCCCGCCGCGTCGGGCCGGTACGGGTGGTGCAGACCGGGATGGCGCTGGAGGTCGTGGGCGTGCTCACCATCGCGCTGGTGATCTCCACGACGGTGACCGGCTGGGCGCTGGCACCGGGCTTGTTCGTCTACGGCCTCGGGGTCGGGTTCGCCACTGCGCAGCTGACCGGTGTCATTCTGGCCGACGTGCCGGTGCGGGAGTCCGGACAGGCGTCGGCCGTGCAGTCCACGTCGCGGCAGATCGGCGCAGCGATCGGCACCGCGCTGCTCGGAGCCACGCTCGTGGCGGGCCTGGGATCGGTCACCGGGGAGCTGACCGATCGCGGTGTGCCGCAGGACCAGGCCGAGCAGGTGGCCGACCTGGTCCAGACCACCGCCGGGACCGCGGTGGTGGCGCTCGGACAGGAGCCCGGCGGGGAAGTGCTGTTCGAGGGGGCATCGGAAGGCTTCGCGTCGGCCACCTCGCTGGTCGGTTTCGTCGCCGCCGGCCTGATCGGGTTCGGCTTCCTCGCCGCGCTGCGCCTGCCCAAGGACGCTGCACGCACCGAGGCGGCCGGCTACGGTCCGGCCGCCGACAAGCCAGCCCCGGCGCAGTGATGTCGAGCGGCCTCGGTGCTCAACCCGCCTCGGCGCCGGGCGTGGCACCGCCGGTCGTCGGCGCTGCTCCGAGCGGGTGGTGGCGCCGAATCGGCGCCCGCCCGCAGCGTTGCTTCGACGGCCGTCGGCCGGTCATGGCATAGATTGAGTACCTGTACACGGAGTGAGGACCATGGCCGAACCAAACGCGAATGCTTCCGGCACCCCGGCGTCCTTGGGCCCATGGACCATCCAGTCCCAGGTCGGAGCCGGGGGGATGGGTGTCGTCTACCGCGCCACGCGGGACGACCGCGTGGCGGCGCTGAAGGTCATCCGGCCCGGTCTGCTGGACGACCAGGCGGTGCAGGCGAGATTCGCCCGTGAGGTCGAGGTCCTGCGCCGTGTGCGCGACGTCCACATCAGCGAGTTCCTGGACGCAGACCTCACCAGCGAGCCCGCCTGGTTGGCGACCGCTTTCATCGACGGGCCCAACCTCCGGGACTTCGTGGGCCAGCGCGGTCCGCTGCCTACCAGCGTGTGGTGGGACCTCGCCCGGGGGCTCTCGCAGGCGCTTGCCGTGCTCGAGGTCCATGGCATCACGCACCGGGACCTGAAGCCCGCCAACGTCATCCTGGCCGACCATGGCCCGGTGCTGATCGACTTCGGCATCGCTGTGCCCGAGGACGCAGCATCGCTCACGGGCACTGGCCTGGTGACGGGGAGCCCGTCGTGGCTCTCGCCCGAGCAGGCGAACCTGCAACCGATCAGCACGGCCAGCGACGTGTTCTCGCTGGGCTCGCTGCTGGCCTTCGCCGGCACCGGACGGCCGCCGTTCGGCCAAGGCGCCCACGTCGCGGTCCTGCTTGCCATCGCCTCCAGGGATCCCGATATCGTCGGTCTCGACGAGGCGCAGCAGAGGTTGCTGCGGCACATGATGGCCAAGAACCCCGCTGAGCGTCCGACAGCGCGGCAGGTGCTTGCCTGGACCAAGCGGGGACCGTCGGGCATCCCGCCGCTGCCAGAGGCGTTCGGCGCCGGCGAAGCGACCACCGTGATGACCGGCGCCGCCGCGGCCACCCAGGTGCTGCAGCCCCCCGCGGTGGGGCCGCTGACCGCGCCGCAAGCAGGCGCTCCAGGCCACGACGGCGGTCCCGCCGACGGTGCCGGCGTCGGCGGCCGTTCCGCCTGCAGCGCAGCAGTCCGCGGCCCCGCCGAGCGAACCGCGGCGCAGCGGCCTGAGGGTGTTCATCGTGATCGCGGTGGTGCTGGCAGTCGCAGTGGCTGCCGTGCTGTGGTTCAACCGCGGCTCCGGCGGGACCGAGGGCGGCAGCGACCCGCAGGAGACGACGGCTCCCACCCCGGGCCCGACCCCGTCCGCCCCCGCCGAAGATCAGGTCGCACGATCCGGTGACTTCCAGTTGGCCGGCTGGCAGATCGCCAACGCCGCGGATGGGACCATGTCGGTGCAGACCACGGTGAGGAACACCGGTGACGCTGCGGCGTCGGGTTTCGCGACCGTCTTCATCTACGCCGACGGCGTGGCGATCGGGTCCGCCTCCGGCGAACTGCCGGAGATCCCCGCCGGGGGCTCCGTCGATGTCACGTTCGTGGGCCAGGACGAATGGCAGCCGGGACAGAAGTCGGTGTCGCTGGAAGTCCAATGACCCCGCGCGGCCGTCGGCTCCTCGGATGGATCGCAGTGGCCGCCCAGTTCGCGGCCATCGTGGCGATCCTCGTCAGTTCCGGTTCGTCCGCTGGCGGGCCCCGCTGGGCATGGTTGCTGGGGCTGGTCTGCCTCGGCGTCGGGGCTGTGATCCTCGTCGCCGCCTTCATCAACCTCGGCGCGGCCCTCACCCCGACCCCGGTCCCGAACGGTGCTGGCCTGCGGCAGAACGGCATGTACCGCCGGATCCGGCACCCCATCTACACCGGGGTGCTGCTCGTGATGCTCGGCGTGGTGCTGCGCAGCCCCGGGTGGGTGCCCGCTGCCCTGTGGGTGGTCCTGCTGCTGATCCTGGAGTCGAAGGCGCGTTGGGAGGAGCGGATGCTGTCCGCCACCTTCCCCGAGTACGCGGGCTACCTGCGGCGCACCGGCCGGTTCCTGCCCAAGCGGCGCACCGCGCTGCCGCACTAGCGACAGCACGGACCAGGCAGTGATCCTGCGCCCCCGCGCCACTGGGTTCGACCGGGCATTGATCGCCGCGAATTCTGGCTAGCGGCCGGGAATTCGCAGCGATCAACGATCCCCGGGACCTCGCGTGCGCGGTGACCGGGGGTTGAGGGCGGCCAAGGGCGGGGGAGACTGCAGGCATGCTCGATGTCGTGCTGTACCGGCCGCAGATCCCGCCGAACACCGGCAACATCATGCGGTTGTGCGCCAACACCGGTGCGCGGTTGCATCTGGTCGGACCGATCGCCTTCGACCTGTCCGCTGCGGCGGTCCGTCGGGCTGGGCTGGACTACCGAGATCGCGCCGTCGTCCGTCTGCATGACTCCTGGCAGGAGGCTCGCCGCTCCATCGGGGACGAGCGGCGGTGGTTTGCCCTCGAGGTGACCGGGCAGCGGACCTACGACGCGCCCGCGTACCGCCCGGGGGACGTGCTCGTGTTCGGGCGGGAGCGGACCGGGTTGCCCGCCGGCGTGCTGGCCGGATTCCCGGTCGACCGAGTGCTCCGCATCCCGATGTTGCCGGGCAGCCGTTCGCTGAACCTGGCGAACGCCGCAGCGGTTGTGCTCTACGAGGCGTGGCACCAGCTGGGATTCGCCGGATCCGAGGGCCCGGCGAGTCCGGGCGTCCCCGGCGCCGCGGCCGGCACGGCAGGATGACGACATGCGCTACGTCACCTGCGATGTGTTCACCGACACCCCGTTCGCGGGCAACCCGCTGGCGGTCGTCCTGCAGGCCGACGGACTGACGACCGCGGAGATGCAGGCGATCGCAGCCGAGTTCGGCTACTCGGAGACCGCGTTCGTCCAGGCGCCCACACGGCCCGGCTTCGATGCCAGGGTCCGCATCTTCACGCCGACGATGGAGCTGGCCTTCGCGGGACACCCCAATATCGGCACCGCTCTGGTGCTCGCCGAGGGTGATCGCACGCTGCGGTTTCAGGAAGGGGTCGGACCGGTCGCGGTCGAGGTCCGGGACAGCACGGCCGAGGTCAGGGCACCGCAGGCCTTCCGCCGAATCGGGGCTGCCTCCCGGGACGCTGTCGCGTCGGCCTGCGGCCTGCCCACGGCGGCGATCGTCGGCGAGCCGGTGGTGGCCAGCTGCGGCACCCCCTTCATCGTGGCCGAAACCTCCTCGCTGGACGATGCTGCACCGATGGCACCCCTGACCTCCCACGGCGCGTTGGGCATCTTGCTCCACACGCCCGGCGATGCTGTGCGCGCCCGCATGTTCGCTCTCGCGGCCGGCGTCCCGGAGGATCCTGCGACCGGCAGCGCCGCCCTGGTGCTGGCCGGATTGCTGGCCGAGCAGCACGGCGCGGGGTCCTGGGTCATCGAGCAGGGCGCAGGGCTCGGGCGGCCTTCGCGGCTGCACATCCGCGCCGACGGGACCGGCACCACCTGGGTTGCCGGCCGGGCCGTCGTCGTGATGCGCGGTTCGCTGGTGACCACGTAGCAGCCGGTGCCGTGCTCATATCGAGGCGAGGGCCGAGCCGGCTGCGGATGAGCGCGGGCCCGAGCCCTCGATCCCACCCCGGCGACCGGCCGCTGGGCACGGTGGTGTCGCGACACCCGCCTGCGGGCGGATCCTACAGCTGGCCCAGCAGCCAATCCCGCCGCTCCCGCAGGACGTGCAGGGGGGCCTGGGCGGAAGCAGGCCCCGGTGCCGCCTTGCGGGCCGCCACGTGCACCTGCCGCGGCGTCGTACCGGTGCGGGAAGCCACCTGCGCGGCAAGGACGGCGACCTCCCGGCGCAGCGACGCGACATCGACCTGCGGCAGCGGTACCTCGGTCACCACGGTGCGCTGCCTCACCTGGGCATCCCGGGTCGCGAGCAGCGTGGCTGTCTGTTCGGGCGACAGCAGTCCCGGCAGGCCCAGGAAGTCTTCGTCGCCCGCTGTGAGGTCGAGCACCTCGGCGGTGATGGCGCGACCGGAGTGCAGCACATGCGCGAAACTCGCCTCGGCTCCCAGCGCCACGAACTGCGAGCCCAGGCCCGCCTCGGTCTCGTTGGGCTCGAGGACGATCTCGTCGAGGTTGTCGTCGGACACGACGCGGACCACGTGGTTGCGCTGCTCCTCCATGCGGGCTGCAAGGTCCAGGAGCGGCCGGACCGCGGGGAGGAAGACCGTGGCCACCTCGTGGGCGGCAGCGGGCGAGGACTTGCGCAGCGACCGGCCGACGGACTGCTGCCAGATGAGATCCTTGGCGGCTCGGCTCAGGTAGGCCAGCACCGCCACCCGCGGGATATCCACGCCTTCGCTGATCATGCGAACGGCAACCGCCATCCGGGTGTCCCCGCGCTGGAAGGCGGCGATGCGCTTGGTGGCATCCGGGTCGTCGGACAGGATCACCACCGGTTCGTAGCCCAGCACCTCGCTTGCGGCAACGGCATAGCCCCGCGCAGCTTCCTGGTCGGAGGCCAGCACCAGCCCGGCAGCCCTGGGCATGCCGTTGCTGCGCAGATAGGTGATCCGGTCGTCCATCGCCGCGAGCACGTGGCGCACCCACTGTCCGGACGGGTCGAGCGCGGTCCGCCAAGCGGCGTCCTCATCCGCTCGCGTCAGGCCGGCCTCGCCGAGCACGGCCTCCTTCTCGGTGAACTCCTCGGCGTCGGAGACCGCCCAGCGCGTCGTCCCGGAGTATGCCGCGAAGATCACCGGCCGCACCACCCCGTCGGCCAGAGCCTCGGGGTAGCCGTAGGAGACGTCAGGATCGCACACGAGGTCGCCGGGTTCGTCGCCTTCGGCGTAGCGCACGAACGGGATCCGCTCTCCCGGAGCCGAGCGGAACGGGGTTCCGGTCAGGCCGATCCGCAGCCGCGCCGCGCCGAACGCTTCGTCCACCGCCTCGCCCCACGCGGCCGCGTCACCGCAGTGGTGGATCTCGTCGAGCAGGACCAGCGTCCGTTTCGCCGTGGCTCGCCCGCGATGGACGGAGGGCCGCACCGCCACCTGCGCGTAGGTGACCACGGCACCCTTCGCATCCGGGCGCAACCGCGCGACGGCGTTGTCGGCGTCCGAGGCGAGGTCGAGGCCCAGGTCCGCCAGTGCCGCAGCCCACTGCTTGCGCAGATGGTCGGTGGGCGTGACGACGATGACCCGATCCACCCATCGTCGGTCGAGGAGCTGCTGAGCGAGCACGCCGGCGAAGCGCGTCTTGCCGGCCCCCGGTGTCGCATGGACCAGGAAGTCCTCCGGCGGCCGGTCCGCCGACCAGTACCGCTCCAGCGCCTCCTGCTGCCATCGGCGCAGGGCAAGCGACATGAAGATGTCTCCTCTCGGGCGGGTCCGGCCAGTGGCCGGACCACAACGATAGGCCACGCCCGAGGGGCAGCCGTGCCGCCGGAGCGGTGCCGTGTCGGTGTTGGGCGACCCCACGGGGACGGCCGGCGGCCGCTGAGGTTGATCGTCGCGAGGTCTGGCCGGTGACCGGGTGTCCGTCGCGATCCACGAGCTACTGCAGGTCCTCCGGTCAAGGCAACGCGGACCCCCCGCGGACGGCCAGATCCCCGCAGTGGGTACTGTCCTTGCCATTCCAGGAGGTGGAGGCCGCGTGCTGCTATCGGACGGCGACATCAGGGCGGAGATCGACGGCGGGCGTGTCGTCCTAGACCCCTTCGAGCCCTCGATGGTCCAGCCGTCATCGATCGATGTGCGCCTCGACCGCTTCTTCCGCGTGTTCGAGAATCACCGCTATGCCGTCATCGACCCAGCCGTCGACCAGCCGGACCTGACCCGGCTGGTCGAGCCTGCCGATGGCGAGCCGTTCATGCTGCACCCGGGCGAGTTCGTGCTGGCGTCCACCTACGAGGTCGTGAGCCTTCCCGACGACATCGCCGGTCGGCTGGAGGGCAAGAGCAGCCTCGGTCGGCTCGGCCTGCTGACGCACTCCACGGCCGGGTTCATCGACCCGGGGTTCTCCGGCCACGTCACGCTTGAGCTGTCGAATGTGGCCACGTTGCCCATCACGCTGTGGCCCGGGATGAAGATCGGGCAGCTGTGCCTGTTCCGGCTGTCCTCGCCGGCGGAGCACCCCTACGGCGCCGAGCGCTACGGCTCGCGCTACCAGGGCCAGCGAGGCCCCACCCCGAGCCGCTCGCATCTGCACTTCCATCGCACGCGCATTGACGGAGCGTGACGGCAGGATCTCGCTCCCGGGCGACGCGTCCCGAAACCTCCGTACCGAGAGCGGTCGGCGGTGCTCCCACGTAGGTTTCGGGACGTGCAGCGGCTGCGCGCGGCCTGCATCCCGGATGGGATCACGCTGCGTGAGGATGCCCGGGCCGGCAATCGTTGCGGGCCGCCTTGGGCGCGCGCACGAGGCGTCGCCGATGCCGCGCCGCGATTGTCGATCCGGCGCGTCGGGCCGATGCGCTACCGCCGGCGCCGCCGACGATCACCCGGGCCGTGGCGGCGGCATTCGGCGAAGGACTAGCCTCGGGCTATGGGTGCGCCGCTAATCGAGATCCGAGGGCTCCGCAAGTACTACGGCAAGGTGAAGGCGGTCGACGGGATCGACCTCACGGTCGCCCCGGGCGAGATCTATGGTCTGCTCGGCCCGAACGGCGCGGGCAAGACCACCACGATCCGGACGCTGTTGGGGTATCTCAACGCCACCGAAGGGGCTGCGCGGGTCTTCGGGGGCGATGCCGCCGAACCGCGGATCCGGCGCCAGATCGGCTACCTGCCTGGCGACCTGCGGCTGGAGCCGAAGGCCAAGGTCGCCTCGCTGCTGGACTTCTACGCCGACCTTCGCGGCGGAGTCGACCGGGACTACATCCGGATGCTGTGCGCGCGACTCTCCCTGGACGCATCACGGAGGTTCGGCGATCTGTCGAAGGGCAACCGGCAGAAGGTGGGCGTCGTCCAGGCGGTGATGCACCGACCCGATGTTCTCGTTCTCGACGAGCCGACCAGCGGTCTGGACCCGCTGATGCAGCGGGAGGTGCTGCGCCTGGTCGCGGAGCGGCGCAATGAGGGCGCAGCGGTCCTGTTCAGCAGCCACATCATCTTCGAGGTCGAGGAGGCCGCCGACCGGGTGGGCATCATGCGTGCCGGCCGCATGGTTGTCCAGGACACGGTCGAGGGCTTGCAGAACATCACGGCCCGGCAATCCCTGCACGTCCGGTTCGAGCGGGCTGTGGCGGCCTCCGACTTCGACGGCGTGCCGGGGCTGATCAGCGTCGCCGCTGACGACAGCACGGCGGACATCGTCATCAAGGGCAGCGCGGCGCCGCTGCTGCGACGGCTGGCGGATCTGCAGGCGGCGCACATCAGCACCGACCCCCTGGTCCTGGACGACATCTTCTACGGGGTCTACGACGACGGCGCCGGGTCGGCGCAGGCAGCAGAGGAGGCCGAGGCATGACAGCAACGGCGGTGGATGTCCCCACCGGTGCCGGCTGGACGGCGATCACGCGGCGCATGATCGGGGACCGCCGCAGGTCCCTTGTCTGGTGGACCTTTGGCATCACGCTGCTCGTCACCATCATGGCGGCCACGTACCCGTCGATCCGCGACACCGGCGACGCGTTGGACGAGTACGTGGCGAGCCTGCCCGAAGGCCTGCGGCAGGCCTTCGGGCTAGAGGGTGCCAGTATCGCCAGCCCGGAGGGCTACCTCACCAGCCAGCTCTACTCGAACATGTACCCGATCGTGATCCTCATCCTGGCGCTCGGGCTGGCAGCCTGGGCGATCGCCGGGTCCGAGAACGACGGGTCGCTGGAACTGGTGCTGGCCAACCCGGTGAGCCGGACGCGGGTGGCCCTGGCCCGCTGGGTGGGGGCGGCCGCCATGGTCGCCTTCGTCGCCGTCGTCTCCACCGCTGCCCTGGTCTTGCTCGCGCCGGTCTTCGGCCTCGACGACGGCGTGCCCTGGTGGGGCTATTGGAGCGCCGGGCTGCAGACGTTCGCCTTCGTCATGGTCTGCGCTTCGCTCACGTTCGCGGTCGGAGCGGCCTCCGGTTCCAAGGGACTGGCCATCGCGCTGGGCTCGGGGTTGGCCGTGGTGGGCTTCCTGCTCAACGCGCTCGGCGCCATCACCGCCACGCTGGAGACGCTGCGCTGGGCGTCGCCGTGGTACTGGATGCTGCGGGACAATCCGGTGGTCACCGAGCCCAACCTGCTGAACACCGCACTGCCGCTGGCACTGAGCGTGGTGTTCGTGGCGGCGGGCGTGCCGATCTTCGCGCGCCGCGATCTGCGCGGCGGTTGATCGGCTCCGGCCACTGTCGCTGCGTTGCTGCAGCGCCGGTTGCCAGTGGTCGCCCTGGCCGGCCCAGACCGTACCGATTCCCCTCGGCGGCGGCGCTGGGGGCTTGCAGGAGCCTGCGCCTCGATTCGGGCGCGGGCGCCGGATCTCGACCGTACCGGTGGGTCCAGCCGCTCACCCGGCCCCCGATGCGCGGCCTCGGCGTCGGCACGAGTCGCGCGGCAGGCGCTACCGCCCTGCCAGCTCGAGCTCGTCCAGCCAATCGCCGACGAGCATGTCGAACTTCGCCCAGTCGTGGTTCCATTCCCCGGTATGCACCGCACCATCGAACAGGGCGAACGTGCCGTCCGGCAGGTTCCGGGCGAATTCGGCGATGGACTCCGGAGGCACCAGATCGTCCTCCGACGCGGCCGTGACCAGAGCAGGTACCGGCCAGTCTGCCGCGTTGTCGATGTACTCGACATCGCTGTAGTCGATGTCCGAGCGCAGTTCGGTGATGCGCTCGGCGAGCCAGATGACCGGTGCCAGGGGAGCCGTCGGGACGCCGAGTTGCTCGGCGCCGAAGGCCGTGATGTCGCGGAAGCTCACCGCGGGGCTCACCAGGATCGTGCCGACGACGTCGTCGGTGTTCGCCGCGCGCTCGAGGTAGCCGGCCGTCACCGCTCCGCCCATGGAGTACCCGACCAGCAGGATCTGCTCGGCGCCGTTGGCCTGAGCGAAGGCGACCGCTGCTTCCACGTCGGCCCATTCCGTGCGGCCGAAGTTGCCGAGCCCGTCCTCCGACGGCGCACCGGTCTCCTTCAGGTCGTCGCGGTAGTTGATGAGCATGGTCGTCATGCCCCGTGCGGCGAACTGCGGGGTGATGCGCAGGCCCTCGCGCACGCTGCCGTTGCGCCCGTGGATCACGACGGCCCAGGTATCCGACTCCGGCGCCTTGGCCTCCGGGCTCACAACGATGGCCGGCGTGGGGCCCAGCGGCGACTCGTAGGTGACATCGCGCTGCTGGAGCCCGAGCACCTCGGCGTCGGGGAAGCTCGGCCAGTCCCAGGCACCCAGGTCGCCGGGCGCCGGCGCCTCGCCCGCCAGCAGCGTGTAGCTGCGCGAGACCTCGCGGCCGGCGACTTGTGCGTTCTGGTCCAGCTGCAGGTAGCCCCCATCCGCGAATCGCAGTCCGACGCGGGAGACCGTGTTCGGGTCGGTGGCCGGATCTCCGGCGTCCTGCGGCATCCGGTACACGATCGTGCCGGTGTCGCCGGAAGGATCCGGGGCGACGGAGACGACCTCCTTGTCGACATCCCCGTCCTCGCCCTTGATCTCCGCCCCGTCGAGCACCAGGCTCGAGAAGTACCAGGCGACGCCGAAGACGACGACCACGAGAACGCTGATGACGACCGCGAGGACGCCGACGACCTTCTTCACGGCTTCAGCCTAGTGCGCGGTGCGGCAGCCGCGCCGTTGTTCGAGCTGCCCCCATCCGCCCGCACCGGTCAAGGCATCGGCACCGGAGCGGCGGCGGGTGCAGGACCTGCCGCACCTGCTCCACGGAGCGCTCAGATGACGGCGAGTGGGGCTGTGATGCGGGAGAAGACCCCTACCAGCGCTCGATGATCCGGGCGAACTCGGCGTTGGGGGCCGCCTCGGGAAGGACGAGCGCCACATCGGCCAGGGCCAGCGACGGGGATCTCCCCGAAACGAGGGCTCCGTAGAGTGCGGCGACGGTGGGCGTGCGCGACTGCGCGGCGACGCAGTGCAGGAACACCGTGCGTCCCTCGGCGCGCAGGACGGCAATCGCGCGGACGGCGTCGTGCAGGACGAACTCCAGGTGCGGGTTCCTCTCGCGGTCCGTCGCGTCGATCAGCCAGATCTCGACATGATCGGCCGCCGCGACACCCTGCGCGGGGGACTGGCCCCGGCCGAGCCGGCACAGGGAGACCACCGCGTCGACCTCGAGGGGCAGCTGGTCCAGCGCGGCGACGTCGCCGATGAGGACACCCTCGTCATGGGGGTGCTGCACTGCAGTTCCGGACGGTCGCCAACCGGTGGTGTCGAGGTGCTCCGCGCTCGGCCACCCCTGTTCGTCCGGGATCCCTCCTCTGGCCGCCAGGGCCGTCGTGCGCAGCAGCTCTTGTCCCGAGATGCCCGGCCATCCATGCAGCTGCCGGCGCCACGTGGCGGGAATCGCGGAGATGCCCCAGACGGCACCGAGCAGCCCGCCCGCGATCGCGGCGACGGTGTCGGCGTCGTTGCCGCCGCGAACGGCCGCTTTCAGCGCTGCGGCGAAGTGGTCGGCCGGGAAGATCCGCTGCCGGGTATCGAGCGCAGGTACGGGTGTCGAGGCGATCGCAGCCCACGCCGCCTGCAGCGCCGCCACCACCCAGCCGTTCTTGGCGGAGAAGTCGATGGGGCGCCCGGCATCGGCTTCGTCGAGCAGCGTCGACCACCGCTGCGCTGCTGCCGCCGACAGATGCGGCAGCCCGACCCGCACGTCGAGCTCGCCGGTCAGGATCGCGTGGCGTTGCGCGTGGTTCCAGACCACACAGGCTTCCGCCGCGGTGGGGTCGCCGTGGGTGAGGAGGCTGTAGAGCGCGGATGCCCGAGTCAGGCCCGCCGCGTCGTCGAGGTAGCCCAGGACGATCGGCGTGGTGCGCATCAGCGTGCCGTTGCCCGCCGATTGCCGGCCGGCTTCGAACTTCGCCGCGGCAGTTGCTCTCAGGCCGGGTGCGGTGATCGGCCGCGGGCTTGCGTTCAAGACTTCCCGCGTATGGATCCCCACGTCCTTGGCACCGCGCGACCACGCGAACCACTCGGTGGCGATAGTGTCCTGGACCGCCTCGCTCATCAGGTCGTCCCCGGCAGCCAGTGCCTGCAGGATCGGTATCGCCATCGACGTGTCGTCGGTCCACTCGCCGGGTTCGAAGAGGCCCGAACCGATCATGCCCACGTCGGCGTCATCGGCGAGCGCCGGCCCGAACTCGTACCCCGCCCCGAGAGCGTCCCCGGTAGCCATGCCCAGCACGGCTCCGATAGCCCGTTGCTGCTGCGCCGACGTCAGTTTCAATGATCCCCCCACGATGTCTGTGTGTCCTGAGTGTGACCGCAGGGTCCGACGCTCGCCCGCCGCGCGCCGGTCCGATGCTGACACAGCGCAATCCCGAGCGTCGGGGCACGCCAGGCGATGCGCGCGGGGGTAGGGGGAGTCCTCCGCTA
The DNA here is from genome assembly GCA_963766005.1 of uncultured Actinomycetota bacterium. Lineage (GTDB taxonomy): Bacteria > Actinomycetota > Actinomycetes > S36-B12 > CAVXYG01. The sequence continues at coordinate 37,694 of CAVXYG010000005.1, read as the reverse complement.
CCGCGACAACGACCGGCGCAGCAGCCCGACGGCGAGAATCGACAGCACGGCGGTGATGGCGGCCAGGACCGCCAGCTCGGCGGTGATGTCCGCCAAACCACCGCCGTCCTCGGTGATCGTGATCCAGGCATCGTTGGCCCAGGCGTGCGGCGTGAGGTAGCCGAGGGTCTGCATGAAACCCGGCACGATGGACAACGGCCACATCGAGCCGCCGAGCATGCCCATGCCGATGCCGAGCGGCACCGCGACCGCGGTCACCTGGTCCGGGGTCTTGGCGACGGCCCCGATCACCATGCCGACGGCAGCTGCCAGCGCCGCCCACAGCAGTGCCAAGGTCATGGCCGCTGCCGGATCGCCGAAGTTGGCGCCGAAGAGGAGCACGCCGACGCCGAACAGTATCGCCGCCTGCATCAGTCCCAAACCCCATCTGCCGAGCCCCACGCCGAGAATGTGGGGACCGATGCCGGTGGGCGTGGACAGCATGCGCCGCGCCACGCCCAGGCGCCGCGACTCCACGATGGTCATGCCGGCGAGCATCCCGTTCAGGAAGACGAACAGCGTGAACTGGGTCGTGACGGCCCTCGCGAAGCCATTGTCCTGCTCGGCGTTCGCATCGCCGATCGTGGCCGATTCGGTGGTGATCGGCGGCATCCCGGCGGCGACCGTCGCCAGCGATTGCTGCCACGGCATCCGGGGGCACGTCGTCGCGGTCAGCGTCGGACAGGGCGGCCATGGTCAGGCGTACCGCGGTCGGCTGCAGCGCGAATTCCGCGGCGGTGGAGGTGATGGCCGCAGCCACCGCGGAGCCGTTTGTTGAGGCGACGTCGAGGACCAGCGTGACGTTCGCCTGCCCGCTCGGCGCCTGCAGCGCTTCCTCGAAACCCGGCTCGATGAGCACGCCCCCGCTGAGGAAGCCCAGTCGGATGTCCCGGTTGAGGTCCGTCTGGCTGTCGTACGGCGACGTCGTGAGGGATGCGTCCGCCAAGTCCGCCGCGAAGGCGCGCGAAGCATCGGTGCCGTCGGCATCCAGCACGCCCACAGGGAACGACGTGGGCTGGTTGCCGATCGCGATGCCGATCACGGTGACCAGTACCAGCGGCAGGATGAGGGTGGAGAACAGGGCGACCTTGTCGCGCAGGAAATGCCGGACCTCGAACAGGCCGATGCTGCCGACGACGGAGACGTTCATTGCGCCATCCCCCTGCGGATCGCGATCAGGCCGATGAGCCCGGTGACCAGGCCCATCGCCACCAAGATGAGCACGTGCGGCAGCACGGCGACCCAACTCGCTTCGCCGGCAGAGAGCTCGATCAAGGCGATGATGGCCTGGCCGTTGGGCGTGAAGACCCGCATCTGCGCCAGCACTCCGCCGGCCGCGAAGACGAATGTGCCGCCCAGGACTGCGAAGATCAGCGTCCCGATGATCGTCAGGGCCTCCGCCTGCTGCTCGCTGCGTGCCAGTCCCGTGATGATCAGGGAGATGCCGGCGATCGCGAGGACAGCGGCGACCATCACCAGGAGCACTCCCACGGGGTCGCCCCAGTCCACGCCGAAGCCGAAGGTCGTCGCCAGGTACACCGTCAGCATGCTCAGCAGGCCCAGGACCACGACCGCGCCGGCCTTGCCGAGCAGGAACGCCGACGGCGCCGTCGGTCCGGCGAGGACCCGGTCGAGCGTCCCCTCCCGGCGCTCGGTCAGCAGCGACCGGGCAGCGGCGCCCATCACGAAGAACAGGAAGATCATCGCCATGCCGGGGGCGAAGAAGGCCATCAGGTTGAAGGTGTTCTCCACCCGGGCATCGGTGACCGCGATGATGGGCGGTGCTGCGAGGAGGCGCTGAAGCTCCGCTTCGTCCAGCGGCACGCCGAACTCCTCGACCGCCGTGATGGCGGTGGCGCTGCTGACGCGACGCGATTGGGCGGATGCAGCGATCCCGTCGGCCACCGACTCGGCGATGCTGCGGTCGATATCCTGTCCCGGACCGCCGACGACGACGAGTCGCGCGGCGGAACCGGATGCGACATCGTCGCTGAACCCGGCCGGGATGACGACCGCCGCCGAGGCCGCGCCCTCGTCGATCGCCGCCTCGGCCTGGTCGGTGCCAGCGACCTCGCGCGGTGCGAAGACGACGCCGTCCTCCTCCGAAGCGGAGGCGATGGCCGCAACGATCGACGCCGAGGTGGGGGTCTGATCGACATCGGCGATGAGGATGGTCGTGGAGTAGCTGTTGGTATCGCCGCCGAACGCCCCGCCGACGATGAGGGCGAGCAGGATCGGGGCCAGGAAGACCTGGAGCAGGATGGACCGGTCGCGCAGACGGCGCTTGAGGTCCAGGCTGCCCACGAGCATCGCCTGGCGCGCGGTGCTCGGGGGACGGGGCTTGGCCGGTGCCGTCGTCATGAACGGTCTCGCAATGCCTTGCCGGTGAGGCTGAGAAAGACCGCTTCGAGGTCGGGCGAGGCGATCTCGACGCCCCCGATGACCACGTCGGAGGCCTCGGCGGCCGCGAACGCGGCTGCAACGGCCGCCGAGGAGTCCGCGCAGGTGATCGTTGCGCCGGGCGCGGCGAGTTGGACGGCGTGGACGCCCGGCTTCGCCCGGACCGCATCCGCCCACTGGTCCAGGCGGACCGTGGCCCCCTCGGCGCGGATGGTCACCGACGTCGCCTCGCCGAGCCCCGCGATGAGCCCCCGGCTGGTCCCCTCGGCGATGAGTGCGCCCTCGTCGATGATCCCGATGCGGTCGCACAGCCGTTCCGCCTCCTCCATGTAGTGCGTCGTGTAGAGGACGGCCATCCCGATGGCGCCGAGGGCGTCGACGGATTCCAGGATGGAGTTGCGGCTCTGCGGGTCAACACCGACGGTGGGCTCGTCGAGGATGAGCAGTGTCGGCTCGTGCAGCATCCCAACCGCGATGTTGGCGCGCCGCTTCATCCCGCCGGAGTAGGTGTCGATACGGTCTTTGGCCCGATCCGACAGCCCGACGACCTCCAGCACATCGTCGATGCGATCCTGCAGCCGCTGCCCGGACAGGCCCTGGAGCCGGCCGAAGAACGTGAGGTTCTCCGTCACGGACAAGTCCGGGTAGAGCGCGATGTCCTGCGGGACCAATCCGATGGCGCCCTTCGCCGAACTCGCGGCGGGCGTGATCTTCGAGCCGAGCACGTGCACGGAGCCCGACGTCGCGCGCAGCAGTCCGGCGATCATGGAGATCGTGGTCGTCTTGCCGGCACCGTTGGGGCCGAGCAGGCCGTAGGTCTCGCCGGGGGAGACCGTGAAGGAGACGTCGTCGACGGCGGTGAGATCGCCGAACTGCTTGACCAGGTGCTCGCATGCCAGGACGGGTGACGCCATGGCCCCAGTCTTGCCGATGGCGCACCGCGCTCGGGCGGTGGCCTCGCGATGCCCAGGGACGCCAGTTCGAGCCGGGCAGGCTCCCGCCTCGGCTGATCCACGCGCCTTCCGCCTGGCAAGCCGTCGGCTCCGGTTGCTCGGCTCGGCGGACCTCACCGCCGAGTGTTCGGCCCGCTGTTGCACGGGCGACGCCTCGTGGTCACCGGGGCCCTGCAGCATCGCGGTTGTCGGACCGAGGTGGTGAAGGACATGACTGCACAGGCGACCAGCCAAGCCGCAGTGCTCTCGGGGAGCACGTCGTGGAGGTGCGAGCGGTTCCGCGTCGGTCCGCTGACGGTGATGGTCTCCGGGGACATGCGATCCGAACTCGTCCTCGATGCCGCGGGATCCGGCCGCTTCACCGCGGGCGGCATCGCGGTGGAAGGTGCGCTCGTGCGGCAGGACGGGGCCGCTGTCTTCGAGGGCACCGCGCGCACGCCCGCGCCATGGGGGTGGGCGGTCGGATCGTACGAGGACCGCATCACGCAGGCCCTCGCCGGACGACTGGCGTGCGACTGCACGCCGGAGCGTCTCACGATGCGGCGCGGCGACATCGTCGTGGAGTTCGTGCGGCAGCCCTAGGGCGGACGCGGTTCCCCGCGGTGGGCGGGGCTCGAACTCCGCGCCGGCCCCGCTGCTGCTGTCCACCGCTGGACCCGGTGCCCTGGCCTGCGAGAGCGGCCAGCACCCGTCCGGGCCTGCTGCGCACGGCGGTTGGGGACGAGGCGGTTGGGGACGAACTCGGCTGGCTCCCCTCGAATCCTGCCCGACGCGGGTCTCAACCCCGGCGTGCGGCGGCCTCGTTCGCGAGTTGCCGCGTCTGGGCCACGTAGCCGGCGAAGGTGCGCTGGTAGTCCTTGACCCAGGCGTACAGCGCCTCGACCGGGGCGTCCGGCGGGAGCACGTCCGACATGCGGAACGGCTCGTGGATGGTCGCGGCCAGCGTCGTCCGGGTGAGCTGCTTGTCGAAGTTGGCCAACGAGATCGGGATGATGAGCGGTTCGGGGTTGGTGCGGGCGGCGAGCAGGAAGGTCCCGGAGCGGAACGGTAGCGGCGAGTGGTCGGTGGTCGTGCACTCGCCCTCAGGGCAGATCACGATGTTCTCGCCCCGGGCGAGATGGCCCCGGGCCTGACGGAGGAAGGCTTCGCGCCGTTCCTCGGTGCTCTGGCCGCCACCGATCTCGGCCGGGTCGACGGCGGAGCGGAACACGTAGATGTAGCCCAGCTGGTCGTAGTACATCTGATGGGCGTACTCGTCGGGGCTGGACTTGCGGATCACCCGGATCGGGGCCCGGCCGTAGGTGCGGAACAGGATCATGGCGGAGACGAAGTGGCTGTCCATGGTGAGGTGGAAGCCGCTGGGCATAGCGTTGGACTCGTCGTTGCTGAGGTGGTTCATGATCACCAGATGGCCGCCGGGCCGCTCGGGCAGCCGCTCGAGACCCTCGATGACGTAGTCGGTCTGCTCGAAGAGCTCCACGAAGGCCCGGCTGCACCGTCGTCGCACCTCGGCGGGGTCGGTGCCGGGCGCCGTGCCGGCGACGTCCTGGTAGACGGCCTGCAGCTGCTGGTAGAGGGCCAGCTCGCGACGGATCTTGACCATGAGGTCCAGGCACGACACGGCCAGCGACCGTTCGACCGCATCTCCGTCGACCGCGAGGAGTTCCATCGCCGTGATCGCGTCCGGCACGGTGACGCGGTTCTGGAGGAAGTGCGGCAGCTTGTGCAGCGGTGAGGAGACGCTGAGCTCCTCGGCGTGCTGATCGATCAGCGCGCGGATGGCGATGACCTCATCGTCGTAGCGGCGGGCCACCATCCGCATCCGCGTCTCCCGCAGCCGACTGCCCAGCAGCCACAGCACCTGCACCATGAGTCGGCGGCCGAATTCCGGGTGCTCCTCGGCGATCTCGAGCAGCTCGATGTGGTCGAAGGCCAGCGTGCGGCAGTCCGCGACCGCCACCGCCCCCGCGCGGTAGGAGAAGGGCTCCACGAGCGCCGACCAGCCGATCACGCGGCCAGGCTCCCTGATCGTCTGGGAGCTGAAGGCCTCTTGGGGCATGGCGGGCAGTGCATCGCTGTAGACCAGGCGGGCCGTGCCGGAGAGGAGCATATGGAAGGAATTCGCAGCAGCGCCCCGGTGGATGATGTGCTCCCCGGCCCGGAACTGCTCGACCCTGGCCCGCTCGACCAGCAGGTCCAGTTCCACCCCCGAGAAGTGCTCGAAGAAGGGCGCGTCCTGGAGGATGGCCAGCGCGTCGGTCGGCAGCGTCGTGCCGTGGGGACCGGCCTGAGCCGGGGCGGCGCTGCTCTGGCCAATCGGCTCCGTTCGAGCCTCGGCGGCAGCGTCCGCGGCCTCGTCCCGGCCGAGCAGCAGGTCCACGGTCCGCTCCAACCGCTCGGCCACGACACGGGCAACCTGCTGCAGGACATGGAACTCCAGGGCGGGTTCCTCGGCGAACACCTCGGCGAACGCCTGCCGCGGGACGGCCACCGCGGTGCACGGGGTCTCGGCCCGGGTCGAGGCGGTGTAGCGGTACGGCGGCCGGAAGACCGACCAGCCCAGCGCAGGCGTGGACTCCGACAGCGTCTCGATGAGCAGATCCCCTGCCCCTTCGAACCGCAGGAAGACCTGCGCGTTGCCGTGGGTCAGGAAGTAGGCCGTGTCGGCCTTCTCGTGCTGGCGGGTGATGAAGGCTCCGGCAGGGAACTCGGCGATGCTGGCGTCACGGGCCAACCGGTCGAGTGCCCAGTCGGGCAGGACGGCGAGGAAGTCGACATCCCTCAGCTCTGCGCCCGATAGCATCATGAGAACGCACTCGTCCCGCTCGTCGCGGCGCTCTGGATCCGGCGACGGAAGCCATCGGGAGGCCTCATGAGCCGGACCGTCACCCCGGACCTCAACCGGCCCCCGGACTTCGAGGCCTTCTGGTCGCACACGCGCACCGAACTCGACTCCGTCGATCCCGACATGCAGACCTCCGACCTCCGACACGATCGCGATGCCACGCTGCGGTTGCGGCGGCTGACGTTTCGGTCACTGCACGGTACTCCAGTGTCCGGATACCTCGTGACGGGTCCCGGACCGCGGCCGCTGATCGTGCACAGCCACGGTTACGGCAGCCGGACCGAAGTGCAGTGGCACTGGGCCGAGCAGGGGGTCGACGTCCTCGGGGTGGATATCCGGGGCTTCGGGATGTCGGCGGAGGCCGTGTCGGGGCTGTCGCGCTCCGGCTACGTCCTGACCGGGATCCAGAGTCCGGAGACGTCGATCCTGCGCGGCGCGGTCTGCGATTACGCGCGAGCGCTCCAGGTCGGCCGACTGCTGCTCGGCGACTCCATGACCAGACTCGTCGCGCACGGCATCAGCTTCGCCGGCGGCCTGGCGCTGATGGCCGAGGCGGTGCTGCACACCGTCGACGTGCTGGTCGTCGGCGTGCCCACCTTCGGCTGGGCCGACGGCCGGCACTTCTCCGTGGAACTGGGATCCGGCGCCGAGGTCAGCGCCTACATCGCGCGGCGCCCCCAGGCCGCCGAGGACATCGCGCTGGTGCTGCGCTACTTCGACACCATGGCCTTCGCCCCCGACGTCAGCTGCGCGACCCTCGTGGGTCTCGGGCTGCAGGACGTCGTCGTGCCGGCCAAGACCGTCTACGCCATCGCCAACCATCTCGCGGGGCCGCACGAGATCATGGAATTCCCGGTCAGCCACACCGAGCACCCCGACGAACAGTTGTGGCAGGCCTTCGACGATCGCTGCGTGGCCCTGGCCCTGGACGGCCCGCCGCAGGGATTCGGGGCGTTGCGGTGAGGCGCGGCCACCGCCTCACCGCGGGAGCCCCGGCAGCGGGGAGCGCCGCAGGCGCCTCGGACCGGGAGATCGGGTACTGGTCAGCGGTCTCCCCGCCTGGTGCCGGCCTGGGGCCGGTGCGACCAAACGCCGCCCCGCCGCCGGCGGGCCTGACCCGGGCGTTCCGGCCAGCCGCCGGGCGTCCAACCGTCTCCCGCCCAGTCCCCGCCGGCCCGCGCCAAGCCGGTCGCGTCGTGACCTGCGAGGACCTGGTCCTGTCCCGCGCAGGGAGTTAGCCGGCCGGCTTCGCAGCAGTGGACTGCTTGCTCGAGACCGACTGCAGCAGCACGGTGGCCAGATCGACGACCTCGACGCCCTCGGCAGCCCCCTGCGATTGGCGGGCCGTGACTCCGTCGTTGAGCATCACCGAGCAGAACGGGCAGGCCACGGCGACCTTGGAGGCGCCGGTCCCGATGGCCTCGTCGGCGCGGTTGACGTTGACCCGTTCCCCGATGGTCTCTTCCATCCACATCCGGGCACCGCCGGCGCCGCAGCAGAAGGACTTGTCCCCGGAGCGTTCCATCTCCACCAGGTTCGCCCCCGGCAGGCTCTTCAGCAGCTCCCGCGGCGGGGTGTAGACCTTGTTGTGGCGACCGAGGTAGCAGGGGTCGTGATAGGTCAGCGTGCCGTCGACCGGGGTCACCGGCGTCAGGCGCTTCTCGCGCAGCAGCGTCGACAGCAGCTGGCTGTGGTGCACGACCTCGTAGTCGCCGCCCAGCTGCGGGTACTCCCGGCCGATCGTGTTCATGCAGTGCGGGCAGGTGACGACGATCTTCTTCGCGCCGATCTCGTTGAGCACCTCGACGTTCTGCTGCGCCTGCATCTGGAACAGGAACTCGTTGCCCGCGCGCCGCGCCGGGTCACCGGTGCAGGTCTCGCCGTCCCCGAGGACCAGGTACTGCACGCCCGCCACGTGCAGCAGCTCGGCAACGGCCTTCGTGGTCGCCTTCGCCCGGTCCTCGTACGCCCCCGCGCACCCGACCCAGAACAGGTACTCCACGTCCTCGGGGATCGTGTCCTCGCCGTTCGCGCCGAAGACGGCCACCTCGAAGTCGACCTCGTCGATCCAGGAGGTGCGCAGGCTGGCGTTCATCCCCCACGGGTTGCCCTTGTTCTCCAGGTTCTTGAACAGGCCGTTGAGCTCGGCAGGGAACTCGCTCTGGATCATCACCTGGTGGCGCCGCATGTCCAGGAAATGGTCGACATGCTCGATATCGACCGGGCACTGGTTGACGCAGGCGCCGCACGTCGTGCACGACCACAGGGCATCTTCGTCGATGACGGCCAGGTCGTGGCTGCGGTGGCCGGCGGAATCGTAGCCGTCGGTGGCGCGGTGCGGATCCTCCTCGCGGGACCCGACCAGCGGGCGGGCAACCTCGCCCTGCACCTCCGGCGTCATCTTGGCCAGGATGTCGTCGTCGACCTCGCCCAACTCCAGATTGTGGCCGTGCTTGTCCTGCACCGCGAGCACATAGGGCGCCTTCGCGAACGAGTGGTCGCGCAGGTTCATGATCATCAGCTTGGGCGACAGCGGCTTGCCGGTGTTCCACGCCGGGCACTGCGACTGGCAGCGGCCGCACTCGGTGCAGGTGGCGAAGTCCAGCAGGCCCTTCCAGGTGAAGTCCTCGATCTGGCCCCGGCCGAAGATCGCGTCGTCGGCGGGATCCTCGAAGTCGATCGGATCGTTGCCGGAGTACATCGGCAGCAGCGGGCCGAGCGCGTTCGGTCGGCGGGAGGCGCCGACGTTGATCGGGGCCAGGAAGATGTGCAGGTGCTTGCTGTGCAGCACGATGAGCAAGAAGCTCAGGATCACCACGACGTGCCCGAGCACGAAGACGGTCTCGATCCAGTGGTTGGCCGTGACGCCCAACGGTTCGAGCAGCCCGCCGACCCACTGCGAGGCGAACGCCCCGGACATGCCTGCCTCGGCCACCGTCTCGCCGCCGGCCAGCGCCGCGCCGACCTTCGCGCCGCGGTAGACGAGCAGGGTGGCGATGACCAGGAAGATCATGCCGAGCACAATCCAGGCGCCCGACAGGTGCGAGCCGAAGAAGCGGGACTTGCGGCCCTCCTTGGCGGGGTCGTTCATCAAGCGGATGACCGCGAACATCGCGATGCCGACGAGGACGAGGACCGCGAACAGGTCCTCCATGAACCGGACGACTGGCCAGGTGCCGATGATCGGGAATGCGAAACCCTCGATGAAGAGTTCGCCGAATGCCTCCGCCACCGTGATGCCGAGCACCAGGAAGCCCCAGAAGGCGAACACGTGGGCGATGCCGGGGACCGTCCACTTCAGCAGCTTCTTCTGCCCGAGGACCTCGGTGACCTCGACCTCGGCCACCTGGGTAGTGTCCTCCGCACGGCCCGGAGCCGGCTGGCCGCTGCTGATGAGCCGGTAGAGGAAATGACCCCGCGCGAGCGCGAACCACGCCATCATCACGATGAAGAGGGCGCCGTACAGGGCCCGGACGATCATGTACGGTTCCACAGTTCCTCCTGTGACGTCCCGGTGCGCGCGGGTGCGGCGGACTAGACCCACCGTGCGTGCCTACCCACGAGGATACCGACGAGTAACTTGTGCCTGTCCCGCCCCCTGCGTGGGGTTCGTCACCAGTGGGCTCCGGTGGTCTCCGCGCGGCGCCGGAAGGCCTCGCTGGTCTCTGAGCCCCCGCGGGGTCGCCAACACTCGCCGCGCCGCCTGGCAGACTCCGCACATGGCCGACGACGTGGTGGAGGTGTACACCGACGGCGCCTGCTCCGGGAACCCCGGACCCGGCGGGTGGGGCGCGGTGCTGCGGTGGCGCGGGCAGGAGCGGGAGCTCTTCGGCGGTGAGCCACACACCACGAACAATCGAATGGAGCTCACCGCCGCGATCGAGGCGCTGCGTTCGCTGAACCGACCCAGCGCGGTGGTGGTGACGACGGACTCGACGTATGTGAAGAACGGCATCACGTCCTGGATGGCGTCGTGGAAGCGACGCGGCTGGCGCACCTCGAGCAAGCAGCCAGTGAAGAACGAGGATCTTTGGCGGGCGTTGGACGAGGCCGTGGCCAGCCACGAGGTCCGCTGGGAGTGGGTGAAGGGACACTCCGGGCACCCGGAGAACGAGCGGGCCGACGAACTCGCCCGACGCGGGATCGACGAGGTGCGCGCCAAGGGCTGATGCTGCCGCCGGGACCGGTCCCGCGCGCGCGGTCCGGGCCGGGCGGGGCGTCCAGGCTGGGCGGGGCGTCCGGGCCGGTCGCCGGCGTCCAGGCCGGGCGGGGCGTCCAGGCCGGGCGCCGCGGTGCTCCCCGGGCCGATGGACAGCCGAGGCGGCGAGTGATCCTCCCGGACGAGAGCCCCATGGCTGCCCGGGCCGCGCTGGCGGGCTGTGCTGCCCGGGCCGCGCCTGCTGTGCTGTGCCGTGCTGTGCTGGCAGGCTCCTCGGGCCCACGACCCCGGCAGGGCAAGCGGGGGCGCATCCCTCTCGCGTTCCCGGTCCGGAGTTGGCACGCTGTGGGCATGGGTCTCTCCGATTTCGCCAAGGGCGCCGCTGACTCGGCGCTGCACAAGCTCAACGAGACGGTGCGGAGCTCCGAGACCGCGCAGAAGGTCGCCGCTGCCGAAGACTGGCTCACCGAGCAACGGATGTCGCGCAAGCTCGGCAAGGAGACGTTCCGCGGCACCAACCTCATCGTCCACCGCGGCTATGCCTACGGCGAGACGGTGAAGCTGGTGGTCAAGACGACCGAGTCGGCGAGGATTCCCGCCGGCGGACCGAAGCCGTACTCCGAGGTGGCCAAGGCCAATGTCCGTCGCCACTGGTCGTTGGCGCTGGCCGGCGTCGTGGTGCGTGCCGAGCTGAACGGCATCGGGGCGGAAGGGGTGACCGACCGGCACGGCTTCGTCGCGGTCACGCTCAAGGTGCCGGATCTCACCCCCGGCTGGCACGAAGTGACCGTCACCACGGTGCCGCAGCGCGACGACATCATCGAGGAGATCGTGAGCACGGGCCGGGTGTTCAAGCCGCACCCCGAGGCGCCCTTCGCCGTGATCAGCGACCTCGACGACACCGTGATCCGCTCCGGGTTGACCGAGGGCCTCGCGGCCATGCGGCGCACGCTGCTCGGCGACCAGCACACGCGCCAAGCCATCCCGGGGGTGTCGTCCTGGTATCGGGGGATGGAGCGCACTGGCAGCGTCGACGGCGTGGGCACCGGCTTCTTCTACGTCTCGACCGGGAGCTGGTCCTTCTACGAGATGCTCGTGCAGTTCCTGCAGTTGCGGGGCTTCCCGCGCGGGCCGCTGTTTCTCACCGACTGGGGCCCCACCGACCGCTACCTTCACCGATCGGGCTCGATGCACAAGAAGCACACGATCGGCAAGCTGATGCACGCCTACCCCAAGACCGGATTCGTGATGGTCGGCGACACCGGCCAGGGCGACTTCGAGGCCTACACTCACGCGGCCCACCACTTCCCCGAGCAGGTGCGGCTCATCGTGCTGCTGCCCACCGGCGACGAGGAGCGCGACGCGGAGATGACCGCGCAGGCCGATGCGGCCCGGGCGGACGGCATCCCGGTCCACGTCGTCGCGTCGGTCCTGGACGCCGCCGAGATCGCCCTGGACCAGGGTCTGTGCGACTCGATGACCCTGGAGGAAGTGCGCACCGAACTCGGAGCAGTGTTCTGATGGGGCGCGGCAACTGGATGGCTCCGCGCTCGTCCGGCTCGGTGCTCTGCGTCGGGTCGGTCGGCTCGGCGCTGTCCATCGGCTCGGTGGGGTCGGTGGCCTCGATCGGGTCGGTCGGCTCGGCCGGATCGATCTTCAGCATCGCGACCGCCGGCTCCATCGGATCCGCGATGAGCGCCGGGTCCCTGGGGTCGGTGATGAGCGGCGGCGGTCGCGGCTGCGTGATGGGGCGGCAGGTGCTCCCGTGGAGCGCTGCTGCCCTCGCTGTCGGCGTCGCCGCGGGACTCGTGGTCGCCGTGACCGTGCTCGGCGCGGAACGTGCCGGGCCCGCGGGGCGGTGAAGGACAATCGGACCGTTCCGACCGCGCAGCGCTGCTGTGCCGGGTCCGTCACGCCCAGGGAGACCTGCGACCCGCCGCTCCCGTCATCCCGGACGCCGAGGCTGCCCACCCGGTCGGACCCGGGGGAGGTCGCCGGGGTGGGTCGACTCGTCCGTGACCGGGGATTGCCCGCTCTCGGCCTCCCGACGCGAATTCGGCGGTGATGGCGTCGAAGGCCGCCCGCGGTTGTGCGTCCACCGTCACGAGCAGGGTGGAGGTGCCGCCCGCGGTGGGACTGCCGATGGACGGTCCCGGCGGGGGCTGGCACGTCCGGCGCGGCCAGTCGTCGGGCACGTCGGTTCCCGCGCCGACCGTCGAGGTGTTGCCCTCCGGGTCGGTGGAGCGCACACCGTCGTCGTGGGACTCCACGTCGCCGCCGACCCCCTGACGATCGCCTGCTCCGCGGCCTCCTCCGCCGCGCTGCCGCAGCCGGTCAGCCCAGCCCGAGTGCCAGGGCGGCTCCGGTCGCGGCGACCATGGCTCGGCCTCATCGCTGCTCCGCCAGCCGGTGGCGGCAGCCTGACCCACCGCCCCGGGCCATGGGCGGGCCGAGCCACGGTGAGCGCGCGAATCCCGGCGACTGCACCAGGTGTCTCAGCATTGAGTCGAGGCGACTCATATGTCTTGCCTGGGGGCTTGACAGATCATGTGCATGGAGGTCTACTAGAGGAGAACGCATGACCTGATGCAAGCATCCTGCCCGGACGCGCACCGAGATCGCCATCCGGCTGCCGTCCGGGGCAGGCCACACCGCACTACATGGAGGAGCCATGAGCCGACCTGTCGGAATCGATCTGGGCACGACGAACTCCGTCGTCGCCATCCTGGAAGGCGGCGAGCCGACCGTCATCGCCAACGCCGAAGGCGCCCGGACGACGCCGTCGGTTGTCGCCTTCGCCAAGAACGGCGAGGTGCTCGTCGGCGAGGTCGCCAAGCGCCAGGCGGTGCAGAACGCCGACCGGACCATTCGCTCGGTCAAGCGCCACATGGGCACCAACTGGGGCGAAGACATCGACGGGAAGCGCTACAACCCGCAGGAGATCAGCGCCCGTGTGCTGCAGAAGCTGAAGCGGGACGCCGAGTCCTACCTCGGCGAGAAGGTGACCGACGCGGTCATCACGGTCCCCGCCTACTTCAACGACTCGCAGCGCCAGGCCACCAAGGAGGCCGGTGAGATCGCCGGCCTCAACGTCCTGCGCATCATCAACGAGCCGACTGCGGCCGCCTTCGCCTACGGACTGAACAAGGGCGACAAGGAGCAGACCATCCTGGTCTTCGACCTCGGTGGCGGCACCTTCGACGTCTCCCTGCTCGACATCGGCGACGGCGTCGTGGAGGTGAAGGCCACCAGCGGCGACAACCACCTCGGCGGCGACGACTGGGACGAAGCCGTCGTCAACTGGCTGGTCGAGAAGTTCAAGGGCGCGCACGGCATCGACCTGACCAGGGACAAGATGGCGATGCAGCGGCTGCGCGAGGCCGCGGAGAAGGCCAAGATCGAGCTGAGCTCGTCGGCCCAGACCTCGATCAACCTGCCCTACATCACCGTTGACTCCGAGAAGAACCCGCTGTTCCTCGACGAGACGCTGACCCGGGCGCAGTTCCAGCAGATGACGCAGAAGCTGCTCGACCGGACCAAGGCGCCGTTCAACCAGGTGCTGAAGGATGCCGGGATCTCGGTGAACCAAATCGACCACGTGGTCCTGGTCGGCGGTTCCACCCGGATGCCCGCGGTCACCGAGCTGGTCAAGGAGCTCACCGGCGGCCGGGAGCCCAACAAGGGCGTGAACCCCGACGAGGTCGTCGCCGTGGGCGCCGCTCTCCAGGCCGGCGTGCTCAAGGGCGAGGTCAAGGATGTCCTGCTCCTCGATGTGACGCCGCTGAGCCTGGGCATCGAGACCAAGGGCGGCATCATGACCAAGCTCATCGAGCGCAACACCACGATCCCGACCAAGCGGTCGGAGGTGTTCACCACTGCTGAGGACAACCAGCCGTCGGTGCTGATCCAGGTCTACCAGGGCGAGCGGGAGATGGCGGCGTTCAACAAGCGCCTGGCCACGTTCGAGCTGACCGGCCTGCCGCCGTCGCCGCGCGGGGTGCCGCAGATCGAGGTCACCTTCGACATCGACGCCGACGGCATCGTCCACGTGTCCGCGAAGGACCTGGCAACCGGCAAGGAGCAGCGGATGACCATCTCCGGAGGCTCCGCGCTGAACAAGGACGACATCGAGCGGATGACCGCCGATGCCGAGGCCCACGCGGAGGAGGACCGCAAGCGCCGCGAGGAGGCGGAGGTCCGCAACTCTGCCGAGCAGCTGGTGTACCAGACCGAGAAGTTCATGCAGGACAACGCGGACAAGATCCCCGACGACGCCAAGGCCAACGTGTCCGAGCCGCTGGAGGAGCTGAAGAAGGCGCTGCAGGGCAGCGACGTCGAGGCGATCAAGTCTGCGGTCGACAAGGTGGCCACGGCCAGCCAGGCCCTTGGCTCCGCGATGTACGCGGCCGCCGGCGGCGCGGGCGCCGATCCGAACTTCGGGCCGGACGACACCGCAGCCGATGCCGGTGACGACGACATCGTCGACGCCGAGGTTGTCGACGAGGACGAGCAGAAGTGATGTCCCAGACCCCGGAGCAGGAGCAGGAGCACAGCGAGGGCGTGCGCATCAGCGACCGTCGGCGCATCGATCCGGTGACGTTCCAGGCGCGGCAGTCGGAGACCCCGGCTGCCGCCCCCGGGGCCGAGGGCAGCGCCACGGCCGATCAGGAGCAGTTGCCCTCGGCCACCCAGGCCGAGGAGCAGTTGGCCCTGGCTGAGGCGACGGCGCGTGCGGAGGAGGCAACGGCCGACGCCAAGCGCATCGCCGCCGAGTACGCCAACTACCGGCGCCGCGTCGACCGCGACCGGGACCTGCAGCGCGACGTGGCGATCGGGTCGGTCGTGGCGGAGCTGGTGCCGATCATCGACGACATCGAACGGGCCCGACAGCACGGCGAGCTGACCGGCGGCTTCAAGTCGGTGGGCGAGGCCATGGAGGCCGTGGCCCAGAAGTTCGGGCTGGAGCCCGTCGGGGAGGCGGGGCAGCCGTTCGACCCCACGATCCACGAGGCGATGACCTCCGAGCACAGCGACGAGGTCAGCGAGCCGACGGTGACGCACGTCTACCAGGTCGGCTACCAGCTGCGCGGCCGGCTGCTGCGCCCGGCCCGAGTCGGGGTCGCGGACAACGGTTGATGCGGGAACGTAGCAGCGAACGAGCGAGAAGGAGGCACGGATGGCAGCCCAGGATTGGGTAGACAAGGACTTCTACAAGGTCCTCGGCGTGTCCAAGAAGGCCTCCGCAGCCGACATCAAGAAGGCCTACCGCAAGCTCGCGCAGGAGCTGCACCCGGACCGCAACCCGGACAACCACCAGGCCGAGACCCGCTTCAAGGAGGTCTCCGAGGCCTACGCAGTCATCGGCAACGAGGACAAGCGCAAGGAGTACGACGAGATCCGGGCCGCCTACCGCGGGGGCGGATTCCGCTCCCCCGGCGCAGGAGGCGGCCCGGGTGCCGGACCCGGGTCGGTCAACCTCGGCGACATCTTCGGCAACAGCAACCTGGGTGACCTCTTCGGGGGGCTGTTCAACCGCGGTGGCGGGGCGGGCCGGGTCCCGGACCCGCCGGCCCGCGCCGGACCGCTCGCCGCGGCGCGGATGTCGAGAGCGAGGTGACGATCACGTTCGACGATTCCCTCGACGGCGTGACCCTTCCGCTGCGCCTGACCGGAGAGGCGCCGTGCCGGACCTGCCGCGGCACCGGGGCCAAGGCGGGCACCACGCCCAGGGTGTGTCCGGGGTGCGAGGGCACCGGCCAGGTCATCCGCAACCAGGGCGGTTTCGCCATCCCCGAGGTCTGCCCGCAGTGCCACGGCCGCGGCCTGACCGTCGACGATCCGTGCCCCGACTGCAGCGGCACCGGTCGTGCCATGAGCAGCCGCGTCGTGCAGGCGCGCATCCCTGCCGGCGTGAAGGACGGCCAGCGGGTGCGCTTGGCGGGCAAGGGCACGTCCGGCGAGAACGGCGGCCCCAGCGGCGACCTGTACGTCAAGGTCAACGTGGGCACCCACCCGGTGTTCGGCCGGGCCGGCGACAACGTCACGGTGACCGTGCCCGTCACGTTCGCCGAGGCCGCACTCGGCGCCGAGATCGTGGCACCCACGCCAGGTGGCGGCAAGGTCACGCTGAAGATTCCGGCAGGAACTGCCAACGGCCGGACGTTCCGCGTTCGAGGCCGGGGCGTGCGGCGTCGCGACGCGACGAAAGGGGATCTGCTGGCGACGGTCGAGGTCGCCGTTCCGCAGAATCTGAGCAGCAAGGCCGGCGATGCGCTGCGCGCCTATCGGGAGGCGACCGCAGACCATGATCCGCGCGCCGATCTGATCGCACTGGCCGAGCAATCCGCCCGCCGGTAGACATCGAGACGACGAAACGAGGTGACGCATGACCAGCACATCCGACTGGATCCTCCAGCACACCGCGGACACGCCGGTCTACGTGATCTCGGTCGCGGCTGAACTGGCGGGGATGCATCCGCAGACCCTGCGCCAGTACGACCGCCTTGGGCTGGTGTCGCCGGCCCGCACGGGGGGCCGCAACCGTCTGTATTCCGCGCGCGACATCGAGCGGTTGCGACAGGTGCAGCGGCTCAGCGAGAACGGCATCAACCTGGAGGGGATCCGGCGCATCCTGGCTCTCGAGGTGGAGGTCGCCGCGCTGCGGCAGCGGATCGAGGAGCTCTCCGCGCAGCAGCGTTCAACAGCACTGGTGGTCTACCGGCCGCATCGACGCCGGTAGCGGAGGGGAGGAACCCGATGGACATGAACTTCACCACACGCAGCCAGGAGGCCCTCGGTGCGGCGGTACGCGCCGCCGCCGCGGCCGGCAACCCGAACGTGGAGCCGATACATCTCCTGCAGGCGCTGCTGCGGCAGGAGGAGGGCATCGCGCTCGCTCTGCTCGACACCCTCGACGTGGACCGCACCTCGCTGATCGCCGAGGTCGACCGAGCCGTGGCGGCGCTGCCTTCGGCATCCGGCGCCTCGGTGGCTCAGCCGCAGTTCAGCAACGCCGCCTACCGAGTGCTGACAGCGGCACAGGATCTGGAGAACGAGCGCGGCGACGAGTACGTCTCCACCGAGCATCTCCTCGTCGGCATCGCCTCCGACGAGGAGTCCGGCCGACTGCTGCGGGAGGCCGGCGCCACCCCCGAACGACTCATCGAGGCGCTGTCGCAAGTCCGCGGCGGCCAGCGCGTGACCTCGCCAGACCCCGAGGGGACGTTCCAGGCGCTGGAGAAGTACGGCGACGACCTGACCGCTCGAGCCCGCGAAGGCAAGATCGACCCGGTGATCGGCCGGGACGCCGAGATCCGCCGTGTGGTGCAGGTGCTGTCCCGCCGCACGAAGAACAACCCGGTCCTCATCGGCGAGCCCGGCGTCGGCAAGACCGCCGTCGTGGAAGGCCTCGCCCAGCGGATCGTCGCCGGCGACGTGCCCGACTCCCTGCGAGGCAAGCGGCTGGTCGCCCTCGACCTCAGCGCGATGGTTGCCGGGGCGAAGTACCGCGGCGAGTTCGAGGAGCGGCTGAAGGCAGTCCTGGAGGAGATCAAGCGCTCCGACGGCCAGATCGTGACGTTCATCGACGAGTTGCATACCGTCGTCGGAGCGGGTGCGACGGGCGAGTCCGCGATGGATGCGGGCAACATGCTCAAGCCGATGCTGGCGCGCGGCGAGCTGCGCATGGTGGGTGCCACGACGCTGGACGAGTTCCGCGAGCACATCGAGAAGGACCCGGCTCTGGAGCGGCGCTTCCAGCAGGTGTTCGTCGGGGAGCCGAGCGTCGAGGACACCATCGGTATCCTGCGCGGCCTGCGGGAGAAGTACGAGGCGCACCACAAGGTCGCCATCGCCGACGCGGCGCTGGTCGCCGCCGCCACGCTGTCCGACCGCTACATCACCTCCCGGTTCCTGCCGGACAAGGCCATCGACCTCATGGACGAGGCGGCATCCCGGTTGCGCATGGAGATCGACTCCTCGCCGGTGGAGATCGACCAGTTGCAGCGCGCCGTGGATCGCCTGCGCATGGAGGAGCTGGCCCTGGCGAAAGAGACCGACGATGCGTCCGTGGACCGACTGGCGAAGCTCCGCTCCGCCCTGGCGGACAAGGAGGAGCAGCTGACCGCGATGCGGGCTCGGTGGGACCAGGAGAAGGCCGGCCTGGACCGTGTCGGCGAGATCAAGATCCGCATCGACGACCTGCGCTCCCTCTCGGACCGAGCCCAGCGCGACGGCGACTTCGAGCAGGCATCGCGGCTGCTCTACGCCGAAATCCCGCAGTTGGAGAAGGAACTCGCGGAGGCGGCGGAAGCCACCGAGACGCGCGCGGGCATGGTCAAGGAGCAGGTGGGGCCCGACGATGTCGCCGAGGTGGTCTCCACCTGGACGGGGATCCCGGCCGGCCGGCTGCTGGAGGCGGAGACCGCGAAGCTGCTGCACATGGAGGACGAGCTCGGCAAGCGGGTCATCGGCCAGCGCGCGGCCGTACAAGCGGTCTCCGACGCCGTGCGCCGCTCGCGCGCCGGCATCGCCGACCCCGACCGGCCGACCGGGTCGTTCCTGTTCCTCGGACCGACGGGCGTCGGCAAGACCGAACTGGCCAAGGCGCTGGCGGAGTTCCTGTTCGACGACGAGCGCGCCATGACCCGGATCGACATGAGCGAGTACGGCGAGAAGCACACCGTCGCCCGGCTGGTCGGCGCGCCGCCCGGCTACATCGGCTACGAAGAGGGCGGCCAGCTCACCGAGGCCGTGCGCCGCCGCCCCTACACCGTGGTCCTGCTCGACGAGGTGGAGAAGGCGCACCCGGAGGTCTTCGACGTCCTGCTGCAGGTGCTCGACGACGGTCGTCTGACCGACGGCCAGGGCCGCACGGTGGACTTCCGCAACGCGATCCTGATCCTGACGTCCAACCTCGGCTCGCAGTACCTGGTCGACCTGTCGCTGGACTTCGACAAGCGGGCCGCACTGGTGCGCGAGGTCGTGCAGTCCTCGTTCAAGCCGGAGTTCCTGAACCGCCTCGACGACACGGTGATGTTCCAGCCGCTGTCGACCGACGAGCTCACCTACATCGTGGATCTGCAGCTGGCCGCGCTGCAGGGTCGGCTGGCGGACCGGCGTCTCACGCTCGACGTGACGCAGCCGGCACGGGATTGGCTTGCGCTCACCGGGTTCGACCCGATCTACGGCGCGCGGCCGCTTCGGCGGCTGGTGCAGACCGCAGTCGGCGACCAACTGGCCAGGGCGATCCTGGCCGGCGAGGTCCGCGACGGCGATACCGTGCGGGTCGACGTAGCCGACGACGGGGTCGAGGGACTCGTGGTGACGGCCGTAAGTCACGTGGAGTAGCGGCGCGGCACGCCGGTGCCGAAGCGCGCGCATCCGTGTCCCGAAAACGACATACCAGGGCCCCTCGCTGGGTCGGTTCCGTAGGTTTTGGGACAGGACCGGGAGGGCAGCCGCACGTCACCGCTCGGGTAGTGACGCAGAGTTGCCAAGCCGCACCCATCCCGCGACTGCCGGTGGGCAGCGTCGCGCGCTGCGGCATACTGGACGCTGCACCTCGGGGAGCTCGGGAGCGCCGGGCTGAGAGGGCGGACGCGGTGGACCGTGCGGTCCCCCTCGCCGCCGACCCGCGACCTGATCTGGGTAATACCAGCGGAGGCAAGTCATGCGCGTTCGTACCGCGACCCCGGCGCTGCTCAGCGGCCTGCTGCTTCTGGCAGCATGCGGCTCCAACGACTCCGCTGAGGAGCAGCCGGGTACCGTCCGATTGCTCACCTACGACTCCTATGCCATTTCGCAGTCCACGCTGGCGGCGTTCGAGGCCCAGACGGGGTTGGACGTCGAGATCCTGCGCGGGTCCGATGCCGGCGAGGTGGTCAACCGTGCGCTGCTCACGCGCGATAACCCCGAGGCCGACGTCCTGTTCGGCGTGGACAGCACGCTGCTCTCCCGCGCCCTCGACGGCGACCTGTTCGTGCCCTACGAAGCCGCCGGACTGGAGCAGATCCCCGACGAGTTGCGCCTCGATGGGCGCGTCACTCCGATCGACACCGGCGAGGTCTGCCTCAACGTCGACCTGGAGTTCTACGCCAACGCGGGCACTGAGCCGCCGAAGTCGCTGGAGGACCTCACCGACGAGGCGTACCGCGACCAGCTCGTCGTCCAGGACCCCGCCGCGTCCTCGCCGGGACTGGCGTTCCTGCTGGCCACGATCGACCGGTTCGGGGAGGACGGCTCGGTGGAGTTCTGGGCCGCTCTTCGCGACAACGGCGTCGAGATCGTCAACGGTTGGAGCGAGGCCTACTACGGGTCCTTCTCGGGCGGCTCCGGCGAGGGCGAGCGTCCCATCGTGGTCTCCTACGCGAGCAGCCCTGCAGCCGAGGTGATCTTCGCCGATCCGCCGACGGATACGGCCCCGACCGCGGCGATCCTGGACGGCTGCTACGAGCAGATCGAGTTCGCCGGCGTCCTGGCGAATGCGGCCAACCCCGATGGAGCGGAACAGTTCATCGACTTCATGCTGACACCGACCTACCAGGACGACATCCCGCTGAACAACTTCGTCTACCCGGCGCTGCCGTCGGCCCAGCTGCCGGCCGGAGTTCATCGCCCACGCTCCCCAGCCGTCCGATCCCCTCGCCCTGCCTCCCCAGGAGGTGGCCGAGCACCGCGATCGCTGGGTGCAGACGTGGTCGGACCTCATGCGGTCGGGGTAGCGGATGGGAGGCCGGGTCCACCGCGGACTGCGGGTGACGGGCGCTTCGCGCGCCGGAGCCGCCCTGCTGTGGCTCCTGCCCGGGGCCTTCTTCCTGGTCTTCTTCGCCTGGCCCGTAGCGGTGCTCATCGAAACCGCACTGCGCTCGGAGTCGGGCGGTTGGGATCTCTCGGCCTTCGGCACGACCATCACCGATCCGCGGGTGCTGCAAGTGCTGTGGTTCACGCTCTGGCAGGCGGCGGTGTCTACCGTGCTGACGCTGCTCGTCGCGATGCCGGGCGCCTGGGTCCTGGGACGCTACCGCTTCCGCGGCCGGCGGTCGGTGGAGGCGCTGGCGGTCGTGGCCTTCGTGATGCCCACGGTCGTGGTCGCCACGGCGATCGGTGCCGCGCTGGCCGACGACGGGCCGCTGGGGTGGCTGCTCCCGGAGGGCTCCGATCGCGGCCTCGCCGCCATCTTCGCCGCCCACGTCTATCTCAACGTGGCCGTCGTGCTCCGGATGGTCGGCTCGTTCTGGTCCCAGCTCGACCCTCGGCTGCCGGACGCCGCGGCCGTGCTCGGCGCATCCCCCGCGCGACGCCTGCGAGAGGTGACGCTGCCGGCGCTGGCCCCGTCGATCTGGGCGGCGGCATCGATCGTGTTCCTCTTCACCCTCACGTCCTTCGGCATCGTCCTGCTGCTCGGCGAGTTCGGCCAGGCGACGATCGAGGTGGAGATCCAACGGCGCGTGCTGTTCCTGTTCGATCTGCCGACCGCCGCGGTGCTCTCGGTGGTGCAGATCGCCATGGTCGTGACGGCACTGACCGTGCAGGCCAGGTTGAACGCGCGAGCCGTCGTGGAGCAGGACCTCGGCGTCGATCGGCCCCTGCCATCGCCCCGCACGCCGCGTGGACGGATCGCCGTCGGGTTGTTCCTGGTCGGATTCCTGGCGCTGCTGCTCGGGCCGATCGTGCTGGTCCTGGAGCGAGCCCTGCGCACCGGCGACGGCTACTCCTGGAGCAACTTCACCGCACTGCAGGAAAGCCGAGCCGGCAGCGTGCTGTTCGTGCCGCCGGCTGAGGCGGTCGCCAATTCGCTGGCCTTCGCGGCCGTCGCGACGGTGCTCGCCACGACAGTCGGACTGCTGGTCGCGCTCGGCCTCGCCCGGCGCACCGAGACCCTGCGCGATAGCATCTGGCTGCTGCCGCTGGGCGTCTCCGCGGTCACCCTCGGCTTCGGCATGCTCATCACGTTCGACGGTCCGCCGCTGCCGCTGCGCGGAACCCCGGCACTGGTGCCCATCGCCCAGGCGCTGGTGGCGATTCCGTTCGTGGTCCGGGCAGTGCTGCCGGTGCTGCGTTCCATCCGCGGGACCATCCACGAGTCGGCTGCGGTGCTCGGGGCGTCCCCGCTCCGGACGGTGTGGTCGGTGGACCTGCCGATCGTCAGCCGCGCCCTGGCCGTGGCCGTGGGGTTCAGCCTGGCGATCTCGTTGGGGGAGTTCGGCGCCACGGTCTTCCTGGCGCCGGCTGATCTGCCCACGGTGCCCATCGCCATCTACCGGTTCCTGGCGACGCCCGGGCAGGCCAATGTGGGCCAGGCAATGGCCCTGTCCAGCATCCTCATCGCCCTGACCGCGGCCGCGGTCCTGGTCACCGACCGGTTGCGGGTGGGGGCGCGCTATGGCTGAGCCGATGCTGCAGGTGGAGCGGGTCCGCGTCGCCTACGGTCCGACGGCCGCCGTGCGCGAGGTCTCGGTGTCGGTCGATCCCGGGCACCGGTTGGCGCTGCTGGGCCCGAGCGGGTGCGGCAAGTCGAGCCTGCTGCGGGCGATCGCCGGATTGGAGCCGTTGGCCGACGGGAGTGTCCGTATCGGTGGCCGCGACATGGCCGGCGTCGCGACCCATCGTCGGGGTGTCGGCATGATGTTCCAGGGACACGCGCTGTTCCCGCACCTCGATGTTGCCGGCAACGTGGCCTTCGGGCTGCGAATGGCGCGCTGGCCCCGCGACCGCAGCAGCGCCCGCGTTGCCGAGGTGCTGACCCTGGTCGGGCTTCAGGAGCGTGGGCAATCCCGCATCACGGGATTGTCCGGCGGGGAGCAGCAGCGGGTCGCCCTGGCCCGCACGCTGGCTCCGAGTCCGAGCCTGGTCCTGCTGGACGAGCCGCTGTCCTCACTGGATCGCGCCCTGCGGGAGGAGTTGCTCGCAACGATGGGCGACGTCCTGGCTGCAACCGGCACCACCGCGGTACTCGTCACCCACGACCAGTCCGAGGCCCTGCAGTTCGGCGACGATGTCGCGGTCATGCGTGCCGGCCGGATCGTTCGTTCGGGGACGCCCGAACAGGTGTGGGCCGACCCCCAGTCGGCGTGGACCGCCCGGTTCCTCGGCCTCTCCAACGTCGTTGCCCCTGACCACCCGGCCGTGGCCCACACCACGGCTGCCTCCGGAGCACTGCTCGTGCGCCCGGAGATGCTGCGGATGCGCCCCCGGCACGGCGCGGACCCAGGTCTTCCGGGCCGGGTGGCGTCCCGGGTGTTCCGGGGGAGCATGTCGGTGGTGACCGTGGCGCTCGAAGCGGGCGGCGATCTGGTCGTGTGGACGGTCGGGGGGACCGAGCGGGTGGGCGATGCCGTCGTTGTCGAGGTGCCGCCGCGCGCGATCCGTCCGCTGCCGGGCTGACCCGCCACGGCCCTCCCAGCACGCGCGACCGCGGCCGGATCTGACCCGCCACGGCCTCCCGGCACGCGCGACCGCGGCCGGATCTGACCCGCCACGGCCTCCCGGCACGCGCGACCGCGGCCGGATCGACCGCCACGCTTCCCGGGATCCTGCCCGCGTCGACCGGTTACCGCCCGGTGTTCAGCACGGGCTGCACGTCGGTCTCGCCGCACAGCACCACCATGAGGTTGCCGACCATGTCCGCCTTGGCCTCGTCGGTCATCGCCAGCGCCTGCAGCCCGGAGAGCTCCTCGACGGCCAGGTCCACCATCCCCACGGCGCCCTGCACGATCTTGCGCCGAGCCGCGATGATCGCCTCGGCCTGCTGGCGTCGCAGCATCGCCTGCGCGATCTCGGGGGCGTAGGCCAGGTGGGTCAGGCGCGTGTCCTCGACCGTGACCCCGGCGACGGCGAGGCGACGCTCGAGGTCCTCCCGCAAGGCCCCCGCCACTTCGTCGGGGTTGCCCCGCAGCGTGATCGTCGTCGCCTCGTCCTCGTCGCTGTTGTCGTAGGCGTACTGGGTGGCGATATGGCGCAGCGCGGTCTCCGACTGGGTGCTCACGTAATGGCGGAAGTCGTCCACATCGAAGACGGCCTTGGCGGTATCGGTAACGCGCCAGACCACCATGGCGCCGATCTCCACCGGGTTTCCGCGGCGGTCGTTCACCTTCAACTGATCGCCCTGCAAGGTCCGGGCCCGCATCGACACCTTGAACCGTGTCAGCCCGCCGCGCTTGGTGGAGCTGGCCTTGAGCTTGTCCTCCACGCTCTCCTGGCGGCGCGGATCCACCGCCATGTTGGAGTAGAAGGGGTTGCCCCAGTGGAAGCCCTCGCGCGCACCGTTCCGCGATAGTTGCCGAAGAGGACGAGCACTCGGGCCTCGTTCGGCTGCAGGGTGAAGAACCCGACAGCCGTGACCCACCCGACGACCTGGGCGGCGATGGACAGCCACAGCAGCGGCAGCGTGCCGGATCCGCCGTCCAGCTGGATGCCCGACCAGATCGTCAGGGCGAGTCCGCCGACGGTCAGGATGCCGACGATCGGCACCATGATCACCCCGGAGAGGACCCGTCCGTGCGTTTCGCTCGTCATGCAGCAACCCTACGGGCCGTGGCGAGGGACGATCGTCCCTTCCGCGGAGGACTCCGGCTGCCGTAGCGTGAGGGGCGGTCCGGGTCCAGCCCTGGGCGCTGCTTCGCACTCGTGCGGGCGCGGATGAGGAGGATGGCATGGGTGAACAGCAGGCCGGTCGTGGCGGCGGTTCCGGGGACGCGCTGTACGCCTTGGGGATCTTCGGGGCGGCGACGTACTTCTGGCAGCGGGCCGACTCCAAGGGCCAGCGGGCGTTGGCGGTGCTGAAGGGCATGGTGTGGCCGGCGTTCATGGTCTACGAGGGGTTCTCGCTGCTCGAGGGCAGAGGGGGACGGCCGGCCGTCGCCGATCACCCAGGTGAGTAGGCGTCGCTGCGCAACCGCCTGGCACGATCGGGCTGTGCCACCTCCGGACGAGCGCATCAGTATCGAGGTCGGCGACATCACCGCCAGCGGCGCCGAGGCCATCGTCAACGCCGCCAACAGTCAGTTGCTGCCGGGCGGCGGTGTCTGCGGTGCCATCCACGCCGCGGGCGGGCCCCGGATCGCCGACGAATGCGCGACGCTCATCGCGACGCAGTTCCCGTCGGGGGTGCCGGTGGGGCAGGCCGTGGCCACCACGGCGGGCGATCTGCCCGCGCGCTGCGTCATCCACGCCGTCGGCCCGCGCTACGGCGCGGATCCGGATCCCGACGAACGCCTTGCCGACGCCTACCGCAACAGCCTGCGGGTGGCCCGTGAGGAGGGCGTCGCCTCCGCCGCCTTCCCCGCGCTGTCCACCGGCATCTACGGCTTTCCGCCGGAGCGCGCCGCAGCCATCGTCTGGCGCACGCTCAGCGAACTCGTTCGACAGCAAGGCGCCCCGAGGGTCCGCCTCGTGTTCTTCAATGCGCGCGATCGAGACGTCTTCGTCGCCAACCGGGATGGGTGATGACTCCTGCCCTCCGCCGCGACCCGTGCGTTCCGCCGTGGCGGCTCCCGAGGTAGCGCGGCTACCGCCAGCGCCCGCTGGCCCTCGGTTGTGGCCCGGTTACCGCCCGCGCCCGCTGGCCCTCGGTTGTGGCCCGGTTGCCGTCCGCGCCCGCCGGCTCGGTCGGGGCGCTGGCTACCCCAGCGCCCGCCGGCCCTCGGCCGCTGCGGCTGCGATCCGGTCGATGCGCTGCTGTCGCGTTGCCTCGCGCTTGGCGCTGATGACGTGCCAGAGCATCTGCTTGCGCGTGCTCGGCGGAAATGCATCCCACGTCTGCCGCGCGCCGGACCGATCCAGCGCGGCCGCGAGGTCGTCCGGCACCTCGAGGCGCTCGACGGGATCGAGCATCGACCAGGAGCCGTTGGCCTTGGCGACGGCGATCGCGGCGAGGCCCCGCGGTGTCATCCGGCCGGAGGGGAGCAGTTGCTCAAGTCGGCGCTTGTTCAGCGCCGACCACGTGGAGGTCGGCTTGCGCGGGGTCAGCAGCAGCATGGCCGACTCCTCGTCGCGCTTGCGGACGGTCGAGTCGATCCACCCGAAGCACAGCGCCTCCTCCACGATCTCGTCGTAGGTCGGAGACGGTTTGCCGCTGGTTCGGTTGTACGTCACGAGCCAGATGCCCTCGGGGCGGTCCGCGTTCGTCTCAAGCCACGCACGCAGATCCTCGGCGCTGGTGACGAGCACCTGCTCGTAGTGTTCGAGGGGCACCGTCCCAGTCTGGGCCTAGTGTGGCGGCATGGCATCGTGGGCCGACTTTGCGGCGGCGGACTCGGACCTTGCAGGGCTCGTTCGGGCGGCCTTCGCGGTGGGCAAGCACTGCACGATGGCAACGATCCGAGCGGACGGAGGACCGCGGATCAGCGGCACCGAGGTCGAGTTCGACGGCGACGGCGTGTATCTGGGCATGGGCGCGGACACCCGCAAGGCCGTGGATCTGCGACGTGATCCGCGCGTGGCGATCCACAGCCCGACGCGCGACACGGGGCCGGACGACTCCTGGTCCGGGGAAGCCAAGATCAGCGGCCGGGCCGTTGTCGTGCCCACTCCTGCGGGGTATCCGCCGAACGCGGTGCGGTGGCGGGTCGACTTGACGAGCGCCGTCTTCACGGGCCTGACCGAGGACCGGAGCCAACTGCGGATCCGGCTGTGGCGCCCGGGCCGCGGAACGGAAACGATGCTGCGCGCGTAAGGCGCCCTCGCAGCGGCTGGCGCGGCAATGCCCCGCAGCTCGGCCAAGAGCCGGCCCAGCCGCCAACCGCCTGCCGCGCCAAGAGCCAGCGCAGCCGCCTGCCGCCCGCCGCCTGCCGCCCGCCGAGCCGGCCCTGCCGCCAGCCGCAGCCCGGCCGCCTGCAGCCTGCCGCGCGCTGAGCCGGCCCAGTCGCACTCACTGATCGCGACGAATTCCCGCCCCACGGCCAGAATTCGTTGCGATCAACGGGCGGACCTCGGGGTCGGCCAGTGTGGGGGCCGCACGCGCGGGCTGGTCTGGCGGGCTACTGGGCGAGGATGTCCGCACGCCGCACTTCGCTGCGCACCAACTCGTCCTGAACCGCTGCCAGGGTCGCATCGTCGCTGTCGGGGACGTACGCCGCCCGCACCAACGGCGCCAGATCGGCGCGGTAGTCGTGGCCGGTGGACTGGAACCGGCCCAGTTGCGGCTGAGTCGCGCGGGCAACGTCGAGCATGACCTGCAGGTAGGTCAGCAGCGGGCGCCAGGCCATGTGCTCCGGCACTCCGCGGCCACGCGGCCTCGTGGCCAGCCAGTCCGGTCGTGACCAGATGAGCGAGGCCTCGAACCGGGTCACCGGGTCGGCGTCGTGATCGAGCAGGAAGACGCGGCGCTCCGGCGGGACAGGTTCCGGCAGGTCCTGCCATCGGTCGACGACGATGACAGCTGCCCGGTGCTCGGCGCTGCGACGAATACCGGTGCCGGCGGGCGTGCCGACGAACAATGCTGCGTCGATCCCGGTGAAGGTACCGTCCTCTTGCCAGCGCGACGGTACCTGCTGCAGCCCCAGTTGTGCGGCCTGTGCTCCGAGGCTCTCGCCGTAGCTCAGGACGGCCGGGCCGCTGCCTTCGAGGGCGTCGATGAGCAGGCGGTAGGTCTGCGCCGCCTCCGGAATAGCTTCGGTGGAAAACATGGAGGGCAGCACTCCGTACTGGACGGCGACGGTCGCGCAGTCGCCCCCGGTCATGAGTTCCAGCGCTTCCACCGGCACCGGATTGGCGTAGCCGGTCCCCGCCGGCGAGACGGCCAGCACCGCCCGGCGGTCGAAGGCCCCCAGCCGCTCCAGTTCCGCCATCGCCAGGGCGACGCGCTCGGCCGGCGTGGCCGCAGCCGCCACGCCGACGAAGACCCGGATCGGATCTCGGGCAGGGCGCCCGGTGACGGTGCCGATCCGCTCGCCGGTGCTCGCCAAGTGGACGAATCGCGATCCCTCCCGGAAGTGGGTGCGGTAGGGGATCAGGGACCCGTGGCTGCCGCTGACGCTGCGGTTCTGAGGCGGGTCGACGAAGGCTGCATCCGGAGTCTCGCCGGCCCGGCCGAGCGTGGCGAACAGCGCGCTGCGCGCCGGTGGCACGACAGCAGCCACACCGCCGCCGACGGCCGCCAGGGTGCCGCCGGACCACATCGAGCGCGGTCCGCCGAACCGGGCCGTCGCCGTGTTCGCCACAGTGCCCAGGCCCCGCCGCACGGCGACCGCGGTGGCGACGATGCCGGCAGCCAAGACGGTGCCCTGGGCGACTGCGACACCGGGCTTCATCGGCTGTGCCTCCCACTCGGCGTGGGCTTGCACCTCCTGCTCGGCGCGGCGCGCGATGATGGGGACGCTGACGCCGGCGGCAGCGGCCAACCCGCCCACCCGGGCCCACCGATTGGTGAGGAGCGGGTCGTGCACGCCGACCACGTCCAGAGCCCGTCGCGCCGCGCGGCCGGCTCCGTAGCCCAGTGCCGCCGAGATGCCGAACAGGACCGCCTGGTGCTGCGTGGACCGCGCCACGAGCGAGGGCCGGAAGGAATCGATGGCCAGGGCCAGGCCGCCGGACATGCCGCTCGCGCTCATGCAGTTCCTCTCCTCGGCAGCGCGGTGCGCAGCCGGCTCAGTGCCTCCTGGATCGTCCCATCCTGCTTGCAGAAGGCCCAGCGGACGTACCGATCGCCGGCATCGGAGGAGCACAGCGCCTGGTGCGGGATGGCCACGACGCCGGCCTCGTACGCTGCCCAGTCGCAGAACTCCCGTCCGTCGGCGAAGCCCAGGGGGCGTACGTCGGTGGTGGCGAAGTACGTGCCCTCGGGGTCGGCGACCGCGAACCCCAGCTCCGCCAGCCCGTCGCACAGCCGGTGTCCGGAGCGCTGCATCGCGCGGCGCAGCTCGTCGAAGTACGTCTCGGGCAGGCGCAGTCCCGCTGCGATGGCCGGCTGGAACGGTCCGCCTGAGACGTAGGACAGGTGCTGGCGAGCCACCTTGACCGCTGCGATCAGGTGCTCGGGTCCCGTGGCCCAGCCGACCTTCCAGCCGGTGACGGAGAAGCACTTCCCGCCGGAGCCGATCGTGATCGTCCGCTCGGCCATCCCGGGACGGGTCGTGATCGGTACGTGCGGGTGGCCGTCGAACCACAGATGCTCGTAGGCCTCGTCGGCCACCACGATGAGGTCGTGATCCCAGGCCACCGAGGCCAGGGCATCGAGCTCCGCCCCGGTCCATACCTGCCCGGTCGGGTTGTTCGGGGAGTTGACGATCACCATGCGGGTGGCGCTGGTGACCGCAGCGCGGATGGCGGCGCCGTCCAGCCGGTAGGTCTGCGGGTCCGGCGGTACCGGCACCGGTGTCGCGCCGGCCATGGCGATGATCGCCGGGTACAGGTCGAAGTAGGGCTCCAGGATGAGCACCTCGTCGCCGGGCTCCAGCAGGCCCAGCGCGGATGCGGCCAAGGCTTCGGAGGCTCCGGTGGCCACCACGACGTCGGTGCGCCAGTCCAACTCGATGCCGTACCACTGCCACTGGTGCGCCGCGATGGCCTGCCGCAGCTCGGGCAGGCCGTGGGCAGGCGGGTACTGGTTGCCGATGCCGTGGCGGATGTTGTCCGCAGCATGCTGCAGCAGGCTCGTCGGGCCGTCGGTGTCGGGGAAGCCCTGCCCGAGGTTGACGGCGCCGAGCCGGGCGGCCAACGCGGACATCTCGCCGAAGATCGTCGCGGTGTAGGGCCGCAGTCGGGTAGTCAGCGCGAAGTCCATCGGCCCATCGTGCCCGACGCGACAGCGGGGCCGCGCCGAAGAGGGTGCACTTCGGGGGACACTGGGTGCATGACAACAGCGATGATCACCGGGGCCACCGCCGGACTGGGACGCGGCTACGCCGAGGCGCTCGCGGCCGAGGGTCACGACCTGGTGCTGGTGGCGCGCAACCGCACCCGGCTGTCCGAGGCAGCCGAGCGGTTGCAGCAGCAGTACGGCATCGCCGTGGAGGTGATGTCGGCAGACCTCGCCTCCGCGGCAGCCCGCCGCCGCGTCGTGCAGCGGCTGCAGGTCGAGGAGCCGGAGCGGGCCGTGCAGATCCTGGTGAACAACGCAGGATTCTCCGCGAACCAGGCGTTCGTCGGCGGTGACTACGAGGCGGAGCAGGCGCAGCTCGAGGTCATGGTCACCGCGCCGATGCAGTTCTGCCACGCGGTCCTGCCGGGCATGGTCCAGCGGGGAGGCGGCAGCATCATCAACGTCAGCTCCATCGCCGGTTGGGCGACAGAGGGCACCTACTCGGCCGCCAAGGCCTGGTTGACGACGTTCACCGAGGGCCTGCAGCCCGAGCTCGTGGGCACCGGTGTCCACGCCACGGCGGTGTGCCCCGGCGCCATCCGGACCGAGTTCTTCGAGCGCGCCGGCATGTCGATGCGGCTGCCGGGGTTCCTGTGGCTGGACGTGGACCAGGTCGTGCGCACCTCGCTGGCCGACGTGCGTCGCGGCAGGGTGATCTCGGTGCCGGGGCTCCAGTACGGCCTGTTGAGCACAGTGACCCAGTACGCGCCGCGACCGCTCGTCCGGTTCGTCACC
This sequence comes from uncultured Actinomycetota bacterium, assembly GCA_963766005.1. Lineage (GTDB taxonomy): Bacteria > Actinomycetota > Actinomycetes > S36-B12 > CAVXYG01. The sequence continues at coordinate 6,765 of CAVXYG010000005.1, read as the reverse complement.
TCCCAGCGAGGCGCCGTCACCGGCTAGCCCCCGACCGCCGGCAGCTCCCCCGTCCGCCGGCAGCTCCCCCGTCCGGCGGCAGCTCCCCCGTCCGGCGGCAGCTCCCCCGTCCGGCGGCAGCTCCCCCGTCCGCCGCGTTGATCGTCGCGAATTGTGGCCCTGAGGCGGGATTTCGCGACGATCAACGGTCGTCGCCGCCGTGGCGTGCACGGCCGAGTGGCGGGCGCGGGTGAGAATGCTGCCATGGCGAGAGCGCTGGTTACCGGTGGCACTGCGGGCCTCGGACGAGGATTCGCCGCAGCGCTCGCCGCGCAGGGGCACGACCTGGTCCTGGTGGCGCGCACAGCGGAGCGGCTGCACGAGCACCGCCGCGGAACTGCACCGGCAGTACGGGGTCGATGTCGAGGTTCTCCGCGCAGACCTCACGGACCGATCGCAGATGGGGCTGCGTCGAGACGCGCCTCGCGGACCCCGAACGTCCGATCGATACGCTGGTCAACAACGCCGGCTTCGGTTTGCAGCAGCCGTTCGTTCAGAGCGACCTCGATGCCGAGCAGGCGATGCTCGACATCCTGGTGACCGCTCCGATGCGTCTGACCCACGCGGCCTTGCCAGGGATGCTCCAACGCGACCGCGGCGCCATCATCAACGTGAGTTCCGTGGCCGGGTGGATCAGTGCCGGGACCTACTCCGCGGCGAAGGCCTGGGTGACGACGTTCACCGAAGGCCTGGCGTCGCAGTTGCACGGCAGCGGAGTCACCGCCACTGCCGCATGCCCCGGCTTCGTGGCCACCGAGTTTCATGAGCGGTCCGGGATCAGCCGCGACGGGATCCCTGGCTTCCTCTGGCTCAACGTCGACCAAGTCGTGGACACGGCCCTGCGCGATGCGCAGCGCGGCAGGGTGATCTCGGTCGCCGGTCGGCAGTTTCAGGTGCTGAGCACCTTGGCGCAGTACGCGCCCCGACCGATCGTGCGCAAGGTCAGCGAATTGCGGAAGCGATAACGGGGGGCCCGGGGGCGCGAACCTGGGTTCGAGGTGTGCGGGGCGTTGCGCCAGGGAGCCCTTCGGCGCCATAGCGCCGCGGCATCGTGAGCCGCGGTGAAGCGGAGCATCGGCCGTTGGGAGTGGGCTCAGAGACCCCTGCAGTCACCGCTGACGGTGAATTCGCCGGTCTCGTCATCGACTTCGAAATTGCCTGAGCCCTGGAACTTGCCGTCCTTGTAGCTGAAGGACTTCATGGTGCCGTAGAACTCCTCCTCCAGCGTGGCGTCGCTCTCGATGAGCAACTGGCCCGATCCGCCCTTGACCCTCATCGTCAGGATGGAGCCGGCCGTGAGGTCGTCACCGCTGGTGGCCAGGGAGGACGAACCTTCGTCCTGGCAGATCACCAGGAGGAAGGACTGCGTCTTCCCGGCCCACTTCACGCTCGCCGTCGCAGGATTGGGGACGGCATCCGGATCGATGCCGGTCGTCGAGCCACCGGGCACCTGATTGTCGGCCGCGGAGTTGCTGCCGCCCGAGGAGCCGGACCCGCCGCTGCTGGAGCCGCCGCCGCTGGAGCTGGAGCCGCCGCCGCTGCCGGAGTCGCTTGCCGCTGGTGGAGCCGCCGCCGTCGGACCCGCCATCGCTGTCGGTGTCGCCCCCCTCGGCCGCGTTGCCGCCCTCAGTGCCCTCGGCCGACCCGTCCCCGTCGCCAGCGGAGTCGCTCTGGGTCGTGGCGGAGTCGGTATCCTCAGCGGCCTCGTCATTGCTCGACGTGCACCCGCCCACGGCCAATGCCACGGCTGCGAGGGCGGCGATGACTACGGTGCGTTGTTTCATGAACGGAGTGTACGTCAGGATCGCACTAGGCTGAAGGGATGAATTCACGCGACGAACTCCGACAACAGATCCTCGACAAGGCCGTCGTGCACGGCAAGGTCGTCCTGTCCAGCGGGCGAGAGGCGGACTACTACGTCGATCTGCGCCGCGTGACACTGGACAGCCAGGCCGCCCCGTTGGTCGGTGCGGTGATGCTGGAGCTCACCCAGGACCTGCGCTTCGATGCCGTGGGCGGACTCACCCTCGGAGCCGATCCGGTGGCGACGGCCATGCTGCATGCCGCGGCGGCGCAGGGCCGGCGACTCGACGCGTTCGTCGTCCGCAAGGAGGGCAAGGCGCACGGCCTGCAGCGTCGCATCGAGGGCCCAGACGTGGCAGGCCGCCGCGTCTTGGCGGTGGAAGACACCTCCACGACCGGTGGTTCCGTGCTGACCGCGGTCGAGGCGCTGCGCGAGGCCGGCGCCGAGGTCGTCGGGGTCGCGGTCATCGTCGAACGCGGGGCGGCACCCGCGGTCGCGGCCGCCGGCCTGCCCTACCGGGCGGCCTACTCGTTACGCGATCTCGGCCTGGCATAGGCATCACGGCGTCACCGATGACCCGCTGCGTTCGCCCTGGCGCAACGTCGTTGATCGCAGCGAATTCCCGCGACACGGCCGGAATTCGTAGCGATCAACGACTCCCGCGCGCGATTGCAGGCCCGTGATCACCTTCCGGCCGCTGGTCGCCGGGGACCTGCCGCGACTGCACCGGTGGCTCAACGACCCCGAAGTGGTGCGGTGGTGGGAGGGCGACGACGTGACGTGGGCCGGCGTCCTCGCCACGTACGGCAGCACCGCCCGTGACCCGCAGGAGCACAGCACGGCGGTGCTGGACGGCCGGCCGCTGGGCTGGATCCAGCACTACGGCATCGCCGATGAGCCGGAGGACCTGGCCTTCTTCGCGCCCCTGCAGCCGCACCCGAGCGCCGCCACCATCGACTACCTCATCGGCGACCCGGCCCGCCGCGGGCGGGGGCTGGGAACCGCGATGATCCGCGCCTTCGTGGCCGATGTGGTCTTTGCCCGACGACCGCAGTGCGAGCAGGTGTGGGTGGCCCCGCAGCTGGCGAACGCGGCCTCGTGGCGGGCGTTGGCCGGTGCCGGGTTCCGGCAGGTCGCCGATGTGCCGTCCGACCTCGGTCTCTGCCGAGCGATGGTGATGCAGCGCCCGGCCGTGCTGTGATGGACCGGTGAGCCTGGAACACCAGCCGCCGGAGCATCCTCATCCCGCGTTGGCGGGGCTGGTCGGCCCTCTCCCATCGCGGCCGGGGGCGTTGGCCGTCCGCCAACCCAGCCGGGAGGAGCTGCCGCTGCAGTTGGCTGCCGTCGACTCCGCCTACGGGGCGCCGTTCCGGCCGGGCGAGGCTGGCCAGCAGGCACGTCTCGACGCCATGATGCCGATGCACAACCGGCGCGTGGTGGTCGAGCAGCTGCCCGACGGCGGTGAGCGGATCCTCGGCGGGGCGGTGCGCTTCGACACCGAGCTCTCGCTACCGGGCGGCGGGCGGGTACCGGTCGGTGCGTTGTCTGGCGTCGGAATCGATCCCGGCGCGCAGCATCGCGGAGCATTTCGGGAGCTGATGCGCGAGCATCTGGCGGAGTGCCGCTCCCGCGGCGATGCGGCCTCGGTACTGATGGCCTCGATCACGGCGCTGTACCCGCGGTTCGGCTACGGGTGCGTCTCGCAGACGGCCGATTGGCAGATCGACGTGCCGGCGGCCCGGTTGCGCCCGGACGCCCCGACCTCGGGGTCGGTGCACGTCGAGCATGCGCGCGGGGCGGCTCTCCATGCAGCGCTGGACGACGTCTGGCGCGCAGCCGGTGCGGCCCGCGCCGGCGCGCTGACCCGCTCGGCCGCCTGGTGGGCGACCGTGATGAGTCCCGAGGCGACGTGGCTCGGCGGCGGCAAGCTGCTGGTGGCGCTCCACACCGTTGATGGTCAGCCCGACGGCTACGTGCTCTTCACCGTCGATGCCGATGCCGGCCGGCAGGGCCTGTCGGAGGCGGAGATCACCATCAAGGAGCTCGTCGCCGTGGAGACTGCCGCGGAGCTGGATCTGTGGCGATTCCTCACGGAGTTCCCGTGGGCGCGGCGCATCTCGTGGCACTACGCACCGATCGACCCCGCGCCGTTGTTCTGGCTGGCCGACCCGCGGCAGCTGCGCCGCATGGCCCACTTCGACTTCCTCTGGCTGCGGCCGCTGGACATGGCGGCGCTGGTCGGGGGCAGATCGTTCGGCCAGGACGGGCTGGTAGCGCTGGCGGTGAGCGATCCCGGCGACCCGGCGCTGGCGGGCCGCTTCGATCTGCGCGTGGCCGACGGGGTCGGGGACTGGTCGCCCGGCCGCGGCGCGGCACAACTCGCGGTGCCCGTCGGTGAGCTTGCCTCGTTGTGGCTCGGTGGCGCATCCGCTCGGGAACTGCTCGCGATGCGCCGGGTGACCGGCGACGCCGCTGCGGCAGCCGCGCTGGACGCCATGCTCGGGACCGGCCTCGCCCCGAGGTCGATCGCCCGGTTCTGATGGGACTGGCCGCTGAGGTGGCGCTGGCGGCCCTCTTCCTCGTTGTCGTGAGGTCGATCGCCCGGTTTTGGCAGCGTCGGCCGCTGAGGCGGGCGCTGGTCAGCGGCCAGCGCTCGCAGTGCGTCGGCGCCGCTCCTCTGTGGTGCTACTGGTGCGGTGGCCCGTAGGAGTTGCTGCCCTGGTCGGAGGGGAGCAGGTAGAAGACCAGGAGCACGAGGTTCACGATCGGGATCAGGCTCAGCAGCAGGAACCACCCGCTCTTCCCGGTGTCGTGCAGCCGGCGGATCGATACCGCTGCGGTGGGCACGATGACGAACAGCCAGGCAACCCAGTAGGCAGCGCGGATGACCTCGCCGAAGAGCCCCGAGCCCAGACCCCAGGCGACGCCGGCGAACACCAACCCGATACTCCACACCGTCAGCCACCACCACCAGAACTCCGCCCGGCTCGCGCGGCCGGAGAACGTGATGTACTTCGTCAGCACCGAACCGATCGCTTCACCGAATCCCACGGTGGCGCTCCTCTCTTCGGTGAGTCCGTTTGACTCTTGGAGTCGAGCGTGTCAGATCAGCGACCCGGTTGCGCGGACCGCGTCCGGCCCGGCTGAGGCGTGTCGGAAGGTGGTGGCGTGGACGAGGAACCGGTCGGAGTGGGACCGCATCCGCAGCCCTGGCCGGACGACCCAAGGTTCGACCCCGCCCTGCTTGCGGGGGGCGATCGGCGCAATGTGGTCGACGAGTACCGATACTGGACGCTCGAGGCCATCGTCGACGACCTCGACGCCCGCCGGCACCCCTTCCACGTGGCGATCGAGAACTTCGGCCACGACTTCAACATCGGCTCCGTGGTCCGGACCGCCAACGCCTTCCTGGCCGCCGAGGTGCATGTGGTGGGGCGCCGCCGCTGGAACCGGCGCGGCGCCATGGTGACCGACCGCTACCAGCACATCCGGCACCACGCGAGCGTCGCCGACCTCGTCGAATGGTCGGTCCGCGCCGGCCTTCCGCTGGTCGGGATCGACAACCTCCCCGGCGCGGTGCCGCTGGAGACCTACGCGATCCCGCACGAGTGCGTCCTGCTGTTCGGCCAAGAGGGTCCGGGGCTCTCGGATGAGGCTCGATCGGCGTGCACGGCCACCCTGTCGATCGCGCAGTTCGGGTCGACGCGTTCGATCAACGCTGGGGCTGCGGCCGCGATCGCGATGCATGCCTGGGTGCGGCGGTGGGTCTTCGGGCAGGTGCCGCAGTAGGTGACGCCGAGGCTCCACCGGCGCTGTGGTTGGCCAGAGCCGGCCCACCGTCGAGCCAGTCGCGACGTGGCGCCGATCACCGGTGGGGCGACGAGCCGGGCGACCCGGCGCTGCCTCGCCGGTGCGACTGCTACGACGCGGCAGCGCAGTTGCCCTCGAGCTCCAACTTGCCCTCATCGTCGCCGGCCGCGTACTGCCCCTCCGCCTCGAAGAGCTGCTCCTCGGCGTCGTAGTCGAAGTCCTCGATCGTTCCGGTCCAGCCAACAGTGGTGGCGCCTTCGAAGACGGTGACGCGGCCGGCTTCGTCGGCGATCTCGATCACCAATCGGTCACCGCCGGCGTTGGAGGCGGTCGCCGACAGGGAGGTTGCGGTAGCCGCGTCGCATGGTGCGAGCTGCCACGTCTGGTCGAAGTCCCCGTCGAGGAAGACGCGAACCGTCCCGGGATTCGGGTCGCCCTCCGGGAAGCTGGAACAGGATGCCATGGAAGCGGCCAGGACGAGGGCGGAACTGATGCCGGCTGCTCTTCGGGCGATGCGCATACCGGCACCGTAGCGGCAGGCGCGGTCGTTCGAGAGCGGGACGACGGTGTGTCGGTCGAGCCGCCGGAGCCGTCACTGCTGCGCGTCGGGGTCCTCCGCGCAGCTACCCCAGACGCGGAAATCGCCCTCGCCCGACTCCAGGGTGCCGGTGATCTCGAACTCGAGGTCGTCGTCGATCTCGTACGACGAAGCTTCGCCAGCGAGGGCGGGGGTCTCGGTCTGGTCCAGAACCGTGACGTCGCCATTGCCGCCGGCGATGTTGATCACGAGCAGCTCGGCGATGCCGTCGGTGCCGCCGGTGACCAGGGACTCGTCGTTGTCGCGCGAGCAGACCGTGAGGCCGTAGGTCTTGCTCTCGCCGTCGGAGATCACCCTGGCGGACATCGGGCGCGGCGCATCCTCGGGGACCTGGTTGTCGTCGGAGCTGCAGGCGGTCAGGGGGGCGGCGAGCGCGCAGCAGGCGACGACGGTGGCAGCGGAGCGGCGGGGGCTCATGGGTGAGAGCCTAGTCGGGTGGCCACGGCGCCTTGGGCGGCGTCAGCGCTGGACCGGAGACGGCGCGCCGCCGAGGTCGGAGCCAATCGTCCAACGC
>CAVXYG010000004.1:0-150228 GCA_963766005.1 uncultured Actinomycetota bacterium | reverse complement strand
ATTGCCGGCCAATGCCGCCGTAGCGACGGCTCGGGTCACGTCGGGCACCTCGTACCGGATCGTCACGCCCTGCGCAGGGGGCCGCGTGCTCCTCGACCAAGGCCCCTTCCCATCCGCTGGGTCATCGGGCCCTGGAGAAGCCTCGGCTGCGGTGGTTGCCTTGGGGTGCAGACACCGGCAGGGGCGTCGGGAGGAGCAGCCATGACGAGTTCAGCGACCCGGAGCATCGAGATCGAGGCCCCCGTGGAGGAGGTGTTCGCCTTCGTGGCCGACCCGCGCCGGCAGACGCAGGCGATGGCCCGCGCGCTCGGGCGGCGGGTCGCCGTCACCGACGTGGCGACCTCGCCGGAGGGCGTGGTCACGGGATGGTCGTGGAGCACCCGATTCGTGCTGCCCATCACCTACACCGCGAAGGCGACCCGGGAGGAGCACGTCGCCAACGAGCGCATCGTCAACAAGCACCACACCGTCACCAAGGACACCGACACGATCACCTTCGCACCGGCGCCGGCCGGGACGCGGCTGACCTGGCGGGCGGAGCTCTCCTCCCCCATCCCGTTCCTGGAGGGCGTGGCGATCCGGATGGCGGCCAAGGGCAGGAGCTACGAGCGGCAGATCGATGACACGCTGGCCGAGCTGAAGCGGGCCATCGAAGCCGCGCACCGCGGCGGCCCGGCCGAGCCGGCCCCGTAGCCGGGCGCCTCGGACTGCCGCCTCGACCCCGGCTGGGACGATCGGCCCTGGCCGCCGGGTCCGGCGGGGAGGACGGTGAGTTGAGACCGCGCGTCGCGGCCCGCTGCGCGGTCGCGACCAGCAGTCCGGGAGGTTGTGATGGCGGACCGAGACAGGGTGCAGACGGGCGTCTTCAGCAACTCGATGGCCTATGCCACGTGGGGCGAAGGCCCGAGGTCGCTCATCTTCATCCCGGGAGGACCCGGCAATGCCCTCCCCCCGGGCTTCATGCTGCGCCGAAGGGTGCAGCCGCTGCTGCGCCCGCTGGTGGAGGACGGCTACCGCGCCTGGGTGGTCACGAGGCGCCGCAACATGCCCCAGGGGCACAGCGTGGCCGACATGGCCGACGACTACGCCGCCCTGATCGATGAGGAGTTCGACGGCCACGTGGACCTGGTGCTCGGCGTGTCGAACGGCGGGATGATCACGCTGTACCTGGCCGCCGATCACCCGGACCGCGCCGAGCACTTCATCGTCGCCGGGGCCGCCCACGAGATCAGCGACCGGGGCAAGGACATCGATTACCGCATGGCCCAGGGAGTCAGCGACGGCGACCGCATCGCCGCGGGCATGGCGATGGGCGAGTACATGCTCGCCGGGGACCGCTACCGGTGGCTGCGCCGGATCCTGGCCCCGGGCCTGGGCCGGATGATGGGCGGGGCGCCGCACGAGCACTACCGGCACGACATCATGGTCGAGGCAGAGGCCGAACGGGCGTTCAACGCGCGCGACGCGCTGCCCCGGATCAGCGTGCCCATCCTCCTGGTCTGCGGGGACCGGGACATGTTCGTCCCCAAGGAGGTCGCCGAGGAGGCCGCCCGCCTGATCCCCCACTGCACCCTCGTCCTCTACTCCGGCCAGGGCCACGGTGCCTCCAGCAGCAAGCGCCTCGGGTCCGATGCGCTGGTCTACGTGCATACCCGCCGGGCCAGCCCGCCGGGCACGCCGTAGCGATCCGGACTCCGACGGCATCGACCAGATCATCCAGACGGAGGCGGGGCGCCGAGTCGGGCGATGTCGGCCCGGGTGGTGATGGTGATCGGTCCGCTGGCCTCGACGCTGTGATGGATCCGCACACAGGCGTCGCCGACATCGCCGGGTGTCAGCCAGTGCGGGTCGACTCGGGAGCCACGCTGGGGGGTGGCGATGGGTGAGCCGAGGATCAGGCTGACGGTTCGGGGTTTGGGTGGCGGGTGCTCGAGGTCGAAGATCTCGGCAAGGGTCAGTTGGGCTCGGGCGACGAGGGAGAGCGGACCGGTGCCGGGGACGATGTCGAGTGCCGCCCCGCCGTTGATGAAGACGTGGCTGCCGCCAGGTTTCAGGGAGGGGCGGAGGGTCTTGGCTGCCTGCCAATGCGCGGTGATGCCATCGCGCACGACAGTTGCGAATCCCTCGGCGTCCATCGCCTGGAGTGGGCGGAGCTGCCAGCCGCCGCCCCCGATCGAGGCGACGACCTGGTCGAAGGGGCCGTGGTCATCGGCCAACCGGCCGACCACCGACGGATCGGATGCCGACCCCACGGCGGTGATCAGCCGATCACGATGACCCTCGCCGGCAGCGTGGCGCAGCCGATCGATCCTGGTCTGGTCGCGTGACACGGTGACCACGGTCGCGCCGGCGTCGAGCCAGCTGCTGACGATCCCCGCCCCGACTCCGCCGGCCCCGCCGGCCACGAACACGGTCGGGGAAGGAACGGGGGTCATGCCGGGGCCTGGAAGCTGGCGTCGATGGCGATGGCGTGTTCGTCCACGAGCCAGGTGCCGCCCTGGTGGTGGAAGGTGTCGGTGACCCAGGCGGTGGCCACGACGGCCGGGGCGGTCTCGGCTTCGAGCACGGTCAGGATGTAGCCCACGCGGATGGTGGTGTCGTCGACCTGGTCGAAGACGTGGTTGGTGGCCAGGTGCCGTTTGGCGGTGCCCTCCATGGCGAACATGCCGGGCAGGACCTGGCGCAGGCCGTCCTTGCCGCCCTCAGTGCTGCCCATGCCACCGACGATGCGGCCGGTCTCGGTGTAGGCCGCCAGGTGGGCCTCGACGTCCCGGGTGTCGGAGGCGTTGTTGTATCGGGCGATCGTCTCGACGATCTGTGCCTTGGTTTCGGCTGGTACCGGCATTGCTCGCTCCTTCACGGTCTCACGCACTACTCTGCAACTACCTGTTGCAGACTGTAGGCCTCGACGCCCCCACTCTGCAACTTCCGGTTGCAAAGGTGGGTGAGCGTGGTGGTGGACCCCCGGGTCGCGAGGACCAGATCATCAGTGCTGGCGGCTGCGGCCGAGTTGCTGGCCGAGGGTGGCATCGAGGCGGCCACCGTGAACGCCGTGGCCGCCCGCGCGGGGGTGAACAAGACCACCGTGTACCGGAACTGGCCCGATCCCCGCGACCTGGTGCAGGAGGCCCTCGAAGGGCTGAGCTATGCCGACGCCATCCCCGACACCGGCACCGTCCGGGGCGATCTGGTCACCATGTTCACCGGTCTGGCGGCCGCGATGCAGGCCCCGCCGTGGGATCGGCTGCTGCCCAGCGTGATCGGGGCCGCCGCCGGAGACGACGGACTCCGGCATCGGCACGGGCAACTGACCCGCAACCGGCGCAGCGCAGCAGCCAGGGCCGTGCAGCGGGGCATCGACCGCGGCGAGCTCGCGCCGGCAGCCTCGATCGATGCCGCCGGGGTGGTCGAGATGATCGCTGGACCGCTGTACTACCGACTGCTGATGACCCACGAACCCGTCGATGGCGACGCCGTCGTCGCCCTGGTCGATCGAGCGCTCAGAGCCGCCGCCACCTGACCCCGAAGCCCCCTTGTCCCGGGGTCCTGATCGTTTCGTGCGGGCCGAGCCGTCGTTCGCGCCCGGGGGGCCGCGAGGCTGATGGCGAGGTGCCGGACTGGCCCACGGGACGAACGAGATGCCCGACGCTGCCGCGCCGGCCCCTGCGCGCGGTCCCTCGGCAGGGGGGCGGCCCGGGATGCGCGGCCCATGATCTGCACTACGGGAGGCCGGAGTACTGATATTCGTATCCGGCCCCGACACGGCTGCGGCTTCCCCTCGCCTCTCGTGGCCATCTCGGGTCGCGCACTGCGCGGTATTGTACAACTTCGCTGCTAGACTGGTACGGTGATCGCATGAGTGAGATGACGGTCAGCGATGCTCGGGCGCGGCTGGCGGATGTGGTGGATTCCGCGCGGGTGCAGCATGACCCGGTCTACCTGACACGGCGTGGCCAGCGGGTTGCGGCAGTCATCGACGCCGAAGACCTCGACCGGTTGATCGCTGCCGCAGAGGACCTGGCCGACCTCGAAGCGGCACGGGCTTCTCGCGAGGAGATGGCCGGCGGGCGGCCCGCGATACCGTGGGAGGACGTCAAGGCCGACCTCGGCCTGGCATGAGTCACCGAGTCGAAGTAGCCCCGGCCGCGGTCCGGCAGCTCCGAAAACTCGACCCTGCGGCGAGGCGACGGATCCAGGCAGCCATCGAGCTCCTCGCCGAACAGCCACGGCCCAGCGGCGCCAGGAACCTTGTGTGCGGAGACGGCGAATGGCGGGTCCGCACCGGCGACTACCGCATCGTCTACGAGATCCACGACGACGTACTCCTGGTCCTCGTCGTGGCAGTTGGCCACCGGCGAGACATCCACCGACCTCGCTGACCTGCCCCGCCATCGCACCAAGGTGCCCCATACGGCATCACCCCTGGGCCGCCGTAGCGCGCGGTACTCGGTGGTGAAGTTGCTCGACCACGACCCGAACTTCTTGCCAGTCCGACGCGCACGCGGTACCGGTCCCCCACCAGCGGGGGTCCCGCGCGGCCAGGGTGGCGTTGACCAGGCCACTCCGGCCACTCCGGCGGTGCTGGCGTGTCGGTCCCAGGCGGAACCCAAACGCAGGTCCAGACGCCTCGGTGGGGCCACGGCACAGACCGGTTCAACCCCTCCCGACCCGGTGGTCGTACCTAGTACGCCAGCAGGGCAGCGCACGGGACATCGCCGGGCAACTGCTCGCGGCCGCGCAGGTCGAGGAGCTCGATCAGGACGGCCACGCCGGCCACCGTGCCCCCGCATTGGCGCACAAGTTCGGTCGCCGCGCGGGCCGTGCCCCCGGTTGCCAGCAGGTCATCGACCACGACCGCCCGGTGCCCGGGCCCGATCGCGTCCGTGTGAATCTCCAGGGCGTCGCTACCGTACTCCAGTTCATAGGAGCGGGAGTGCACCGAGTAGGGCAGTTTGCCGGGCTTGCGGACGGGCACGAACCCCAGCCCTAGCCGGTAGGCCAACGCCGCCCCGAGGATGAAGCCCCGCGACTCGATGCCCACCACCACATCGGGTGCCCATGGCTGCACCGTCTCGCTGAGGCGCTCGACCGTCACCTGCCACGCCGACGGGTCAGCAAGCACCGTGGTGATATCGCGGAACAGGATGCCGGGCTTGGGGAAGTCCGGGACGTCGCGCACCCGGCTGCGGATCAGCACGATGTGGTCGGCGTCATCCATGGCACTAGGCGAGCGGTTCCACGGCCAGGGTTGCGCGCCGCCGGGCCCGCGCGACTTCCACGATCATCGGCACGACAGACACCCCGACGATCCCCAGCAGGATCAGTTCGATGTGCTGCTCGACGAAGGCGACCTGTCCCAGCAGGAACCCCAGGACGGTCAGGCCCACGCCCCATAGCACCGCGCCCACCAGGTTGAACGTCACGAACGTCCGGTAGCGCATCTGACCCACCCCGGCCACGACCGGTGCGAACGTCCGCACGATGGGGACGAAGCGAGCCATCACGATGGTGCGGCCGCCGTACCGCTCGAAGTACGCATACGTGTGGTCGACGTACTCCCGCTTGAACCAGCGCGATTCCGGCTTGTTGAAGACGCGAGGGCCCGTCTTGCGTCCGATCAGATAGCCGACTTGATCGCCGATGAATGCGGCAATCCCCATCAGGATGGCCACCACCCACAGCGGCGCGTGGATGAATCCGGTTGCTACGAGCAGGCCGGTGGTGAACAGTAGCGAGTCCCCTGGGAGGAAGAAGCCGATGAGCATCCCGGTCTCAGCGAAGATCACCATCGCCACGCCCACGATGGCGAAGGATCCGAACGCGCGGATCATCGACTCCGGATCCATCCATGCGACGTCCAGTGCGAGTTGTGTCACGCGCTCAGGATACGGCCGTCGCCGGGTGGTCCGACCAGCCCGGACAGGGGCCGGACACCCACGACGCCCGGTCCCGGCGGACACCGGATACTGCCCCGTATGCCGACAGATCCGTGGCGGGTGACGCGCTCGATGCCGGGACGGGACTGGCCGGTGGCGATCGGACCAACGACGCAGCCGGCGGCACCCTCCGTCGTGAGCGCCTGGGGCCCCGATCCGCGACCGTTCCACCTCGCTGCTCTGCTGCTGCACGATGCGCCACAGGTGCAGCGGCGCCGCCGCACGCTGCTGGACTCGGCCCCGGACTCCTATCTCTGACCCACGGGACAGCGTCGGGTACGGATTGAGGAAGTTGCGGCGAGGCGGATCGGGCGGGGTTGCGGTGCGGTCGCCGGCGGTCACGCGGCGATGTCCAGGCGGGTTGTCATGTCGAGGCGGAGGACGCCGTACGGGTTCACGTTCTGCCAGAACAAGGCGGTGAGGGCGCGGCGGTCTGCCGGGGTGAGCCGGTCGGACCAGGCTGGGTCGGAGAGGGTGGCTTCGACCAGCAGGGTGTTCACGTGGACCAGTGCCGCCTGGATGAGGTGCAGCGCGAGCATGCTGGTCCCGGTGTGCTCCTTGTCCGCTCCGGCGAGGGCCCCGTCCTTGCCGTAGTGCAGGACCGTGTTGGCGCTGTTCCAGTTCTCCACGACCTGCAGCCCGCTGTGGATCTCGGCGCGCAGCTCCGGGGAGGCCAGGTAGTCGCACACGAAGACGGTGCGCACCGCGCGGCCCAGCTCCTCCAACGCCTGGTAGGTGGGGTGTTTCGGGCCGCCGCGGGTGAACCGGCGCAGCACCTGTTCGGCCTCCGCCGTGCCCAGCCCTTGGCAGCCCGCTCGGCATCGGGCAACAGGCCCTTGCGCTCATAGAACCGGACGGTTTGGCTGGTCACCCCGACGGCGTCGGCAAGGTCACCGATCAACATGTGGTCCACCTTTGCCCTTGACCTTCTACTGCGATGCAAGGTCTAGCGACGCAGACATGAACGTCTCCCTGCTGTACTTCGATGACTGCCCGAACTGGAAGGTGGCCGACCAGCGGCTCGCCGCGATCGCCGCCGAGCGCCCGGATGTCGTGGTGACCCGGCATCGCGTCGAGACCACGGAGGAAGCAGAGCGGTTGGGGTTCCACGGATCGCCGAGCATCCTGGTCGACGGCGTCGACGCCTTCGCCGCCCCCGACGCCGGTGTGGGGATGTCGTGTCGGATCTACCGCACACCCGACGGCCTGGCCGGGGCGCCCACGATGGAGCAGTTGAGGGAGGCGCTCGGCATTACGTGACGGTGTGCCGCGAACGGACGGGACCCCTGCGAGCGCCCCTTGCCTAGGTCGGGGACCCGCGTCATCCCGCCGCCGGTCGTGCGCGTGACTAGCCCGGCGTGGCTGGCGGTCTACGCGCGCGCTGGACGAACCACAGTGTTACATGTAACATCGCGGTATGGCTGTGCGAGAGCGCGTGAGCGCATACCGGTCCAGGATGCGGGCCCAGGGCCTTCGCCCGGTCCAGATCTGGGTGCCCGACGTGCGCTCCCCGGAATTCTCTGCCGAGGCGCACCGCCAGTCCGCACTGGTTGCAGCCGCCGATCGCGACACTGACGACATGAGCTTCGTTGAGGCCGTCTCGGTCGACTGGGACGCATGAGGCGCGGGGACATCGTCGCCGTCGCCGGAGGCGTCTACGCGGGCAAACCGCGGCCGGCCCTCGTCGTTCAGGACGACCGGTTCGATGCGACCGACTCCGTGACCGTCTGCCCCTTCACCACCACCGAGGTCGATGCCCCCCTGTTGCGGGTCCCGGTGATCGCCGACGAGGTCAACGGTCTGGGTCAGGACAGCTACCTGATGGTCGACAAGATCACCACCGTACGCAGGAGCAACGCCCGAACCGTGCTCGGAAGGCTCGAGGCAACAACACTCGTCGAGCTCGAGCGGCGACTGCTCGTCTTCCTCGGGTTCGGGGCCTAGGCACGCAACTGCACGTGCAGCCGGACAGGCGCGACCTTCCGCCGCGAATCGGGCACCTGTGGCGCGGCGCACCGGTCAGCTTCGGGAGCCTCCCCGCGGCGGGGAGTGCTTCGGGTCGCCGTGGGGTCCGGTCAGGTGGCGGTGCGCAGGGGGACCAGGGCTGAGGCCCAGGCCACGACCTGGTCGAGCCCCTGGGCACTGGGCGAAACCATAGACCGCGATGCGTGGGTGGCGGTCAACTGCGCTGCGCGACCTTCCTCCCGGCGAGGCTCGCCGAAGTGGTGGACGCAGACCTTGCGAAGATCGGCATGTGCCACGCACTTCGGATTGCGGACCCATCGTCACCGTCAGTGGCGCCAAGCAGCCCGAAGATGGTCGCACGGGGAGGCGCTCAACAGTCGCATCGCGATTCGTGAAGCTGCACCCAATTCGGTTGCTGGGACCACTGGTCTTTCACCGCCTGCGGGGGCGGGTCAGGCGTCCGTTCCTGCTTCGATCTGCGGGCTGCCGATAGATCGATGGAGGCGACGTCGCCCCTTTCGGTCGGTCGGTTTGTGAACTCGCTTGGCCCGCTTCGAACTACCGCGCTGATTGACGGGGAAGTCAGCCGCACCCACGCGCCCTGAGTCGGCGATGCCCTGTGCGGACAACAGCCCAGCGTGCGGATCACCCACAGGAGTCTCGTCGTAGAGGAACTCCCCCGCTACAACGGCGAAGAGTTCCAACTGGCCATCACACTGCGTCTGCGTTGAGGCGGTGTCGCCGGGGGAGTCATCGATCCGCGCCGAGCCGAGTACGGGGCAGGTTCGGTGCCGCGGGCCATTGGCCGGATGACTCCAATGGATTGGACCGCCGCCCGCGATAGTTGCTGAGCAACCGGCGATCCCGGCGCGCGCCGGGCGGATCTGTTTGGCTCCCATTACTGGGGCTAGGGGAGCGCGCCTCGATCGCTGCTGCCGGGCGGGAGCACGGGTCGGGGCGAGTTGCCTCTCGTGAGGTCGTGTAGTTCCTGGCCCTGATGTTCGCGGTGTTGACCGTGGACGTCAGGGCCGTCGTGCAAGCGTCAGTGAGAACGGCTCAATGAACTCGGGGTGCTGGTAAGAAACGTGTCACCAGCCGCCATCGAGAGGGTGTCTGGTGCCGGCTATCCGTCCTTGTAGTGCTTGTCGTGGGCGATCCCCGACGAGAACGAGTCGCCGTGGGGGACATGCCTGTGCGAAGCGATCGACCAAGATGGGTGTTCCCGCGCCCAGCGGATTCAGGTACGCCCTTTGCCGTCGTATCGTGCGGCGCTCAGGACCTCAGCCGATCCACGTGAGCACGCCGAGCTCATCACGGGTGGCGGCTGGTGACACGATTCTGACCAACACCCCGGGTACGGCAGTCGGCCGCTTCCGGAGCCTGTTCCCACCCGCAGTGAACCGCTGGTCAGTCCCCTGGTTTGCGGCTGGTGACACGCTTCTTAGCAACAGCCCGAGGCCGGGACGTCCCAGGCGCGAAGCCCGGCCAGGTCGAGCATCGCCCCGGCCTGCAAGTAGGCGCCCAGGGCGCCGTCGCGTTCGGCGGTGACCCCCGGGAGGGTGTGCACGCTCATCGCGTCGAGCACCGCCTGCACGTCACCATCCGCTGCCACAGCGGCGGTCACCACCTCGCGGGCCCGCTGGGCGCTGCGCACCGTGAAGTCCTGCCCGGGCGTCGGTGTCGCCAACCCCACGTCATGCAGCAGCCCCGCAGCGTAGGCCAGCTCGCGGTCGAGCACCGCCCCGTCGGCCGCGGCCAGCACCCACCCGTACAGCCATGTCCGGTAGGAGTGCCCCACCAGGAAGCCATCCATCTCCAGGCAGGCGGCCTCCGCGGCTCGCGCCAGGACCGAGTCCGGCGGCACCGGTAGGTCCCCGACACCCGGCAACGAGCCCGGGCGACGACCCAGCGCCAGTCGCACCCGGCCGGCCGCGTTGTCCACCTGCGCCCGCAGGATCACCCCCACCAGGCGACGCTGCTCTGCAGCGGTCAACCGGCCCTGCGTTGCCTCGAGCCACCCGATCCCGCCCTGACGGCCCGGATCGATCACTGGGACCTCAGCCACAGCACCGCATGCTCACCCGAACCACCGCCCCGGTCAACCGCCCGCCCCACGGTGGAACGCGGGCGCTGTCCTCGTCCGCAGGCGCGGTGCACGCCACCCCCGGCCACGGACTGCGTGACCTCACCCCTCGTCGGGCTCCCTCGCTGGCCGGGACGAGACCCGGGCCGCCCGTTCCGGCCCCCGGCGGCGGCCCTCGGCGCGTGCCACCATGGAGTTCCCGACACCTGGGAGTTGCCCCGATGCCCGCCAGCACCCCGCCTGCTCCACCGGTCAGCACAAGCAGGCGGCTCTGGTTCGCCCTCGGGAGTGTGGCCGCCGGACTGGTCACGGCCTTTTTCGCGGTGGTCGGCGACGGCGTCACCGTGTCGGGCGCCGGAGCGTTCGGGGTCCTGCTGGAACACGGGCACACCGCCGTGTGGGCCCTGCTGACCACCGCCCTGGCCTGGGCCGCGGTCCACGGTCGCTGGCAGCGCGCCTCCTCGATCCTGGCCGCCGCCGCGCTGGTGCTGTACCTGGCCTTCCTGGCCGCGCTCCTGACCAGCCCCTGACCCTCAACGCTGGGGGGTTGTTTCGTCGGGTTGCGATCCCCACCCGAGGATCGCGATGCCCGGAGATCCGATGGGCGGCGTGGGCCGCGGGGAAGCATTCGCGGCCCCCACCAGCGGGGGTGGTGGGTGACGGAATGCACCCGGTGCGACGGGACCGGGCAAGGGGTCGCGTTGTCATGACAGCCGTGCCGTGACCCGCGCGGGCGGGCCGATCACCGGGCCTGCAGCGATACACGCCTCCCTGTCCGGCGTCCCGGGAAGCCTGGCCGCCCAGGGGGTCCGAGTGTCGGTGGTCCCGCCCCGCCGAGTCGGACCGGCAGCGGGTATCGACCGACCCGCAGGGCGAACTCAACGCTGCGGCCACAGCAGCGAGCAGCGCCCCAAGGACGATCTCCCGGGCCGCGGTCCCGGACGCACCGGCAGTGGGCGCGCGACCGCCGCCGGGTCACCGGCGGTCGGATGCCTCCAGCGCGTCGCCAATAGCGTCGAAGAAGTGCGCCGCGGCGTCGCGGGTATCCGCGATGACGGTGCGGGCAGGATCGTCGCTGAAGGACTCGACCCGGACCACGACGAGTTGGCTGCTGTCCCCAACAACCACGGCGCCTGACGGTGACTCACCCGATGGAGGGATCGTCCACCGCCACCTGCCGTCACTGAGCCGATCCGGCTCGATGGAGTTGTCGGCGGCCATCGCCGTGAGCTGATCAAGATCCACTGAGGTGAATCGCTCCACTGCCACTCCGATGTGACCGCCATTCGGGCCACGTGCCTCCCACACGCAGCCATCCACCAGAACCCCGGGCACACCGTCGCTGGGCTGGGGACCGAGACGCGTCTCGGCGATGGGAGCGTTCACGAAGATGTCGGAGCCGGCCCATCGGGCGAGTTCGGCCTGGACGGTCGAGGCAAGCAGTGAGCACCCCTCCGAGGTATCGAGCGCTGCGGTATCCGGTGCTCCGGGTGTCGCCGTACCACCCGAAGCGCCGGAGTCACCGCAGCCCGTCGCGACCACGCCCAGAAGTACCGCAGCAACTGTCCCTCGCCTGATGTGGTGAGCCGTAGTGGGCACGTCGAGACCCCGTCAACGCAACGACAACACGGAGATGTCGGTCGGCCTGGACGGCGATCCGAGCGTGACGGTCACGGTGACTGCACCGGTCGGGCCGGCGTCCACCCCCAGCTCCGGCCAGTACCCCTGGTCGTGGCCGTTGACGGGCTGCCGCAGCCGCTCGCACACGTCCCGGATGATCCGGGACTTCCCCACCCCCGAGGCGCACTGCAGCACCACCACCCGCGCACCGGGCTGCCCGGGCCTTCAGCGCGTCGTAGCGCGCCACCAGGGCATCCACGATCCCCCGCTGGGCCTCGCCCAGGAACTCATCATCGGCCCGCAACGGACTGTCCGGCACAACGGCCCCCTCCCCCGGCGGCGCCCCGGCGGCCAGCAGAGCGGATCTCCGATCCCAACTCTTCCACGCCCCGCAGCGCGTCGCCCGGCTGGCCGGGATCAGGGCGCCACGGCCGTCCCGGCTTCTGGGGGCGCCGCCGGACCGCGGTCGGCCTCCGCGACGACCGCCCGTGCGGCAGCGGCGGCGATCCCGGCCCTCTCGGCGAGCAGGCCCGCCAGCGCGACCCGCTGCGGCGGGGTCAGCCCTCCGCCGCATCCGGTGGCCGACCCGCCGCAGGGGTGCATTCATCGGCTCGAGCGCGCGGTCGTAGAAGCGGGATGGCCCTGTCCACAGATCGCCCTAGACAAGTGACTCAGGTCACCCTACTGTCGCCTACAGGCCCGCCCGTGATCAACCGGAGGTTGGCCCAGTGACGTGATGGGGCATCGCCCATCGAGGAAGGGCAGGCGCGAGATGCGCAGACTCATGGCAATTGCAGGAACAGCCGGACTGCTCGCGGTCGGGTTGGTTGTGCCACCGGCGATGGCTGCCGCGCCCAGCGCGCCGGCGTACACGTGCACCGGTGGGTCCATCCCGTCGGGCAGCTACGCCAGCGTCACGGTCACCGGCGTGTGCGACGTGGTGCCCGGTGGGGAGTACAGCATCGCTGGGAACCTCAACGTCGCGGCCGGTGCCGTGTTCGACGCGCAGAGCGTGCCGTCGACGATCACCGTCGGACGCAACGTCACTGCCGCTGCGGGCTCGCTTGTGGGCTTGGGCTGCCAGCCCAACTTCCCCGGGCCGCCCGGCGTCGGGAAGTCGGGACATCCGTGCCTCGACCCCTACGCGGATGAACACTCGACGATCACCGTCGGACGCAACGTCACCGCCACCAACGCGGATACCGTCCTGCTGAACGGAGTCACGGTCCAGGGGAACGTGACGCTGACCGGTGGAGGCGGCGACATTCCGTGGTCGGTCAAGAACAACACGATCGGGCGCAACCTCACCGTGAGCGAGGTGACCCCGTTCTGGTTCGGGGCGTTGTTCAACAGCATCGACGGGAACGCGACGCTGACCAACATCACGGTGACCGAGGATTACCCAGGAGCCAGCCAGAGCGTGTACGTCGTGCGCAACGCGATCGGGCGCAACCTCACCTGCACGGGACTCGGTCCCAACTTGTCCTTTGGCTTCATCCCCGGCTCGACGAACACAGTCGGGCACAAAGCGAACGGTCAGTGCGCAGAGCCGTTCACGCCGCTGCCGTCGCCTTAGTCCCAGCGAAGCGACAACACGGTGCCCCCGGCCATTCAGGTCGGGGGCACCGCCGTCTCCACGCTCACCACCACGGTGTGGTGCATATGCACCCCTGATCGGGGGCCCGGGAGTACCTCACCCCGTCCGGCCGAGGGCCAACTGCCCCCCCGCATGGCGCGGGGCCCGAGATCATCAGCCGGCCGGCGACGGCAGCCGGCCGCGGCACCTCCGGTCTAGGGGCCCGGGGCCGCCACCTGCGGCGGGTCGGAGCTGCTGTCGGCCGCCGACCGTTGGTCCGTCCGGTGCATCGCCCAGGCGATCACGGCGACCAGCAGCGCACCGATGAGCGTGTAGGCGACGCGGACCAGCGTGAGCTCGAGGGTGGCGTCCTCCGGTTCGCCGTAGGTCATGAACAGCAGCAGCATCGGGGTCAGGAACATGGTCTGCATGAAGTAGTCCTGGCTCATCGCGTAGGCGGCCAGGGCGATGAGGAAGCCGATCGCGATGATCAGGATCAGGTCGGGCGGCACCACCGCCACGACGAGCACCGCGATCAGCCCGCCGACCAGCGTGCCGGCGACCCGCGGGCCGATGAAGGCGCGGCGCTCCTGCGGCGCCGGCCGCAGCGCGACCAGGATCGTCACCGCGATCCAGTAGCCGCGGGTCAGGCCGAGCGCCTCGACCACCACCACACTGCCGCCGGCCGCGAGCGCCAGCACCACCGCATGCCGCCACGCCACCGCCCACGGCAGCGGCTTCGGCGGCTGCCTGCCGTACTTCATGACCCGGGCGATCAGCAGCCCCAGCAGCCCCCCGACCAGGCCCCAGATCCCGGCCTGCCACCAGGTGAACCCGCGGTCGGTCACCGCGAACACCAGGGTGATCAGCGGGGCGAGCATCAGCATCCCGGCCGAATAGGCGTTCGCGGGCGCAGACGCCAGCGCCGCGATCCCGACCGCGATGCCGGACAGCCACGGCTCTCCGTTGACCGCGGCACCCAGCGCTGCGGCGGCACCGAGCCCCACGGTCACCACCACGGCGACCCGGGTCGGCATCACCGTGCCGAAGGTCATGGCCGAGCCCGCGGCCAGACCGACCACCAGCCCCGCCGACGTCCCGCCCACCATGGTCACGGCGACGCCCACGACCAGGATGACCGCGACCAGGGACGCCGACGCCTTCAGCGTTCCCGGCGCCGGCCAGGTGAACCGAAGTGCACCACGCATGCGCCGACTATTCCACCGACCCCCTGGAGCGGCGCCTCAGGCTTCGCCGGACGGCGTCGCCGCGCCGGCAGCCGGGTACCTCGTCCCGCGCGCGATGTCCAGCATCACCCGGACCACGGTCCCGAGCAGCAGCAGGTTGGCCGCCATCTGGACCACGACCGCGATCCGCGCCAGCGAGGTCACCGCGACCACGTCGCCGAAGCCCACCGTGGTCAGGACCGTCATCGTGAAGTAGACGCCGGCTACCTTGTCGACCGGCTGGCTGAAGGCTCCCGGATCGCTGGCCGACAGCGCCACATAGGTCAGCGCGAAGCACAGCACGAACATAGTGATCAGTAGGGCCACCGCCTCGATCGCCGCCGAGAACGGCCGCTGACTGTGCCGGATCCGGCGGGCCTGCCTGCCGACCATCCACAGGAACAGGGCGATGCCCAGCACCAGGGTGCTCACCGCTCCGATCGTGGCCGATGCCGGCTGCACCGGCAGCAGCGCGTACGCCCCCAGGGCGGCCGAGATGACCAGCAGTGGACGCAGCACGAGGATCCGTGCGGCCGCGGTGAACGACTGGTTCGGGCTCATGCTGACACCCTAGAGTTGCGGCCCGAGCACGGACCGCAGCGCGGCCCCGGGGCGCGGCACGGGCCTGCGGACCCGGTCGCACCCGCCTGCGCACGAGCGGATCGCGCCGGGCCATCCCCTCTTCACGCACCGAAGGCGGCAGCGCGACTGCCCCGCCCGCGGAGCTGCTCGAATTCCGGCGGTCTGCTCGCCTCCGAACGCGGGCGGATCCCACGCAGGCGTGCGAACGCGGATGCGGCGACGGCTAAGCCGAGCACTCTTGGCGTGTAGCGGAGGCAGCCGCGAGCTGGGCGCACCTTGGCGCGGGCATGGCCCCCCACTGCCGCGTCGCTGTTGGCGGAGTGCTGGGCCCGCTCTCCGCCGCAGGCAACGATCGCGGACCGCGTCGCGACTCGGGTACGCCTGATCGTTGGACAGGCACCGGAGCAGGCAAACACTACATGTATCGCAGGAGGTGATCTGATGCCGCTGTCCGTTCGGCTGACCGCAGAAGCAGAGGCACGTCTGGATGCTCTGGCTGCGCGCACTGGGCGCTCCAAGACCTTCTATGTCCGCCAGGCGATCGAGGCTCACCTCGATGAGCTGGAGGAGCTGTACTGGGCCGATGAGGCAGTCCGGGAGTGGCAGGCATCCGGGAAGAAGTCTCGACCCGCGCGGCAGCTGTGGGATGAGTTGGGCGTGTGAGTCGATTGGGGCTTGAGGCCTCACCTCAGTTCGACAAGGCAGCACGCACACTGGATCGACAGGTGCTACGTCGCGTCAAGGCCTCTCTCGACGAGGTGTGCGAACTCGACGATCCACGCTCGCGGGGCAAGGGCCTTACTGGGGATCTCGCCGGCTACTGGCGGTACCGCATCGGTGACTACCGCGTCCTGGTCGAGGTCCGCGACGATGACCTGGTCATCATCGCGATCACGCTCGGGCACCGATCCGGGATCTACTGAGCCCCCGCCCCACATCGCCGCCTACCGACCAGCGCCCGGCCGCAGTCCCGAATCGCCAGCCACGACCGGTGGTGTCTGCTGCGGCTGCTTCGGAGCGCCGGCAGGTTCGGGCTGACTCGGGCATGCCCCTGCAGCACGCTACTCGGCTGGGCCCGCGGGACCCCCCGAGTCGGGAGGCCTCAGCAGGCCACTGAGCAGACTCGTGAGTGTTCGCTGGAAGAGGTCTGGCTTGCGCTCCGGCTGGTCGGGGGCGGCCACTGCTGCGGTCAGGTTCGGGTGTGCTCGCGGGTCCAGGGCAGCGAACAGGATGGCCGGGTCGGGGGGTTGGCCGGCCGCGGCGCGCGCGAACAGGCTCACGACCCCGGTCAGCATGCCCAACGATTCCATCTTGGTGGCCGGGCTTGCTGGCAGCCCAGCCATGATGGCCAGGCAGCGATCGAAGTAGCGCAGGGCGTTGGGTCCGGCTGGGCCGGATCGGAAGGCAGCCTCGCCGAGCCAGGTGTGGGCGATGTAGACGCCCAGCAGCTCGCGCGCCACCGCTAGGGATGCGCTGATCTTTTCGGGTGGTCGGGGCGTCGTCTGGGCCTGGTGCGGCGGTCGCGGGAGGATGGGGCGTGCGCAGCGAGCAGACTAGTTTCACCGATATCGAGTACGGCCACCGCCGCCGGGTCTCCCGGCGGGAGCGGTTCCTGGAGGCGATGGACGCCACGATCCCGTGGGCGTCGTGGGTCGGGGTGATCGAGCCGCACTACTACGCCGACCGGCCGGGCAAGCGGGGCCGCAAGGCCAAGCCGGTGGAGACGATGCTGCGGATGTACCTGCTGCAGGTGTGGTTCTCGCTGTCCGACGAGGGGGTCGAGGACGCGGTCTACGACTCGTATGCGATGCGCCGGTTCATGCGGCTGGACTTCGCGCATGAGCAGGTCCCCGACGCCACGACGCTGCTGCACTTCCGGCACCTGCTGGAGGAGCACGAACTCGGGGAGCGACTGTTCGCCGAGCAGAACCGGATCTTCGAGGAGCAGGGGTGGATCATGCGCGGCGGCTCCATCGTGGACGCCACGATCATCGCCGCGCCGTCGTCGACGAAGAACGCCGCCGGTGAGCGCGACCCTGCGATGCGGCAGACGAAGAAGGGCAACCAGTGGTACTTCGGGATGAAGGCCCACATCGGCGCCGACGCCGGCACCGGGTACGTCCACTCGGTCACGGTCACCGGCGCGAACGTCCACGACCTGGACGAGGCGGCCGCCCTGGTCCGTGACGATGACGAGGTCGTCTACACCGACGCCGGCTACCAGGGCGTCCAGCGGCGGCCCGAGGTCGCCGGCGACGAGCACCTGTCGACCGTCGAGTTCCGGGTCGCGGCCCGCAAGGGGGCCCTGAAGGCGATGCCCGCCCCGGACCGGGCCGCGGAGTCGCGCAAGGCTTCGGTGCGGGCCAAGGTCGAGCACCCGTTCCTGATCGTCAAGCGGGACTTCGGCTTCGCCAAGACCCGCTACCGGGGGCTGGACAAGAACCGCAACCACCTGCACGTGCTGTTCGCCTCCGCGAACTGGCTCATGCGGGCCAGGGCCGTCGCCCTGACCGGGTGACGGCCGGGCGGCAGCCTGCCCGGAACCGGCCGGGAGCGCCCGAACGGGGCTGATCAGAACCCCCGAGCCCAGTTCAAACCGCGACCACGGCGCCCATCGGGCTGGTCAGCGCGCCGAACACCCCGATGATCAGCGATTCCCTAGGACGGGGCGGTACCCGCCTCAGCCATGCGCACACCCGATCGACCAGGTCGTCCACGTCGGCTTGTGTCGCTGCCGGATCGGCCAAGTCCTCGAGGTCCTGGCTCAGCCGCGCCGCCTCGACGGCCAGGACGGGATCGCTGAGGACGTCGCTGTACCAGCGCTCCAGACCCGCCATCGCCTGCGGCGCAACCGCGTCCAGGGTTCGCAGGGTGCGCCGCTCCCGTTCCAGCGCACGGCTGTCGACGATCACCGACGCCGGTGCCTGGGTCAGCTGGGCGAGTATCCGGCGGACCGGTTCGGAGTCGCCCAGGTCATCGTCCGTGCCGTCCAGCAGCCCTTGCAGCACTGTCCGGCGGCGCTCCATCTCGCTCTGCTGGGCGGCCAGGTCGGCGTCGAGGCGATGCAAGGCCGCGCGAAGGTCGGTGTCGTCCTCACCAGCAAGTGCGACCCGAGCCTCGTCCAAGGACAGACCCAGCTCCACCAGCCGCCGCACGCGAAGCAGCCGCACCACGTCCTCAACCTGGTAGACGCGGTACCCGGAGCCGGTGCGGGCGGCTCCGTCAGCAGCCCCCGCGCCTCGTACAGCCGCACCGCCCGCGTGCTCACCCCCGCCAGCGACGCCAGCTCTCCCACCCGCAACCCTTCCACACCTGCAGTGTGAACCTTCACCCAGCGTCAAGGTCAACGCCCGAACGCAAGACGGGTGCCCCACTTTGCCGCGTACCGTCCCGGTCAGCGGCGCTGCCTACCGCCGCGAGCTGGGCGCGTCCGGAGGGCCGCGCAGTCCCACTGTGGGTCGCTTCGGCGCATGACGGGCCCAAGCCGACCACGGCGTCGGTGCGCAGCTCGATGTCATCGTGTTCGGCATCGGAAACTGTGGCAGTTTGGCGCCATCCCCGTCGACGTTGGCGCCGATTGCCTGCTTTGCTGTGGTGCCATGACAGGCATCACGCCCTCGCCTCGGAGTCGGCGTCTCCGCTCGGGGCTGATGGCCGTGATCGTCGTGGGACTGGGGTTGGTGTCCTGGCTCGTGTTCAGCGGGACGCTCGGGGTGCGATCCCCGGTTCAGATTCTGGTTGCGGAGCCTCGGCCGCAAGCGCAGTTGTGGCTCGCGGTCGCGGCATGCGACCTTGCGCCGCAGTTGGCGTCGCTGGTGGAGTCCGAAGATGAGGTACGGGTGGAAGTCACGGTCTGGCGGAGGTTCCGCACTCATGCGAACGACTGCTCCGACTCGATCACGATCGATCTCAGTCAGCCGTTGGGGGAACGAAGCGTGATCGACGCCAGCACGGGGCAACCCGTTCCCCGGCGGTGAGAAGTCGGACCTGACGGCCAGGCGGTGCTTGCTGCTCAGGCGGCTCTCCTGCTCGATGCCGGGTCGTTGGACTACTGGGGTCGGTAGACGTCCGATCGGGGTGCCACAGCCACCACCGTCACGGTGCGGGCGCGGTCGTCGATTCGGTAGAGGATGCGGTAGGTCCCCCGGCGTGCGCTATGGCGATCGTCGAGCGGGGGCATGAGTCGTTTGCCGACGCGGTGTGGGTTGGCCAGCAGGGGTCCGTTGATGAACTCATGGGCGGCGAAGGCGACGCCTTCTGGGAGCTGTTCAGCGAGCTGCCGGCGTGCGGTCGCGGTGATCGCCAGCCGATAGGGCTGCTCGGAACTCACGCCGTGGTCTTGCGCTGACGCATCGCCTCAGCCAGTTCGTCGGCGGTCTCGACCTGTCCGGACGCCAGGTCGGCGTCGGAATCGGCCAGCTGGCGCAGCAGGTCGCTGTCGGCCAGGACGGCGATCGTCTCCTCGAGCCGTTCCAGGTCCTCGGGTGCCAGCAGGACTGCCGACGCGCGTCCATGCACGGTGACGGTCACCCGCTCATGCTGGGTGCTCACCCGGTTCACGACCTCGGACAGGTGGGCCTTCGCCTCGGCCAACGACATCGTGGACATGGTCCTAAGTATGACCAACTTGTCTGTCCTTGTCCATGCGCGGGCCCATGGCCATGAACCCGCCCCCTACCGCCGCGAAAGACGCCCGGCACCGGGCCTTCGCCCCGTCCATGGGCGAAGCTGCAGCAGGTCGGTCAAGGCCGATCTCACTGTGCGTGAGCGCGGTGCGCGCCGCCGATATCCGAATCCGGATCCGGCCGCGGAACTGTCGCCATAGGGTGCACCCCTGGCCGAGCCCGGGCAACCGGATCGGCTTCAGGTGAAAGCGCATCCCTGGCTCATCGCGCTGCGTGGATCGGGCAGGTGGGGCGGCGGCCCCAGACCGGCTGAAGCGCTGCGTCGTACTGCGCCCGACTCGCGCCGGTCCGCGTAGATCGGTCGGGCTCCCGGTCGTGCGGCTTGCGGGTCGAGTGGCTCAGGGGGTGGGATGCTCGGTGTCTTCACCGAGGTCGACCAGCTCCGCCCCGGTGGCTGCGAAGTCCTTGGGGTTGAAGGTGCAAATGGGCAGTGCTTGGCTCACGGCGATCGCGGCGATCATGGCGTCGAACGCGCGCGCTCGAGGCTTCTGACCCGCTGCGCGTAGCGACGCGGCGGTAGTGCCGAAGGCTCGAGCGGCCTCGGCGTCGAAGGGCAGCGGGTCGCCGAAGTCGGTCTCGGCCTGCTGCAGGTGCCGCTGGCGAGCGGCACGCTCGGAAGCGGTGGCGGCGACGAGCGGTCCGACGCTCAGTTCCGCCAAGGTCACGGTCGTGATGACGGACTCGGCGGCCAGGCGCCGGGGATCGACCTCCCCCAGGCGGATGACCGCGCTGGTGTCCAGGACCGCGCGATCGTGGGGCGGGGTGGTCACAGGGACTGGTCCAGGAGGGCGTCGATGTCGCCCCGCAGCGCGCTGGCGTCCACCCGGGGAAGCCGTCGCCGGCGCGCTACCAGCTCCGCGGCGGACAGGCTCCTTCGCGGGAGGGGTCGCAGTTCGGCGACGGGGGTGCCGTCGCTCGTGATGGTGATGGTCTCTCCGCGTTGGACGCGTGCGAGCACATCACCGCCGTGATTGCGGATGTCGCGGACGGAGACCCGCTTCTCGTCGGGGGTCGCGGCCATGCGCCCACTGTATCACCCGTGAGACACCTCTGGTTCGTGGTCGGACTCACCCTCTGCTGAGCCCACCGCATCAGCAGGGACACTCATGCGCAGGTGACGCGACTCGCGGCGGAGCGGCACGAGACGATCGATGAGACGGTCAGCCGGGCCATCCGAGCGCTCCGCCAGGACGCCATGGCGCGGGACCTCTCGGCAGAGCTCAGCGAGGATGACACGGCATGGCTCGATGCTGACGCCGGGTGACGTCGTAGGGCTCGACCTCGGCATGCCCGCCGGCAGCGAGGCCGGCCCACGCCGGCCGGCGATCGTGGTGACCGCCGCCCGGGTCCTCGCGGGTGGACCCAGCGTCGTTCAGGTCGTCCCATTGACCCGAGCCACCCGCACGAGCAGCACCGAGGTTCTGATCGATCCCGACGAAGACAACGGACTCGCGGCCCGCTCCTCGGCGCAGTGCCAGCACCTGCGATCCGTGGCCACGACTCGGATCCACGAGCGCACCGGAAACGTTGGGCCGGTGGTCCTGACCGAGGTCCGCGAGACACTCGCGCTGCTGCTGGACCTGTAACGTCGCGCGAGCACGCCGGGTTCGACCCGAGCACGACCTGCTCAATGCAGAACGGCATGCGGCAGCTGCGTCCACAGCGCCGCGAGTCGGGCGCCGTATGACGCGGTGCTTCAGCCGGTCCCGGACCGCCGTCCCACCTGCCCGATCTCACACAGCGTGACGAACCGGGGTCGCGCCTCCCACCTGAAGCCGATCTGGCCGCGCAAGTGTCGGATTGGGGTGCAGGCTCCCGACGGTCACTCAACGTGGCCGCCACGTCGTGGTGCAGCCAGCGCCAAGCGTGCTGTCAGGAGTCCAGTGGGCATCAGCCGGGCGCGTCACTTCGCCCAGATAGACGCTGTGTGTCCTGCCGCGCAACCGCCCAGAGCGGCGGGACTTGAGCCGTGGAGAAGCAGGAGGCTGCTCGACCGGGATGTCCCGGGTGTGGATGCCCCGGTCGAGCAGCGGAAGGGTTCAGCGTGCCGGGATCGCGCGGATCCGGTAGATGACGTTGCGTTCGGCGCCTGCCCCGGACACGAGGATCGTGCCGTGGCTGTCGACGGCCACGCTGCTGAACGCATACCCCGGCGGGATGTTCGCCGGACCGGCTGCGTCCATGGCCAGGCCATCGGCGACGGTGCTCACCTTCCCGGTCACCGGGTCGATCCGGGACAGCCTGCCGGCCCCGGACTCGACGACCAGCAGCGATCCGTCACGGTCGACGGCCATCCCCTCGGGCTGTGCCAACCCGCTCGCGATGACCCGCGGCGCCCCGTTGCCGGCCACCAGCCAGACGAGTCCAGTCGCCCAGTCAGAGACCCACAACTCCGATCCGGTCGCAGCGAGCCCCCTGGGCACTGCCAGCCCGTTGGCCATCGTGGTCCTAGTCCCGTTGGCGTCCATGCGAACGACGCTGGCAGTCCCCAGCTCGGCGACCACCAGGTCACCCTGGAACCGCAGGGCACTCTGGGGGAGGATGAAGTCGTACTTCTGCACCTCCGCGTTGGCGCGGGGGTCCCAGATCTGGACTGCGTTGGACATCCAGGAGGTGACGATCACGTTCCCGTCGTCTGGGGCGACCGTCCACGGTTCGACGATGCCTCCACCGGCGCGGCTCTGGTTGTCCACATCGATCAGCCGTCCGGAGCGGGCATCGAACTCAGCCAGACTCCACAGATCCGCCACATACAGCGACTCGGACCTGCCTGAACGCTCCATGACCGCCAGCCCGCCGGGAAGGATCAGCCCGCCCTTGACGAGCGTGCGAACCCCCCGCCCCTGGGAGACCGCGTAGATGGCCCCCGAATCGGAGTCCGACACGAGAAGCCTGCCCGCGGTGTCGAACACCATGTTGTCCAGCACTGCCCCGCGGATTGTCACGACATTGCCAACATGGCCGTTGTCGGTGTCGACCGAGATGACCTGTCCGTTGAACAGGCTGGCGAACAGCGTGCCTTGGGCGTCGAACTCGACCGACGTGGCTCCATCAGGCAGCCCGGCAGCCACGATCTCGGAGGTGCCTGTCTCGGGGTCGATACGCAGGATGTCGTTGAGGAACGGCTGCGGCGCGTACAGCATGCCGTCCGGGCCGAAGTCGAAGCCGTTCAACTGCGCGGCGAACGGCGGGGTCCCGGAGTCCGGGATGACAACCTTCGGGGGGGCGACCAGATTGGGGTCGACCTCGAACAGGCCGTCCCCGAAGAAGGCCTGGCCGACGAAGAGCCGGCCCTGCTCGTTGAACGCGATCGGGTTCATCCCCGGGGCAACCAGCTGCTTGGTGACCGTGCCATCGGGCGTTCGCCGACCCACTTCTCCGGCGAGGATGTCCGTCCAGTAGATCGAGCCGTCCGGTCCGATGGCGACATCATCCGCGCCGTCGACCCCGTCCTGGAGCCGATCCCGGATCGCCCCCGTCTGCGGATCGACTACGACGATCTCACCGCCCCACACGCTGGCCACAAGCAGCCTGCCGGCAGTGTCGATGGCCAGCCCATTGGCACCGTGGATCTGGGCCCCCGCGATCATCTCCTTCACCTGGTAGGTGACATCGGGTGGCCCCGATCCCGTGCCTCCTGCTGAGGCCGGTGCCACCGTGACCACAGCCAACGCTGCAGCCGCCACGCAACTGAGAATCCTGCGGTTCATCATGACTCCCTCCCGCGGACCCCCCGTGGGTCCGCACGCGCGAGCAGATGAGGGCAGGGGTGCAGTCCTGATGTGGCGTCTCAGGTGGCCAGCACATTCGGATCGGAGCCAGTGGAACCGGCGCCAGCCGTCAGGCGCTGTCGGCCGACGGGGACAACCACGCGAACATCCACTCTCGCAGCGCCAACATAGGAAGGGCGTTCGGCGAGGCGCAAGGGACCTAGGACTCGTCGGCAGTGTTGCGTTGGCGAAGCCCCGACCGGCGACCGCCCGACCTGCCCCACACCGCCGCGAGTGGCGCTACCTCACTTGGAGCGTCTTGTAGCGCGAGAAACGGAGTTCGTAGCCGAACTCCTCGCCCTCGGGCGTGAGCGCCCGACCATCGGTTTGCTGGGCCTTCCAGAGCCAGGGCAGGACGAACCGGGTCGGGTCGTCGGCGGCGAGTTCGTTGATCTGCGATCGGGCCGTGTCTCGCAGGTCCTCCAGTTCGGTGGGACTTGCGGCTCCCACCGCGCGTTGCTCGCCGTCTGCAGCGGTCGCCCGAGCCATCGCCAGCAGGTCAACGCCCGAGGTGAAACCAGCATCGGTGGTTGCCGGCGCCGGGCCGGCGGACGTGCCCTTCGCCGCTGCCCCGGGCAACGCGGGCTCAGGGCCGGCGGGTAGGTGCCGGCTGAGCAGCGTGTCTCGCTGCTCCATGGGGCGCAAGACGGTGAGGTTGCTGATGATCGTCCGCACGGTATCGACGTAGGCGATGACTGCCGGCCGGTCGTCGGCTCCCCAGGCGTCCTCGACAAGCTCGAGCACTTGCGTCCACTGCAGGTGGCTGTAGCGCTGACCCGGCAGGAGGGTGGGTTCAGGCTTG
The DNA here is from genome assembly GCA_963766005.1 of uncultured Actinomycetota bacterium. GTDB lineage: Bacteria > Actinomycetota > Actinomycetes > S36-B12 > CAVXYG01. The sequence goes on along the minus strand of CAVXYG010000004.1, from coordinate 125,983 downwards.
CTGAGCGGTCCAGTGATGTAGGTCAAATCGATGGGCAGTCCGGGGTGCGTGGCGGCCGCCAACTGCAGGTAGTAGGGGAGTTGGTCGGCCCGATGACTTCCCCGCTCGGTCTTCAACTCGATGATCCAAACTCGTCCGGGCCACAGCACCGCCCAATCAGGCCAGCCATCCTTGGCGGACGCATCGATCTTGGGGAGCAGGTACTCATCCACGAAGACTTCCGGGTGGCCGCCGCGGGCCGCGGGCTCGCTGCCGTGCGCCAGGACGTCTAGCAGTTGCAGGAACCTGACGCCCTGCGCGCTGGGCCTGCATGGCTGGTTCCAGCGGGGCGCGTCACCGCCGCAGATCAGGGTCGTGACCAGACGTTGCAGGAACTCCTCGCGGCCGAGATAGAGCCGACGCCACAGGAGCTCCGGGTCCTCCCACATGGTGGTCAGCCTAGACCAGGGCCGCACCGGCTCATGGGCCCTCCGAGGGCGGTACGCCCCCAACCAGCCCCCCCGCCTCGCCACAGGCGCGTCCTTCCCCCGCGTGTGGACGCAGATCGAAGCCGGTCACCTGCCGCTTGTGGGTGCCACCAGACTCGCACTGGGGACTACTGTCGACGGGTGGACGCCCAGCGGGAACCGGTGCCGTTCGAGGTCTACCAGGCCGGCGTGTACCTGCACGGCACGAAGGCGACTCTCGGCGTGGGTGAACTGCTGGTGCCCGGCCGGGAGTCGAACTTCGAGGACGGCCGCACGATGCACTACGTCTACTTCACCGCCACGCTGGATGCCGCGGTGTGGGGCGCTGAACTTGCTGCAGGCGAGGGACGAGGGCGCATCTATCTCGTTGAGCCGACAGGTGAGTTCGAGGACGACCCCAACGTCACCGACAAGCGATTCCCGGGGAACCCCACGCAGTCCTTCCGCAGTCGCGCGCCCCTGCGCGTCGCGGGTGAACTCACCGACTGGGATGGCCACCCGGCGGCGCAGCTGGACGCGATGCGCGCCGGGATTGAGGAACTGAAGCGGCGGGGTGCAGCGCACATCGACGATTGATCGACCCTGCTACGCAGCGTTCTCGTCCGCACCCCGCATCGGCGCGCCGAGGCAGTGACCCACATCGCCGCCTGTTGGGCCACCCAAGCCGAGCGTTGGACCCTCACCCTTGCCGCCCGGTAGGGGTAACCGCGTCACATCGCCCATGGGGACGTGCGCTTGGTCTCTGATCGCGCCTCGGTGGACGTTCGGCATGTGCTGGGTCTTCAGCCTCTGATGCTCGTCGGTTGCGCGGTGCCATCCTCCGGGCGGAGGCTGCGTCGCTTCGAGGAGGTCATCGTGGACGTCGATGTTGTGGAGGTTGCTTCCGGGGTGTTCCAGGCCCGGGCGAAGCATGTGGGGTGGGTGCTGGTGGTCGATGGTCGCGAGGTGACGCTGGTGGACACCGGCTACCCGGGGGATCGAGACCGGGTGATCGCCTCGCTGTCCAGGATCGGGCGCTCCCCGGCGGATGTCGCTGCTGTGGTCCTCACCCACGCGCATCCCGATCATCTGGGCAGTGCCGAGTACTTCCGGACGGTGGTGGGCAAGCCGGTGCTTGCCCATGAGTTGGAGGTGCCGAACGCCACGGGCACGAAGATCGAGCAGGTGTCGATCCCCACGCTGCTGAAGATGGCATGGCGGCCGGATGTGCTCGTGTGGGCGTTGGACGTGATCCGGCTGAAGGCCGCCAAGGTCGAGCGGCTCGGCGACGTGGAGACGTTCCCGACCGGCCCGCTGGACGTCCCGGGGGGGCTGGTCCCGGTGCACACCCCCGGACACACCTCCGGACACTGCGCGATGCACCTGCCGGAGCGTGGGGTGCTGCTTGCCGGGGATGCTCTGATGACCGACCATGCCCTCGCGCATACCCCCGGCCCGCAGTTGCTGCCTGGGTTCTTCAACCACGACAACACCCAGGCGCGCGAGTCGCTCGACCGGCTTGCTGCCCTGCCCGCCGATGTGGTGATTCCCGGGCACGGGCCGGTGTTCCGCGGCACGCCGGCACAAGCGGTCGCTTCGGCACTCGCGGAAGGGGAGCCCCCCGGACCGGGCGTGGCGAGGTTGAGCTACGGGGCGATCGTGCCATTGCCGCAGGAGGAGGCCTTCGCGTTCGTGTCCGACCCGCGGAACTGGCCCTTGTTCTTCGACGGGCTGCGCTCTGCCGAGGCCGGCGCGGACTGGGGAACGGTGGGGGGCCATGCCCGGATGACGAACTCGATGCTGGGTCGGGCGATCGAGTCCGAGCTGGAGTTGACGGTGTGGGATCCGCCGCATGAGTTCCGGTACGTGGCACGCCAGCAGGGGCTCCCGGAGGTGGACAACCGGAGGGTGTTCGTGCCGCTGCCGGGCGGGACCCGGCTGGTGGGGACCACCGACGCCCAGATGCGCGGAGGGGTCAGTGGACTGGCCGATCAGGCGGTCGGCCATGCGCTGCAGCGGACCTATGGCGCGGCGATGGCCAAGCTGCCCCGTGCGGCGGCCGGGCACTCCGGGCGCCAGTGACGGAGGAGGTGGGTGCGATGGTTCCTGGCCCTGCGGATGTGACCTTCAGCAGCGGGGGCGATGTCATCGCGGCGTGGTGGTTCTCCGGCGGGACTGGGCGCCGGCCGTGCGTGGTGATGGCCCATGGGGCCGGGGGCACGAAGCGCAGCGGCCTGCAGCCCTACGCGCAGCGGTTCGCCGCAGCGGGGTTCCACGTGCTCGTCATCGACTACCGGCATTTCGGTGACAGCGGTGGCCAGCCGAGGCAGTTGCTCGACCCGCGGCAGCAGGTCGACGACATCCTGGCTTCCGTGCGCTACGTCCGGTCGCGTGATGATGTCGACCCCGATCGGGTCGCCCTGTGGGGCACCTCCTACGGCGGCGGCAACGTGGTGCTCGCGGCCGTGCAGGACGGTGGCGTGGCCGCGGTGGTTTCGCAATGCCCGGTGATGGATGGCGTCACCGCGACCGGCAGGGCACTGACCCAGCCGGGGGTGACCGCAAGGGTGCTGGCAGTCGCGGCGCGAGCCGTGGCAGCAGATCTTCTCGCCGCCGGTCTTGGGCGGCCTCCGACCTTCGTCGCCCTCGTCGGACCGCCGGGCTCCGGTGCCGTGATGTCCGCACCGGACTGTGAGCCCGGCTATCGGCGCATCGCCGGCCCGGACTGGGTCAATGCGGTGTGCGCTCGACTGGCGGTGACGGGGTTGCTGCACCGGCCCGTCCGGGTGGCCGACCGGGTGCCCTGCCCGTGGCTGGTCCAGATCTGCGACCGCGACACGGTGGCCCCAACGGCCTCCGCGGTGGCCGCAGCACGCCGTGCCGGCTCCCGAGCAGTGGTGCGCCACTACGATCTCGGACACTTCGACATCTACGTCGACCACGGATTCGATGCCTCCGTCCGCGACGAACTGAGCTTCCTTCGCGAGCACCTGGCACCGGCACCAGGCGCCGCGAACACCACAGCCTCCGCGTGATCAAGACCGGTGGCCGATCCGTCGCCCACCTTTCGCCGCGAGTTGCGCTGGCAAGGATCGCGAAAGGCCGGATCGTCGTGCGAGCGCGGCGGGACTCGTAGCCTCGTCCGCCCACGCATGCTGGGAGGTGCCTGTACCCCTGGCCTTGTACTGGTCAAGATAAGCCCGGTCGGCGGCTACTCGGAGGGCTTGCAGGCGCTGACGAACCGGTAGGCGCCCTTGTCTCGGACGGTCGGGTCCACGAAACCAGCGTCCTGCAGCATCTGCCGATGCTCAGCCTCGGTCCATCGTTGACGGCCCCATCGGGCGGCTGGCTCACTCGCCGTCCTTCTGGGGTCGTTGTCAGCGATGACGAAGCGCCCGCCGGGGCGCAGCACCCGAAACACCTCGGCGTTGTCATACGGCGCGAAGACAGCAGTGACTGCCGAGAACTCGCCATCGCCGAAGGGAAGCTCGTCGGCACTGCCGGTCACGAGCCGTGCTGTCCCCGCCCGGAGCCGCTCCGCGAGCTTGCGTTCAGCCACGCGCAGCATCGTCGCGGACGGATCAAGGCCTACCACGCGGCGAGCGTCCCGAGCCTTGGTCGCAAGGAATGCCCCCGGGCCGCAGCCGATGTCCAACAGCTCGTCGTCGGGGTGCACGTCGAGCATCGCGGCGACCTCGTCGTGCACGCCGGCCTCGGTCACCGGGATGGTCCTGGCGATAACCCAGCCGACCGGCCCGTTCGAAAGGAAGCCGTACCTCCCGCCCGGCGCGTACACCGTGAACACGGACTCGTCGGTCCTGCGCTCCTCACATCGATGCGCCCTTCGGCGGCTTCGGTTGAACGCCGTGGCGCCCGCCGCGGCCAACAGCCCCGCAGCAACGACGGCCATCCGCCGCATGGCCCTCCCTCGCATCCGAGCGCCCCCTTCCGGCGGTGGTTCAGCGTTGCTGACAACGCTCCACGATCCGCGTTTCACCGCCTCCACCTTCAGTCTCTCGTGAGGGTCGGCCATGCCGCGTACCGGGCGGGTGTCCACTGCCTGCCGCCGGCAACGTGTCCCACCGCGCCACGTCCGTCCCGGGCAGCGGCGCTGCGGCCTACCGCCGCGATAGACCCTCGCCGCGACGTCATCGCCCCGCGCAAGGGCGGACCTGCATTCGGCGGTGCATCGCCCGATCTCACTCAGCGCGACCACGGCGTGAGCCTCCGACGTTCGAGTCTGGACCCAGCCCCGAAACCGTCGCGGTGGGGGCAGACTCATGACGGTCGCTCAACGTGATCGTCGCATCGTGGTGCGGCCAGCACCCCTCGGGACCGCTGATCCGCAGAACCACTGTCCGGCCAGCCGATCGATCGCCGCGACGTCTACCGGATGGTCGCCCAGATCGCCAAAGCCGCGACGATCCCCCGGCCCATCAGCCCGCACTCCCTGCGCCACGCCGCGATCACCAACGCCCTCGATGCTGGCGTCCCGCTCCACGACGCCCAGATCATGGCCCGACGCGCCGAGCGCCGCAGCAGGCGAGCACCACGAACGCGCCCGCGGCAACCTCGAACGAGCACTCAGCGCCTGACGTGGGCATTCTTCATCGTCCTGGTTCCCGTGCTGGGCGCGGTAGCGTGGCTTGCCGAGTCCAGGCGCGCTGCACGGGAATCTTCCGGGCTCTCCTGACGCATGGGTGGGTGGTGGAGGCGCACTCCGGGCGGACCCGCGCCCTGTATGCGTTCCAGCTGGGGGGTGGTTCGCCTGGCGCGAGAGCCATGGGCGACGGACACCGGCCGGGCCTGGCTGATCGATCGCAGCATCGTGCCGGAAGGTGCGGGTGATCGTGGCTAGTGGTGCGTCGCCCAGGGCGGGGCCGGTGGGTCGAGGCCGGTGGGAGATGCGCGACGGCACAGCAGCCCCGGCAACAGCACCCGGGGCCGTGCGTGCGGGTGGCGCGACTCACGCATGCGGCGCGGCGGGCTGGGGTGGATCGTCGCCCCGGGCTGCGGGCAGGGCCAGCGGGGCTGCGGCAGTGAAGGGCGACCGCGGGGGAACGCAGGCCGCGCCGAGGGAAGCAGCCGAGGGGCCAAGTCCCCTACCCACTGCCCCGCCGCGGACCATCATGGAGGTATGAGGCCCGAAACCCAGGACGGCCCGGTCGTGGTCGTCGATGAACTGCGCAAGCACTACGGGGACCTGCGAGCAGTCGATGGGCTGAGCTTCACCATCGAGCCCGGCGAGGTGTTCGCATTCCTGGGACCCAACGGCGCCGGCAAGACGACCACGGTGGAGATCCTGGAGGGCCACCGGCACCGCTCCGGGGGCAGCGTCACCGTGCTGGGGATGGACCCGCAGACCGGGGGTAGCGCCTACCGGCAGCGGATCGGGATCGTGCTGCAGGAGGCCGGCTTCGATGAGGAGTTCACCGTCCGCGAACTGGTGACCATGTACGCCGGGCTGTACCCGAAGCACCGGGACGTGGCCGAGGTCATCGAGCGCGTCGGGCTGTCGGACAAGGCGAAGGCGCGGACCAAGACCCTCTCCGGCGGTCAGCGCCGCCGGCTCGACCTGGCACTGGGGCTGGTCGGCGATCCGGAACTGCTGTTCCTCGACGAACCGACCACCGGGTTCGACCCCTCGGCCCGGCGGCAGGCCTGGGACCTCATCGCCTCGCTGCGGGACCTCGGCACCACCATCCTGCTGACGACGCACTACATGGAGGAGGCCGAGCACCTCGCCGACCGGGTCGCGGTGATCCAGTCCGGACGCCTGGTGGCACTGGACACCCCCGCGGGACTCGTCGCCGCAGGCGGGGTGGACGCGGTGATCTCCTTCGACCTGCCCGACGGCCTGGGGCCGGATGATCTGCCGGCGGTTGGGCTGGGACGACCCCGCACGCACGGCAACCAGATCGACCTCGGCTCCGCGGACCCCACCGCGGACCTGCACGCCCTCACGTCGTGGGCGCTGGAGCGCGGCATCCAACTGGTCGGGCTCACCACCAGCCGGCCCAGCCTGGAGGACGTGTACCTCGATCTGACCCAGGGGAACAACCAATGAGCACGGCGGTGGCCCGAGCCGCGGCACGGCCGGCGGACCCGGTGCCGACCCCGCGCCAGTTGTGGAGCCAGTTCCGCTATGCCAACCGGAACTTCTGGCGCAATCCGTTCGCGGCGTTCTTCACCCTGGTGTTCCCGCTGACCTTCCTCGTCGTGCTGTCCGCCATCTACGGCAACGCGGTGATCGACGATGAGACCGGCCTGCGGTTGGCGCAGTACACGGCGCCGGTGTTCGCGGTCTTCGCCACCGGCATGGCCTGCTACATGTCGCTGGCCATCTCGCTGGCCTACGCCCGGCAGTCCGGGGTGCTGAAGCGACTGCGGGGCACCCCGCTGCGGCCGTGGGTGCAGCTGGCCGGCCGGGTGCTGTCGGCGGTCTGGGTGGCATCCCTGGCGGTGGTCATCATGATCACGGTCGGGGTGGTGTTCTACGACGTGCAGATCATCGCAGCCAACATCCCGGCGCTGCTGCTCACCTTCGTCGTGGGCGCCTCCTGCTTCACGGCACTGGGCCTGGCCGTCGCTGCCGTCGCCCCCACCCCGAACGCCGCCACCGCCTTCGCCAACACCAGCCTGATCCTGCTGGCCTTCGTCTCCGGCATCTTCGGCATCGGGGACCTGCCGACCTGGATGGACCGGATCGCCGCGGTGTTCCCGCTGCAGCCGTTCGTGGAGTCGTTTACCGACGGATTCAACCCCTACATCGACGCCAGCATCCCCGACTGGGGGAACATCGCCGTCATGGCAACCTGGCTGGTGGCCGGGATCGTCATCGCCCGGCAGGCACTGACCTGGGAGCCGAGCGGCGGGGTATCGACCCGGCGCGGGAAGCATCGGGCAGCCTCACCGGAGGCAGCCGCCGAAGCGGAGGCAGGCCTCGGTGACGCCAACGCCCTCGAGCCCCCGGTCGAGGAGCGTGCGGCCGGGCAGATCACGGTCATCGACTCAGGCGCACCGAGCAGTTGGGGGTACGCCCTGGGCCAGACCCGGTACGCGCTGGCGCAGGTGGTCCGCGATCCGATGTCGGTCTTCTTCTCCGTCCTGTTCCCGCTGCTGCTGCTGTCGTTCTTCGCCGTCGTCAGCGGCGAGGACGCGGAATGGGCGGGCCTGCCGCTGGCCCAGTACCTGGCCGCGGGATTCGCCGTGTACGGGGTGGCGGTGGCCGCCTTCGTCAATCTCGCCGGCGGGATTGCCGAGCAGCGCGGCCAGGGCGTGCTGAAGCGGCTGCGGGGCACCCCCATGCCGCCCTGGTCCTACCTGGTGGGCCACATCGCGTCCTCGCTGCTGGTGGGACTGCTCACCGTGACGCTGGTGTTCGGCGTGGGTGCCGCGGCATTCGGGGTCAGCCTCCCGCCGGGCCGCTGGCTGCCGACACTGCTGGTCTTCACTCTGGCGATCATGTGCTTCGCCGCCTGCGGGCTGGCCCTGGTGAGCCTGGTCGACGGACCCCAGGCGGTCGTCGCGGCCACGCTGTCGCTGCTGCTCCCGCTGTCGTTCGTCTCGGACATCTTCATCGCGGTCGAGGAGATGCCCGCGGTGCTGAATGCGATCGGGTGGGCCTTCCCGCTGCGGCACGCGGTGGCGGCGGCCGTGGCAGCCACCAGCGGCGGAGCGCTCGACGGCGCGTTCTGGGGGCATCTGCTGGTCATGGCCGGATGGCTGGTCGGCGCGGCGCTGGTGGCCCTGCGGTGGTTCCGATGGGAGCCCCGCCGGTCCCGCTGATGGGCGGCAACCCTGCCACACGCTTGCGCGACAGTGTCGCCACAACCGCGGTCGCCGCATCGTCCACGACCCGGTCCAGCGGGGGCACCGTTTCGGGCGCGGAAGTCGGGGCCGGCAGGTCTCGCCGCCGCTGCGCCTCGTCGAGAGTCGGGGGTAGCCAGCGCAACCCCATCCCGACACTCCCGCCGCGGCCCCGGTGTCGCCCCCAAACCGTCGCGCTGGGGCGCGGATCAGTGACGAGTCCCTGTCGAACCTGACCAGCCGGCCATGCTCGAGCCCACCATGAGGCCGTTGTCCTCTTGCTGGCTGCGCTTCGATAGCCGAGCCTTTGATCGCAGGGCGTGAGCGGGTCGACCGCCTGGCAGGTCGATGAGGAGGTGGCGCGATGACGGAGCACCCCGGCGCATCCCGGGAAGAGGCGGGCAACATGGACGCCGCTGATGTTGGCGAAGGTCTGCATCCGGCCGCAGAATCCAATGGGATCGACCGGGATGATGTCGTTGCGGAGCAGACCGATGGCAGCCCCGAGCGCAGCCAGCACCCGGAGCACGTCGGCAAGATGTCGATAGCGCTACGGGCGTTCCTCCTGATCCAAGCGGCGTTCCTTGTCTTGCTCATCTGGTGGCCGTCCCGCTACCCCGACGTCGAGGCGGGCTTCGTAGCGTTCATCATCATCTTCTACTGGGTGGTGGCAGATCTGGTGCTGATGGTGTGCTTCGGCATCTGGAAGTGGAGCGATCCCGACCGCAAGCGGAACTAGCCGTCAGCACGCCCAGCACCGACTCGTCCACGGAACCGCGGTGGGATCGCGTGCTTGCCGCCGACTCATCTGTCGTTGGTGGCGCGTGTAGAAATCCAGATCCGGACGCCGTTCACCGGGAGCGCTACCGCCCCAAACCGAGCAGGTACTTCAGCGCGGGCAGGAACCTGAAGTAGTGCTCGTCTTCCTCCGACACCACGCGGTCGCTGCCCAACGCCCGCGCCACCCGGAAGGCGCTGTAGACGGCGCCCTCCACGAACGAGACGTAGTGGGTGTAGTCCCCGGCGAAGTGGATGTTGCCGACCGGGGTCGCCAGGTGCGGGAGCTGCTCGGTGAAGTACTCCGGGGACAGCTCGATCTCCCCCAGCGGGTAGCGCGTCACCGTGGTGTCGAGCACGTAGTCCTCGACCCGCTCCCCCGCCGGCACCGGGATGATCCGCTGGAAGTCGGCCAGCACGTCGGCGACGAGCTCCTCATCGCTCGCGCCAGGAGCTGGTCGATCTGCTCCCGCTCGTCGGGGTACTGCGTGACGATGAAGTTGCAGACCAGCGGGTTGTCCGGGGTGTCGTCCGGGAGTGTCGAGGGTCTGATCGACCACGCCCTGGAACACGCTGTCGTCACTCATCAAGGCGAGGAACCGCTGCCATGGCACGTCCCTGCGGAAGATGACCGAGACCATGACGATCGGGCCGTACCGCACGGCCTGCAGCGCCTGCCGCTGCTCCTCCGGCATCCCGGGGACCAGCCGCGCCGCGGCCGGGGCCTGCGCGGCCACCACGGCCCGCTCGGACCGGACGACCACGTCGCGGCCGTCGACCCGGCAGCGGGTGTGAACCAGGCCGTCTCGCTCGTCGACCTGCTGGACATCGACGCCGCACCGGGCACTGTCCCCGATCGCGGCCAGCATCCGGTCGGTGACCTGTTGGAAGCCGCCGGTCACAAGGGCCATCTCGCCCAGCCCGAGGACTGCGAGCATGAGCCCCGACCCGATCCCGGGCGCCGCACCGATCCTCCTGCTCCAGCAGCAGGACCTGCTGGTCCCGGAGCAGGTAGGCGGTGGTAATCCCCGCGATACCGCCGCCGACAATCACCGCGTCGTGGACGGTGTCGGTGTCGATGCTTATTGCTGGTCCTCCATCAGGCAGGTGGTGGGACCCGGTACCGGCGGCGAGCCTCCAATTCCACGGGGACCGCTTCCGCAGCCGACTCACCTCTGCGCGTCAGCGGACCCGACAGCCTTGGCTGTTTCACTCGCGCGGCGCCATGACGCATCGCCCTGCAACGCCGACATCCGCGGGCGGCAATGTCGGCCTTGCGGTTCTGCATAACGATGGCGCCGCCAATGCGACCATGAGGCAGGTCTCTGCGTTGTTCAGGCGGACCTGACTCGCGGGGACTAGCGGCGCGGCTGGCTGCCTGTTCGGAGGCTGTCGGCGATGGTCTGCAGGTCATCGAGATCCCCGGATGCGACGGCCATGACGAGTTCGTAAGCCTCGTCGTTGGTGAGGGTGAGCCGCCAGCCGTTGATCCCGAGGAACGCGATGGTGGCCGCCAGCGCCAACCGCTTGTTCCCGTCGACCAGCCCGTGGTTGCCGGCGACGGAGTCGAGCAGTGCTGCTGCCTTGGTGTGCAGCTCGGGATAGGCATCCGAGCCGAAGGCGCGGGCCCGGGGTCGGGCCAGTGCCGACTCCAGCAGCCCGACATCTCGCACGTCGACCGATGGCAGCACCCTGCCGGCGACATGGAGCAGATCCTCCAGGTCGAGATAGATCACTCCCCGAGCCGCCGCAGCGCCTCGGCATACCGCGGGATCTCCTCGTCCATGACGTCGTCCAGCAACTCACGCTTGCTGGTCCGGTCGATGTAGTCCCGCACGGCCTGGCGCGCCACGTCCTGCATCGACCGACCCTCCCGTGCAGCCCGCTGGCGCAGTGCGTCGGTCTCCTGCTCGTCAAGCCGCAGTGTCATGGCCATGACCGCATGATACCGGAGGCGATACCAACCTGGCGGCATCGCCGACAGGCCAGCCGCGATCGGCCCGTTCCGAGCGGCTTCCAGACGGCGCGATCCCACCCGCAAGACGTGTGCCACTCCGCCCAGACTGCGGGGGCCGCGCGGTCGCGATGGACTTCGTGATGAGTCCCGGGCTGCGTCACGGACTGCCGACAGGAGCCGAGAACCGAGGTAGCCGACACCAGCGCCAGAATGCTCAGCCAACCAGGCCAATGGGACCTATCGCCGGGAGCTTGCGCCGCCCACGACCGACTCCGAGCAGTCGGATGACGTGCCCCGATGGTGGCGGCCGACCCGCCCCAGCCTCACCGGCGCAACATGATGCGGCTGGCGTGACGGCCACTGCGGCACCATGCTTGAGTCCTGGCCGAGTCGCGGCCCGTCACCCGAAGACCGCGGGATCGGCATCACAGATCGGAGCCCATGGACGCCTCAGAACGCGCGGCCGCTGCGCGCAGCACCGCTGCCGCTGCGCGGGAAGTCGCCGACACCGTTGAGCAGGTGAGCAAGGCGATCCGTGCCAATGTGGGCCGGTTCTTGCCATCGGCGGGCCCAACGGCCGACCCGATGACCGCCATCAACATGACCAACGACTTCGTCCATGGTGCGATCCGCGCGCTGACACCGGTCGTCGGCGAGGCCGTTGCCCAGTCGGTTGCGGCGGCCGCGTCGGACGATGCCGCATCGGTCAGGAATGATCCCGACCGTGCCGCGGCCCTGGCCGGCCTCGCTGCAGCGTTCGGGGATCGGTTGCCGAGCGAGTTGACCCCGCAGATGGGCTATCGCACACCGATGGGAGTAATCCCTGCTGCTGGCGCTGCGGTGTTCGTCCATGGCCTCGGCGGGCATCGCGGCCAATGGAGCGACGGATACCTCGAGATCGCACAGCAGGCAGGCCTCAACCCCGTACTGGTGGACTACAACTCCGGACTGCCGATCGCGCAGAATGCCGCCGCGTTCGCGAACCTGATGACCGATCTGGTTGCCGCCGAGCCCGCTGTGGAGCGGATCGTGTTCATCGCACACTCGATGGGCGGGCTGATCGTGACAGCCGCCATCGATGCGGCCGCCCAGCCCATCCCAGATGCGGATTCGACCGACTGGCGGAGCCTGGTGACCGATGTGGTCACACTCGGGACTCCGCACGAGGGCGCGCCGCTGGAACGGGTTTCCGACTTCGCACTACGGGCGGCGTCCCGATGGCCGACGGCAGCGCCGATTGCGAACCTCGGGCACTTCCGCAGCCAGGGCATCAAAGACCTCGCTCGGGGCTACGCCGGGTCATTGCCAGAAGACATCAACCATCACGCCGTTGTCGCCCACCTCGGCACACCCGGGTCCCCGATCGGCGGGACCCTGGGCGACGGTTTGGTGCCACCTCGCAGCGCGGCCGGACGCAGCCCGAACGGGAAGTCGGTGACGGTGACGCGGTTGTTCGACACCGGGCACAACGCCTTGTTGGACCACGACGAGGTGGCCGCGCTGCTCGCACGGATCCTCGGCGACGGGTGACATCGGCCCCGCTAGGCGGAGATCCCAGGGGCCGTCCACGACCTCCCGCACTACCCCGCGCGGTGCGGGCTGCCCGCGGGTCGGCTGGCCCGGCGAGGCGTGCTCGGCTTGGTCGCAGCCCCAGGGGCCTGCTGGGTGGCAGGACGAGCGATCCTCGGCGGCTTCGTGGCCCCGCTGTGCTTCGGCGAGCCGGCGTGCTGGGAAGCAGTGCGCGACCCGCCAGCGAGTGCGCCCTGCCGCGTGCCCGACTTCCGGCGCCGGGGCTTGCCGCGGCCGCCGCCGGGCTGCTGCGCGGGTTGGGCTGCCGGCGCTGCCACGACGCCTTCGGCGCTGGCTGATACCGCCAGCACGGTCGGGCCGGCCGACCGCGCGACCCAGGTGATCGAGCGATTCAGTCCACGAGTGCGCGCCGCCGCTCAGCCCGGAGATGTGGTGGGCGGTCCCAGTCGGGTGCACCCCGGGGCTGCCCGTCAACCCGTCGTCACGATCCCGCACCAGGAGCACGACCAGCAGCGCAGCGACTCAGCTCAGCGCCTCGAGCACCTGTCCGGCATGCCCGCTCGGGCCCGCGGCAGCCTGCTGCCGACGGCCCACGACCTGCGCAGCGAACGTAGCGATGCCGTCCGGTGCACCCGATCCGCCCACAGCCCGACGTGGCTGCCGAACCTCCGCGGCGCGACAAGCCGAGCGGCGGCCCCAACGCATCAGCGCCAGCGCCCGCACCTCGACGATGAGCCGTCCGGGGCCGGCAGCCCGTTGCTCCATCCGGCGGGCACGATCGACGTCCCTGCCATGGGTCGCAACGTCACGGTGTCTGCCCGGCGGGTGGAGTGCCCGGCCAGCGCCGTCGTGTCCCGCTGGTTGCTGCCCGCCTACTTCGGCTTGCCCTTGCTGCTGATGGTGTCGAGGACCTGGTTGAGCTTCTGCTCGATCGCATCCATGCCTTCACCGGTCCTGCCGCGGATGGTGGCGACGAGTTGGTCCCAGTTGCCCTGGGCCTGCAAGAGGTCGTCGTCGGTGAGTGCGCCCCACGCCTTCTTCACCCGACCCCGAGCCTCCTCCCACTGCGCCTTCAACTGCATCTTGTTGTCCATGGATCCTCCCGGTCGACACCCATCGTTGCGGCCGTGGCTCCGGTCCTGGTCGGTGCAGAGCCCTGGGCGTCAACCAATCAGTCACGGTCGGGCTTGGCAAGCCGACACGACGCCCGTCGCACCAGACCGCCGCCGGCCGTCTCGCGCAACGCCGATGACGGCAACCGTCAGCGGCCCGACTACGCCGAGGCGCGGGGCCTGCGGACCGCCGGACGAGCCGTGGTCGGGACGCCGCGCGGGGCGCATCTGGCCGCGCGACTCCACCGACCCGTCAGGCGACGGCTGGTGCCCACGGCACCACCTCGCCCAGGCCGGGGATCGGTGACCCCATGCCCCCGACGATCGGGGCGTGGACCGATCCCAACTCCAGCGGGTCGCGCTCGCCACGGGCATCGCCTTCCCTGCATCGAACAGGGCGACCCGGAGCGGCTGCCTATGACTCGTTCAGTGACTCGGCGCACTCCGCCCACAGGCCGACCATCTGCTCGGTGAGTTCGCCGGTGGCGAAGTAGCCCCACCGGAACGGTGCAGCGTTGCCGGCCCACCACCGCCCCGGACGACCTACACCGTCGCCACGACGACTCAGCCGAAGTCCTGGGCCTCTTCACGCGTACTGGGATGCCGCCGCAGCGCCGCGATCAGCAGCAGGTACACGCCGGGCACCACCAGGTAGAGCACCAGGCTCAGCCGGGGGCTGGCGCCGGCGACCAGCATGGCGACGAGGTACACCGCGATCGGAGCGATGGCCAGCAGCCCGCCGATCCGGCGCCGCCGCGGCGTGGGCGGATCGAACAGCAACCCCCGGCGACGCACCACGTAGGCGTACAGCACCCCGCGCATCACCGCCGTCGCGATGAGGATCGCGCCGTACATGCGCAGGCCGATGGCATCGTCCGGATACTCGCCCAGCACCGATGCGGCGAACGGCACCAGAGCCAGCGGCACCAGGAACAGCAGGTTCAGCCAGACCACGCCCGAATCGACCAGGCGCACCTGGTTGAACAGATCCCGGTGCCAGACCCAGTACATGCCCACGATCAAGAAACTGATGATCCACGCAATGAGCTCTGGCCACGTCTCGTCGAGGGCGTCGATGAGGCGCTCGTCGCTGAGATCCGGCGGGACCCCGATCTCCAGCACCAGGATGGTCATGATGATGGCGATCACCGCATCGGTGAAGGCCTTGATCCGATCCGTCTCGCCCCGCTGCTTCGCCGCGGCATCCACGTGCTCCACCATCGTCGCCCCTTGGCCTCTCGCTCGCCTCGGACTCTACTGGCGGGGCGCCCCGCTCTCCCGGACGCCGGAGCTGCTGATTCCGGTCCCTCGCCGGAACAGCACCGATGGCACAGCCGCTGCGCGGAGCATCGGTGACGGCCCGCCGATGGTCGGCCTAGATCCGCAGGTCGCCACCACTGCTAGTGTCGCGCGTCTGAAGTTGCTGCCGGCACTCCTGGGGGCCGTCATGCTGCAAGGCCGTGCGATCCATCCTCGAAGGGGATGCACGGGCGTCGCGGGTGCCAGTCGCGGACGGGACAGTCCGCGGGCGGTCAGCTTCGCGGCCAGCCGCAGCCAACACCGCAATGGTGCGGCAACCGCTGGCGTCGTGGCCGCCGCTGCGGCAGGAGGCTAGGCCCTGGCGATCAGCTCCACCACCAGCAGCCCCATCCCGACGATGCCGACGACCATGCCCAGGACCGCGAAGACACGTCCCGTGCGGTACTCATCCCGTGCCGAGCGCCACCCGAAGTAGCACATCATCACGCCGATGACCGACAGGATGGGAATCATCAGCCCCAGCAGGGCCAGCCCCAGCCCGCCTCCGGACAGCGATGCGGTCTTCAGGTCGGCCGCCAGTTTCACGCGCTCCTCGTGGGCTGCCCTCGGATTCTCGCTCATGCCGCCATCCTGCCGCAGGATGCGCAACGGCGGGCCCACCGCGTCGGTGGACCCGCCGTCAGGACTGCGCGGGGTCAGGACCGAGCGGCCTGCAGTCGCTCGCGCAGCTGCTGCAGCTCGGCGCGCAGCGCTGCGGGGACCTTGTCGCCGAACAGCTCGAAGTACTCCTCGGTGAG
This sequence comes from uncultured Actinomycetota bacterium, assembly GCA_963766005.1. Classification (GTDB taxonomy): domain Bacteria; phylum Actinomycetota; class Actinomycetes; order S36-B12; genus CAVXYG01. The sequence continues at coordinate 110,295 of CAVXYG010000004.1, read as the reverse complement.
GTCGCACTCCGCCAGCCACGACTCGGGATCGACCGAGAACAACTGCTCGATCTCCTCATCTGTGGTGTCCAGGCCCTCGAGGTACAGGTCGCCGGGTGCCGGAGCGATGCCGATGGGCGTCTCCACGCCGTCGACCCTGCCCTCCACGCGCTCGACGACCCACGACAGCACGCGCGAGTTCTCGCCGAAGCCGGGCCAGATGAACTTGCCGTCGGCGTCCTTGCGGAACCAGTTCACCTGGTACACCTTGGGCAGCTTCTCGGGGTCGGTGAACTGCCCGATCTTCAGCCAGTGGCCCCAGTAGTCGGCCATGTTGTAGCCGCAGAACGGCAGCATGGCGAACGGATCGCGGCGCAGCGCACCGACGGTGCCCTCGGCAGCGGCGGTCTGCTCGCTGGACACCGTGGCACCGATGAAGACGCCGTGCGCCCAATCGCGCGCCTCGTTGACCAGCGGGACGTTGGTGGCCCGTCGGCCGCCGAACAGAATCGCCGAGATCGGCACGCCGGCCGGATCCTCCCAGTTGTCCGCGATGGACGGGCACTGCGAGGCAGGGGTGGTGAAGCGGGCGTTCGGATGGCTGGACGGCGTCTCGGAGTCCGGCGTCCAGTCGTTGCCCTTCCAGTCGATGGCGTGGGCCGGGGGCTCCTCGGTCATGCCCTCCCACCACACGTCTCCGTCGTCGGTCAAGGCGACGTTGGTGAAGATGGAGTTGCCCCACAGGGTGCGCATCGCGTTGGCATTGGTGTGCATGCCGGTACCGGGCGCAACACCGAAGAAGCCGGCCTCGGGGTTGATCGCGTAGAGGCGGCCGTCGTCGCCGAACCGCATCCAGGCGATGTCGTCGCCGACGGTCTCCACCTTCCAGCCCGGGACGCTCGGCTCCAGCATCGCGAGGTTGGTCTTGCCGCAGGCCGACGGGAAGGCGGCCGAGATGTGCTTGACGTCGCCGTCCGGCGCCGTGAGCTTGAGCACGAGCATGTGCTCGGCCATCCAGCCCTCGTCGCGGGCCATCGCCGAGGCGATCCGCAGGGCGAAGCACTTCTTGCCCAGCAGCGCGTTGCCGCCGTAGCCGGATCCGTAGCTCCAGATCTCGCGGCTCTCGGGGAAGTGGACGATGTACTTCGTGTCGCTGCACGGCCACGCCACGTCGGGACGTGCAATGCCCTCGGCGTCGACGAGCGGGTAGCCGACCGTGTGCAGCGCCGGGACGAAGTCGCCGTCCTCTCCGATCTGGTCCAGCGCAGCCTGGCCCATCCTGGTCATGATCCGCATGTTCACCACGACGTAGGGGCTATCGCTGATCTCCACGCCCAGCTGGGAGATCCGCGACCCCAACGGCCCCATGGAGAAGGGGATCACATACATGGTCCGGCCGCGCATGGCACCGTCGAACAGGCCGTTGAGCGTGCCGCGCATCTCCGCGGGATCGTGCCAGTTGTTCGTCGGCCCGGCATCCTCCTCGCGCAGCGAGCAGATGTAGGTCCGGTCCTCGACCCGGGCCACGTCGGAGGGGTTGGATCGGGCCAGGAACGAGTTGGGCCGCTTCTCCGGGTTGAGCCGGATGAAGGTGCCGCTGTCGACCATCTCCTGGGTCAGGCGGTCCCACTCGGCATCGGAGCCGTCGCACCACTCGACACGGTCCGGCTTGGTGAGCGCGGCCACCTCCTCGACCCACTCGAGCAACTTCTTGTTGCGGGTCGGCGGGTTCTCGAGTCCGGGAATCGTCATCGGTTTCTCCATGTCGCTGCGCAATGAAATGGCACGACGACCCGAGCGCCGGCGTCGCCCCATGGGCCGGTTCCACCCACTTCCTACTGTGCCTCATCGTTGGGCGCCGACGAAATGCACCCCCCGTGCCACGGGCGTAGGCCATGCCTCGACGGCGTTCCCACCGCAGTGGCACGGCGTCCGACGTCGCCGGCCAGGCGCCCGTCCATCGAGGTCGCGCTGCGTGCATGCCAGCCCCCCGGCCTCGCCCACAGGCCTAGCGCGGCGCGGACGTCCCGGCGGCATGGGGTGCAGCGACGACACCGCGATCGAGCCCCGGTGAGGCTGCTGCGACGAAACGGGTCGGCGACCATATGCGCGCTCCCGTGCGAAGGAGTCGTCCGACGGCCGGTGCAGCGCCGGTTCGAGCGCACGCCCACCCACGTCGAGGCAGCAAGCGGCACCTGCGCGGTCACGGCTCGGGATGCGTTGTTCGTCGAGCCGAGGGAGCCCAGCGGCACCGCAACGCCGTAGCCTGCGGGTGTGAGGAGTCCGTGGCCAGCGCCGACCGCGACCCGACCGGTCCGCGCCCGCGTTCAGGTCCCGGGGAGCAAGTCGATCACCAATCGCGCCCTGGTCCTGGCCGCGCTGGCCGACGGACCGAGCACCGTGCGCGGCGGACTGCTGGCACGTGACACCACCCTGATGATGCAGGCGCTGCGCGCGCTCGGCGTGGCAATCGACGTCGGGGAGGAGGGCTGGCTGATCCACCCGGGCCCGCTGCGCGGACCGGCACGGATCGACTGCGGCCTGGCCGGGACGATCATGCGCTTCCTGCCGCCTGCCGCGTGCTTGGCGTCCGGGCGGATCGAGATCGACGGCGATCCTCGCGCCCGTGAGCGTCCGATGGCTGCGCTGGTGGATGCCCTGCGCCAGCTGGGCGCCGCCATCGAGGCGACCCAAGGCGGGCTGCCGCTGACCGTGGAGGGCCGCGGCGAGCTCGGCGGTGGCGTCACGACCGTGGAGGCTGCCGCCTCCAGCCAGTTCGTCTCCGGCCTGCTGCTGTCGGCTGCCCGATTCCGCGACGGCATCGACCTGCGGTCCGCCGGTCCGGTCCCGTCGCTGCCGCACGTGCACATGACGGTCGCGATGCTGCGCGATCACGGCGTTGCGGTCACCGAGGAGGAGTTCGAGGGCAGGCTGCGCTGGCGCGTCGCTCCGGGGCCCATCGCCGCGCGGGACCGCGACGTGGAACCGGACCTGTCGAATGCCCTGCCGTTCCTCGCCGCCGCGATGGTCACCGGCGGTGTGATCACGATCCGGGATTGGCCCGCAGCGACGACCCAGCCCGGCGGGCACTTGCCGCGCCTGCTGGCCGCAATGGGCGGCCGCAGCGAGCACGCCCCCGATGGACTCCGCCTCACCGGGCCGGCGCAACCGAGGGGGCTCGACGCCGACCTCGGCGACGTCGGCGAGCTCACCCCGGTCCTCGCCGCGATCGCGGCCCTCGCCGGCAGCCCGTCGCGGCTGCGCGGCATCGGCCATCTCCGCGGCCACGAGACCGACCGGCTCGCCGCGCTGGCGCACGAGATCAACCGATTGGGAGGCCGCGTCACGGAGCAGTCCGACGCCCTGCTCATCGAGCCGGCGCCATTGCGCGGCGGTGTCGTCGAGACCTACGACGACCATCGGATGGCCACGGCCGCCGCGGTCCTGGGCCTGGTAGTGCCGGGGATCGCGGTAGCCGACGTCGCTACCACGGCCAAGACGCTGCCGGACTTCGTGGCGATGTGGCTGGCCATGCTCGAGGGCGACGAGCGCTGATGGCAGTGCGCGGCAGCCGTGGCGGCGGGTACGGCGACCTCGACGAGACCGACGTCCCCACCCGGCCCAACCGCCGCGGCAGCCGGCCGCGCTCCAAGCAGCGGCCGCGGCACGCGCAGGCCCGCTGGGGCAGAGTGATCCTGGTCGACCGCGGGCGCTATCGGGTTGTGCTGCCCACCGACGAGGAGGGCCCCCAGCGCGAGGTCACCGCGATGCGGGCCCGGGAACTGGGTCGGCGCGCTCTGGTGGTCGGCGACCGGGTGGGTGTCGTGGGCGAGACGAGCGGGCAGCCGGACACCCTGGCGCGGATCGTAGCCCTCGCCGAGCGGAGCACCACGCTGCGGCGCACCGCCGACGACAGCGATCCCGTGGAGCGCGTGGTCGTGGCCAACGCCGAGCAGTTGGCCGTCGTGGTGGCGGCCGCCGACCCGGAACCGCGACTCGGCTTGATCGACCGGGCGCTGATCGCCGGCTACGACGGCGGCCTGGACCCGCTCATCATCGTGACGAAGACCGACCTCTCCCCCGCTGACCCCATCCGCGAGGCGTATGCGGCTCTGGAGGTGCCGGTGCTGGCGGTACGGCTGGGCGGCGAGCTCACCGATGTCGCCGAGCGACTATCGGGGAAGACCACGGTGCTCATCGGGCACTCCGGTGTCGGCAAGTCCACGCTGGTCAACGCCCTGGTGCCGGACGCCGAGCGGGCTACCGGCTCGGTCAACGACGTCACCGGGCGGGGTCGGCATACGTCGACCTCGGTCCAGGCGATCCCGCTGCCGCGGGGGGGCTGGATCATCGACACCCCGGGCATCCGATCCTTTGGCCTGGCCCATGTCGAGGTGGCCCGGATCCTGCGGGCCTTCACCGATCTGGCGCCGGGCACACAGCAGTGCCCGCGCGCCTGCACGCACCTCGACGAGCACTGTGCCCTGGACGCCTACGCGGCGTCGGGGGCAGCTGGACCGGCCGCCGCCGAGCGACTCGCGTCGCTGCGACGCGTCCTGGCTGCACTACGGAGCGGGACCGGGTCAGAGGGAGATCCCGCAGCCGACCTCGGGTAATCCGTATCGGATTCCGTGCTCGAGCTGTGACGACACCGCGTGGCAGCCGGAGCACTGTCTGCGCTGAACTCGAGCCTTCCGCGTCGACTCGGTCACTGTCCGTATACATCTCAGTCGTTCGAAGAGGAATCGGCCACTTGCCCTTGCCCTCACGGTGTCGAGTGAGGCAGAGTCAGCGCCAGTGCCGGAATGTCCGGTATGTCATACCTCTTGAGGGGATGCCAATGCGCAAGATTCTTGGACTCGGCAGTGCGATCGCGCTTGCCACCGTGACGCTGGGTGCTGGCGGGGCAATGGCCACGCAGCCTGAAGAAGGGGCCACGTTCCCGTTCGAGTCGTGGTCGGGCACTACGTGCTCGTCGACGGCCACAAGGTGACCTACTGTCACCGGACCGGGTCGGCGAAGAACCCGTACGTCGTCGTCACCTCCGACATCAAGTCCGTGAACGACGTCGATGCCATGACGACCGACCACCAGCACCACGTGCAGGTCGGCAACGGGCTCGGACCGGACATCATCCCGATCTCGGAGATGGTCAAGAAGAACGTGGAACTCGTTCCGCTCGAACTGTGTGTTGAGGACTCGTCCTCCTGATCTCACCGCCCTACGACAGGGGCCGAGGCGACGCCCATTGCCTTGGTGTCGCGGTCCCTGTCGTACGCGTGGGGTGCTCGGTCGGTCCCGGACATCCCCGAGGTCCGTGCGGCCCACCGCTCAACGCTGCGCGCTCGCGCTACGAGGCGCCCCACGTGAGCTCCGCGCCCAGATGCCCGGTGACCACCGTCATCGCGACGGCGCCGACCGCCACCCCGAGCGCGAGCAGCGCCACGACCTTGCCCGGCATGCCCCGGGACGGCGATCGCTTGTCCAGCAGCCACAGCAGAGCCGTCGTGGCCAGGAGCGCCAGGCCGACCCAGGGCATCCACCCGCCGAGCTCGAAGTGCCGCTGCTCGCCGTAGCCGAAGCGCTCGGCCAGGTCGCGGCCGCTGGCCATCGCGACGAACGCGGACGTCGCCCCAAGGACGGCCAGCAAGGTCACTGCGCCGCCGAACCGCCTCGAGCGGGTCGCGCCCGACACCATCACGATGAGTCCCAATGCGGCCAGCGGAATGAGGACCACCGCAGCGTGGACCACGAGCGGGTGCAGCGGCAGGCCGAAGACCTCCTTGACGAAGAACCCGCCCCCGTACAGCTCGTCGGGCAGCGACACTGGGCCGACGGCGTTGATCATGCCCAAAGCGTGACGCCCGAGGATGCACCGATCAAGCACCCCGGCCCTCGACGCGGCCGATCAACCGCCGTTCGCGCCAATCCGCCGCCCTCGCCTCGCTAGCGTTGACCCATGGACGACACCGTGCTGCAGTCCGACCTCGATCTCGCGCTGCGGCTGGCCGACGTGGCCGACGAACTCACGATGGCGACCTACCGGAAATCCGGCCTCCTGGTGGAGAGCAAGCCCGACCGGACCCCGGTGACCGAGGCCGACCGCGCCTGCGAGGCACTCCTGCGGCAGCGCCTGACGAGCGACCGGCCGGACGATGCCATTGTCGGCGAGGAGTTCGGCGAGGCCGGCAGCTCGGACCGCCACTGGATCATCGACCCCATCGACGGCACTGCCAACTACCTGCGCGGCGTCCCCGTCTGGTGCACCCTCATCGGGCTGACCCTCGGGCCGTCGGTCGATACCAGTACCCCCGTGGTCGGCGTCGTCTCCGCGCCGGCGCTGGGGCGCCGCTGGTGGGCAGCACGGGGCTTGGGGGCCTACACCCGCGACCTCGACGGCTCGACCCGACGCATCCGGGCCAGCGTCGTGGCCGACCTGACCGACGCCTCGTTCTCCTACTCCGACGAAGTGGGCTGGCAGAGCCGGGGTGCCGATGGCGGGCTGCGGGACCTGATCGCCGGCTGCTGGCGTACGCGGGCCTACGGCGACTTCCTCTCCCACGTCCTCGTGGCCGAGGGCGCGGTGGATATTGCCGCCGAGCCCTACCTGATGCCTTGGGATATGGCCGCGCTGATCCCCGTCGTCACCGAGGCCGGCGGCCGGATCACGGGCTACGACGGATCCCCTGCCCTCCGGCACGGCAGCGCCGTGAGCTGCAACGCGGCGTTGCAGGAGACCGTGCTGCGGCTGCTGGCGCGACGCAAGGAGCCGATGCACCGACAGCGGCTCTCACGGACACCACCCATCGACTAGGGTCGTCCCATCGCAAGGAGGGGAACCATGAAGCTCGACATCATCCTGAACGGCAAGGGGCGTGAGGTCGCCACGATTCGTCCCGACGCAACAGTCGCCGACCTGCTGACGGTGCTGTCGTCTCGACGCATCGGCGCCCTGGTGGTCTCCGCCGACGGCAAGCGCGTCGATGGCATGGTCTCCGAGCGTGACGTGGTGCGGGAGCTCGCAGCCCAGGGCGCCGCCACGCTGCAACTGCCCGTCTCGGCCATCATGAGCCGGATCGTGCAGTGCGCACCGCCCGATGCCGCGGTCAACGACATCATGGCGCTGATGACCGAGCGCCGCGTCCGACACATCCCCGTGGTCGACGAGCAGGGCGAGATGATCGGCCTGGTGAGTATCGGCGACGTGGTGAAGAACCGTCTCGGCGAACTGCAGTACGAGCGCGACGCGCTGATCCAGTACGTCACGACGGGCTGAGCCAGACTCCGCGGAGGACGGTAGACCCGCGCGTCAGGGATCATCGGCCGGATCTGAGACCAACGCGCGGAACCCATCCTCGTGGCGCCGACCTCGAGGTCGGTGGGCGCGCAGGGGCCGCTCGATGACCCGTGGCAGGCTGTCCCCGTCCGACCTACGCGTCATCTGAGCGAGCGGAGCGCCGCCGTGACCGAGATCGCCACCGCGCTGTTCATAGCCCGCCAGGGGCCTGGGCATCGCCGGGATATGGACAGCCAACATCCTGCGCGGCACGCAGGTCGATATCCGCGGCGGGATCCTGCGGGCCCGCGACAACGAGGGCTCGCTGATGCTGCCGCACTGGGTGGCCGAGTACGGCACCGCAGTCGGCCTCCTCGCAGGGGCTCTCGGCCTGCTGTCTTCCGCGCCGTGGGCCAATCCGGTGGCTGCGGCGGCCTTGGGGGCTACCGTGTACACCTCCACCAACAGCCTCGGCTGGGCCTTCGCGGACTCCGCCCGGCGACTCTCTGCAGTACCGATGGTTGTCGGCGCCCTCGGCGGCCTGGCGGCCCTCATCGCACTGGTCGTCTCCGGCTGACGCGGTGCGGCCAGATGCGCCCCACCATGCCCGGTCGATCCGCGGCAGCCCTAGCGATGCTCCAGGCGCAGCCGCAGCCCGCCAGCTGGCCGTAGCGTCACCAACGGGTCGACCTGCGGCAACCGGCCCTCGACCGGCGAGAAGCCGAACCGGCGCAGGACGACCGCGAGCACGACGCACGCCTCGATGATGGCCACGTCACGACCGATGCACAGCCGCTGGCCGGTGCCGAACGGCAGGTACTCCGCGCGCGTGGTGGCGGCCCGGGCGATCGCACCCGGGCGCGCACCGAAGCGTTCCGGCAGGAACGAGTCCGGCAGCGGCCATCGGACGGGATCTCGATGCAGCACCCATGGGCTGATGATGATGAGCGATCCTGCCGGGATGGCACGGCCACCGAGCACGGTGGGCTCCGATGCCGACCGGGTGATCACCCAGGCGGGCGGATACAGTCGCAGCGCCTCGTCGAAGCAGGCGCGCACGACGGGCATCCGGTCGAGATCGGCCATGCTCACCGGTCGGTCGTCCGGGAGTGCTGTGTCGGCCTCCTGCTGGGCGCGCCGCTGCTCCATCGGATGGTGGGCCAGCAGGCCGAAGGCCCACGTGAGCGCGGAGGCGACCGTCTCGTGCCCGGCGACGAGGAAGGTGATGATCTGGTTGCGCACCAGCACCGGATCGTCGGGGTAGGCCGCGAGCAGCAGACCGAGGAGGTCTCGACGGCCAGCCGCGGGCGGACCGGCAGCGAGTCGATCGGCCACCAGCTCTTCGACGACGACGTCGAGTTCCACCATCGCGCGCTGGTAGCGGCGCTGGGCGGGAGTCGGCAGTCCGCGCAGCAGCGCCCACGGCAGCCGCACCGAGGCGATCACGGCATCGAGCGCGTCGATCGTTGCCTGCGCCAGCCGCGGCGCGGTGGCGCGCAGATCGGCGTCGAACAGATGGCTGCCCACGACTTCCAGACCGACCTGCATCATGGCTTGGTCGATGTCCACGACCGAGCCATCGGGGGCCAGCTCCCACCGCGAGACCAGGCGGTCGGCGGCCCCGAGCGTGTCTGCCACGAGTCGGTCGAGCACGCTGCGGTGGAACGCGGGTTGGACGACCGGCCGCTGTTGGCGCCACTGCGCGTTCGGGGCCGCCAGGAGCCCCTCCCCCGTCACCATCGCCAGCGCCCGGTACTGCACCGTGCGCTTGTCGAACGTCTCGTCGTGGGCCATCAGGACCTGCCGCGCGATGTGGGCGTCGTCGATGAGGAACGACGGCGGGTTCGGGACCGGGAACTGCACGACGGGCCCGTACTTCGCGCCGGCCCGCCGCAGGAACGACAGGGGGTCCCTGGCGATACCGGCAAACGCGCGCAGCATCTCCGGTCCGCTCGGGCCCGGGGCGGTTGCCTGCGTCCGGCCGTAGCGCCGGTCGGGGATGCCGTGGGGCAGCACCGGGGCGCCGGGGCCGCAGCACGGGTCAGGTCGCGGCTGCATCGGCACCCGTCCCGCCGCGGGCCAGCGCGGCAAGCGCCTCGCCGGAGATCCGGTACGGCACCCATTCGGTCAGCGCCGCCGCGCCCATCGCGCCGTAGAAGTCGCGCGCGGGGGTGTTCCAGTCCAGGACCGACCACTCCACCCGGCGAAATCCACGGCGTTCCGCCTCGGCCGCCAGGCTGGCGAGCAGCGCCCGGCCGATGCCGGCGCCGCGGGCGGCCGGGGCAACGAACAAGTCCTCCAGGAAGATCCCGTGCTTGCCCTCCCACGTGGAGTAGGAGACGAACCACAGCGCCATCCCGACGATCGCCCCGCCCCGTTCGGCGACGAAGCAGTGCACCAGCGGCGCGCCGCCCGCCGGGAACAGCGCCTGTGCCAGCTGGGCCTCGCTGCTGCGCACGGCATCGGGGGCGCGCTCGAAGGCGGCAAGTTGGCGGATGAGCCCCAGGACCTGCGGCACGTCGGCGGGAGCAGCGGGTCGAATCGCCGTCACTGCGCGCCCAGGTGCTCTGTCAGCAGCGACGCCAGCAGCATCGGCCGGGTCTCGGGGATCCAGTGCCCGGCATTGATCGGCTCGAATCGGTAGGGCCCGGACACGTAGTCGGCGGTCGCCTCTGCCGCCGGCCGGCCCAATGCCGGATCGCGCTCGCCCCAGACGTACATCGTCCGCACGGCGACCTTGGACCAGCGAATCGAGGGCGCCGCCAGTTCCCGCGGGATGACGCGGTACCAGGCCAGGGCCGCGGAGCGCGCACCGCGATCGGCCAACCGCGCGGCATAGTGCTCGGCGTGCTCCGGCGGCAGGCCCCTGGCCATGGCCCGCCACACCGGTCGACCCGGCGCCAACAGTTCCTCGGGGAGCACGGGCAGCTGGAACAACGCCATGTACCAGGCCTTCAGCCCCTGGCTGGTCCGGGTCCATGAGTGGGTCAGCGCGGAGACGTGCGGTGTGGAGACGGCCGTCAACGACAGCAGCCGGTCGGGGTGCTCGCATGCCAACGCCCAAGCGATCGCCCCGCCCCAGTCATGGCCAACGATGTGTGCCTGCTGGAGTCCCGCAGCGTCCAGGAGTGCGAGCACGTCGTGGACGCTCTCGGCCCACCGGTACTCCGCGGTGGCGCTGGGTCGTGCGCCCGGCGACATCCCGCGCATGTCCGGGGCGAGGGTCCGATACCCCGCCTCGTGCAGCGGCGGAGTCACCTCGGACCACGCGGTGCCGTCCTGCGGGAAGCCGTGCAGGAGCACAACCGCCGGGGCTGCGGGATCACCGCCGTCCCGCACATCGAAAACGTATCCGCCGCGCTCAAACCGGTCCATGGCGGCAGCCTACGTCGCGACGCGGCGCGGAGAGCATCGCACCTGCGGCTGCGCGACGATGCAGCCATGGCACTGCGACCGCCCTCGTTCCCGCGTCCGGACCCGGCTGCTCTGCGCGGCCTGGTCGCCCTGGGCCCGACCGCCGCCCGCGGCGCCCTGGAGGCGCACCTGGCCCCGCCCCTGGATCCGCGCGCCAGCGCTCGGCTGCTGTCCGCCCTGAACCGCTGGGGGACCACACCCGCCCTGGGCTTTGCGGGGGGTGCCGCACGTCATCCGGACGACACCGCCGTGATCGACCTCGACGACGGCCTCCGCGCGGTCACCTTCGCCGAAGCGGAGCACCGCACCCGGGCTGCAACGACGGCCCTCGCGGATCGCGGGGTCGGGCCCGGGGCACGCGTCGGGCTGCTGGGCCGCAACAGCCGCGCCTACACCGAGGCGCTGGCCGCCATCGGCCGCACCGGGGCCGACACGTACTACCTCAACACCGGGCACTCGGCGGCTCAACTGGCGCAGGTAGCGCAGCGGGAGGGCATCACCCACTACCTGGCCGATCCGTCGCTGGCCGACCATTGCCCCGCGGACCGGACCTGGACCTTGGCCGGCGGCGATTGGGAGGACTTCGCCACCGGCCCAGTGACGGCGCCGGGCAAACCCCCTGCCACCGGCCGGCACGTGATCCTGACCAGCGGGACGACGGGCGTCCCTCGGGGCGCATCGCGTTCCTCCGCCCCGATCGAGGCGGTCGTGGCGCTGTTGGGCGGCTTTCCGCTGCGACAGCGCGCCACCCACGTCATCGCCGCGCCGATGTTCCATGCCTGGGGCTGGATGCATCACCGCCTGTGCGCCCTGCTCGACGCCACCGAGGTCCTCGTGCGGCGGCCCGACCCGCTGCGGGTGCTGCGGGCGGCGGCCGAGCAGCGCGCCTCGGTCATCGTCACGGTCCCGGTGGTGGCCCAGCGGATGGCGACGCTGCCGCCGGAGCAGACGGCCGACCTGGACCTGTCGGCGCTGCGCGTCGTGGCCATCTCCGGTGCCCCCATGGCGCCGCCGCTCGTCCGGCGGTTCAGCGACCGCTACGGCGACGTGCTCTACAACCTCTACGGCTCCACCGAGGCCGCCTTCGCCACCGTCGCCACCCCGCAGGATCTGCGCGCCGACCCGGGCAGCGCCGGCCGGCCGCTGCCCGGGGTCACCGTTCGGATCCTGGACGACCACGACGCGCCGCTCGGTCCCGAGCAGCCGGGCCGCATCTTCGTCGGATCGTCGACATCGTTCGACGGCTACACCGACGGCACCGACCGCGACCGGGTGGGAGGCCTGGTGTGGACCGGCGATGTCGGCGTCTTGGACGAGCACGGCCGGTTGCGGGTGATGGGGCGCGTGGACGACGTCATGGTGATCGGTGGCGAGAATGTCCACCCTCTGGAGGTCGAAGAGGTCCTGCGTCATCATCCTGCGGTGCTCGACATCGCCGTCGTGCCGCGGGCCGATGCGGAGTTCGGCAAGCGCGCCGTGGCCCATGTCGTGCTCGACCATGAGCCCGGCCCGGACTGGTCGGCGAACTTCCTCGCGTGGGCGGCCGATCGGCTGGCCCCGGCGCAACGTCCCGTCGATACCGTGGTGCACGATGCGCTGCCGCGCAATGCCGCGGGCAAGATCATGCGCCGCAAGCTGCAGCAGGAGGAGGCGCCGTGACAGCGCAACGCCGCTCGACGGGCCCGCAGCCCGGGGCGCGGGGTCGCGTGCTCGTGGGGCTGCTGACGGCCATCGCCGCCGGCACCGCCCTCGCAGCGGCGGGGCTGCGCGTCATGCCCAGCCGGTTGCCCGACTACCCGCAGCCGTCGCAACCGACCACCCGGTACGTGCCGCTGCCCGGCGACCTGCCAGCACCGGTGCACCGCTGGCTCACCACGATCTACGGCAGCGAAGTCCCCGTCATCGACAGCGTTGTGGCAACCGGGCGGGCGCGCGTGAACCCGTTCGGGGTCTGGATGCCGGCCCGGTTTCGCTTCATCCACGACGCCGGGCGCGGCTACCGCCACGACATCGAGGCAACCTGGTTCGGTCGACCGATCCTGCGGGTCGACGAGCGCTACGTGGACGGGCGCAGCGTCGTCCGAATCCCGCTCATCGGGCACAGTGCCGGACCGAAGGTGGAGCAGGCCGCCAACATCGGGATGTGGGCGGAACTGGCAACGGCTGCGCCGGCGGTCCTCGTCACGGATCCGCGCGTGGTCTGGCGACCCATCGGGCCGACCAGTGCCACGCTGTCGGTACCGTTCGGGGACAGCGGGCGCGACGAGCTGAGCGCCAGCTTCGATGAGCGGACCGGGATGCTGCGCCGCCTGCAGGCGTGGCGCTACCGCAGCGCGCAGGACGACCAGAAGATGCTGTGGACCGCCGCGGTCGTGCCCGGAACCTTCGTCGCCGGCAGCGCTCTGCCGGCGGTCGGCACCGCGACCTGGGCCGACCAGGGCCGACCCTGGGCCAGGTTCACCACCGAGGACCTGCGAACCAATGTCGAGGTTGCCGGCGACCTGGAGCACGGGGGGCTGTGAGTCCCGCGAAGGAACACCCGGCGGTAGGGATGGAGCCATGCCCATGACGAACTCGACCGAGGAGCCGTTGCCCGTCATCGTCGTCGGCGGCGGGATCGCCGGCATCAGTTGCGCGGCGGCCCTGCATCGCGCCGGCGTGGTGGTCCGGGTGCTGGACCGGGGTCGCCGGCTGGGCGGCCGGATGGCAGTCCGCATGCTCGACGGACGCCCGATCGATCTGGGCGCCTCGTACTTCACGGTGCGCGAGGACGAGTTCGCGCAGCAGGCCGCCGATTGGGCCCGGCGCGGGCTGGCACGGGTCTGGACCGATCGCTTCCACACCTCCGACGGCGACGGCCTGGGCGAGATCAGGCCCGGTCCGCAGCGGTGGGCGGCCAAAGCCGGGCTGCGCTCCCTGGTGGATGACCTGGCCGAAGGGCTGACGATCGAGCAACGGGCGGCCCGTTCGGTGAGCGCTGGCCCCGTCGTCGACGGTGTCACGGCTGCCGCGGTCGTCCTGGCGATGCCCGACCCCCAGGCACGGCCGTTGCTGGGTGAGGGGCTTGCCCGGGTGCGCGACGCTGCGCACCACCGCTGGCGGCCGTCCTTGGCGTTGGCCGCGCGGTGGCCGGCACGAATCTGGCCGGACATCGACGGCGTCTTCGTCTCGGGCCGTTCGACGCTGCAGTGGATCGCCGATGACGGCCGACGGCGCGGTGACGACGCACCGGTCCTCGTGGCCCACGCCGTGGAGGACTTCGCCCGCCAGCACCTGCACGACCCGGACGCTGCAGCACCGGCGATGATCGCCGACGTGCAGCGGGCATTGGGATTCGATGCGGAACCGGAGTGGAGCATGGTGCAGCGCTGGACCTACGCGCAGCCGACACAGCCGCGCCACGCGCCCTTTCTCCTGTCCGACGGCGTTGGGCTGTGCGGCGACGGCTGGAGCGACCGGCCGCGCATCGAGGCCGCATGGCTTTCGGGGAGACGGTTGGGCGATGCCCTCACCGGCTCCCGGTCCGACGGCTCGGCGCACCGGCCTTCCCCTCCCGGGTGAGGCCGGGCACCGGGATACCGTGTGCGCCGCCTGCCGCGATCGTGCCCAAGGGAGCCGAGCAGCGCCGGCCCCGACGAGTCTCTGGGCGCCATCCCGCTGGGCGCCCGCACGCGTAGGGAGCGGATCAACGCGCTCCTCACCGCAGCCGTGTCCGGCCACCGCACTGCGTGCCGGAGTCTTCTGGGGCGGCACCGCACAGCAGATCGTCTGACACCCTGATTCGGGTGCGGGCTCGGGGCCGGGCCCGCAGGCCGCCAGCTCGCCGGATCGTCAGCGGGTGGTGCTGGACTGCGCCGCGGTCGGTGACGTCGCTCATCCGCACGAGAACAGCAGCGCCAGCCGGGCCCGGCCCCAGAGAACATGCCAGATCAAGTAGTAGCTGAGGCGGAAGCACAGCATCGACAGGTACCCGTAGCGTCGCAGCAGGAGGAGTTGCACCACGCCGATGATGAAGACGTGGGGAACCACGAAGCCTCGCTGCGCCGACCCCAAGGCCACTTGTGCGACGGGTTCGACGGCGGCTGTCGTCAGGATCAGGGTCCACGCCCTCCTATCCAGGCGCAGGTCGGTGAAGTGTGAGCGTGTCAGCCAGACCAGACCTGTCAACGGGAGCAGGTGGAACGCGGTCTCCGCCATGACCGCGATGGCCAGGTACGCCAGCCAAGCCTCGGGCCACTCCAGGTTGGTGTCCCTCGGGAACCCGCGGGTCACGTCGACACCGATGGCGACGGCTGCGAAGGGGACCGCCGCGGCGGTGGCGACGACGATCCCTCGCACTGCCTCCGAGTGCGTGCTGGATCGCCAGAAGCCCCGACTCTCGAGGAACATGAGTGCCCCGAGGCCAGCCGCGCCGGCTGTGGCCACGGTGATCACTGGGGGGAGCGGCCCGAGGAAGCGCTGCAGACCATGGAAGCCCGTGGCTTCGAGCGCCGCGGCTCCCAACGTCGCGGCACCCGACACGGCGACCCACGGCGCGTACGATCGCAGCCACTTGCCCCGCGGCCGGGACACCATCTGTGAACGCATGGCGAGCACCCCCTGCACGACGGTAGATGCTAGACCAGTCCGCCTGCGTTTCGACAGCCGATGTCGTGGGCGAAGGCGCCACCGTCTGCCGGATGTTCGATCTCGAGGACCACGGCACCGACTGGTGGAAGATGCCGATCGACCCGCTGTTCGCGACGACGGTCCACGACATCGTCGGGCCCTGCCCGGACCTCCCGCGTCAGCCTGGGGCGCCTCCGTGCCTGCCCCAGCGTGCGCGATAGGCGGTAGGGACGCAGCTGAGAAGCTGTGAGGCCCGCTCAGATCGCACGCGTTCGCGCCCGTCCGCCGCGACAAACAGAACCGAGTGAAGCGATGACCCGAGGGAGCGGCTAGCGGCAAGGTGGGCAAATCGCTGAACGGCGCCGTCGAGTCGTACAACGAGGCGGTCGGCTCCTACGAGCGCCGCGTCCTGGTCTCGGCGCGCAGGTTCGCGGAGATGGGGTGGTGGAGGGCAGCACCCCGAGGTGGCGCCCATCGCGGCAACGGCCCGCGGGGTGCCCGAGGTGGACATCACCGACCTGGCGCAGCGCGGCACCGCCTGAACAGCGTGCGGCGCTACCAGGTGTGATGTCCAGGGACGCTGCTCAGCCTGGTGATGGGGGGCTTGCCTCCGGTCGCGCTGTGGGCGCGGTGCTGATTGCAGTAGTGCAGCCAGCCGGGCAGGGCGGCGTCGCGCTGCTGGGTTGATGCGGAGCAGCGGCAGTAGGCCCAGCCGTCGGCCAGGGTGCCCCGACTACTACCTGCTCCTGGCACAACAGGGCTGGGGACCCGACCGCTACGCCTGGCTGCTGACCGAGCTGTGGACCCGACTCCTCCTCAGCACACCCACCGCGGGATCTGAGAGCAGTGGTTGACCGCGGACGCGCGCAACCGCCCCGGAACCATCCAGCGAGCCGACCGCCCCGCGGTATGCCCAGCGCATTTCGGCCGCCGCCCATCCCCCGGCGTGCCGGTCGGCCGGTCAGCCTCCCTGGGGGTTCCCGGGCGCCCCTCGGGCCGAGGTTCGGATTGGGCTCCTGCAACTCCAGGAAGATCGTGTGCATGGGCGTGGTGCCGATGTGCGTGCCGGCGTGTTCCTGGGCGTCGAGCCACAAACCCTCCGACGTCGGTCCTGTGTCCCTGTCCACGTAGCCAACGTAGGTTTCGCGCAATCGACGCCAGAGGGGTTGGGCTTCCGCTTGGCCCCTCAGGCCGCCGATCGCCCAGCGGGTCCCCATTCCTGGTGCCGGCCCTGTGCCCTGAGCTCGTGGACGCAGCCAGCTGCCACCTCCGAGCCGCCCACCGCGGAGCTCGCTGTGCGCCTCTGTTCGGGCTCGTTCCAGGCGACACGCCGGCGTCCGCTGCGGACATCAACGCCAGAAGGCCAGTCCCCGGTCTCCCGGGAACTGGCCTCTGACCTGCTACGACACTGGTAGCGGGGGCAGGATTTGAACCTGCGACCTCTGGGTTATGAGCCCAGCGAGCTACCGAACTGCTCCACCCCGCGATGGCCTTGCGGCTCCCCCACTGTAGCCGATCCCGCGCCCAAGGATCAAACGCGCCCGGGCGAGGCACTCCTAGACCGGCCCTTGGCGCAGCGCGAACACCCACGCACTGCGCCCGGACCGCAGCCGGACCTTGATTCGGTGATAGGCCTCCACCTCGTACTCGTCGGCCCGCGCCAACTGCTCGTCGGTCACAGCGAAAACCGTACCGATGACAGCGGCCTCGGGGCTGGGATCGGGAACCAGCGCCGGGTGGATCGCGGAGCCGCTCAGCGCGACGACCTCGGCATCGTCAATGGTGACGTCCACCAGACGGTGGCCCACGACCTCGTCCGGCTCCCCCGGCACCTCCATGCCGAACGTGGCCCGTTGCACCTCCGGTAGCCGAAGGGTCCCGTAGGAGAACAGCAGGGTGCGCCTCACAACCGGATTCAACCACCGGACCGGGCTGGCCAAGCCCTCGACCCCGCATCCGCAACTGCCCGCCACAGGTGCCGACATGGGCACCCGGGGCGGGCAGTGGACCTCAGCGTCGCTACGCCGCGGCTTCCTCCTCCGGCAGCGGCTCCTCAACTGGCTCCTCTGCCAGCTCCGGCTCGCCGGTGAGCTGGGCCTGCGCGGTAGCCGCTCGATCCAACGCCGCCTTCAGCCGCTCCTGGGCATCGCCGTAGGCTCCGAAGTCGCCGGCAGCCAGGGCCGCCTGCCCCTCGTCGTAGGCGGCCTGCGCGTCCAGCAGCGCCTGGGTCAGGGCAGCCTGCGGATCGCTGCCGTCCGTGGGCGGAGGAGTCCCGGTACCGCCGTCGGGCACGGTGCCGTCGAAGACCCGCTCGAGCGCCTGCAGCAGCGTGTCCTCCATCGCAACCCGCTGGCCGTAGCCGACGAGCACCTTCCGCAGCAGCGGGAAGCCCTGCTCCCCCGCCGCCTGGACGTACACCGGCTCGACATAGAGCATCCCGCTGGCAACCGGGAGGCTGAGCAGGTTGCCGAGCACCACATCCGATCCGCCGCGCCGCAGCAGCGACAACTGTTGGGCGACCACTGGGTCGGACTCGAAGTTGTTCTGCACCTGCGTCGGACCCGGAATGGTGGTGTTGCGCGGCAACTGCAGTACACGGATCGTGCCGTAGCCCTCACCGGGGTCGCTGTCCACGGCCATGAACGCCGCCAGGGTCTGGCGACGGCTTGGCGAGAACGCGGTCGTCAACGAGAACGACGGCTGCTCGGTGCCCGGCATCTGCAGCGTGAGGTAGTACGGCGGCTGCAGCGACTCCGACGTCGGCTGGGTCGGGTCGTTGGGGATGATCCAGAAGTCCTGGCCGGAGTAGAAGGCCGAGGCATCCTGCACGTGGTAGCGGCTGTAGATCGTCCGCTGCACCTTGAACATGTCCTCCGGGTAGCGCACGTGGGACAGCAGCTCTTCGGGCATCTCGCCGCGATCCTCGATCAGATCCGGGAACGTCCTGCTCCACGCGGCCAGCACCGGATCGTCGGGATCCCAGGCGTAGAGGGTGACCGTGCCGTCGTAGGCATCGACCGTGGCCTTCACGGAGTTGCGCATGTAGTTGATGCGCTCGCGCGCCGCAGCGATCGACCCTCCGGTCCGGGTGGTGATGGAGTCGCTGGTCGCATCGACCAGCGACGTCCGCGCCGCGTTCGGGTACTGGTTGCTCGTGGTGAAGCCGTCCACGATCCACTTGATACGACCGTCCACGACCACCGGGTACGGATCGCCGTCGAGCGACAGCCAGGGCGCCACCTTGCTGACGCGCAGCTGCGGGTCACGGTCCCACAGGATGCGCGACTCCGAGTTCACGCGATCCGACAGCAGGATGTTGGTGTCCTGGAACGTGGTCGCGAAGACCAGCTTGTTGAACAGGGAGCCGACCGGGGCGCCGCCGGAGCCGGTATAGGTGTTGTTGCGCTGGCCGTTTGGGCTGGAGTCGTCCGGGAAGTCGAATTCCTGCGGGGGGGTTCCCGCCGGTGCGCCGATGATCGAGTACTGCGGCGAGGCCTCGCCGAAGTAGATCCGGGGCTCCTCGATATCCAGGACGCCCTCCGGCGGGATATCGGACTCGGAGAACAGAGGCTGGCCGCCGGACCGTGCGGTGTTGTCGTACGCCGCGACCATGCCGAAGCCGTGGGTGAAGACCGTGGTGTCGTTGGTCCAGTTCCGCTGCCCGACCGGCAGGCCCTCCAGGTCCAGCTCACGGACCGCGACGATCATCCCGCGCTTGCCTCCGTCCACCGTGTAGCGGTCGACATCCAGGGTGTCTGGGAAGGCATAGAACCCGCGGATCTGCTGCAACTGGCGGAACGTCGGGCTGACGACCGCCGGGTCGAGCAGCCGGGTGGCGTCCAGCGTGCCGCGTTCCTCGATGACGGCCTCGATGCTGGCCACCTCGTTGCCGGGGTACTCGGTGCGCTCCACGTCGTCGAGATCGTAGGCGGTCAGGGTCGCCTGGATGTTGCGGTCGATGAAGGGTGCCTCGCGCTCCAGCTCGGTGGGCCGGACCTGGAAATACTGCACGAAGGCCGGATAGGCCCAACCGATGACCAGCGACGTGGCCAGCAGCAGCGCCAGCCCGATCACCGGTAGCCCGAACGAGCCGCGAATGGCGGAAACAACGAACAGCAGCGCCACGATGACAGCGGCGGCGGCCAGGATCGTACGCCCGGGCAGCACCGCGTTGACGTCGGTGTAGGACAAGCCCGTGAAGCCGGGCACCAGCGGCTTGCTCTGCACCGTCAGTTCGTATCGGTCCAGCCAGTAGGCGCCTGCCTTCAGCAGCAGCGCCACCCCACCGATGAGCGACAGCTGTGTCACTGCCGCGCGGCTGAATCGGCGACCGTTGGTCTGCAGTCGGATTCCGCCGTACAGATAGTGCACAGCCAGCGCCGCCATGAGCGACAGCATCGTCACGGCGAAGAAGAAGCCGACGAGGAACCGCAACCAGGGCAGCGTGAAGACGAAGAAGCCCGCGTCGAGGCCGAACTGGGCGTCGGTGGTGCCGAAGTCCTGCCCGTTGCGCCACAGCTTGTAGGTTGCCCATTCTGCTGTGGCCGACAACCCGGTCATGAGACCGAACAGGCTGGACAACCCGATCGCCAGCCAGCGGCGGAACGGCTCGACCGAGATCCGATAGCGCTCCAGCGATGCCTGCTCCGCAGTCAGGTTCGCGAACGCCGGCCTGGAGCGGTAGGCAACCCACATGGTGGCCAACAGGGTGAGGGCCATGACGCCGCCGAAGACGACGAACATGCCGATCTGGGTGACGATGCGGACTCGGAAGGCCTGCGTCTTCTCCACCGAGGAATACCACAGCCAGTCGGAGTAGATCCCCGCGAAGATCGCCCAGCCGATCACGAGTGCACCCAGGACCAGCAGCGTCGGCACGAGGACTCGGCCGCGGGGCGTCTGGGGCTCTCCGGTGACGACCCCGCCACCTCCGCCGCCGCCAGGGCCTTGGCTGCTGTCCATCGGCATTCCGAATGTCACAATCCCTCACCTACGAACATGTTGGCAGTTCCCCATCCCCTGACCGCCACGCGATGATCGAGTCTATCGCCGCCGCGAGCGTGTCCACGGCAACCACCGTCAGGCCCGCCGGGATCCGGCCGCCGAGGTCGGCGCAGTTGTCCTTGGGCACGACGAACAACTCCGCGCCAGCGTCGGCCGCTGACACCGCCTTCTTGTCCGCGCCGCCGATGGGTCCGACGCGTCCCTGAGCATCGATCGTGCCGGTTCCCGCGATGTGGCGGCCGTCGAGCAGCGGCTCCGGCGTCATGGCATCCACCATGGCCAGCGTGAACACCAGCCCCGCGCTGGGGCCGCCGATGCCGTCCAGCGCAACGTCGGCGCCGAAGTCGGAGGTGTAGTTGTCCACGACCAGCACACCGAGGTAGGCCGAACTCGTGGCGCCGCGGGACCCGCTCGCGATCGAGACGGTCTCCGCCGTGCCGTCGCGGAGGAAGTCCACGGTGATGTCGCTGCCCGCCTCGGCGGAGGCAACCGCTGCCCGCACGCCGGCACTCGTGGTCACGGTCGTGGAGTCGATGGCCGTGATGATGTCCCCGGACTCCAGCGAGCCGGCCGCCGGGGCTCCGGGCTCCACCTGGGACACCAGGGCCTGACTTGCCACGGGCCGGCCGAGGTAGTTGGCCGTGGCCGCCAGCGCCGTGCTCGCGCTGGCGTCGAAGACCGCCTGCTCGATGCGCTGCTCCTGCTCCGGCTCGGTACCGGGCGGGAAGCGGACATCGCGCGGTTCGACGGTCCGCGAGGGCAGCAGCCAGGCGGTGGCCGCCCTGCCGATCGCGATCCCCTCCGTGGAGCCGAAGGCGGAGACCAGCACCATGTCGAGCCGGCCCGGCGTGGCGTATGTCGCGGCGTCCTCGATCGTGATGATCTGCTCGCCGTCCTGCTCGCCGTAGAGGTCGAAGACCGGCCCCGGCTGCGTCGTCACGAACGGCACCGGCAGTGCCAGTGCCGCGACCGCAACCGCGGCACACAGCAGTGTCGCAGCTCGGGCCCAGAGCCGCTGCCGCCGGACCTGCGCGGTCATCTGGCAGGGCCGTCCGGTGCTGCGGAGCGGCGGGAGGGCCCGGGGGTGTCGTCCGGTGCGAGCGCCCGCCGCAGCCGTGCGGCGCGTTCCGCGGGAGCCAAGGGGCGATTGCGCCGATGCAGGACAGCCGGAACCACCAGCGCCGCGACGGCGGTGGCGAGCACGGGGATCGCGAGCCACGCGAGGGGCGTCAAGCGGACCTCCCTGGGACGGGCGCATCTGGCACGGGCCTTCCGAGCACGGTACCCCAGCGCCGCGGCGTCGCCGCTCAGCACACCCGACGCACTGGCCGGGCACTGGCATCAGCCGGTGCTCCTGGCGCAAACGGGCGTTGCGCTCAGCGCGCAATGCACGGCCTCCGCTGCGGCGCGCTTCGGCAATCGGCACCGGCGGCGTCTACCGTTGGGGTGTCCCGGGATGCGCTCGGGACGGACCAGGAGGTCGTCGATGAGCAGCGGTCCGCCCTTCGGCTTTCAGCCGAACGACGATGACCCGAACGAGCGGAGCACCAACCCGCTCGGCGGGATGGACCAGTTCGGAGCCATGCTGGAGCAACTCGGCCGGATGATGCGGTCCTCCGGCACCCAGGCCGGCGCGGTCAACTGGGACCTGGCCCAGCAGGTCGCTCGGCAGCATGCCGTCTCGGAAGGCGATCCCAGCCCGACGGCCGGCGATACGGCCCACATCGCCGACGCTGTGCGGCTGGCCGAGCTCTGGCTCGACGACCGCACCACGTTCCCCGCCTCGCCGGGCGCCGGCCGGGCCTGGAGCAGGTCGGACTGGGTGACCTCGACACTGCCCGCCTGGCAGTCCTTCATCGAGCCGATCGCCGAGCAGACGCAGGCGACGCTCGGCTCGGTCATGTCCGGCCAGTCGCCGGATGCTGACGCCCTGCCCCCGCAGTTGCGCGAGATGCTTCCGCCCGGGATGGACCTCGGCGAACTCGCCGGGCCGCTGTTGGGCATGGCCCGCCAGATGGGATCGGCGATGTTCGCCATGCAGGCGGGCCAGGGGCTGGGCACGTTGTCCCGCGAAGTCTTCGGCGCGACCGACATCGGCGTCCCGCTCACGCGCGACGGCCATCCCACGCTGATCCCGGCCAACATCACGGCGTACGCAGAAGGCCTGGAACTGCCGCTGGACCAGGTGCGGCTGTTCCTGGCGCTGCGGGAGGCCTCCCACCAGCGGCTGTTCGCCCACGTGCCGTGGCTGCGGGCGAGGCTAGCCGGCGCGGTCGAGGAATACGCGCGCGGTATCCACGTCGACATGGACCGCATCGCCGAGGCGGCCTCCGAGATCGATCCGAGCGACCCCTCCGGCCTGCAGGACATCATGGCCAGCGGCGTCTTCGAGCCCCAGGACACTCCGGCGCAGGAGGCGGCCAAGGCTCGTCTGGAGACCCTCCTGGCGCTGGTCGAGGGCTGGGTCGCGGCGGTGGTCTCCGAAGCTGCCGAGCACCGCCTGCCGTCGGCGGGCGCCCAGGCCGAGGCGATCCGCCGACGTCGTGCCGCCGGCGGTCCCGCCGAGAAGACCTTCGCCACGCTCATCGGCCTGGAGATGCGGCCCCGCCGACTGCGCGAGGCCGCGGTGTTCTGGGCCGCCGTCGCGGCGGACGGAGGGCCGGAGGCCCGCGACGCCCTGTGGTCGCATCCGGACCTCCTGCCCACGAGCGAGGACCTCGAATCGCCGCACGACTTCCTGGGCCGCTCCGGGCTGTCGCTACCCGGCGAGTTGCTCGCCGGCGGCGCTCCGGATCGCAGCACCGACGATGGCGAACCCACCTCCGAGGAGGAGGAGGGGCCCGGACAAGGCGATCCGTCGATCTGAACCGTCGATGCGGTGTCGTGCCGGCAGCACACTCGCGTGGCGCGCCGCGCCCCCGTTGCGCCGGCGCTCGGCGTGATGGGCTTAGGGTGGCGGCTGTGCCCCGATGTGGGTTCCCGGCATCCGCCGGTCGACGATGTCACAAGGAGACAACATGGCCGAGGAGTTCAGCGGCACCGCCTACTGCGTGAAGTGCAAGGAGAAGCGCGAATTCACGGGCGAGGTCACGGTGAACGAAAAGGGCACGCGGATGGCGAAGGGCAAGTGTCCCGTCTGCGGCACCAACGTCAACCGCATCCTGGGCAAGGCCTGAGGCACGCGCCCAAGCATTCGTTCGCACGCCCCGGTCCGCTTCGGCGCCGGGGCGTGCGGCGTCCGGTCACGATAGCGACGCGATGACCCCCGAGCAACGTCTTGGCGACGCGGTATCGGGCCTCGAGCCGCAGCTGCGCCAGCTGGCCGCCGACCTGATCGCCATCCCCTCCGTGGGCGGCACGGCGGCCGAGGCGGAGGTCCAGTGGTGCGCCGCCGGTTGGCTGCGGCGACTGGGCCTCGATGTCGAGGCGCAGGAGGTGACCATCGACGCCGATGCCCCCGGCTTCCCGGGCATGGAGGTGCCCCGCGACTCCCTGGTGCGCGTCGTCGGCCGCGTGACCGGTGACGGCAGCGCCGGCGATCTGCTCCTCCTGGGCCATACCGATGTGGTCCCGGCGCCTGACGCCGCGCTCTTCAGCCCACGATGGCGGGATGGGGTGCTGCACGGCCGTGGCGCCAGCGACATGAAGTCCGGCGTCGCCGCCATGTGCATCGCCGCTGCGGCACTGGCGCGCTGCGGCTCCCGGCTGCCCGGCGACGTCGTCGTCGCCCTCGTCAGCGCCGAGGAGGACGGCGGCGCCGGCACGTTCGACCTGCTGCGCGACCGGGCCACGCTGCACCTGGCTCCCCGCAGCTCGGCGCTGATCCCCGAGCCGACTGCCGGCGCGATCGTCAGCGCCAATGCCGGCTGCTTGACGTTTCGCATCCGAGTCCCCGGCAGGGCCGCCCACGGCGCCCTGCGCTGGCAGGGGCGCAACCCCATCGACGCGGTTCCGGCCCTCCTGCAAGCCCTGCGGTCGTTGGAGGCCGAGCGCTGCCGCGATGCCGGGCCGCTCTTCGCCGGATGGCCGCTTGCCTACCCCATCAGCATCGGGACGATCCGCGCGCGGCGACTGGGCCTCCACCGTGCCGGGCGAGCTGCAGCTCACCGGTCGCTACGGCGTGCGCCTCGGCGAGACCCTGGACGAGGCACGTGCGTCCTTCGAGGCGGCCGTGGCTCGTGCGGCAGCAGACGAGCCGGCGCTCGCCGACCACCCGCCCCAGGTCACCTGGTGGGGCGCCGAATTCGCCAGTGCCAGCACCTCCGAGGATGCAGCCATCGTCGGCGCACTCCGAGCGGCAGGGGCGCCACCCGATCTCACGGCCGCCCCCTACGGATCCGATCTGCGGCTCGTGCTCGGCATGGCCGGGCTGCCGGCCGTCCAGTTTGGCCCCGGTCGGCCCGACGATGCCCACACCGACGACGAATCCGTCCGGTGGTCGGAGGTCGTCGCCTGCGCCCGCACCATCGCGCTTGCCGCCGCGCGGCTGATGGCGCTCGGTTCACCTGTGGACAACCCAGCAGCCTCGCGTGCGGCCCCCGGCACACTGCCGTCATGCCGACGCCCGATGATCTGATCCCCGAGACCGCCCAGCACCCCGGTCCGCTGCCCGCCATGCCTGCGCTGCGCCGCGACGTCGCCGTGATCGCGCGGCCCCGCCAACCCCTGCTGATCGCCGCCTCCGCGCGACACGTGGTCCAGGTCGTCGCTCCTCCGGCAGGGCTCGCCGAGTGGCTGGCGGGGCTCGACGGCAGCCACGACGTGGCGCAGGCGGTCGCCGCCGCCCCGCTGCCGCTGCGCGATGCCTACTTCCTGCTGCGGGAGCTCGACCGGGCTGGCCTGCTGACCGATGCCAACCACGGCCACCCGTTCCGCAGCCGCGCAACGGCAAGCCGCGACGGCCTCCGATTGGCCGCGCAGGCCCGGGACGGAGCCGTTCGGCGCTCGCGGCCGCGTCCCGAGGCCACGGCGGTCGGGATCTCCGGCGACCGGAACTGGGTGCCCGTGCTGGAGGCCGCCCTGGTCGGCTGCCCCGAGCAGGTGCGCCTCAGCACCAGCACGGATCCGGCGCTGCTGGTCACGATCGGGACGACGTTCGCAGACGGGAGCGCGTCGGCGCGCAGTCGGGCGATGGCTGGCGCGATCCCCCATCTCGACGTCACGGTGAGCGCGTTCGACGCGGTGCTCTCGCCGCTGACCGTGCCCGGCCGAACGGCCTGCTACCGGTGCTGGACGCTGCGCACGGACCGCCGCAGCGGCGACTGGGCGGAGTGGACCTTCGGCGGGCGCACACCCGAGCCACCGCGCCCGCCAGCCCATCACCGCGCGCTGATCGTGGCCCTGGCTGCGGAGCACACGCTGGCGGCGGTCGATGTCCTGCGGGGGCGGCTCGCGCCTGGGTCCGCAGAGTTGGAGCGGGTACTGGACCTGCGCACTGCGACGGTACGTGCTCGACCGGTGGGACCGCACCCGGCGTGCGGCTGCATCGCCCTTGCGGCGTGAGTGCCGCGAGCGGCTCCTGACCGGTTCGACGACAGACCTCCCCGTTTGGTGCCACGGGCGCGGGAGACCGGCCCGGATCGAGGCGTCCACGGCCGCGCCGACCTGACCTGCCGACCTGCGGGATCTGGGCCACACTGGTCCGGTGAGTCCGGATGACATGGATGACGGCGCCGGCAAGCCCAGGCGCCGCGAAACGATGCCCAGCCGGGCGTTCGTGCGGAGCGCCCGGATGGCCGCGCTGCCGATCGGACACGCCGGTCGCGCTGCCCTCGGCGTCGGCAAGCGGCTCGGGGGCAAGCCGGCCGAGGTGGTCGCGGCGGAGGTCCAGCAGCGCACGGCCGAGCAGATCTTCCGCGTGCTCGGCGAGCTCAAGGGCGGGGCGATGAAAGTCGGCCAGGCGATGAGCGTCTTCGAGGCCGCGTTCCCGGAGGACGTCGCTGGTCCGTACCGCGCCACGCTCACCCGGCTGCAGGAGTCCGCTCCCCCGATGCCGGCCGACGTCGTGCACGAGGCCCTGTCCGCCGAGATCGGACCCGATTGGCGCAACCGCTTCGACTCCTTCGACGACCGCCCCGCCGCGTCTGCCTCCATCGGACAGGTGCATCGCGCGGTGGCGCGCGACGGTCGCCCGGTCGCGGTCAAGATCCAGTACCCGGGCGCTGGCGCTGCGCTGACCGCCGACATCAACCAGATGATGCGGCTCGGGCGCGTCTTCGCGGGCTGGGTGCCCGGCCTGGACGTCAAGCCGCTGCTGGAGGAGCTGAAGAAGAGCGCGCTGCTGGAGCTGGACTACCTGGCCGAATCGCAGTGGCAGCGCCGTTTCGCTGCTGCCTTCGAGGGCGACCCGGACTTCGTGGTTCCGCATGTCCTGGCGGCCTCCCCGAAGGTGCTGGTCTCCGAGTGGGTGGACGGCACCCCGCTGTCGACGATCATCGCGGCCGGCTCCCCCGAGGAGCGCGACCGGGCCGGCCTGCTCTACCAGCGCTTCCTGCTGTGCTCGCCGGCGCGGGCGCAGCTGCTGCACGCGGATCCGCACCCGGGGAACTTCCGCATCACCGCCGACGGTCGGCTGGCGGTGCTGGACTTCGGGGCAGTGGCGGACCTGCCGGAGGGCATGCCCGTCGAGGTCGGCCGCCTCATGCGTATCGCGCTGTCCGGCGATGCCCACACCGTCGTCCGCGGTCTGCAGCAGGAGGGCTTCCTCAAGCCGCACATCACCCTGGACGAAGACCAGGCCCTCAGGTATCTGGCACCGTTCATCGAACCGGCCCGCCACGAGGAGTTCCACTACTCCCGCGAATGGTTGCGGTCGCTGTTCGGCCAAGTCTCCGATCCGCGCAACCCCGACTTCAGCATCGGGTTGAAGTTCAACCTGCCGCCGCAGTATGCGCTCATCCACCGGGTCTGGCTGGGAGCCACCGGCGTGACGTGCCAGCTCGACGCGACCGTGAAGGTTCGTGCTGAGATCGAACGTTGGGTGCCGGGCTTCGCTGACGGGTAGGTGCTCCCGGCACGGCCGCCTGGAAGGGCGCTCAGTCGCGGCCCGTCCAACCAGAACGCCGCCGTCGCGAGCTTCGCGCCGAGCTAGAAGGTCGCCGTCGCGAGCATCGCGCCGAGCAGCATCCCCACCACCAGGCCCAGGCCGGACACCAGGAGTGCACGGTTCGCCAGCGGCTCGCCCTTGCTCTTGGCGACCGCGCCGAGGACGAGACCGATCGGGCCGAACAGCACCGGGAAGAACAGGAAGGCGATCGCCCCCAGGACGATGCCGGCGATCGAGAAGGCGTTGCTGACGCCGGCGGCAGGCTGTTGCGCGTACGGCGTGGCCGGCGCGTAGGGGTCGGACGCGGACTGCCGCGGACGGACGTGCGCGGACCAGGCCGCCCCATCCCAGTACCGCTCGCGCGAGGGATCCTGCGGATCGGTGTACCAGCTCGCCGTCGGCGCGGTGTGTGGTGTCGTGTTGCTCATCCTTGGTCCCCCGTATCAGCGGGCTGGTGCCCGCATGGTCCCCGGCAGTGGCGCCGAGGTCGTCCACCCCGTCGTGCCCGCTGCAGACGTCGCCGAAACGTGTCGGCTCTGCGATCCGGATCGGATCCTCGACCGCCGGCCACGGGCCGCTGGACGGGTGCGGCTAGGGTCGAGCGATGATGAGCGCCGACCAGGCCACTGCCCTGGTGCACGCCGCGGTCCCGGCACTGGGCCGGTTCGGCCTGCGCGTGGCGGAGATCCTCCCGGGCCGGGTCGCGCTGACGATGCCGCTGGAGGGCAACGCCAACCATATGGGCACGATGTACGCCGGAGCCCTCTTCGCCATCGCGGAGCTGCCCGGCGGCCTGCTGCCGCTGGCCGCGCTGCCGGAGGGCATCGTGCCGATCATGAAGCACATGACCATCGACTTCGTTCGCCCTGCCCGGGGTCCGGTGCACGTGGCAGCGGAGCTCGACCCGGCGCAGATGGCGACGCTCACCGACCAGGTCCACAACGAGGGCCGGGCCGAGTTCGTGCTCGAGCTGGCAGTGACCGACGACAGCGGGACCGTCGTGGCGCAGACGCGGGGCACCTACCAGTTGCGTGCTGCTGGCGACGCCTCGACAGGGTGACGGGCCGGTACCGATCGGCGGCGTGCTGCGCGTTGGACGCCCGGCAGGGCGCGGGCGGCCGGCACGGTCTCCGCCGCGATGCCGGCGCCGGCCCTGCATCGCGCCGCACTGCAGTCGCGTCACCGCCGACGTGGCCAGCCGCACACGGCTCCCATCCACCGCCGCACCCGGGCACCGATCAGCAGGACTCGCGGCCCACCGCGGCCGCAGCCTCGCCGGTGCCCTCGACCATCGCCAGTACTACCGGGCCGTACCGCTGCGCCTTCTCCGGTCCGATGCCGCTGATCCTGCGCAGGTCGGCATCGCTACCGGGGCGTAGCTCGGCGATCGCGCGCAGCGTGAGGTCGGTGAAGACCGTGAAGGCAGGCGCTCCCGTCGGTTCCACCTGCTGGTCGCGCCACTGCTGCAGTCGCTCCAGCAGCACGAGGTCGATCTCCTCCGGGCAGGCGCGGCATCGCTGCAGTGCACGCTCCGGCGGAGTGGCCAGCCCCTTGCCGCAGATGCGGCAGCGCCCCAGGGTAGGTCCCCCCCGGCGGCCGCGGCGGCCGGGCCTCGCCGCGCTCGGGCCGTGCTGCGGCTCCAGCGTCGCGCCGGCTATCTCGGACCCCTGGCCGATGTCGCGCAGGAAGCGGCTCGGCGAGCGGCGTCCGGCGCGCTCCCCGCTGCGCCCCGCCGACCAACTCAGCACCAGCGCCCGTCGCGCGCGGGTAATGCCGACGTAGAGCAGGCGCCGCTCCTCCTCGACTCGGTCAGCCGTGTCGGCGTGGCTGATGGGCAGCGTGCCCTCCTGGACGCCCGCGATCCAGACGGCATCCCACTCCAGCCCCTTCGCGGCATGCAGCGTCGCCAGCGTCACCGCGTCCGCTGCCGGCTCGGCTTCCATGGCTGCCCGCCGGTCGAGTTCGGCCACCAAGTCCGCCAGGCCCGCGCCGGTCTCACGGGCGGCCACGTCGCCCGCCAATGCCGCCAGCGCGGCCAGCGATTCCCACCGCTCCCGCACAGCCCCTCGGCCGGTGGGCGGGGCACCGGCGACGAAGCCCATCGCCGCCAGCACTTCGGCCACCTCTTCGGTCAACCGAGCGGTGGCACCGGCGGAGTTGGCCGCACCTCGCAGCCGAATGGTCGCCTCGCGGATCTCCGATCGTGCGAAGAACCGCACCCCGCCGGTGATCACATAGGCGATCCCGGCATCGGCGAGGGCGTCCTCGATCGGCGCGGTCGCCGCATTGATCCGCACCAGGACCGCGATCTCCCGCAGCGGTATGCCGCTGGCCCCCCAGGCCGCCACCTGCTCAGCGATGGCCTCCGCCTCGTCGATGTCGTCCCGGCAGGATCGGATCTGCGGCTGCGCACCCGGCGGCTGCTGCGAGGTCAACCGCAGCAGCGGCACGCTCGACGTGCGCCGTGCGGGGCCCAGCAGCCGGTTGGCAACGGAGATGACCTCCGGCGAGCATCGGTAGGAGTGCTCAAGGGAGACGACGACCCCCTGCGGGAATTCGCGCCGGAACGAGCCGAGGTACTGCGCGGATGCCCCGGCAAAGGTGTAGATGGTCTGCCCCGGGTCGCCCACGACGCAGATCTGGTCGGACTCGCCGAGCCACACCTGCAGCAGAGCGTGCTGGATCGCGGAGACGTCCTGGTACTCGTCCACGGTGATCCACCGGTACCGCTGGCGGACGTGGTCGCCGAGGTCCGGCCGATCGGTGAGCAGCCCTGCGGTCAGCGACAGCACATCCTCGAAATCCATCAGGCCCCGCTCGGCGAGGAGGTCGCAGTAGGCGCCGTAGGCGGCGGCTACCTGGGCCTGGGTCAGCGCCCCCGGCGGCGGCCGTCCGGCAGCGGCCGCGGCTTGGGCGTAGTCGTCGCGGCGGACCCGGCTGACTTTTGCCCACTCGATCTCCGCAGCGAGGTCGCGCAGGAGCGGCCGGTCCCGGGGCAGCCCCAGCGATGCGGCCGCTTCGGCCAGGCGCGGCGCCTTGGCTGCGACCAGCTGCGGCGCCGGTCCGCCGACCGCGATCGGCCAGAAGTGTCGCAGCTGGCGCAGGGCCGCGGCATGGAACGTCATCACCGCGACCCCCGAGACGCCGAGACCGGCCAGCCGCGCGCGCATCTGCCCGGCCGCCTTGGCCGTGAACGTCACCGCGAGACCGCGGTCCGGGCGCTGGGCCCCGATGGCTGACGCGTAGGCGATGCGGTGGGTGATGGTCCGGGTCTTGCCGCTGCCCGCGCCGGCGAGGATGAGCACCGGTCCGTCCACGGCCAGCGTCGCGGCCCGCTGCTTGTCGTCCAGGGCATCGAGAATCTGCTCGGCGCTGGGCATGGTGAAGTTTCCCACGCCGGTGCCGGGGAACAACAGCAGGCGTTGCGCCGTTTCCGGGCGTACGAGGCAACGTGGGGGTTCTGGCATGGACGAAGCGACGGTCACGATGTACACGACGCAGTGGTGCGGCTACTGCGTGCGCTTGAAATCGCAGCTGACCCGCGCCGGCGTGTCGTTCCGCGAGATCGACATCGAGCACGATCCGGGCGCCGCGGCCTTCGTGGTGGACATCAACGGCGGCAATCGTACGGTGCCCACCGTCCGTTTCCCGGACGGCAGCGCGGCGACCAACCCTTCTGTAGCGGAGATCGTCGCCCGGCTCGCCCAGCCGGCGCCCCTGCCGGCACCGACGCGCTGAGCACTAGCCGCGCAGCCAACTGCCTGGGATCGGGCTGCCGAACCAGCGCTCGATGAGGCCGCGGGCGATCGAGATGGACGGCGGCAGCTGAATCTGCCCGCCCGCGGCAGCGGCCTGCAGCTCCTTGCGGGTGTACCACTCGGCCTGCGCGATCTCCACGCCGTCGACGGTCACCGCCGTCGATGCGGCACGGGCATGGAATCCGAGCATGAGCGACCCCGGGAACGGCCACGGCTGGCTGGTGACGTAGTCCACCCGGGTCAGGGCGAGGCCAACCTCCTCCAGCACCTCGCGCCGGACCGCGGCCTCCGCCGGCTCCCCGGGCTCGACGAACCCGGCGAGCGCGGATCGCCAGGGTCCAGGCCAACGCGCCTGGCGTCCCAGCAGGGCCCGGTCGTCGTCGTCGATGACCACGACGATGATCGCCGGGTCGGTTCTGGGGTAGTGCTCCGTGCCGTCGGTCGCGCAGCGGCGCACCCAGCCGGCCGACACCACATCGGTGCGGCCGCCGCAGCCGGGGCAGAAGCCGTGCCGCGCATGCCAGGCCTCCAGGGCGACCGCCGTCATGAGGACGTCCATCTCCAGCGGCGACAGCCGGGGGCCGAGTTCGCGCAGGCCCACCCAACGAACGCCGGCCGGCTGCTCGAGGCCGCCCCACACCAACCACCACGGACGCCCCGCGCCGTCGATCCCCAGCAGAGCGCGGACCTCGGCACGCGCACCGGCGAACTCCCGCGGTAGCGCCACGATCAGGGGCCCGGCCCGGTCACCGACAGCGACCCGGCCCTGGTGCACCGCTACCCGCTGAGCATCAGGCCGGGTCCACAGCGCGGCCAGGGCCTCGGAATCGGTGCGCATCGCCGATGCCCGGTCAAGCAGCGACGGCGGAAAGGGGTCCGCAGTCTCCATCACATCTCCCAGCTCACGGTCGCCGTTGGCGCCCTCGCCACCGTGTCACCGCGCAGCAGCCTCGGCAACTGCGAGGCCTCCGGCAGGTCGCGGTAGACGTCGTAGCGCCGCTGGGGCACGTGGACGAAGCAGCCCACGACACGCTGCGGCGTCACTCCGCGCTCGGCCGCCCACGCCGCGCGGTACAGCGCCAACTGCAACGGGTCCGCAGTCCCGGCGGCCCCGGTCTTCCAGTCGACGACCCAGTGCTCGCCCTCGATCTCATAGACCGCGTCGATGCGCCCACGGACGAGCCGACCGTCGACGGCGATGGCCATCTCATGCTCAACGGCCAGCGGCACCAGGGCGCCGAACGGGGATGCGCGGAAGGCGGAGCGCATCGCCGACTGCTGCTGCTGCGCCGGTTCCACGTCGGTCGACTCGATGAGGTCGTCGGTCTCCCAGAGGGACAACTGGTCCTCCAGCGCGGCCACCCAGGCGTGGAAGGCGGTCCCCGCGGCCGCACTCCGGCTGACCGGTCGCGGCACGGGACGCGCCAGCTCCAGGCCGAACCCCGCCGGATCGCGGACGACAGCGAGCCACTGGCTGACGGACAGGTCGCCGGGTAGCGGGACCGGCACCGGCGCCCGGCGCTGCGCCGCCTCGGCCCGCAGCGTCGCGAGGTCACGGTCCCAGCGCCGTACCACGGCACCCGCCGGCCCTTCGGGCGCCTCCGGTGGGGCTTCGTCTGCCCGGGCCAGGACCGCTGCCGCTGCGCCGGTCCAATCAGGGCCGTTCGCCTGGGCAGGCTGCGTGCCGGATGACCCGTCCCCGGCCAGCAGAGGGTTGGTGGCGCCGTCGTCGGGCGGGAGCGCCCAGACGTCGAGATCGGCGCGGCCGTCAGCGGCCGCGCGGGCGGCGGCGTCGAGGAACTCGCTCGGCTCTCTTGGCTTCACCTGGGTGCGGCCCCAGCGATGGCCGGACAGGATCAGGCGGTCCTTGGCCCGGGTCAGGGCGACGTAGGCCAGCCGCACGTCCTCCAGCCGTTCCGCGGCGCGGCACGCAGCGGTGAAGGCCGTGTACTGCGCCGCGCGCGGAAACTCGGGGTCCTCCGGGAACGATGCCGCGTCCTCGGTCCTCGGCTCGTCGAGCAGGTCGAATGGCAGCGCGCTCGGCGTGGTCGGCCACAGGCCGCGGCCCCGGTCGGTGGGGAACACGCCCCGAACGAGACCGGGAACGGCGACGACCGGGAACTCCAGCCCCTTGGCCGCGTGCACGGTCATCACGGTCACCGCGTCGGACTGCGGCCGAGCGGGGGCCTCGGGGCCGTCGGGGATGGAGTCGGCGACGTCGATCCAGGAGAGGAAGTCCACGAGGCTCCTGCCGCCCTCGACGTCGTCGAACTGCCGGGCGACATCGAGCAGCGCAACGAGCCCGGCGTCGTCGACCGGGGCGCCGGGGGCTCCCGCCGCCGCGCCGACCTGCAGTTCTACGGCCAGGCCAGACTCGGCCGCGATCAGCCGGATCTGGTCGGCCACCTGCTGCGCGGTGCGGCGCTGCCAGCCCCGGATGAGCCGGGACGCCGCTGCGAGCCGCTCGCGCGCCTCCGGACTGTACCCGTAGCGCCGCGGTCCGCCGGGATCGTGGACGGCGTCGAGCAGGCACGCTGCCTCCAGCGGATCGGCCTGCAGCGCCGCCGCCAGCTCGGCGCCGGGGGCGGCGCTGCGCGTCACCGGGGCCTGCGGGTCGGTGGCCAAATCGCTGGCGCGCCGGGCCAGGATCGCCAGGTCGCGCAATCCGATCCGCCAGGCCGGTCCCATGAGGATGCCGACGAGCGCATCGTTGGCGGTCGGATCCGCCGCCAGGCGAAGCGCCCAGATCACCCACCGGACCTCCGGCAGCGCCAGCAGCGGCTGCTTGCCGTGCACCTGCACCGGGATGCCGGCTCCGCGCAGGGCGCCGACGACGTCTGCGGCGCCGTCGTTGGTCCGGGCCAGGACGGCGATCTCGCGCCAGGCGACATCGGCGCCGCGCACCTGGTCGACCAACCAGTCCAGCTCGTCGGCCACAGTGGGCAGCAGACCGGCGGTGACTTCCCCCGGGCCGGTCCGCGGGTCCGGCCGCAGGGCCGCCACGCCCTGATGGACGGCCCGAAGGTCGGCGGCGGCGTCGTTGGCGAGCTGCAGGATGTGCGCACCGGAGCGCCGGTTCGTCGCCAACGAATAGCGCCGGGCCGGCGGGCCCTGCGCCGTCGGGAAGTGCTGGGGGAAGGCGTCCATGTTGTGCGGGCTCGCGCCCCGCCACCCGTAGATGGCCTGACACGGATCGCCCACCGCGGTGACGGGGTGGCCGACCCCGAAGAGCGCCTGCAGCATCCCGCGCTGCGCGACGGAAGTGTCCTGGTACTCGTCCAGCAGGACGGCCCCATGGCGCTGCCGCAGCACGGCACCGACCTCGGGATGGCGCCGGCACAGGTGTGCCCCCAACCTGACGTAGTCGGCGAAGTCGAGCAGTTCCCGCTCCCGCTTCGCCGACCGGTACTGCGCCACCAGCTCGGCCAACTCGCAGCGGGCCGCCGCGGTCGCGAGCATCCGCTCACCGATCCTCTGCTGCCCATCGCGGGCCTGGAGCGCACGTGCCATGTCCGCGTCGAAGGCGAGCAGATCGGCCACCGCTACGTCGTTGTCGGCCAGCAGGGAGTCCAGCGCAAGCATCGCCGCGGCAGCATCCTGCGGCGATACCCCCAGCCGCCCGGGGTCGACATCGGCCCGCGCCACCACCGCGCGCGCCAACTGCCGCTGTCGCACCGGCGACATCAGCGCTGCGGCCGGCTCGACACCGATCAGCAGGCCGAACTCCCGAAGCAGCTGACCGGCGAAGGAGTGGTACGTGGCAACGAGCGGATCGTCCGCGGCATCGGAGGCTGCCGCCGACAGCCGTCGCAGCGCCGACCGGATGCGCTGCAGCAGCTCGGCGGCCGCCTTGTTCGTGAAGGTGAGCCCGAGCACGCCGGCCGCCGGGACCTGCCCCGTCCCCACCAGCCACACCACGCGCGCCGCCATCACGGTCGTCTTCCCGGATCCGGCCCCGGCCACGATCAGTCCCGGCGCCAGGTCCGCCGTTGCGGCCTCCAGCTGCTCCTTGGACAACGGCACGCCGAGCAGCTCGGACAGGTCGGCCGGTCGCAGGGTCTGCTGCGTCATCGCGGCCCCACTCCCTGACCGGGCGCGAGGACCGGGCACAGCGCGGACACCGGACAGGTCCGGCACGCCGGGGAGGCGATTGCCGGGAAGTCCTCGGCGCGCACGGCCGTGACCGCCCCCGTCAGGACGTCCTCGAACAATGAGCGCTCCTGCGCCCCCGGCTCCATCGGCGGCTGCCACAGCACCTTCGGGTAGCCGCTGCCCGCCGCCTCGGGGATCGATGCCATGAGCAGTCCCGCGCCGGCCGAGCTGCACCGAGCCGTGACGACCGGGGCGCCGCCGCTGCCCGCTGCTCCGTCCGGTGCTTCGGCCGGGCCTGCGTCCGCTCGGGCCGTGGTCCCGGGCAAGGCAAGGGTGTCCGCGGCGGCGGACTGGGCGGTCAGACCCCCGTGCAGCACAGCCCACTGGTAGCCGGCCAACTGCACATGGCGTGCCACATCGGCCCGGGTCGGTGCCGACTTGGCCGTCTTGAGGTCCAGCACCGCCAGCCCGCCGCCGCCTTCCGCCAAGCCGATGTCCGCAGTACCGCGCACCAGGACGGTCTCGCCGCCGGGCAGCGCGGCCTCGATCACGAATGAGCGCTCCGCGAACGCGATCCGCTCTGCGTTGGCCTGCTGCCACGCCAACAGCCGCACCAGGGACTGCATCACCTCGTCCCGGCGGCGCGCGGAGTACCACCCTGCCTCGAAGGGAATGCTCGCCCAGACCCGCTCCACGACCTCCGCCGCCGCGGGGAGATCCCGGGAGATCTCCCCGTTGGACCAGGCCTCGTGGACACGGTGCACCAGCCGGCCGATCCCGGCCGCGGTCTGCTGCTGCCGACCCGCCCGCAGGACCCGGGTGAGGAACCAGCGCCAAGGGCAATCCGCGAGTTCGCCCACACCTGTCACGCTCAGCGCCACCGGATCGTCGGCCGGTACCAGCGGATCGGGGGCCTGGGTGCGCGGCGCCACGCCCCACCAGCGTCGGGGGTCGGCGCCCGGGTAGTCCGGGTTGCCGCTCACCGCC
Organism: uncultured Actinomycetota bacterium; assembly: GCA_963766005.1. GTDB lineage: Bacteria > Actinomycetota > Actinomycetes > S36-B12 > CAVXYG01. Next base: position 74,132 of record CAVXYG010000004.1, on the reverse strand, counting down.
GCGAGCCGGGCGACGGCGGCGGCGCGCACAGCGGCATCGCTCGTCTCCGAGACCGCCGCGCGGCGGAGATCGGCGACGAGGCCGCCGGGAGTGAGCAGGCCGTCGCGCGCAACCGGCCCGGTCCGGGCGGCCACGCCGAGGTCGGCGAGGAAGCGCGAGGGCTGCAGACCGCCCGGGTCGCGTTCGGAGGCCGCCACGGCGGAGACCACCAACCGCTGCGATGCCCGAGTGATGGCCAGCGTGAAGAGCCTCCGCTCCGCGGCCACGTGCTCTTCCCGCAGACCCGGGCCGGCGGCCCCCGGCTCCAGGAGCTCCTCACCGAGGAGCCCGGCACCACCGCCTTCGCTCGGCCACACGCCCTCCTGCACTCCGGCAACCGCCACCAGCGGCCACTGTCGGCCACGGGCCCGGTGCGCCGTGGTCAGCTCCACAGCGTTGCGGGCCTCGACGATCGGTCCGCTGCGGCCACCGGTCCAGGCCAGCGCCGGGATCGCCGCCAGCAATTCGGCCACCGAGCGCGAGCCGCCTCGGGCCGGCGACCGCTCCGCCTCGTCGAAGAGCGCCATCGCTGCGTCCAGATCGCGATGGGCTGCGTACGAGGCCGGACCACCGGCGAGCGCGGAGGCCCGCAATTGACGGGCCCAGGTGCCCGGCCCGCTGGCGGAGTCCGACCACAGCGTCCACAGGACCTCTGCCGCGGGGGCGCTCTGGCCGATCCGCTGCGCGGCGTCCGAGATCCGCCGCTGCAGCGCTGCGACGCGACGGAGCACCGGGTGCGCGGCGGGGTCGACGCTCAGCAGCGCGGCAGGGTGCATCAGCGCATCGGCGAGCAGCGCGGTCGACGACGCGGCCTCGCGGCCCTCCTCGACCGCAGTCAGCGTCTGCGCGCGCCGCAGCGCGAGCATCAGCCGGCGCAGCCCCACCGGGTCGGCACCGCCCATGGGCGAGACCACCATCCCCACGACCTGGGCCCCGTCCGGCGGCTCGGTGGGGACCCCCGCGACAGCACAGGCCAGCCGCAGGCCCGTGGTGAGCACAGCGACGACCGGCTCATCGGCCAGTCGGGTGCTGGGGACACCGGTCCGCACCGGGACACCAGCCGAGACCAGCGCCTCCTCCAGGACCGCCAATTGCCGCGCGGATCTCGCCATGACGGCGGCCTCCCGCCAGCGCGGCTCACCGCCGGACGCCAGCCCCGCTGTCGCGAAGCGCCGCACCATCGCCGCGACTGCTGCCGCCTCGGAAGCCGCGTCCGGGAACGTGAGCACCGCCAGCGAGGTCGTCTCGGGACCACTGCGCTCGGCGCGCTGCCGCCGCACCACCTCGCCGGGCAGACCCGCGATCGGGGTACCGGCCGAGACGCGCACCCGTGCCCGCTCGACAGCGGACCCGAATCGGTAGCTGCCGGTCAGGACGACCGGCGGCCCGGCGCCGGCGAAGCTGTCGGCGAAGGTCGCCACCGATCGCTCTGCCGCGCCGCGGAACCGGTCGGCGACCTGATCGGGGTCGGTCACTGCGATCAGGCGGCTGGCCGGCGTGACCAGTGCCCGCAGCAGCCCCACCTGCTGCAGGTCCAGCTCGGCGTAGTCGTCGACGCAGATGAGTCGCCGCGGCTGCGCACCGGACTGCTCGGCCAGCACCGTCGCCCGGTGCAGCAGTTCGGCATAGTCGATCGCATCGGCCAGTGCCAGCACGCGCCGGTAGCGACGCCAAACCCCGGCGATGGACCGCCACACCGACAGGTCCGGGTGCTGCGCCGCGGCCAACCGGCCCGGGGTCCACCCGGCCATCGCCGCCCGAGCGATGAAGTCCCGCACCCGTTCGGCGAACTGGCGGGTGCCCAGCGCCTCGCGGAACAGCGCCGGCCAGGTCCGGGCGTTGCTTTCCCTGAGGACTTCCGAGACCACGGCCACCTGGTCGGCGGTGGCGAGCAGCCGCGGCGGATCGACCAGGCGCAGCGCCGCGTGGTGGCGCACCAGCTGCAGCGCCTGCGCGTGCAGGGTCGTCACCCGGGGGGTCTCCTGCCCGGTCCATGCCGCCAGCAGGGAGCGCCAGCGTCGCGCCGCCGTCTGCGTGGGTGCCAGGCCGAGCACCTGCGACGCGGCACAGCCGGCCTCAAGCTGCTCGGCCATCGCGACGAGCAGCACGGTGGTCTTGCCGCTCCCCGCTGCACCCAGGACCAGGCGCGCGCCGGTTCCCGGCGCCGCTGCCCGCCGCTGCGCGTCGTCGAGGACGGGACGCACGGAGACCGGTGGAGTGACCAGCTCCACACGGGGCTCTGCCACCATGGCGCGCACCTCCTGCGATCAGGGGTCCATTCGACACCGGACGTGCGACGCAACCGGACTTGGGTCCGCCGTCCGGCCTGCAGGGAGGACTGCGTCTGCCAAGATCGAAGCATGACTGCGCCGCTCGACCCGCCCCCAGGGGCGGCCGACGAGGCGCTGGAACCCGACGCTGCGACCGCTGCCGCCCCGCGAAGCGGGAACGAGGGAGCAGATGCCGGGCAGCCCGACACGGCGGCCGCGGCAGACCCGGGGCACCCCGAATCGGCGCCCGGCGGGGCGGGCCCTCCCGGACCCGGGCAGGGCGCCGCGGACGGGGCTGCGGCTGCCGGGCAGCCCGACACGGCAGCCGCGGACATCGCGTCCCCTGCGGAGGCTGTGGAGCAGGACGGCGCGACGGTGACCGTGATCGAGGACGGCGTGCTGAGCGCCCGGCTGCGCCGACCGCTGGACCTCGCGCGCATGATGCTGGGCATCCTGCTCGCCGCCCTCATCCTGTCGTTCGTCTGGTTGGCGGCCAACACGACGGCTGAACTCGATCAAGACCTGTTGACGGCGTCGCGGCGCCTGCCGGACCTGCTGGTCCTGGTGCTCAACGCCGTCGCCGGATTGGGCCTGCTCACCCTGCCCGTAGCGGTGGGGATCGACTTGCTGATCCGCCACCGCGGGAGGCAGCTGTTCGACGCTGTCGTCGGGCTGTTCGCTGCTGCCACCGTGCTGACGCTGGGCTCGATCCTGGTGGAGGGATGGGCGCCCAACTGGCTGCACATGGCGCTGGCGGGCAGCGCGTCCCCGTCCGACGACGCCTTCCTCCCGCTCTTCGGCGGCCTCGTCGCCTTCATCACCGTCGCCCGCACGCTGGCGCGACAGCACTGGAGCGCGATCACCGTCGTCGTCGTCGCGTCGTTGATGTTCGTCTCGTTCATCAGCGGCGGGCTCACGATGGCCGGGATCCTGCTGTCCCTGGTGGTCGGATGGGTCGTCGGCCTGGCCGTGCGCTACGTGCTGGGCACCCCGACGACGCGGCCGCCCGGCGGGATGGTCGCCCAGACCCTGGTCAAGGCGGGGTTTGGCATCCATACGATGCGCGCCCAGGAGAGTACCGAGTTCGGTCGCAGGTACCACGCCGAGCTCGACGACGGCTCTGCGCTGCATGTGGTGGTCCTGGACCGCGACCTCGAAGGCGCGGGGCTGGCCAGCGGGCTGTGGCGCAGCCTGCGTCTGCGCACGTCGTTGAACGAGGCCACCGTCAACATGCGGCGAACGCTGGACCAGCGGGCGCTGCTGTCCTACGCCGGGGAGGTCGGCGACGTCCCCGCCCCTCCGTTGGTGCTGGCCAGCGAGGTCGGGCCTGACTCAGCCCTGCTGGCCTACGGATGGCTCGACGGAGTGCGCCTGTCGGAGATCCCGCCCGAGAACGTCAGCGACGAGGATCTACGCTCCGCTTTCCGGACGCTGGCCTCGCTGCAGTCGCAACGCATCGCTCACCGGGGGCTCTCCGCGGGCAACCTGCTCCGGCAGCCCGACGGCACGATCGCGCTGCTGAGCCTGAGCGGCGGCATCGTCGCCGCCAGCGACGTGGCCAGCCGGATCGATACCGCCGAACTGCTGGCGACCGAGGCGATCATCGCCGGGCCGGAGCGCGCTGTGGCGGCCGGTGAGGCCGTGCTCGGCCCGGAGGAACTCGGGCGCGCCCTGCCGGTGCTGCAGAAGGTCGCTCTCAGCCAGGCCACGCGCCGGGCGCTGCGAGAGCACAAAGGGCTGCTGAATGCGCTGCGGGACTCCTTGATCGAACGGCGCCCAGACGGCGCACTGGAGCAGATCCAGTTGGAGCGGGTCCGTCCCAGGACCATCATCACGATCATCCTGGGCAGCGTCGCCGGCTATGTGCTGCTGTCGCAGCTGGCCAGCGTCGATCTCCAGGCGCTGTTCCGCCAGGCCAACTGGGGATGGGCGGCGTTCGCGCTGCTGTGCTCGGCGATCACCTATGTGGCGGCAGCGCTGACCCTCATGGGATTCGTCCCGGAGCGGCTGCGACTGATACCCACGATCGGTGCCCAGCTCGCCGCCAGCTTCGCCACGCTGATCACGCCGCCGACGTTGGGCGCGGTCGCCATCAACCTGCGATTCCTCCAACGGCAGGGTGTGCATCCAGCGTTGGCGACCGCCAGCATCGGCGCGTCGCAGGCAACGGCCTTCGTTGTGCACATCCTGTTGCTGGTGGGCTTCGCTGTGGCGGCGGGTACCCAGAGCGACCTGACCTTCCAGCCCCCGCGGACCGTCGTGGTGGCCATCGCCGCAGGATTCGCGGTGTCGTTGGGCCTGTTGGGCATTCCACCGATCCGCGCCTGGCTGCGCCGGCGCATCGGACCGCTGCTGCGGCAGATCGGTCCGCGGCTGCTGACCGTGGTGCAGCAGCCGCGGAAGATGGCGCAGGGCCTGGGCGGGCTCTTCGTCCTGAACGTTGCCTACGTCGCTGCGCTGGCTGGGTGCGTGTACGCCTTCGGCGGCAACCTGAACGTGGCTGCGATCGCCATCGTCTACCTCACCGGTTCCGTCGTGGGGCAGGCCGCCCCAACTCCTGGCGGCCTGGGCGCAGTGGAGGCTGCGATGGCGGCCGGACTCACTGCGGCGGGGCTCAACGGCGGTGTCGCCGTCTCGGCCGTCCTGCTGTTCCGGTTGGTGACGTTCTGGCTGCCCACGATTCCCGGCTGGGTGTCGCTCAACACGATGCAGCGGCGCGGGATGCTGTAGGGCCGCCAGTCAGCGCGGATCCGCGGGAACTGCCCACGGCATGCCACCGCGGGGCTCCTGAGCCCCCGCCACGCTCGTCGTGTGCCCGGCTGCCCCCTGCCGACCGGCACGGCCGCTTGCTGTCCGTCCGGTCGCGAATCGCCGGCCTTCCGGGCGAATCGCGACCGCGGCGGAGGGGTCACCGGCAATGCCGCGAGCGATCGCGCCGCCGAGCGGCCGGTGGCAGCGACCGCCTTGGTCAGCAGCCGCGGTCTGGGAGGTCGGCCGAGGGTTGACCCCGAGATCCCCCGCGGGGAAGCGAAGGCCGCACCTGCCGGGCGACGGGCTGCGTCCCGGGCGAGTGAGGGCCGGCGGCGGATCTGGCGGCGCGTTCGACCCGAGCGACCCCCGGCGACGGCCCAACCGGACGCCGGTCCAAATTGCGAGGTCGCCGCTGCGCCGATAGACAAGTGTGGTGACCAAGCGCGACTACCGGTCGGAGATCCTGACCGTCCACTGGGACAGCGAGGTCTGCTTCCACTCCGGCCACTGCGTGCAGGCGCTGCGCTCGGTGTTCGACCCGAAGCGCCGACCGTGGATCATGGTGGAGAACGCCGAGGACGAGCTCATCGCAGAGGCGGTGGAGGGCTGTCCGAGCCATGCTCTGACCTACACCCGTCACGACGACCCGGACGCGCCGCCACCACCGCCGCCCACGACCACCCTGGTGGTCAACGAGAACGGCCCGTTGGAGGTCATGGGCGAGATCGAGGTGATCAACGCCGAGGGCCAGTCCGTGCGGCGCGCGCAGCACCTCTACCTGTGCCGATGCGGCAATTCGCGGAACAAGCCCTACTGCGACGGCAGCCACCGCCGGGTGCGGTTCCGCGATCCGGGTACCCCACCGGGCTGATCCCAGCGCCACGGGTCAGCACGGGTCGTGATCACGACGCGGCGGTGTCGCGGCGCTCAACAGTGACACGGCTGACCTCCCGGAACCGGTGCCGCCTCATCCGATGGTGATGCGCTTGTCGTCGGTCATCACCGGGCCGCCCTCCCCCGCTGACGGATCGTCCTCGCGGATCTCCAGCGTGTACGCCTGCGGCGGGCCCGTGAAGTCGATCCGGAACTCGAAGGGGGCCAGCCTCTGGCCCTCGGCCGTCATCGCGAAGCCCTCCTGCACCACTTCGCCCGAGTCATCGAGGATCCGCCAGGGCAGGGTGGCCTCGAACACCGCGGCCTCACCGGTCACGGTGAACGACGATGGCACCGCGGCACCTTCGCCGGGGTCGTTGATCTGCACGAGTTGCCGCACGTCGAGTGCTGGGGCCCGTTCCACGGCACCGTCCCAGACCACGTGGCCCCACAGCTCCCCGGCCGGGGCGCCATCGATGAGCAGGACCACCGGTAGCGTCTGCTGCAGCGCCGCCGTGGCCGTGTAGACCAACTGCTGCACGGCCAGTTCCGCCCCGGCCGCACCCACGTTTGCCGTTCGCGCCTCGGCACTGAGATCGACCGTGATGAGACCCTCGGCCACGGTGACTGAACGCACCGTGGTCGCGGGGTTCCAGGGCGTGGTGTAGTCCGGATCCGCAGCAGGACCGGTGAGCATCCGGGCCACTGCGGCCGTCGCAGGATCATCCGCCGCACCCGGGATCCGGGTGAATTCCCGGGCGATCCGCAACTGGTTCGCGGTCTCGACCAGGTAGTAGACGGGGACCGTGTCCAGCGCGCCAGCCGTTGGCGAGGGTGCGGGCGCGCTCGGCGTCGAGGCCGGCTCTTGGGTGCGGACGCATCCCCCGACCAGCAGTGCTGCCAGGACTGCAGCAGCCACCGCTGCTCGGGGTACCCCCGCGCCGCCAAGCCGATCGATCATCGTGCACCTCCCGCGACTCCTGCTTAGCAGGTGCGACGAGCGGCTGGCAGGGACCTTCGGCACGACTTCTCGACGGTCGTCCCGCGTCGACGGCGCTGCCCCGGCCGAGGCAGCGCAGGGGCGCAGTGGGATGTCACCACGACCGACGACGGTGCGAGTGCTCGGCGGCTCCCGTCTATGCCCGAGGCTGCGCCGCAGGCACGACCTGGCGGAAACCCCCAGCCACCGGCGGTGAGCACACCGCCCGTCGGGTGGGGGGATCGACTCGGCCGGAGTGCCTGATCGTGCAGGTCGAACCTGCCGGGGCGCGCCACCCACCACCCGGTGCGTCGGCGTCATCGCGCCGACTGCGCCATTGCCGGTCGGCCAGACCGCCTCCGCGGTGCTCTCCCCCGGGCACACCCGGGGAAGGACTATCGCGGGCGATACCCGCCGATCAGTAGTTGGGCTTGTCCGGCTCGACCTGGTGCACCCAGGAGACGATCCCGCCGCCCACATGCACGGCGTCGGCGAACCCGGCCGCCTTCACCAAGGCGAGCACCTCCGCCGAGCGGCCGCCCACCTTGCAGTGCAGCACGATCTGCCTGTCCTGCGGCAGGTCCGCCAGCGCCGCACCGGTGAGGAACTTCCCCTTGGGGATGAGCACGGCACCGTCGATGGAGACGATTTCGTACTCGTTCGGCTCCCGCACGTCGATGAGGAGGAAGTCGCGCTCGCCGCGCTCGCGCTCATCCAGCCAGGACTTCAGGTCCAGCACCGAGATCGTCGAGTCCCGCGCCGCCTCCTCCGCCTCCTCCGAGACCGCCCCGCAGAAGGCCTCGTAGTCGATCAGCTCCGTGATGGGCGCGGTGTCCGGATGCTTGCGGATCCTCAGCGTGCGGTAGGACATCTCCAGCGCGTCGTAGGCCATCAGCCGACCGATCAGTGGTTCACCGATACCGGTGATGAGCTTGATCGCCTCGGTCACCATGATCGATCCGATAGACGCGCACAGGACGCCCAGCACGCCGCCCTCCGCACACGAGGGCACCATGCCGGGCGGCGGCGGCTCGGGGTAGAGATCGCGGTAGTTGGGCCCGTACTCGTCCCAGAAGACCGACGCCTGGCCCTCGAACCGGAAGATGGATCCCCACACGTACGGCTTGCCCAGGATGACGCAGGCATCGTTCACCAGATAGCGCGTCGCGAAGTTGTCGGTGCCGTCGACGATGAGGTCGTACCCGGAGAAGATCTCCAGCACGTTGTCGCTCTCGAGACGGGTGTTGTGCACGATCACCTGGACGTAGGGGTTGATCTCGCGCACCGCGTCGCGGGCGGACTCCGCCTTGCTGCGGCCGATATCGGACTGGCCGTGGATGATCTGGCGCTGCAGGTTCGACTCGTCCACGGCATCGAATTCGACCACGCCCAGGGTGCCGACACCGGCCGCCGCCAGATACATCAGCGCCGGGCTGCCCAGACCGCCGGCGCCGACACAGAGCACCTTGGCGTTCTTCAGCCGCTTCTGTCCCACCATCCCCACGTCGGGGATGATGAGGTGGCGCGAGTAGCGCCGTACCTCGTCGATCGTGAGTTCCTCAGCAGGTTCCACCAGGGGCGGCAGTGACACAAGATCTCCTCGAGCAGTGCAGTTGCAGACCTCAACCCTGACACGGGCCGTCCTGTTCCCCAATTGAGGGGTCGGGTACCCGTGGCGTCAAACCCGCCGCTCATCTGAGGCGGCGACGACGCGTCGGGCGATCCGGCCCAGTTCGCGCTGCTCCTCCACGGTCAGCGGATCGAACAACGTGCTGCGCACGCACGCCACATGTCCCGGTGCCGCAGCGGCCAGCGCGGCCAACCCGGCATCGGTCAGGACCGAGAACCACCCGCGCCCGTCGTCTTCGCAGCGCCGGCGCCGCACCCAGCCGCGCTCCTCGAGCCTGTTGATCGCGTGCGACAACTGGCTCTGCGACCCCTCGATCGCGGTCGCGAGCTCGCTCATCCGCAGCGTTCGGTCCTTCGCCTCCGACAGGTGCACGAGGATCTCGTAGTACGCCGCGGGCATGTCGCTGTCCTGGGCGAGCTGGCGCGCAATCGATTTGCCCACCGTGTTGTTCATGGACAGGAACGCGCGCCAGATCGCCTGCTCTTCGTCGTTCAACCACCGCGACTCCATACCTCCAGCGTAGGGGGAATACCTCGCGCTTCCCAGGAGTTGTGGGACGATGTACTTCAACGCTCAACCAGTTAGCAGGAAACGAGGAGCCACCATGACCGCAACCATCGATGCCGTCACCATCCCCGGCTATGTCGCCGGAACCTGGGAGATCGATGCCGACCACTCCGAGGTCGCCTTCGCCGTGCGCCACATGATGCTGAGCAAGGTCCGCGGCCGCTTCACCGCATTCCGCGGCACGATCATCACCGGCGAGAGCCCCGAGGCCTCCTCGGTCAGCGCCGACATCGAGATGCAGTCGATCACCACCGGGAACGAGCAGCGCGACGGGCACCTGCGCTCACCGGAGTTCTTCGCCACCGACGACCACCCGGAGATGACCTTCCGATCGACCGCCATCCGGCAGGTCGGTGGGGGGTGGCTCATCAGCGGCGACCTGACGATCAAGGGCGTCACGAAGTCGGTGGAGTTGAAGACCGACCTGCTGGGCATCGGCCCGGACGCCTTCGGCGGCACTCGCGCGGGCTTCGTCGCCACGACCTCCATCAACCGCCACGACTTCGCCGTCAACTGGAACGCGGCAATCGAGGGCGGCGGCGTCGTCGTCGGCGAGAAGGTGGACATCACGCTGGACATCCAGGCGGTGCTGCAGACCTCCTGACTCCCTGCCAGCCGTGCGGCGGTGTCCCGGGAACCCTCTGCCGTGGACATCGCCGCAGGCTGGTCGCCGGCGTCGCATCGCCGAGGAGGCTCGTGCGCCAGCCCGCTGGCCGGTCAGCGCCGGCAGCAGGGCGCGTGCCCGCGGGGACAATCCGGTCGAGGCCTTGGCAGCCCGAAGTTACTAGTGAGTAATATGTACTCCATGCCGCGCTCGCCGGGCCGATCCGACAAGGCCGATCCCGCTCGGGGCGCCCGCCTGCCCAAGAGCGAGCGCCGGGAGCAACTCATGGCCGCGGCCCGCGATGTCTTCGTCTCCGTCGGCTACCACGCAGCCGCCATGGACGACATCGCGGCGCGCGCCGGGGTCACCAAGCCGGTGCTCTACCAGCACTTCGCCAGCAAGCGGGACCTGTACCTGGCGATCCTCGACGAGGGCTCCGGGCTGTTCTTGGACCAGATCCGGGCCGCGCTGCGGTCCACCGACGACAATCAGCAGCGCGTCTACCAGACGATCCGGGCGTACTTCCGTTTCGTCGCACACGACGACGCCGACTATCGACTGCTCTTCGAGTCCGATCTGGCGAACCTCCCCGAGGTCGCCCGCCGCACCCACCGGGTCGCCGACAAAGGCGCTCGACTGGTCGCCGACGTGATCGCCGAGGACACCAGCCTGCTGCCGGACCAGGCGCTGCTGCTGGCCAACGGCCTGCTCGGCATGGCCCAGGTCGCGGCGCAGACGTGGCTGCGCGGCGGCAAGCGAATCCCCGCCGACGACGCTGCGGGCCTGCTGGCCGGCCTCGCCTGGCAGGGCATCTCCGAGTTTCCCCTCACCAAGCAGCGGGGCGGGGCCGACTCGGCCCCCGCCACCGCCGGGACTCACTCGTCCGCGGCAAATCCCACTCGGCGCTCCGACGCGGGCCCAACCTCGACATAGGCGATGCGGTCGCTCGGCACCATGACGGTGCGGCCGCGGGCATCCACCAGCAGGAGCAGCTCCCCGGCGGACAGCGACTTCTTCACCGCTGCCACAACCTTGTCCGGACTGTGGTCGCTGTTCAGCACAACCTCCTTGGCGGCCTGCTGCACCCCGATGCGAACCTCCATGAGCCCCTCTTCCCTCGACTGCGCCAGTCTCCACCTTAGCCGCCCACCGATCGCCGGCAGCGCGAGTACGCTGCCAGCGCACAGGACGCTGGTCGCCGCCCTGCGCGGCGCAGTGGGTGCTGGGCCTACGGATACAGCCCGAGCGCCCGCATCCGGTCGCTGTGGGACGCCGTCATCCGAGCGATCATCTGCTGGAACCCCTCCAGATCGTCCGGCCCGACGATCAGCGTCACCAGGTCCGGTCGGTCCACCGCGACCCGCTGGGCCTGGCTGAGCGCCTCCCCCATCAACCTGCGTCCCCACAGCGCCATCGGACCCACGCGCTGGTTGTCCTGCGCCATGACGGCGCGCAGCCGGGGGACCACCACCTCGTCGGCGCGCGGCCGGGAGACCACGTCGGCCACGAAGTCCTTGGTCTCGCTGTCGAGGTTGGCGGCCATTTCGCGCACGAAGTCGGCCGCAATCCCCGTGCCCACGTACGCCTTGAGCAGCGCCTGGAACTCGTCCGAGGGCCGGGTGCGCGCGTAATACTTGGCCAGCGGCTCGGCGAAGGATGCGATCAGGGTGTCGGCGTCGATACCGTGGTCCAGCAACCGCTGCCGGGTACGGCCGTAGCCGTCGGTGTGCTCGTTGGCCATGGCCATCAGGGTCACGGCCTGCTGGAACTCCGCAGAGCGCGCGGCCGCATCGGCCAGCGTGTGGAAGCCGAAGACCTCGCCGCAGGCGAGCAGCCCGAGGAGCTGGTGGGCGACATCGAGACGGGTGGTGGTTGGGGACGCCATGCGCCCGAGCGTAGCCATTGGCAGCCGCGAAGAACGTCGCAAGTTACCATCAGTTGATCAATGAAGTGGGGTTCACAAGTGACCGAGCGTCCAGCTGCCGAAGCCAGCACCGAGAATCCGGAGGCTGCCGAAGCAGCGCCGGCAGCCCGGCTTCGCCCCACCTTCGCCGAACTCGGGGTGCATCCCGAGATCGTCCGCGCGCTGTCCGACCAGGGCATCATCACCGCTTTCCCGATTCAGGAGCAGACCCTGCCTCTGGGGCTGGCCGGCCAGGACCTCATCGGGCAGGCCAAGACGGGCACGGGCAAGACGCTGGCCTTCGGGATTCCCATCCTGCAGCGGATCGCTGCCGCCGGTGAGACCGACGACCCGCGGCCGGCAGCGCTCATCATCTGCCCGACTCGAGAGCTGGCCATCCAGGTCGCCGCCGATCTGGAGCGCGCCGGGAGCCACCTGGGCACCACCGTGCTCACCGTCTACGGGGGCCGGTCCTACGAGCCGCAGATCGAGGCCCTGCGCACCGGCGTCGATGTCGTCGTCGGCACCCCCGGCCGCATCCTCGACCTCGCCTCGCAGCGGTACCTGCGGCTCGACGCCGTGGGAACGCTGGTCCTCGATGAGGCCGACGAGATGCTGGACATGGGCTTCCTGCCCGACGTGGAGCGCTTGGTCGCCCAGTTGCCCAAGGTCCGCCAGACGCTGCTCTTCAGCGCCACGATGCCAGCGCAGATCGCGGCCCTGGCGCGTCGCTACATGTCCAATCCGGTGCACGTGCGCGCCAGCGACCCGGAAGACACCGGCGCCACCGTGGCGGCGATCGAGCAACACATCTGGCGCGCGCACCCGATGGACAAGGTCGAGCTCATCAGCCGGGTACTCCAGGCCCGCGACCGATCGCTGGTGATGATCTTCACCGAGACGAAACGACGGGCCCAGGTCGTAGCCGACGAGTTGTCCGACCGGGGCTTCGCTGCCGCAGCGGTGCATGGCGACCTCGGCCAGGCGCAGCGGGAGCGGGCGCTGCGCGCCTTCCGCAGCGGCAAGGTCGACGTGCTCGTGGCCACGGATGTGGCAGCTCGCGGGATCGATGTGGAGGATGTCAGCCACGTCATCAACTACGAGTGCCCCTCCGACGACAAGACCTACGTGCACCGCATCGGGCGCACCGGCCGCGCCGGAGCCTCCGGCGTCGCGGTCACTCTTGTGGACTGGCAGGACACAGCGCGCTGGAAGATGATCAACAAGGCGCTCGGTCTGGCATTCTTCGAGCCGGTGGAGACCTACTCCAGTTCCCCGCACGTCTACAGCGAACTCGACATCCCCACCGAGTCCAAAGGCCGGCTGCCCCGCAGCCAGCGCACTCGGGAGGGACTGGACGCCGAGGAACTGGAGGACATCGGCGAGACCGGGCAGCGCAAGGGCGCGCAGCGGTCGGCAGGACGCAGTGACGGGCGCGGGTCGGGCTCCAACCAGGGCCGTTCCGGATCCGGGAGTCGCAATCGGCAGCGCTCGCGTACCAAGCGGGAAGGCGAGGCTGCGCCGAGCGGCGACGGCGGCGCTCAGCCGTCCGCCGCCACGGGCAATGCCGACCGGTCATCCAACTCGCCGCGGCGGCGGCGGCGCAAGCGGAGCACCAGCGGCGGCGAGCAGACTCCCCAGCACGACTGAACGGCGACGCCAGGGCAGGCCGCACAGAACGGCGCTGAGGCTACTTCCGCAACGACAGCGTGAGCCAACTGCGCTCTCCGCACGCGGGGCACTTCATGTTGGCCCGCAGACCCTGGCCCGGGATCACGGCAGGAACGGCCGGGAACGCCACCCGCCACAGTGTGGCCATCGATACCACGCTGCGGGCATCGCAGCGCTTGCACTGCACGGAGACTGATCCGGCAGTCGGAGGCTGCGCGACCTCGCTGAACAGGGCGCGCTTGCCCTCGCGGTCGGTCGCGCGCGCGGTATTCGTCGGTCCGGCGTCACGGGGCCGGACGCGGTCGAATGACTGGCTGGCGCGGCTATTCGGCATGAGCCAACTCCTCTCGGATGAGGCGGTCCGCGATCTCGCGGTACGCCTGGGCGCCGTTCGCCGACCCCGCCGTGGTCAGGATCGAGCGTCCCTGCGACGGCGCCTCGGCGAAGCGGATCGATTTCGGAATCGGCGGCTCGATCACGGGGAGCTGGTAGCGCTCTCCGATATCGGCGAGCACCGCACGGGCATGGTTGGTGCGGCCGTCGTACAGCGTAGGCAGGACACCGAGCACCTGCAGGCGCGGGTTGGTGAGTCGCTCGACATCGGCGATCGTGTCCAGCAGCTGCCCCACCCCGCGGTGCGACAGCGTCTCGCACTGCAACGGGATCAGCACCGAGTCGGCCGCGGTCAGCGCGTTGATCGTGAGCACGCCCAGGGAAGGCGAGCAGTCCATGATGACGAAAGAATAGTTCGACACGATCTCGCGCAGCGCCAGTCGCAGCGTGTGCTCGCGGCCGGTCTTGGTCAGCAGTTGCGCCTCGGTGCCGGCGAGATCGATCGTCGCCGGCAGCAAGTCCATCCCGTCATCGGTCGGCACCACGGCCAAGCCAGCTCCGACCCGACCCAGCAGCACATCGTGCAGCGACATCGCCAGCGTCTCTGGATCGAGGCCGAGCGAGAACGTCAAGCATGCCTGCGGATCGAGATCCACCAGCAGCACCTTCTCGCCACGTTCCGCGAGCGCCGCTCCCAACGACACCACGGTCGTGGTCTTGGCCACGCCGCCCTTCTGATTGGCGACGGCAATTACCTGCGTCACGTTTCCCCTCCACCTGCTCGCCGATCGCCCCCAGCGTGCCTCAACCGCCGCTCCCCGCGCCGAGTCGCCCTATTGTGTCCCATGTGAGCGTTCCGGTCACGATCGACCTGCCGTACGGCTACCGGCGTGTCGCCTGGCCCGGTCGCCTGGGCACGGTCGCCGCCGTCGTCGGCGAGCCCGAGCACCCCCGCGGCTCGGCACTGCTGATCCACGGATTCACGGGCTCCAAGGAGGACTACTTCGCAATCCTGGGGCCGCTCTACGAGCGCGGGTGGGCCGTCGCGGCGGCGGACCTGCCGGGCACGACCGAGTCGGACGGACCCGCCGGGCGCCAGTTCTACGGCCTGGCCGACCTGGCAGGCGACGTCGTGCGCATGCTGCAGCAATGCTCCGGCAGCCGGCCCGTGCACCTGGTGGGGCACTCCGTGGGCGGGCTCGTGGTCCGGGAGGCCGCGCTCGATGCGACTGCGGAGATCGCCTCGCTGACGCTGTACGGCAGCGGCCCGGCAGCCGTCGGCGAGCAGGCCCGGGCGGACGCGGCGATGCTCACCGCCGCGCTGCAGTCGCACAGTCCCGGCGAGGTGCAGCGGTTGAAGGAAGCCCTCGACGCCGCTGCCGGACGGCCGGCTCCGCCACCGCCGATCGCGGCGTTCCTGAGGCGCCGCTGGGAGCAGACCTCGCCGGGCCACCTCCTCGGCATGGCCGAGATCGCTGTGGCGCCCCCGGATCGAGTCGATGCCCTCGCTGCGGCCGTCGCCGCCGATCACCTGGCGGCGATGGTGCTGCGCGGCGCGGCCGACGAGGTCTGGCCGACCGAGCAGTTCGAGGCACTGGCAGAAACCATCGATGCCCGATCCGTGGTGATCGCCGACGCCGGGCACTCCCCGGCATCGGAGAGTCCGCTGGCGATGGCCGAGGCCCTGGACGCGTTCTGGCGCGAGTCCTGACGTGGCCGAGCCCGTTCGCGCATACCCGGGCCGAATCCCGGGTATCCCCTTGCCGTGAAAACGTCGATCGTCCTGCCGCCGGACCTCACCGCCCCGGCCCACTCGCGCGCGCACCTTCGCGATTGCCTGCCGAAGTGGGGGCTCGCGCACCTCCTCGACGACGCCGAACTCGTGACCTCCGAACTCGTCGCGAACGCCGTCCGCCACGGCGCGACCCCCGTGACGCTGACGGTGACGGTGTCCGGGGGCCTGCTGACCATCGCCGTGGCGGATGCAGATCCGCACGGCACACCCATTCCCCGACCGGCCGATGCCTCGGCGACCGGTGGCCGTGGCATGGCGATCGTCGCCTCAATGGCCCAACGCTGGGGCTGCACCCAGGATGTGGCAAGCAAGGTCGTGTGGGCCGAACTCGCGCTCCAACGGCCAGCGGCCGACTCAGCCGCCGACTGCTGAGCGCCGCCGCTTCGCCAGCGCGGCCAGGAACGCCACGACATCGGGAGGACCGTCGAGCCGGTAGTGCGCAGCCGTCTCTCCCGGCCCGATCTTCAAGCCGGCGTCCTGAGGGCCGAGCGCCTCGAAAGCGGTCTCGTCGGTGGTGTCGTCACCGAGGTACACCGTCGCAGTAGGCTCGAAGCGCTCCCGGAGCCGTTCGATGGCGGCCCCTTTCGTGGCGTGGACGACCGTCAGCTCCAGCACCTCCTTGCCCGCGATGGCGGTCACTCCGGGCAGGCTCGCTGGACCCTGCTCGACCTCGGCCAGGATGCGCTCGGCCGCCGCCCGCGTGGCTCCCCGCACATGGACGGCGACTGCGCCGGGCTTCTTCTCGATGATCGCCCCCGGCTCCTGCCCCGCGATCGCCGTCACCTCGCGCACGAGCCGCCGCAGCAACTGGCCCTGCTCGATGGTGATCTCGTCGCCGAAATCGGTGCCCCATTCGCCACCGTGGCTGCCCACGAGGAGGATGCCCTCGTGCCGTCCGACCAGCGTCGCGAGATCGCCGCGGGCCCGACCGGAGATGAGCGCGACATGGGTGCGGGGCAGCGCCGCGAGTGCGGTCAGCGCGGGCATGCCGCCGGGCATCGGCCGCGCTGCCGACGGCACGCCGACGATCGGGGCGAGCGTGCCGTCGAAGTCGCAGCCCACGACGAGGCGGTCGGTCTGCGCCAACTCCCCGACCACTGCTACGAGTTCGGCGTCGGCTTCCTGCTGCAGCACGGCTAGCTTGACTCCTCCAGGCTGCCCAGGAAGTCTCGTACCCAGCGCCGCACGTTCTGCTCGAAGACCACCTGCCGCAACGCGGTCATGCGCCGCGTGGACTCCTCGTCGCTGGCCCGCGCCGCTTCGCGGATCCCTTCCTTCATCCCGGCGATGTCGTAGGGATTGACCAGCCATGCCTCCGACAACTGCCCTGATGCCCCGGTGAACTCGCTGAGCACCAGCGCTCCGGTCAGCTCGGTGCGACAGGCCA
The DNA here is from genome assembly GCA_963766005.1 of uncultured Actinomycetota bacterium. Taxonomy (GTDB): domain Bacteria; phylum Actinomycetota; class Actinomycetes; order S36-B12; genus CAVXYG01. The sequence continues at coordinate 57,330 of CAVXYG010000004.1, read as the reverse complement.
CGTATTCCTTGGCCACGAGGTTCATGCCGTCGCGCAGCGGCGTCACCAGCATGACGTCGGCGGCCGAGTACATGGCGGCCAGCTCCGCGCTGTTCACGGACTGATGCAGGTACGCGATCGGCGGCGAGCCGACTTTGCCGAGGTCGCCGTTGATGCGGCTGACCAGCAGCTCCACGTCGTCGCGAATCTTCTGGTACTCCGCGACGCCTTCCCGGCTGGGGGTGGCGACTTGCAGGAACACCGTGTCCTCAACGGGCAGCTCGCCGTCCTGCATGCAGCTCGCCGACGGCTCGGATGCGCACGTCGATGCCCTTGGTGTAGTCGAGCCGGTCCACCCCGAGCAGCAGCGTCTTGGGGTTGCCGAGGTCGGCGCGGATCTGGTTGGCGCGCGCGCGGGCCGATTCGCTGGCCGCGAGATCGGCGTACCTCTTGGCATCGATACCGATCGGGAAGGCATCGACGCGCACGGTACGGGCACCGCTCAACTCGTCCACGACGACCCTGTCGCCTCCGGGCCGCATGGCAAGGTACTTGCCGACCAACCGCAGGAAGTTCAACGCACCTTGCCGGGTCTGGAATCCTACGAGGTCCGCGCCGAGCAGGCCGAGCAGGATCTGCCGCCGCCATGGCAGCTGGCCGAAGATCTCCACCGGCGGGAAGGGGATGTGCAGGAAGAAGCCGATGGCGAGGTCCGGCCGCAGCAGGCGCAGCATCGCCGGCACGAGCTGCAGCTGGTAGTCGTGGATCCACACCGTGGCACCGGGCGCGGCCCGTTCGGCCACACGCCGCGCGAACTTCTCGTTGACCGAGCGGTAGGTCTCGAACTCGGTTCGATGGAACACCGGGCGCACGATGGCGTCGTGATACAGCGGCCAGAGAGCGCCGTTGCTGAATCCTTCGTAGTAGCCCGCCACCTCCTCGGTGGTGAGCATCAACTCGTCGAGCGAGAAATCGGCATCGGAGGGGATCGGCCCGCCGGCGTCGGCACCGGCCTCCTCGATCAGCCGGCCGCCCCAACCGACCCAGATGGCCGACCGGCCGCGCAGGGCCGGCTCCAACGCGCTGACCAAACCCCCCGGCGAGGTTCGCCACCCGGTTTCGGGATCGTATTCTGCGGGCAATCGGTTCGCGACAACGACGAGATCCCCCTCGGAGTCGCCTTGCTGCTTGTGTTGCACTTCAAGCGCCTCCCAGCACGTGCTCCTTGCCCCACTCTAGCGCTCTGCTGCGGCTCGCTGCCGCGCGCTGCGGCGGCACCGAATCAGACGGAACCGGTCGACGCCCCTGCCAACCGAGGGTTCAGCGCGCCCGAGGGATAGTGCCGGAAGGAGTCGTCTACTCTGCCATCGGCCAGCCGCAAGTCGTCGGCCACGATCGCCCAGGCCGTCTGCGGCCATCCGACGATCCACAACCAGGCGCCGTCGGCCTCGCCGACGAAGGCGACCCGGTCTTGCTGCGTGGGAACCGACCACAGCCCCGTGGCCCGGTGCCCGGTGTGGATGCGTCCATCGGCCGGCCCGTCGAAGGTCCCGTTGCCCGGATCGGGCGCATCGATCCCGGCGTAGGCGGCGCCCAGTCCGCAGCCTGGTTCCTCGGCGATGATCACGACATCGGTCGGACCGTCGCTCAGTCCGCGGCCGGTGAGCCCGATCGCCACCGCCGCGACCGAGCGGCGCGGTGTCTGGGCCCATCGCAGCCCCGACAGCATCCACCCCGCGGGCAGCGGCGCCGGGTACCAGATCGGCACCCGGCTGCGCCCATCGAGCATGCTTGCACCGGACTCGTCGAAGGCGACTGCGGGGGCCAGCGCAGCGATGTCGCCGTGACGCGGGCAGCGGTACTCGTGGTGCAGGAGCGTCGGTGGCAGCACCTCGGCGTCGCAGTGCGGACACACCATGCTCGCCACGCGGTCACCTCCTGGCCCCGTTCAGCCAGGCTATCTCCGAGCGCGCACTGCCGCTAGGGAGACGCCCGCGGGTCGGCCGGGGGCGGCGGGTCGGCGGGTCCACCTTCCGACCCTGCCTCCGGCAGCGGCGGCGGCCACACCGGGCGACCGGCGTTGAGTATCTGCCGCGCCTTGGCGATGACCTCGGCCTCGCAGAGCACGTCGTAGCGGGCCGCCACGAGCGACTGGCGGGAGACGAAGTCGCGCTTGCCCCGGGTGAACCCGTAGGAGATGAGCCCGAACACAATGCCGAACGCGGCGCCGTAGAGCAGCCCGATGAAGATCAGGCGCGACGCCCCTGCGGATTCCTCGACGAACAGGCTGACGAACAGGCCGAGCAGGAGCCCGAACCACGCACCCGTCGCCATCCCGCTCAAGGCCGACCGGCCCCACGACCAGCGGCCCAGCACTGCCTCCACCATCCGCAGGTCAACTCCCACGATGGCGGTGTTCTGCACCGGGAACCCGTTGTCGCTGAGCGTGTCGACGGCGCGCTGGGCATCCTCGTAACGCTCGTAGCTGCCCAGCACGGGACGGCGCGTGACCTCCGGCCCGATCGTCGGCTGGTTCACCATGACAGATCCTCCTCAAGCGGTGAGGCCGTGGCGCGTGCCCTCAGCGTGACGCCGGTCGTTCCTGCTGAGGCTGGCTCACTCACTGCCGCAGCTTGTACTCCTCGAGCAGCCGGCGCCCGATGATCATCCGCTGGATATCTGCGGTGCCCTCGCCGATCATCAGCATCGGCGCCTCGCGGTAGAGGCGCTCGATCTCGTACTCCTTGGAGTACCCGTATCCGCCGTGGATACGGAAGGAGTCCTCGACGACCTCCTTGCAGTACTCCGAGGCGAGGTACTTGGCCATTCCGGCCTCCAGGTCGTTCCGCTCCCCGGAGTCCTTCTTGCGCGCCGCGCGCACCATCATGAGGTGCGCCGCCTCCACCTTGGTGGCCATTTCGGCCAGCCGGAACTGGACAGCCTGGTGCTGGGAGATCGGCTTGCCGAAGGTCTCGCGCAGCTGGGAGTAGTCCACGCCGAGCTCGAAGGCCCGCAGCGCCACGCCGCAGGCGCGGGCCGCCACGTTCACGCGGCCCACCTCGACGCCGTCCATCATCTGGTAGAAGCCCTTGCCCGGCTCGCCCCCGAGCAGGTCGTCGGCGACAGTCGCAGGTTGTCCATGACCATCTCGGTCGTGTCCACGCCCTTGTAGCCCATCTTGTCGATCTTGCCGGGAATCGTGAGCCCCGGTCGGACCTCGCCGAACCCGGCCGGCTTCTCAATGAGGAACGTGCTCATCTTGCGGTAGACGGAGGCATCCGCCGGCGCCTCGGCATCGGAGCGAACCAGGGTTGCCACGAGCGTCGAGGAGCCGCCGTTGGTGAGCCACATCTTCTGGCCGTTCAGGACGTACTCGTCGCCTTCGCGCACGGCCTTGCTCGTGATGGCCGCGACATCGGAGCCGCAGCCCGGCTCCGACATGGAGAAGGCGCCGCGAACCTCGCCGGTGGCCATCCGGGGCAGGTAGCGCTGCTTCTGCGCATCGGTGCCGTGCTGCATGATCATGTAGGCCACGATGAAGTGGGTGTTGATGACGCCGGAGACGCTCATCCAACCACGGGCGATCTCCTCCACCACCAGAGCGTAGGTGAGCAGGGACTCGCCCAGGCCGCCGTACTCCTCGGGGATCATGAGCCCGAACACGCCGAGCTCCTTGAGACCCTCGACGATCTCGGTGGGGTACTCGTCGGCATGCTCGAGGGTGTTGGCGTTCGGGATGATCTCCTTCTCGACGAAATCGTGCACGGCGTCGAGCATGTACGACTGCTCCTCGGTCAACCCTTCGGTCTGCGCCAGACGTGCCATCGGTCTTCCCCTCCACGGATCGGGCAGGCAGTAGGAGCAGCCGCTACCACCAGCAGCCGCAACGGGTGTTTGTTACCCACCAGTAGTATCGCCGATCCACCCGCACTTCCCGCAAACCGGGCACCCGCAGCACCGCTTGGCTGCGGGGCGTGCAGTCGGTCCGACCCGCGCCGCTGCCTGCCCCGCGGCAGACCTGCCCTTCAGACCCGGCCGTGCAGTCTCGCCGCTGTGGAGCGCGACCCCACTGCGGACAGCAGCAACCCGGCCACGGCGAGCAGCGCCATGCCCAGCACCGCCGGGTGCCAGGGCAGAGCGGCGCCGGAATCGGCGACGGGGTCGGGCCGCGTGAATCCCAGGGCGAACGGAGCGCCGTCGAGCGGCATCATCGCCAGCAGAGCGAAGACCAGCGCCGTCCACAGGCCGATCGCGATGAGGCGGCGTCCGGTCCCGTGCTGCGAGGGGTCGCGGCGGGCTCGTGCGGTGATCGCGCTGCCCGTGCCGAGGATGAGCGCCACGGCCGATCCGGTTGCCAGCGTCAGGGCTGCAAAGCGCAGCAATTGCGAGCTGGAGTCCGCCGCGACGTCCTGGATGGACATCGGGCCCGGACGACCCGAACCGAGCGCGAGCATCTCCTGGACCAGCGGCGCCTGCGATCCGAGATCGGCAACGTGACCGAGGATCAGGATCCCCATCGTCGCACCCAGGACGCCGGCGATTCCCGCGAGCAGGAGGCTGGCGAAGCTCGGCGGAGACCACACCGAAGGCCCGCGGGCTACGTCAACCCACGGGGTCGGTGACGTGCGTGCCATGGCACTGCCCCCTTGCGCGCGAACTCGTTGGTGAGGGCCCAAGAATGGCGCACGAAGAGCGCCGGCGGGCGCAGGCGCGCCGCACCAGTGCCCTTCGGCGGCCTTCGGCGCGACTAGGGCCCCGCTGCTGAGTACTGTCTCCGGCATGGCTTTCACCGGTTCGATTGATGATCAGTTCGCGCAGGCGCAGGAGGCGGTCAAGGGTCTGACGAAGGACCCCGGCAACGACGCCAAACTGCGGCTCTACGCCTTGTACAAGCAGGCCAGCAGCGGCGACGCCAGCGGCAAGCGCCCCGGCTTCACCGACCCCGTAGGCCGGGCCAATTCGACGCCTGGTCCAAGTTGAAGGGGACCTCGAGCGCGGACGCCAAGCAGCAGTACGTAGCCACGGTGTCCGGCCTCGTCGGCTGATCCCACCACCCTTGCTGGGACCTCCCCAGCGCTAGCGCTGGGGAGGTCCCAGCCGCAAACGCAGCCGGCTCCGGGGGGTCGGGAATCGCGGGCGCCTCCCGCGTGCGCGAGCGACGAAAGTCCACGCACGTGGGCGGCAGTCGCGCGACGGGATCCTGCACGCTCGGACCGGGCGGACCGGGCGGACCGGGCGAGCATGCACCGTGCCTACCCCGGCCTAGGCCCAGCACCGGCCCCATACCGATGGCCTCGGCGCCTGGGCCGGCGCGCTATTGCGGGACCGACTCCGGTCCGGACGGTACCGGCATCCCCTCCAGGTCCGGCGTCCCGGTCAACTGCTCGGAAGCGGGATCCACGCCTTCGGTCAGCAGGTCCTTCGCCCGACTGGCGTACATGTCCACGTAGCGCTGCCCGGACAGGGCCATGAGTTCGTACATCATCTCGTCGGAGACCGAGCGCAGGACAAAACGGTCGTTGTCCATGCCCTCGTAGCGGGAGAAGTCCAGCGGCTTGCCGACTCGGATCCCCACCCGCCGCAGCCTCGGCCTGATGACGTGCGGCGGCTGGATCTCCCGGGTCCCGATCATCGCCACCGGAATCACCGGAACTCCGGACTGCAGCGCCATACGTGCCGCGCCGGTCTTGCCCCGGTACAGCGTCCCGTCGGGCGAGCGCGTGCCTTCCGGGTACAGCGCGAGCAACTCGCCCCCCGAGAGCACCCGCAGGCCGGTCTTCAGCGCAGCCTCCGACGCCTTGCCTCCGGACCGGTCGATCGGCACCTGCCCGGTCCCGCCGAAGAAGAGGCGCATCAGCGCGCCCTTGACGCCCGTCCCGGTGAAGTAGTCGCTCTTGGCCAGGAAGGTGGCTCGCCGCTGGATGACCAGGGGCAAGAAGATCGAGTCGGAGAAGGAGACGTGGTTGCTCACCAGGATCGCCGGCCCAGTGCGAGGGATGTTCTCCTCCCCCTCGATCCAGGGACGGAACAGCGTGCGCAGCCATGGGCCGAGGACGACGAGCTTCAATACCCAATAGAGCACGCCGCACCTCCCGCATTCACCCTGCGACTCTAGCGTGAACCGAGCCACACAGCGACGACTCGCCGCTCGGGGATCCAATGTGCTGCCCACCGCCATGCCAGCGGCGGCGTGCGACCATGGCAGCACGTACCGCCAGCCCCTGGAGTGACTGTGCCCCTGCTTCCTCACGCCGAACCGCTGCTCCTCACCGGCAACGAGACCGCCGTGCTCCTGCTGCACGGTTTCACCGGACAACCGGCGTCCATGAAGCCGTGGGCGCACAACCTGCACGAGCAAGCCGGCGTGACCGTGTCCGTCCCCCGGCTGCCCGGCCACGGGACGACATGGCAGGAGATGAATCGCACGACGTGGCGGGACTGGTACGCCGAGGCCGATCGGGCGCTGCGCCAGCTGCAGTCCGACCATCGCGATGTGTTCGTGTTCGGCTTGTCGATGGGCGGCGCGCTCACCCTGCGGCTGGCCCAGGAGCATGGAGACGCCATCGCCGGCATCGTCTTGGTCAACCCCGCGGTCTTCACGACCCGGCTGGACCGTTTCGCGCTGCCCGTGCTGCGCCACCTCCTGGGTTCCTTCCCCGGCATCACCAACGACATCAAGAAGCCCGGCGCCGACGAGCTGGGCTACGACAAGATCCCGCTTCACGCGGCGTATTCGCTGACCGAGCTGTGGCAACTCACTCGGGATCGGATGGCCGAGGTCACGGTCCCGATCCGCATCTACACCAGCACCCAGGACCATGTCGTGGAACCGGAGAACTCGGAGTGGATTCTGGAGCGCGTCGGCAGCACCGACCGGCATCAGGAATTCCTGGACGACTCCTACCACGTCGCCACCCTGGATAACGATGCCGATGCGATCTTTGCCGGGAGCGTGAAGTTCCTCCGATCCCGGGCGGCGCTCGCGTGACCACGCCGGCGGAGGGTCCTGCCTTGCAGCGGCTCGTCGCTGTCGAGGCCGACCTCGCCCCGCACGTGGCGGACCTCCTCGACGCTGCCGGGATCGGCGCGAGCCTCAATCCCGTTCCGGACGCCAAGCAGGGGTCCCTGACCGAGATTGCGGTGCCGACGGCGGACCTGCAGCGGGCGCGAGCCACGTTGGACCTGGTCCTGCCGGGACTGCTCGCCGCGGAAACCGAGGGCCCCGATCCCGATCCCGACACCGCGCCCCGGGGGTTGGCGGGCCGGCTGATCCGGCGCAGCGACTGGGCCACCGATGAACAGCCACGGGGAGGCCTCCCGGAGCAGCAGCAAGGCCAACCGCGGCGACTCTTGGACGGCCGGGCGGCCTTCGCCGAGGCCGCCTTCGGGCAGGCCGCTGCATCACCCGATCAACCGGTGGCGCCGGATGAGGACGACTTCGTTCCACCGCCGCCCCCGCCTCTCCCCCGCGGCGACCGCGTCAGCCGGCTGGCTTGGCTCGGCGCCGTTGGCGGTCCGATCCTCATGGTCCTGACCGCGCTGCTCGACCTGGCCCCGTTCGTGGCCGCGGCTGGGCTGGCCGGCTTCGTGGTCGGATTCGGCGTCCTCGTGGCGCGCATGCCCGATCGCGGACGGACCGACGACGGTTGGGACGACGGCGCGGTCCTGTAGCCCTCGCCCCCGGCGTGGTGGCACCGACAGGAGTCGCCGTGCCGGGCGGGCGGTCCGCCGACAGCCTCCGCCGCGGTCACCGCACGACTGCCGGTGCCGCTCCGCATGCGGGAGTTCGCCATGAACGCGGCCCTGTGCGGACGCACTCGACGCAGTCCTGGCCGCAACTGGCCGGGGCGGCGGTCTCGTGCTTGCAGCCCAGATGGTCGTCACATCGTCCGGGCTGCTGTCGAGGGCCGCCGCCAGGACGGGGTGGACCCGACGCGCCGGCGTCCCGGCTCGCGGGACGCGCGGCCGCCAGCACCCGCACCGCGATCAGAGGCGCTGCTCGGGCCGCGCCAGGTCTGCGGCTCCGACGATCCCGGCGGCATTGCCGAGGATCGCTGGGACGATGGGCGTGAGCGGCCGGACATCGCGCGAGACGAGCGACTCGCCGAAACTGTCCTTCGTCGGGCGCAGGATCAGATCTCCGGACTCCACCACGCCGCCGCCGATGACGAAGACCGCAGGATCCAACAGGGCCGCGATGTCCGCCATGCCTCTGCCCAGCCAGCGCCCGAGCATGCCGAACGCCTCCAGCGCCACCGGATCGCCCTGCTCGGCCGCCTCGGTGACGTGCAGCCCCTGGATCCCCTCGGGAGTCCCGTCGCCGAGCGACAGCATGATCTTGGCATCGGCGCGCTCTTCCGAGGCGAGGACGCGGGCGTAGCGGACCAGGGAGCTGCCGCTGGCGTACTGCTCCCAGCAGCCCTGTCTGCCGCAACCGCAGGGTCGGCCCTCGGGAACCATGACCATGTGTCCGAACTCGGCACCGAGTCCGTTGTGACCGCGCTGCAGAGCGCCGCCGGTGACGATGCCGCCGCCGACGCCCGTGCCGACGGTGACCATGATCATGTCATCGCGGCCCGCGCCGGCCCCGAAGCGGAACTCGCCCCAAGCGGCCGCATTCGCGTCGTTCTCCACCACCACCGGCATGCCGAGCGACTGCTCCAGGTTCTCCTTGATCGGCACCTGGGTCCATCCGAGGTTCGGGGCGCTCAGCACGCGTGACTGCGTTGCGTCGATGAAGCCCGCCACGCCCAAGCCGACGCCGACGATGTCGTCGTCGCTGCCGCGGACGAAGGTGCCCACGAGTTCGGCGATGACCTCGACGACGGCAGCAGCATCCCGCTTGGGTGTGGATCGCCGCCCGACGGCCAGCATCTCGCCATCGGCCGCGACCGTGCCCGCGGCGATCTTGGTCCCGCCGATATCCACGCCAATCGTCACTGCCACCGGGATCACTCCTTCGTTGCCGCTGCTCGGGCCCAGGCTACTGTCGCGGCCACCCCGGTGCCCGACCATCCGCAGGCGGATGCCTACCGGTGCCGGGTGGCGCGATATCCCTACTGCGTCGGTTCCTGCGCGTCATCGACCGACGCGACGATGCTGGCCAGAAGATCGGCGACGAGCACGTTCGGTGCCTCGGGATCGACGTTGGGCTCGGGCGTGACCCGCACCGGGCCCTGGGGCTGTGCCGTCCCTGCCGCGGAGAACTCCCGCGCCGCGTCGGCCACCTCGACCACCGATGTCGCCAGCCGCTGCCACGTGGAGATCGGCACCGAGCGGAACAGCGCGATCGCCTGGCAGACCGGGCAGTACGAGCAGGCGGCCGCCTGTCCCGGGAGCACGGTGAACTGCCCATCGCCGTCGGACTGCTCCTCGCCCTCAGCGCGATCCTCGGCAGGCGGCCGGTCGTCCGATCGCGATGCGAAGGGCCCCGGACGGCCGGCGGAGGCGGCGCCCGCCACGTCCTGCACGGCCTGCACCGCGCCGGATGCCAACTGGCCCAACAGATCAGCCCAGGGCACACCTGCCTCGGGCTGGGCGTCGGTCTGCGCAGACCCCTGCGCGGCAGGCTGCCGACCGGCTGCATCGACGACGCGGTCGCGCAGCACGACGAAGAGCTTCAGCGCTTCGTCGGCGGCGCTGCCGACAGCGGCCATGCCCTCCGGCCCGAGCAGGGCCTCCACATCGGGCATCGCATCGCTGCCGGCATGCCACCAGGGCCGTCCCGTCTCGTCATGCTCGGCATCCTGATCGGTCATGCCACCTCCCGGGGCGCTGGCCAGACATCGGGGTCAGGCGTGAACGACAGCCGCAGCACCGCCCCGCGCAGCACCGCCCGCTCCAACCGGCAGCGCCGCAGCACGCTCGGCAGGGGGACAACGCGGCGCGCCGACCCGACGGTCAGCACCAGATCATCCCCGGTCGCGACCGCCGCCACCTGGGTCGGGTCCGCGAAGGGCAGGGGCCACGACCAGAGAAACCGGTCCCCGCTGCGTCCCACCCTGGGACGCAGCGGCCGATCGCGGGCACTCAGGTCGGGGTAGAGCTCACGACCGAGATCGTGCGGGGCAGGGGGCAGGTCGCGATCGTCGGCGGTGCTGACCAAGCACCCCGGCAACTGATCGGTCAGGCGGGCCACGAGCGCGCGGTCATAGGCGCGATCGGCTCGGACCCGGTTCACGACAAGATCGGTGACCGGGAGCTCGAACAGCGCCAGCGGGGTCAGGGCCGACAGGGCCCGGCCGAGCTCGTGCGGCTGCGGCTCCGTGACCACGTGGATCGCCGTTGCGGCGGAGCGCACACGATCGGCGAGGTCGGACGCCTCGCTCTCCAGGCGTGCCATCGCGCGAAGGTGCCAGGAACCCTCCGCAAGGCGCCCTGCAGCGTCGCCGGTGCGCTCGGTCATCGGCCAGATTCGCCGCAGCAGGCCGACGGTCAGGTCCGGCACCGTGAGCCACCGGACTGCCTCGGCCACCGGACCGGCGTCCACGATCACATGGTCCCAGCGGCCACCCCAGATGCGGCGCAGCGTCCCCCACCAGGCGAGTTCCGACAGTCCGGGCAGCGGCAGGACGGCCTCGCCGCCGAGCCCGCTCCAGGGCCGCCCCAGCAGCTGACGGACGGCAGCGGCGGCGTCCCACTGCGCAGTGCCCCAAGCCAGGGGATCGACTTCCTCCAGGGCGGGGCCCGCTGGGTCCATATCCGGTGGCGGCGCACCGGACCCCGCCGCCCGTACCAAGACGGTGCGGCTGCCCTCGCCGGCCCAGCGGTGCGCCAGCGCAGCCGCCACGGTGCTGGTCCCGGAACCGGCGGACCCGGTGACGACGATGCTGCGCACACTGTGAGCCTAAACAACCTCTGCGGTGCCGCGCGCACTCAGCCGCTAGGGAACGCTACGGCGGGCCCGGCGACTCGACCTGCTGCCGCAGTCCTCGCAGGGCGCTGCGCAGGATGTGGCGCTCCCCCTTCTGCCGGATCGTCCCGATCATGGGCACGGCCAACTCCAGGCTGAGCTGGTACTCCACGGCGGTTGTCCCGTTGCCGTTGTCCCGGCAGGTGTACCGGCCGCTGAGTTGTGAGATCAGACCGCCGCTGGTCAGCGTCCAGTCGACGCGCTCGTCGCCGAACCAGGTGTAGTCGAAGTCGCACACCTCAGCGACCGGACCGGCGGCGATCCGCATCCGGACATGGCGGGGGCGGTCGTCGGCGTAGGTGTCCAGCACGGTGGCGGAGACCACACCCTGGGACCACGACGGGTAGTTCGGCAGGTCGGCGATCACCGCCATCACCTCCGACGGCGAGGCTCGCACCGTGATCTCGGCCTTGGTCGCCTCCATCCCACCAATCTATCCCCCGGTCGACGTTGCGGCAGGGATGTCCACGACGTAGGGGACGCGGCGGGAACGGAAGTGGCCCACGTTGACCACCTCGGTGCGCCCGATCCGCGTTCGCGCTGCGAGCGGGTTGTGCACGTGGCCGTGGAAGAGGTAGCGCGGCTGCCACCGGTGCACCGCGGCCACCAGCCCGGCGCTGCCGCGCTCGAAGCGCCGTGCGGCGACGTCGTAGGTGATCTCCGGCAGTGCCGGCGGGATATGGGAGCACAGGACGTCCACCGGACCGAGCGCCTCGATCTTCGCGTCGAAGTCCTCCTCGGGGATCTCGAACGGCGTGCGCATCGGCGACGGCAGACCGCCCCCGACGAAGCCGATGCGCAGACCTCCGACCTCGACGACCTCGCCGTCGACGACTCGGTGATCGGCTCGCAGGTGCTGGCCCCACAGCGGGGGGACGTCGACGTTGCCGTAGGTGAGCAGGCCGCCGGGCAGGGCAGCGAAGATCGTTTCGTACTGCCGGGAGACCTCGCGGTTGATGATCTGCCAGGTGTCGTCGCCCAGCGACGCCCACAACCGATGCGACAGGTCCCGCGCCTCCTGCCACCGGTTCGCGGTGCGCAGCGCGATGTACCGGCGCGCCATCTGCTCCCCATGAAGGTCGGCGAAGATCCCGTTGGCCGGCTCCTCGTAGTCGAGGAACAGGATGAGATCGCCCAGGCACACGAACAGATCGGCGCCGTCGCCGGCCTCGCGCAATCCGTCGACCCGAGCGTGGACGTCGCTGACGATCGCCAGCCTCATGGCCGGCGTCCCTCGGCGCGCGCGGTCGTCACGGTTCCACCGGGCCACCGACGATCCGACCCGCCTCGAAGTCCCGCTTGAGGGCCCACACCGAGGACTTCCAGCGCAGCGCCTCGGTGCGCCGCAATCGGTCGATGCGGCGCGGCGGCAGCGGCTTGCGCCTCGGGTCGCCGCCCGGATCGGCGCGCAGGTAGTAGTGGACCACCGCGCCATCGCGATAGGCCTCCAACCAGATCTCCGCGCTGCCCACGAGGTCGCCGGCGATCGCCCACCGCTGGCCCTTCACGCCGCGATCCAGGAACACCTCCAGCCGCCGTCCCGGCCACCACTGACGCCAGCGGCGCGGATCGGCCACGACGGCCGCGAGGTCTTCGACGGGCGCGACGATGAACGTCTCGTCCACCAGGTCGATGCTGTGCATGGGCCCATAGTCTCCCACCGCCGCCCGACAAGCCCGGCCGCGGCCACGGGCCGACCGCGGCGCGTTGGGTAGGGTGCTGGCGACGCCGTGCGTGAGGACGGAGGCGGGATGCGGGAGTTCGCGATGCCTGCTCACGCGATCCCGGGCAACGACACGACCTTGATCGACCCGCTGCGGCGCCACGCCGTGCAACGGGGCCGGTCGCCCGCGCTCTGGCATCGGCGCTACCGGCGTTGGGAGTGCATCACGTTCGCCCAGCTGCACGACCTGATGACCAGCATCGCCAAGGGCATCGCCGCAGCCGGCGTCCAACCCGGCGACCGGGTGGGCCTCATGTCCGCCTCGCGACCGGAATGGACCATCGTCGATTACGGGATCTGGTGCGCCGGGGCGATACCGGTGCCGATCAGCGCGGCAGCCCCGCAGGAGCGGGTCGAGTGGATCCTGTCCGATTCCGGCGCAGTCGCGCTCTTTCTGGCCGGCGATGCCGAACGCGCCGTCTTCGAAGCCGCCGCAGATCGTCTGCCCAACGTGCGTCACGTATGGCAGTTCGCCGACGAGGGGCTCGACCGCCTCGCCGAGACCGGCGAGATCGTCGGCGATGACGATCTCGATGCCCGTTGCGCGAGCCTGTTGCCGTCGAGCACGGCCACGCTGGTCTACCCGTCCGGCACCGGGCCTGCGGTCGCCCTCACGCACGCGAACCTGCGGTTCGCCGCCGAGACGACCTCGCTGGTCCTGGAGGAGGTGTGCCAGGAGGATCCGCTGGTGGCCCACGGCATCGCGCTGGACGAGATCGCCGGCCGTCTGGTGCAACTCGCCTGCATCCAGCGCGGCATCCCGGCGGCGTTCCCGGCCCCGGAGATCGACAGCGCCGACGCCTTGCGCGGACCGAGTCCCACGGTGCTGGTCGCACTGCCGTCCACATGGCAGCGCCTGCTGGACGATGCCGGCGTGCGAGCACACCTCGCAGGGACCGGACGGATCTTCGACAACGGCGCCACGACCGCTGTCGCCTTCAGCACATCCCTCGACGGCAGCGGGCCGGGTCTGGGCCTGCGGGCACGCCATGCGGCGTTCGACCGGGCCGTCTATAGCGGGCTGCGGGACTCCTGGGGCGGCCGCCTCCGCTGGGCGGTGTGCGTCGGGGAACTGACGCAGCACGCGCACCATCTGCTGCGGGGGCTGGGCCTGACGGTGCTGCCGGGCTTCGGCCTGCCGGAGACCTCGGGGGTGGCCACGCTGAGTTCTTCCCGCAGCCTGCGCACCGGTTCGGTCGGACAGCCCATCCCCGGCACCGCGATCGGTGTCCATGCCGACGGACGATTGCAGATCCGCGGTCCGCACGTCTTCGCCGGGTACTGGAACGACGAGCGAGCCTCGGCGGCGGCCCGGCCGGACGGCACCTGGTTCGCCCCCGCAACCCGGGCAGCGATCGACGACGACGGCTTCCTTCGACTGACCGAGGCAGCCCCCGCGCAGACGTCCGGCAGCGCGCTGGTCGCCGAGGACATCGAGTCCCGCGTCCAGGCCCACCCCCTGGTTGCGCGGTGCTGGGTGGCCCAGGGGCCCGCACGGTGCGCTGCGGCATTGGTGGTGCTGGACGAGGCGCGGGCGCAGGCATGGCTGCGCAATCGCGGGGAGGCAGCCCGATCGGCATCCGACTCGCCGGCCGATCTCGGAGCCCATCCGGACCTGCTCGCCGAGATCCGCGCTGAGATCGACCGCGCCACCGCGGCAGCGGCACCCGGTGCGGTGATCGACTGCTTCGCAATCGTGCCGCCAGAGCGCGTCGCGCCGAGCCCGGGATCGGCCTGGGGCCTGCTGCGCGAACGCTCCGACCTCGTGGCGTCCGTGTGCGACTGCGCTCACCCCACGCGCAGTTCCCTCACCACGGAGGGCACCGGGTTCGGCCTGGTGTCCGACGACGACTGAACCGCGAGGTGGACGGGGCCGATCAACCCGGCCTCGCGCAGCACGCCGATCGCACTGACCACCTCGGCAGGCATCCCTGGCGTCGGATCCAGCATCACCGAGACGAAGCAGCCCCCGCATGCGGTACCACGCCCGGGGCACGTGGTGCAATCCAGCAGCATCAGGACCTCGCTCTCCTCGATCTCCAGGACGGCGCTACGTCCCGCCACCGTCCATTTCCCGCACCGTAGGACCCGCCTCCGACAGCACACCGGCACGCGGATTCCCCCGTTCGGACGCTCGCCGGCGCAGCGACCCCGGCCGCCCCGCTGCTAGCGTGCCGCGACATGAGCGCATCGTCGGCGTCTGCGGCGAGGACAGCTTTGGTGTGCGGCGCGGCGATCGCGCTGCTCCTGGCTTCGATTGCCGCCCCGGCGCGCTCCGACACCGAGTCGGACCTGGCCGCGGCGATGGCCGAGGTCGAAGCGGCGCAGTCGCAGGCGGAGTCCGCCTACGAGCAGTTCCGTACCGCCGATGCCCGCCTCAACGAAGTCGCGGCCCAGCTCGCGCGTCGCAGTGCCCAGCTGACAGAGCAACGCGCGGCCGTGGCCGAGGCCAGGCGCGCCGCGGGGCGAGCGGCTCGAGCCAGCTACGCGGCCGGGGGCATGGATGCCGCGCTCGTCCTCCTGCTGTCCGACGACGGGGCGCAGTTCGCCGCCGGCCTGCAGTCCTTGCGACGGGTCTCCGACGCGGTCTCCGCAGACCTCGCCGTGGATCGGCGGCGGGAGGCCGAACTGCGCCGCACGCGGGCCGTCATCGCCGAGCACGAGGCCTCGGCGGCACGGCTGCGAGCCGACGCTGCCCGCTTCCGTACCGAGGCGCGCTCGGCGTTGGCCGAGGCCAGGACCCTGGTCGAAGCGCTCGAACGCCGCCGCGCAGCCGAGCTGGTGCAGCTGCGTCGTCAGGAGCGCAGCGCGGCGGAGCAGCAGCGAGCCGCCGCCGAGCACGATCTGGCTGCTGCATCCGCTCCGGCAGATCCGGCCGACCAGCGGCGCCAGCGCATCGTGGCCTTCGCGCTCGACCAAGTCGGCGGACGCTACGTCCTGGGCGCCGAGGGGCCGCAGGCGTTCGACTGCAGCGGATTGGTCACCGCTGCCTACGCCAGCGCGGGGATCAGGCTGCCCTCCTTCACCGGGGCGCAAGTCCGCCTCGTCGATCCGATCCCGCTCTCAGCGGCGCTGCCCGGCGACCTGCTGTTCTACTTTGGGCGCGAGGCGCACCACGTGGCCATCTTCCTGGGCAGCGGCCGGATGGTGCATGCGGTCAACCCGCGGCGGGGCATCGCCGTGGACGCGATCTCCGGGGCCTGGTACGTCGACCGCTTCACGATGGCCGGCAGGGTGAGGGCGATCGGGTAGCCGAGGTGCTATACCCCCAGCGCGGCCAGCAGCACCTCGCGATCGGCAGTGCGACCACCGGCGGAGCGGGCGCCGGAGCAGAGCGCCGCGTCGCTGCTGGCCACGACGACCGGTCGGCCCGTCGGCTCCGCGGCGACCATCCGGACGATGACGCGATCGGCGACCTCGCCCGGCGGGGAGAACCGCACGCGGACGCCCTTGGCCGTGGGTGCCGCAGGGACCGGACCCACCTCCGCGCCGTCGAAGACGACCGTCACCTCGGCGCGGGTCCGGGCCGCCAGAGGCGCCAGGGCTGTCACGAGCCGGTCCCGCTGCTGCTGCAGCGGCGCCGACGCCCAGGCACCCTTGGTGATGTTGTACCCGTCCACCAGCAGGTGGCAGCGCGGCAGGGTCAGCGCCTGCGTGAGGTCCTCCGCGGTGTGAATCCGCTTGCTCACGGTCGGCTGCGCGGGCTCCACCGCGGCCACGTGCTCGGCCGGCGCTGTGGTCGACGCCGGCAGCCGCAGCTCCTCGGCCAGCCCTGCTGCCGCCTCGCCCAGCACCTCCAGCAGCGCCTTGACCCTCGCGTTGGCGAGCAGCCGAGCACTGCGGTCGGCCCCTTTGGCCTGCTCCGCAGCCGACTGTGCGCTGTCGAGTCGACTCCGCAGCCGTCGCACCTCCCGGTCGAGATCCGACGCCGCGCGCCGTGACTGCTCCAGCTCGCTGGCCAGGCGCTCCGACTCCCCCCGCAGGGCCCTGAGCTCCTCCCGCAGCCGCTCGATCTGCCCGGAGAGCTTGGTGCGCACCTCCGCCTGGTCCCGCTTCGCGGTCGCGGCCTCCTGCTCCCGGCGCTGCTGCAGTCGCTCCAGCCTCGTGCGCAGGTCGGCGGCCTGCTGCTGCGCCGCGACGAGCTCGTCGGCCTGTGCGGGCTGCGTCGCGGTGGCCGAGAGCGCAGCGGACAGGTCCCGCTGCCAATGCTCGGGGCGGCTGAGGTACAGCATCGCGGCGCCGGTGACAGGGTCGCCGCCGCCGGACCCCTCGGCCATCTCCTCGCCGACAGCCGTCCCCTCACCGGCCAGGTGAGACCCGATGCGTGCGCGCAGACCCTCGTCCTGCGCCAGCGCGGCAAGCACCCGGTGCGCGAACCGGGTCGGCAGCGGCCCGCGGCGACGCCAGCCCAGGGCGAACCGCATGGCGGCGGGAACGTCAGTGGGAGGTAACGCGTGCACCGCCTGGACCGCCAACTGCGCGACGCGGTTGGCCACCGGTTGCGGCAGGCGAGGGTCCTGCCCTGCGTCCCCGGGCATGACCTGGTCGGCATCCGGATCAGCGTTGCCGGCATCGTCCACGGGGGTCCGTCCGGCGGCCAAGACCTCCGCGGGGTCCGACTGTGGGGCGCCTTCCTCGAGTTGGCCATGATGCTGTGGCGCGTTGTCCGGCACCACGTCGCGGTTGGAGTCGCCCGACTCCGTCGTCACGGCGTTCCGCCGGGGCCCCGGTCCGTCTCGCTCTCCGGCCGGGGGATCTCGCGGACGCCGTCATCCGCGCCGCACCAGCGACACCGCACCCGCAGGATCTCCTCGTCCAGGACCACCACCTGCTCGACCTCCGGCTGGCCCGCGAGGTCCATGTGCCAGAACTCCTCGGTGCGGCGCCGGCGTTCGACGTCGAACCGGGTGAGGTTGCCGCAATGGCTGCAGCGCCACCTGGTCTCGGCCGTCGGCAGGCTCAGTGCCATCGGGGCCCTCCTCGGTGCGTCGACGCGGATGCGTCGGGCCCCTAGCCTACGGTCTGGCGTGTGACTGGCACGGTGACTTGGGCTCGCCGCTCCGACGACGAGCCGGTGCAGACCTCCTTCAGCGACCTCGGCGCGCCGTTGGCCACGACCACGCTCGTCGTGGTCGACCTGGAGACCACCGGAGGCAGCCCCTCCCTGGGACAGATCACCGAGATCGGTGCGGTGAAGGTGCGGGGCGGCGAGGTGCTCGGCGAGTTCCAGACGCTGGTCAACCCGGGTCTTCCCATCCCGGCGCTCATCGTCTCGCTGACGGGGATCACCGACACCGACGTCGCGACCGCCCCGAGCGTGGCCGGCGCCGTGGCGGCGTTCCTGGAGTTCAGCGCCGGGGCGGTGCTCGTGGCGCACAACGCCCCCTACGACACCGGATTCCTGCGCGGCGCCTGCCGCCAGCACGATCTGCCCTGGCCCGCCCCGACCGTGCTCGATACCGCACGGATCGCCCGGGCCGTGCTGCATCGCGACGAAGTGCCGAACCACCGGCTGGCGACACTGGCCCGCCTGGTGCGTTCCGAGACGCAGCCCTGCCACCGGGCCCTGGCAGACGCCCGGGCGACCGTCGACGTGCTCCACTACCTGATCGGCCGCGTCGGCGATCTGGGGATCGCCACGGTGGAGGAGCTCGCCGGGCTCACGCGGCGCGTCTCCCCGGAACGGCGTCGTAAGCGCTCCCTGGCCGACGGCTTGCCCGAAGGCCCGGGGGTGTACCAGTTCCTCGATGCCCAGGACCGACCGCTGTACATCGGCACCTCGCGCAACGTCCGCTCCCGGGTGCGCACCTACTTCTCGGCGGCTGAGCGGCGCCCGCGCATGACCGAGATGGTGGGGCTGACGGCTCGCGTGACTGCCCTGGAATGCGCCACCGCGCTGGAGGCGGCCGTCCGCGAGACGCGCCTGCTGGCGGCGCACAAGCCCCCGTACAACCGGCGCTCCCGCTTCCCGGAGCGACAGTCGTGGGTCAAGCTCACGGTGGAGCCCTTTCCCAGGTTGTCGATCGTGCAGCGGCCGGGCGCCGACCGCGACGACGGCGCGCAGTACCTGGGTCCGCTCCCGAACCGCCGCGCCGCGGTTCGCGTGGTGGATGCGCTCCACCGCGCCTTCCCCATTCGTTCCTGCACCCAGCGGCTGCCGCTGCGACCGGCGTCATCGGCATGCGCGGCTGCCGCCCTGGGCCACTGCCTGGCGCCCTGCGACGGCAGCATCGACCACGCTGCCTACCTCGCCGTCGTGGAACAGGTCGCACGATGCTGGGACGGCGAGTTCGACGGCGTGGCCGACCAGATGCTGGGCGCCGCGCGGACCTATGCCTCCCGCAGCGATTTCGAACGGGCCCGGCAGTGGCGCGACGCCTTGCAGGAGTTGGCGTCGGCCGTCACCGCGAGCCATCGGTACGCGATGCTCGCCCGGTGCCGCGAGCTCGTCGCCGCCCAGCCCACGGCGGAGTCGGGCTGGCAGATTCACGTCGTCCGCTTCGGCCGACTCTCCGCTGCTGGAGTGGCCCCGCGAGGCAGGGATCCCCGCGAGGTGGTGGCGCAGCTCCAGGCCAGCGGGGAGGAGCCGAGCCGCCCGATCGGCGGGCAGCCGGCAGCGAGCATGACGGAACTGAGCCACATCAACCGGTGGCTCGGCGAGCCCGGGAGCCGCCTCGTCGTGGCCGAGCCGGAGCTGACGATGCCGCTGACCTCGGCGCACCGAGTGCATCGGCGATTGAGCGCCGCACGCGACGCGGCTGCTGAATCCGCGGACCGCGCTGCCGCGGGCGCCTTGCCGGGTAGCGGTCGTCCGCGGGGCCGCGGTCCGGCAACGGTGACGAGAATCGCCGCCGCTCCGGCCTGACGGCGACGCCGCCGCCCTAGCCCAGCGAGCCCGAGACCTCGACCCAACGGCGCAGCGTCTCGGCGGCCGACCCGTCGGCGACCGCGGAGCGAGCCCGAGCGTAGCCGGCGGCTAGGCGTGCGGTCAGGCTCTCGCCGTCCATCTCGCCCGCGGCGACCAGTGCCGCTCCGGCGTTCACGCAGACCGCATCGATCACCGCGCCGACCGCGCTGTCATCGGCGAAGACGGCGCGGGCGACGGCAGCGTTGAATGCGGCGTCGCCCCCCTGCAACGCGCCCGGGGCGGGCCGTGGCACCCCGAAATCCGCGGTATCGACCCGGGACTCGACGACGGCGTCGCCGGTCGCGTCCCAGACCGTGGTGGGAGCGGTCGTGGTGATCTCGTCGAGCCCGTCCTCGCCTCGCACGACCAGCGCTGAGGTCCCGCGCAGCGCCAGCGCCTCGGCCACGATCGGAGCCATCGCCCGATCCGCGACGCCGACCAGCTGCGCCCGCGGCCGTGCAGGGTTGGCCAGCGGCCCCAAGATGTTGAACACCGTCGGGATACCGAGGTCGCGGCGTACCGGGCCGGCGTACTTCATCGCAGGATGGAACACGGGAGCGAAGCAGAACGTGATGCCGACCCGCCCCAAGCAGTCCTCGACGGCATCCGGTGGCAGCGTCAGGCTGATGCCCAGCGCTTCGAGCACGTCCGCGGAGCCGGACTTCGACGACGCCGCGCGGTTGCCGTGCTTGACCACGCGCTGTCCGGTGGCCGCCGCCACCACGGCAGCCATACTGGAAAGGTTCACCGTGCCGGAGGCATCGCCGCCGGTACCGCAGGTGTCCACCGCGGTCGATCCGCCGGCCAACGGACGGGCGTGCCGGAGCATCGTGTCGACGAAGGTCGCGATCTCGGCAGCGGTCACGCCCTTGGCGCGCAGCGCGGTCAGGAAGGCCCCGATCTGGCCGGGTGTCGCGTCACCGCTCATCACCTGCTCCATGGCCCACTCGGCTCGCAGCGGCCGCAGCTCGCGACCGTCGAGGAGGCCGGTCAGCACGTCGGCCCAACCGAGGCGTTCCGAGGAATCCTGCGTCATGGGCAGCAGCGTAGCGAGGAGGGCGAGCCGCCGGTCGGGGCGGTCGAGGCATCTGAGGCCCGATGCTCGCGGCGCTGCCGGTCGGGGGTGCTGCGGCGCTGCCGGTCGGGGGTACTGCGGCGCTGCGCGGTCGGGCGTACTGCGGCGCTGCCGGGATGCCAGCGCCGCGACGGGCCGGAAGTCAGCGGCCGGGAGTCGGCTGCGGCAACGCAGCGACCCGATGGCGCAGCAGGCCAGCGACGGTCTCCGGGAACGTCAGGGGGTCCGGGGGCATCACCAGAAGCAGCGTCGGCCAGGGACCACTTCGCCAGCCACTGGTCCTGCGGTCGGGCGAGGAGCACCAGGATCGGGGGGCAGTTGTGGATCTCTGCCTTCAACTGCCGGCTCACGCCCATCCCCCCGGCGGGCACGGCCTCCCCGTCGAGGATGGCCAGATCGATGTTGCCGGCGTCCATCGCCCGGATGACCACGGGCTCCGTGGCGCATTCGACGTACTCGACTGCCGGCAACTCCGGAGCGGGCCGCGGACCCAGCAGCGACTGCACCGCTGAGCGCATCGACCTGTCGTCGCTGTAGACGAGGATCCGAAGCGCAGATGTCACTGGACTCATGCCTCTCCCAAGGACTGCGGCCCGGGGGCGCGCCGGTTGCCGACCAGCATATCCCTCGGTCCTCGACGACTGATCGCGATCCGGACCGAACGCGTGCAACGCGGCGCGGGAACCGCTGGTGTGCGGGTACGGACC
Source organism: uncultured Actinomycetota bacterium (assembly GCA_963766005.1). Taxonomy (GTDB): domain Bacteria; phylum Actinomycetota; class Actinomycetes; order S36-B12; genus CAVXYG01. The sequence goes on along the minus strand of CAVXYG010000004.1, from coordinate 36,027 downwards.
CGACCAGTGCGGTATCCCACACAGAATATTGGACCGCAACACCGGGGGTCTGCTCACGCAGCGATTCCACGCCTGGCAGAATCCGGATGTGGCTACCGCACAAGCACTCGGGCTGCGCGCCCACGCCCCAGCAAACCGGCCGAACATGGTTGCCGTCGGCACCATCGTGTGGCTGTCCAGCGAACTGATGTTCTTCGCCGGGCTGTTCGCGATGTACCTGACGCTGCGCTCGGTGAACCCGGAGGTCTGGGCCGAGGAGACGGAGTTCCTCAACATCCCGTTCGCCGCGACGAACACCACCATCCTGGTGCTCAGCTCCGTGACCTGCCAGATGGGCGTGTTCGCGGCAGAGCGCGGCGATGTGGTCAAGCTGCGGCGCTGGTTCATGGTCACGTTCGTGATGGGCGCGGTCTTCGTCTCCGGGCAGATCGTCGAGTACGCCACCCTCATCGGGAAGGACGGCCTGACACTGGCCAGCAGCGCCTACGGCTCCGCCTTCTACCTGACGACCGGCTTCCACGGCCTGCACGTGACCGGCGGCCTGGTGGCCTTCCTCTTCGTGCTCGCCCGCACCTACATGGCTCGACGGTTCACCCACGAGCAGGCGACCTCGGCGATCGTGGTCTCGTACTACTGGCACTTCGTCGATGTGGTGTGGATCGCGCTGTTCGCCATGATCTACATCCTCCAGTGACCGCCGCGACCGCTGCATCCCCGCACCGACTAGCCGAGAGGTACTCATGACTGCACTCGCCCGTTCCAGACGGCATCCGGCAGCGCGCGTCGCCCTCCTCGTGCTGGGCCTCGTCCTCACCGGGGCGGCGTACGCCGGGATCTCCGCCGCCACATCCGCCGAGGCCGACACGACCGTCGCCTCCGCCACCCAGATCGAGGAGGGCAAGCGGCTGTTCCTCGAGGGCTGCTCCTCCTGCCACGGCCTCAACGGCGAGGGCTCCGACAACGGGCCGGGCGTCATCGGAGCCGGTGCCGCGGGCACGCATTTCCAGGTCGCCACCGGGCGGATGCCGCTAGCGGCACCGGGCTTCCAGGCCGGCCGCAAGGCTCCCCAGTACGACGAGGAGCAGATCGCCGCGCTGGCGGCCTACGTCGCCTCGCTGGCGCCAGGGCCAGCCATTCCCACCCAGGAGCAGCTCGACTTCTCCAATGCTGACATCGCCGAGGGCGCCGAGCTGTTCCGTGCCAACTGCTCGCAGTGCCATCAGGCTGCCGGCGGCGGCGGCGCCCTGACCGAGGGCAAGTACGCGCCCACCCTGATGCTGTCCACCCCGCAGGAGATCTGGGAAGCCATGGTCACCGGCCCCCAGAACATGCCGATCTTCGCCGACACGACGCTCTCGGAAGAGGACAAGCAGGGCATCCTCGGCTACATCGACTTCCTGCAGCAGGGCCGAGACCCTGGCGGCGCCTCACTCGGGCGCTTCGGCCCCGTGACCGAGGGCCTGTTCCTGTGGATCGGCGCCATGGGGCTGCTCGTCATCGGGGCCATCTGGGTCGGCTCCCGCGTCCGCTAACCGCACCGAATTGCTGCTCGGCCGAGATTCGTGAAGGCCCGGGAATGAGGAGAACATGACAGGATCGCCGGAGCACAGCGACTCCACCTCCCTGGCGACCAGGGAGACCGCCCCGGGGTACCACCCCGCCGCCGATGCTCCCCATCATCTACGCCAGACCGACCGCGATCCTCGGGCCGCCAAGCGGGCCGAGCGGCAGGTCGCCATCGCCTTCGGGCTGTCGATGGTGCTCACACTCGCCGCGGTCATCGCCTTTCTCGTCATTCCGGGCGATGAGTACATCCGCATCCCCGGTCTCGGCCAACCGCTGGCGCTGCATCTGGCACTCGGTGTCACGATCGGCGGGGCCATCCTGTTGATCGGCATCGGCGCCATCCACTGGGCCAAGAAGCTGATGACCGATGTCGAGGTTGTGCAGGAGCGCCACCCCATCGGTTCCGACCAAGCCGACACCGAGGAAGCGCTGGCGGTCTTCGAAGCCGGCGTCGAGCAGTCCGGCTTCGCGAAGTACCCCGTCATTCGGCGCACCCTCATCGGCGCCATGGCGCTGCTCCCGCTTCCCTTCGTCGTGGTCCTGCGCGATCTGTGGCCGACACCGGAAGGCAGCCCGTCACCGCCTGAGCTGAAGAAGTCCACGATCTGGGAGGCGGGCGAGCGGATCGTCTCCGACATCACCTACCAGCCGGTGAAGGCAGCCGACATCCCGGTCGGCGGTTTGGTCAATGCGGTACCGGAGCGCCTGCCCGAGGTCGAGGAGGAAGACGCACAACCTCAACGCCCGCGCCAAAGCCGCGATCATCCTCGTCCGGATGCGGCCCGAAGAAGTCGTCTCCGAGCAGGGTGACGGTTGGGGCTACCAGGGCATCCTCGCCTACTCCAAGATCTGCACCCACGTCGGTTGTCCGATCTCGCTGTACGAGCAGCGCACCCACCACCTGCTGTGCCCTTGCCACCAGTCGACCTTCGACCTGGCGGATTCCGGCAACGTCGTGTTCGGCCCCGCCGCCCGACGCATGCCCCAGTTGCCGATCGGCGTGGACGACGAGGGCTACCTGATCGCCCTGTCGGACTTTGTCGAACCGGTTGGACCGAGTTTCTGGGAACGCGAGAGAGGCAACGCATGAGCGCGGCGGTGAAGGCGGGCGGATCGGCCGCCACCTATCTCGATCAACGAGTCGGCAGCAATCGCTGGCTCAAGAAGAACCTCAACAAGGTCTTCCCCGACCACTGGTCCTTCATGCTCGGCGAAGTGGTGCTGTACAGCTTCATCGTGGTGCTGCTGTCGGGCATCTACCTGACGCTGTTCTTCAAGCCCTCCATGGTGGAGGTCATCTACGACGGCTCCTACGAGCCGCTGCGCGGCGTGAAGATGTCCGAGGCCTATGCCTCGACGCTGGACATCTCCTTCGATGTCCGCGGCGGACTGCTGATGCGCCAGATCCACCACTGGGCGGCGCTCATCTTCGTCGCTGCCATGGCCGCCCACATGTTCCGCGTGTTCTTCACCGGTGCGTTCCGTCGGCCGCGCGAGTTGAACTGGGTCGTCGGCGTGGCGCTGACCACGATGGCCCTGGCGGCCGGCTTCTCCGGCTACTCCTTGCCCGACGACCTGCTGTCGGGCACCGGCCTGCGGATCATTGAAGGCATCATCTTGTCGATCCCGATCGTCGGCACCTGGGGGTCGGCCCTGCTGTTCGGTGGGGAGTTCCCCGGCACGGACATCATCGGCCGGTTGTACGGGATCCACATCCTGCTGGTCCCGGGCCTGATCCTGGGCCTGGTCACGCTGCACCTGCTGATGGTCTGGTACCAGAAGCACACCCAGTTCCCCGGTCCCGGGCGCACCAACACCAACGTCGTGGGGTACCCCTTGATGCCGGTCTACATGGCCAAGGCGGGCGGGTTCTTCTTCCTCGTGTTCGGCCTCATCGTCCTCATCGCCGGCACGGTGACGATCAACCCGGTCTGGATCTTCGGCCCGTACCTGCCCGACCAGGTCAGCGCTGGTACGCAGCCCGACTGGTACATCGGCTGGCTCGACGGCGCGCTGCGCATCATGCCCAACCTGGAACCGGTGATCTTCGGGTGGACGCTCTCCCTGAACGTGCTGATTCCTGCGGCCATCATTCCGGGCCTGCTGTTCACGCTGCTGGGTCTGTATCCGTGGATTGAGAAGTGGGCGACGGGCGACACCCGCGAGCACAACCTGTTGGACCGCCCGCGGAACAACCCGACCCGGACCGGGCTTGGGGTGATGGCGATCGTCTTCTACACGCTGCTGTGGATCGCCGGTGGTAACGACATCTTCGCCGTGGCGTTCAACCTTTCGATCAACGAACTCATCTGGTTCTTCCGCATCGCGATCGTCGTGCTGCCGCCGATCGCCTTCCTCGTCACGAAGCGCATCTGCCTCGGCCTGCAGCGTCGCGATCGCGACAAGTTGCTCCACGGCTTCGAGACTGGGCGCGTGCTGCGTCTGCCGGACGGCGAGTTCATCGAGGTCCACGGGGAACTGTCGGTGGAGGAGCGCGCCAAGATCCTGGCCAAGGAGGATCTCCAGCCGCTGGCCCAACTGCCCGCCACGGACGAGGCTGGCGTGAAGAACCCGAAGGCCCGCGGCAGCAAGCTCCGCGCCGCCGCTTCGCGGTTCTTCCTCGGCGACACCGTCGCACGCCCCAGCGAGGAGGAGTTGGCAGAGGCGGAGCATCATGTCGGCGAACTCGCCGACCTCGAAGCCCCGCTGCACGAGCAGGATGCGCTGATCACGGTAACCGGCGACGGCGGTGTCCTCCACAAACCGGGCCAGCCGCTGACGAACCGCGAGCAGCAGGAGTTGGCGCACGGCGAGGCGCCCAAGGAAGGCTTCACCAACCGGGCACAACCGAAACCGGGCGAGACGAAGTAGTCGCGCTGCGGCCTGCCTCGCCTGAGCCCCCGGGATTCGCTCCCGGGGGCTCAGGCAATTCCCGGAAGCGCGACCTCGCTCCCCCGCCACGAATCACCGATGCGCCGGCGGCTGGCCGTTGGCCGACCGCCCGGCACAAGCGCGACGTCCACAAGTCCGGCCGAGCATGGCGCGCCTCGGGATGCTGCAACGCGGAGAGCATCGACACCAAGGTGGGTCACGGTGACTGTTCGTCACCACGAAGCCAGTAGGTGTTCACCATGACTGACGTCGTCCTGGCCCCGGCCAAGGACCGACTCAGTGGCAAACTCGATGCCCCATGCGTCATCGACCTCGCGGACTCGAGCGGTGATGGCCCGCATGGCCGGACTCAGCCGGACCACGCCGAGGCTCACTGCCCTCGGGGATCGCTCGGCGAACATCGTGCTGGCATCGAGGCCAAGCGGAACCCCCCGGTCGATGCCGGAACCACCATCGGCGGCCACGGGGCGGGGGGTTCGCCAACTTCCCGGCCGCATCCGAGGGGCCTATCAGCCGGCCTTCTTCGGCGGCAACCACGACATCCAGCCGCGCGGATCTCTTCCCGGGATCGCAGCAAGGCCAGCAGGGCCAGTCATGGGTGAACGACCGGGCCTGCTGCCAGCACGCCGACTCGACACGCACCATGGCCAACGGCGATGACCGTGTCCGCCCACGCTTCCGGCAACCAGCCTTGTCGCCGGCTGAAGCCTTGAGTGTGCCGGGAAGCCTCATCTCGATTGGGCTGACTTCCGCACTACGCGACGCCGACGCCAGTGCCACAAACGAGATGAGGCTTCCCGGCAAGTAGCCCAGCTGCTCACCACGGAGCGGCGGCGCGCCGGTGGCGGCTGTCCGTCACTGCAAGATCATCTGCACGAACACGCCACCTGCACCGCGGCGGATTCAGTCCTCGACGACCTCGATCAGGAACCGCCCGGACCGCTGCTCCGATGACGCTGCGATGGGTCACCACGGACCAAGTCTCGCGGCGCAGCCGTACGCCGCATCCGGTGTGTCGCCCGTGGTCCTCACCCCTCGCGTCATCGCCCGCTCGCCGCAGCGATCGGTGGCGCGACAGTGCCGGACATCCATGCTCCTTGCCGTGGCGATCGGCCTCGGCAACTGAGGATTCAGACCGCACCAGGCGGGTCTCAGGCGCCGGAGAGCCGCAGCAGCCCCGGAGGCGGCGCAGCGGCAACGGCCCCCTCAGGGGTGCCGCCGCTCAGGCCCCTGCCGCGCGCGGACTTCAGGCTGCCGGTGCCGCCGCTAGCGCGCTCCCGGCCTTCCACGACTCCCAGGACTCGTTCCAGACGGTGATGCCGTTACCGCGGTCCTGGACGCGCCCGGTGTTGATGACTTGCACGACATCGCCCACTTGGGCGTTGTTGTAGAACCACGCCGCACTGTCCGTGCTCATGCCGACACAGCCATGGCTCACGTTTGCCTTGCCCTGATCGTCCACGCTCCACGGAGCCGCGTGCACGAACTCCCCCGACGTCGTGATCCGCAACGCGTAGTCGACATCGAGTCGGTAGTACTCGGGATCCTCGCGGTCGACGCCGAGCGTGCCAGCGTCCATGATCACATGCCGTTCCTTGGACATGATGACCTTGATGCCGCTGCGGGTCTCCCAGCCAGGCTTGCCGGTGGTGATCGGGACCGTCCGGACGACCTCTCCGTTGCGTCGCACCGTCATGGTGTGCCGATCGGCGTCGACGACCCCGATGAAGGAGCTGCCGATCGCGAATCCCATGGAACGGTCTGCCACGCCGAAGAGGCCAGGCTCCGGCTCCACCCCGCGCATGTTCGCAGCAACGCTGACCTTCACTCCCGCCGGCCAATAGTCCTTTGGGCGATACGTGATCGTGCGTTCGCCGCGCCAGCTCCAACTGCCTTCCACGGGCACCGACGTGGTCAGTTGCAGGCGACGCTCTACCGCAGCCTTGTCCGCGACGGGTTGGCTGAAGCGCACGGTCAGCGGCATCCCCACGCCATAGGTTGCGCCGTCGTTCAAGGAGAAGGAATAGTCCAGCTCGTTGCTGGGCACGATCGTGGTGAACCCGGACTGCTCCACCAACTGCGTCCCATACCGATCCACTGCCTCGGCCGTGACGGCGTACTTGGTGGACATGTCCAACGAATCGGCGGGGATCACCCACTCGGTGCCCCCATTGCGCAACTCGCCGGGCAGGACATCGCCTTCGGGGTCGGTGACCGTGACCGACGTCAGGCGACCCCGATCCGTCGACAGCACGAGCGGCTCACGAAATTCCACCTCATCCTGGCCCAGGAAGCCGGCTTCCACCACGACCTGGCTGGCATCCGGAATTGCGGCGGTGCGCACGTCGATAGTCGGTGAGCACGCTGCTGTCATGGCAGCGATCGTGAGCGCTGCTGCCGCGAGTCGTGATCGAGGGGCTCTCCCGTTGCGAACCGGCATCTCTTCCCGTTCCCTCCCCCAGCAGGGAGTCCGACGGTCGGTGTCCCCGCCAGTGTAGGCGGCCTTGGTCTCCAGGTCAGCAAAGCCGGGGAAGGGTTCTGCGGGAGGTCAGTGCGCGTGCGGTCCGATGTAGTACTCGAACAGCCATCCTGCCGCCGCGAAGACCACCGCGATCGCGCCGAAGGCCAGGAGCCAGTTCGCGAAGATGAAGCCGAGCACGACCATGAAGCAGGAGAAGCCCATCACCAGCGGCCACCACGAATGGGGGCTGAAGAAGCCGTACTCCGGGTCCGCCTCGTCGATCTCGCCGTCCATCCGATCCTCAGGCCGCGGATAGACGCGCTTCGAGGTAAACAGGACGTAGTACGCGACGATGAGCGCCAAGAACCCCGTGAAGAGCAGCAGCGGGGTTCCCACCGTCCAGTCCTCGCTGAGCCAGGCATAGATGCCGGTGACGAGGAGGTAGAAGATGGCACCGGCCCCGAAGAGCCACCCCTCGATCTTCATCGGTCGTCCTCCTTGTTCACGTTCTCGATGCCCTTGAGGTCCGGTCCGCCAGCGATGTCATCGAGGATGTTGGCGCGGTGCGGCAGGTCAGCCGCCGCGTACTCCGGATGGTGCAGGTCGAAAGCCGGGCGCTCGGAGCGGATACGGGGCAGCTGGACGAAGTTGTGCCGGGGCGGCGGGCACGAGGTGGCCCACTCCAGCGAGGCGCCGTAGCCCCAGGGATCGTCCACTTCGACCCTCGGCGCGTGGCGGGAGGTCTTGTAGACGTTGTACAGGAAGATGAGCGTCGAGATCGTGAGGAGAGCGGCGCCGAAGGTGGACACCTGGTTGAGCGTGGTGAAGTTGTCGCTCTCCAGGTAGTCGCCATAGCGGCGCGGCATGCCCTGGACGCCAAGCCAATGCTGCACCAGGAACGTCACCTGGAACCCGATGAACAGGAACCAGAACTGGATCTTGCCCAGTCGCTCGTCGAGCATCTTCCCCGTCCACTTGGGCCACCAGAAGAAGTAGGCCGCGAACGTGAGGAACACCACCGTGCCGAACACCGTGTAGTGGAAGTGCGCCACCACGAAGTAGGAATCCGAGACGTGGAAGTCCAGCGGCGGGGAGGCCAGGATCACGCCGGTCAGGCCGCCGAAGAGGAATGTCACGAGGAAGCCGCAGGTCCACAGCATCGGGGTATCGAACGAGATCGATCCCCGCCACATCGTGCCGATCCAGTTGAAGAACTTCACTCCGGTCGGCACGGCGATCAGCATCGTCAACAGCGCGAACCACGGCAGGTAGACCGAGCCGCTGACATACATGTGGTGGGCCCACACAGCCATCGACAAGCCCGCGATCGCGATCGTCGCGAACACGAGCCCCTTGTAGCCGAAGATCGGCTTTCGGCTGAACACCGGGATGATTTCGCTGGCAACGCCGAAGAACGGCAGCGCCAGGATGTACACCTCGGGGTGGCCGAAGAACCAGAACAAGTGCTGCCAGAGGATGGCGCCGCCGTTCTCCGGCGCGAAGACCACCGACCCGTAGCTGCGGTCAATGGCGAGCACGACGAGAGCCGCAGCGAGGACCGGGAAGCACATGATGACCAGGACGCTGGTCACCAGGATCGTCCAGGAGAACACCGGCATCCGGAACATGGTCATGCCCGGAGCACGCATGCAGAAGATGGTCGTGATGAAGTTGACGCCGCCGAGGATCGTTCCCAGGCCGCCCATGGCGAGGCCGAGCAGCCACAGGTCGCCCCCGACCGAGGGGCTGTGCAGCGCGCCCGAGAGCGGTGCATAGGCGGTCCATCCGAAGGACGGCGCACCGCCAGGCGTGATCAGGCTCAGCGAGGCCGTCAGGCCACCGAAGAAGAAGAGCCAGAAGCCCAGCATGTTCAGTCGCGGGAACGCCACGTCGGGGGCACCGATCTGCAGCGGCATGATGACGTTGCCCAGCCCGACGAACAGCGGCGTCGCGAACAGGAACAGCATGATCGTGCCGTGCATCGTGAACAGCTGGTTGTACTGCTCCAGCGAGACGAACTGCATGTCCGGGGCTGTCAACTCGGCGCGGATGACGATCGCCATCGCCCCGGCGATGAGGAAGAAGACGAAGGACTGGATCAGGTACATGTACCCGATGACCTTGTGGTCGGTCGACGTGATCCAGTTGATGATCGTGCGTCCGAGTTTCGGGTTGGAGCGGGGCTCGTAGGTTGGCGCCGCGGTCTCGCGGGGCGGCTCGGCGAGAATGGTCACGACTTCCTCCTGATGTCGCCCTCACTATTGACCCGCGGGGTCTCCAGCTGGCCTTCCTGGCCGATGGCCTTGAGGTCCTCGATGTGGGCGTCGTAGTCCTCGCGGGTCACCACCTTGACGTTGAACAACATGCGCGAGTGGTCGGTACCGCAGAGCTCGGCGCACTTGCCGTCGAATTCGCCGATCTGGTTCGGCGTGACCTCGAACACGTTGGTCTGGCCGGGCACCACGTCGAGCTTGTACAGCCACGAGGGGACCCAGAAGGAGTGCACGACATCCGGGCTGTTGAGCTCGAAGCGGACCGTCTCGTCCACCGGCAGCCACAACGTCGGGAAGTCCTGCGGCGTGCCGATCTCGTAGGCGTTCTCATCGACGTAGTTGAAGGTCCAACTCCACCGGAAGCCCACCACCTGGACCGTGTTGTCGGGGTCGTCGCTGAGCTTGGTCAACTCCGAGCCGTCGCGCAGGGCGAAGGCGAAGATCCCGAACACCATGATCAACGGGACCACGGTGTAGAGGACCTCGATCGGGACGTTGTACCGGGTCTGCTCCGGAATCGGGTCGTCCTTCTTGCGCCGGCGGTAGGCGACGAAGGCCCAGATCATCAGCCCCCAGGTGAAGATGCCGACCGCCCACGCGGCGATCCAGGCGCCCTCCCAGAAGGACTCCACGATGCTGGCCTGCTCCGTAGCCGCCTCGGGGAGGTCCAGGAATGCCACCTCTCGGGCAGAGCACCCGGTCACGGCCACGAGCGCCGCGACCGCCAGCAGTCCCCGACCGATGACGCGTCGCCGTCGCCGCGGCGGCTCATGCGCGTGATGAGCGTTCATCCCTGGCCCCTCCAACCTTGATGATCCTCCTCAGGCAGCGGCCCGATCCGTGCGGTGACGGGGGAACCTGCTGCAGAGGTCTCCTGCGGCAGACTACCGCAACCGATTGCTGCCAATGGGCGTTGGGGGACACCTCTACAGTGGCATGGTGAGGTCCGCACATCGTGGCTGAGCGCCATCGGGATCAAGCCGGGGCCGAGCGCTCCGCAGCGGCAGATTCCGACGTCCGGATACCGGCGTGGACACCCCCTGGCTTCTTCGATGCTGCGGCTGGGCTGCCGCCCAGCGACGCCTGTAGGGACTGGCTCGCGGCCGGCTGGGACCGCGCCTGGGCTGACCCGGTCGGCCGCCACGCATGGGCAGCACGGGCGGGCGCGGTGCTCGGCGAGAGCCGTGCGCGGTGCGCCGCATTCCTGGACTGCGGGGCGCAGGAGATCTGGTTTGCGCCGAACGGCGACGCCGCCCTGGCCGCGGCGGCCCAGGCGCTGGTGCGCGGGAGCGGCGGACTCGGGGACGCCCCGGTGGTCGTGTCACCGTTGGAGCGGCTGGCCCTGCTGCGTGCACTGGATGGCCGGGTCGGCGGCGATCGCGTCGGTCACCTCGGGGTCTCCGCGGCCGGGGTGGTCGATCTGGCCGATCCCCTCCTGACCGGGCCGGCAGCGCTGGTCGCGGTCCAAGCCGCGAACCGCGAGATCGGCACCATGCAGCCCATCGACGAGATCGCGGGCGCCGTCGCCGGACGCGCCGCTCTGCTCGTCGATGCCACCGCGATCCGGCGGCGCGCCGATCTGCCGCGCCGCTGGGACTGCATCGTGCTGGAACCGGTGGTCTGGGGCGGCCCCCCCGGCATCGCCGTGGTGGCCTGCCGGACCGGTGTCCAGTGGACCCCTGCCCCACCCGCCACGGGCACCGACCGATTCCCCGGCCGAGCGGCCGTTCCGCTGGTGGCCGCTGCCGCGATGACGCTGCCGTCCCCGGATGTCGATCGCGAGGAGCAGCGGATCGCGGTGCTGCGGGATCGACTGGCGGCGCGGCTCGACGCGACGACGCCGCAGCTGCGCATCCTCGGCGCCAGCGCCCACCGGCTGGGCTACCTGCTCTCCGTGTCGCTGCTCTACGTCAACGCCGACCAACTCGTCGACGACCTCGGCCGCGCCGGGTTCGCCGTGCACTCCGGCAGCGCCTGCACATCCGATACCAAGCGACCCAGCCACGTCCTCACGGCCATCGGGGCGCTCACCCACGGCAACCTGCGCATCTCGCTGCCGCCGGGCTGCTCCGAGGCGGCCGTGGATCGCCTCGCCGACACCATCGCCGGGCTGGTGCGGCGGCAGCGGCGTGAGGCCGGCGTGGGATGACCGTTCTCGACGAGCGGGGTCGCCGATGTCCGCTGCCCGTGATCGCGCTGGGGCGTGCCCTGCGGGCGATGCCGGCTGGCTCGGTGCTCACGTTGATCGCCGACGATCCGGTTGTGCGGACCGACGTGCCCGCATGGTGCGCGATGGTCGGAGCGGCGCTGCTGGACCTGCGCGAGGAGTCGGACGGATCGATCGCGATGGACGTCAGGCTTCCGTAGCCCCCGCCGCAACGAGGTAGTCGCTCAGCGGGATCGGTGCACCCGGCTGGATGACCGGCGGCAGCGCGAGCGCGGCCGGCAGCCGGTCCAGGTACTGCGTCCGCCCGATGGCGCGGGCGCCCAGCGACGCCAGGTGCGGCGTCAACCACTGCGCGTCGAACACCCGGTGCTGGGCATCAGGGCCGCGCTGGGCGGCAACGGCTGCCCACAGAGCGGCCTTCGATGCGTCGGTGGCGCGGCGGAACATGGTCTCGCCGCAGAACAGCCCGCCCAGCTCGACGCCCAGCACTCCCCCGGCAAGCTCGCCCTGGCACCAGATCTCGAAGGAGTGCGCCCAGCCCAGAGCGTGGAGCTCGCGGTAGGCCCGGGCGTAGGCCCGCGTGATCCACCGGCCCGGTCGATGCCGGTCGGCGCACGCGGCGAGGACGTCCTCGAAGCACTGGTCGACCGACACCGCGAACGATCGAGTCCGCCGTCGCAGCGACCGGGAGGCGTGGAACCCGCCGATCGGCAGCACTGCTCGCGGGTCCGGCGAGAACCAGGCCAGCGTTCGACCTTGGGGCATCGGGAACAGCCCTCGGCGGTAGCCGGCCAGCAGCGTGGCAGGGCTCAGGTCCGCCCCGACTCCCAGGACCTCGCAGCCGGGCCGGGCGAGCACCGGATCCGGCAACTGCCATCGGCACGGTCCGGGATCCACGGGCACGGCTACCCCGCGCAGTCCGGGAGGTGGGGGCGGATCTCCGCGGCGGCGTCAGGGCCGTAGTACTCGCCGAAACGGGTGAGGAAGCGACCGCGCTGCAGGTCGTACTCCTGGGTCCCGACCGTCTCGACGACCAGGGTGGCGAGCATGCATCCCACCTCGGCGGAGCGCTGCAGCCCGATGCCCCACGCGACTCCGGCCAAGAACCCGGCCCGGAAGGCATCCCCGACACCGGTGGGGTCAGCCTTGGCCCGCTCAGGCGGGGCCTTCACCTCGATGAGATCGTGGCCGGCGCGCTCCACGCGGACGCCCTGGGCACCCAGCGTCGTCACCCGGGTTCCGACACGATCCAGGACCTGCGCGGAGGTCCATCCGGTCTTCTGCTCGGTCAGCGCGGCCTCGTACTCATTGGTCAGCAGGAACGCGGCGCCGGTGATCAGCCGACGGATCTCGGGGCCGTCGATGGTGGCCAACTGCTGGGAGGGGTCGGCCACGAACCGGTAGCCCCGGTAGCGGCACTCCTCGGTATGGCGGAGCATCGCCTCGGGATCGTTGGCGCCCACGACCACGAGCCCGGCTCCTCCGCGAGCTGCGGCGATCGGGTGCAGTTCGATCTCGCGGGCCTCGGCCATGGCGCCGGCGTAGAACGTGGCGATCTGGTTGTGGTCGAGGTCGGTCGTGCAGACGAACCGGGCCGTGTGGTGGACCTCGGAGATGTGCACCCCGCCGGTATCGACGCCGTGGCGCTCAAGCCAGGACCGGTACTCCTCGAAGTCTTGCCCGGCGGCACCGACGAGCACCGGCGAGAGCCCCAGCGACCCCAGACCGAAGCAGATGTTGCCGGCGACCCCGCCGCGCCGGATCTGCAGCTCGTCGGCCAGGAACGACAGCGAGATCGACGCGAGCTTGTCGGCCACGAGCGAGTCGGTGAAGCGACCCGGGAAGGTCATGAGGTGGTCGGTCGCGATAGATCCGGTGACCAGCAGTTTCAAGGGGCACTCCCGACTCGACGTACTCAGGCCATGCTAGCGACCGGACAGAGCTCCTGCCCCCGCAGTTGGTACCGCGGGGGCAGGACTCTGTCCGGCGTCTGGGGGCATGACGCACCCGGTGGCTCGGAGCAGGGATCAGTGGAAGGAGTCGCCGCAGGCGCAGGAACCGGTGGCGTTGGGGTTGTCGATCGTGAACCCCTGCTTCTCGATCGTGTCGACGAAGTCGATGACGGCCCCGCCGAGGTACGGGGCACTCATCCGGTCGACAACGACGCTCACGCCGCCGAAATCGTGCACCTTGTCGCCGTCCAGCGACCGGTCGTCGAAGAAGAGCTGGTACCGCAGCCCGGAGCAGCCGCCGGGCTGCACGGCGATGCGCAGTGCGAGATCCTCACGGCCTTCGGAGTCCAACAGGTGCTTCACCTTCGAGGCGGCCTGATCGGTCAGGACCACGTCTTGGGCGGTCTCGGTTGCGTCGGTGGTCATGGCGCTCCTCGCGTGTCGGTTTCGCGCAGTGCAACGTCCCGGGCTGCACCGCATTCCCACGAGTCTTCAGGATCGCATACTCCCGCGGGCCCGACCAGCCGACCGAGACGGGTCCCCGACGCAGGGGATCGCGCCGCCCCAGGGCCGGCGCGCACCCGTCACCTCGACCACGTGCGAGCTGCCCGCGCAGCAAGATCGGCCAGCCGCTGGGGCCCGTGCAGCATGGCATCGGCCACCGCCGCGGGAGGCGCGGGCTCCTCCACGATGGCGCGCAGCACCGTTGACCCCGATCGACATCCACTCCCGGCGCCCGACGTCGATCCGCCCGGCCAGGACGAGCACGGGTCGGCCGTGCTCCATCGCCGCCCGGCAGACGCCGGTGATGACCTTGCCGTGCAGGCTCTGCCAGTCGAAGCTGCCCTCCCCTGTGATGACCAGGTCGCTGGGCGCGACCCGCTGGTGGAAGCGCAGTGTCTCCAGCACCGAGTCGATGCCCGGCACGATGCGACCCCCGAGGTGCAGCAGCGCGAATCCCAGGCCGCCGGCGGCACCGGCACCCAGCGCGACAGCGGGGCTGCGACCATCGGGCAATCGGCCGCAGGCGTGCGCGAAGCGCTGCAGCGACTCCTCCAGCCGCTCCACCGCTGCTGGCGGCGCCCCCTTCTGCGGCGCGAATCCCCGGGCTGCGCCCCGCGGCCCGAGCAGCGGGTTGTCGACATCGGTCGCGATCACGAGCTCCACGCCGGCCAGCCGCGCACGAGCGTTCGCCAGATCCACCGCCGCGATGCCTGCGAGGCCGCCGCCCCCGGTCCGCAGCAGCGCGGTGGCGTCGCGCCCCTCGCCGTCGACCGCGGTTGCTCCGAGCACAGCGAGCATCCCGGCGCCGCCGTCGGTGGTGAGGGTGCCGCCGAGTCCCACGACGATCCTGCCGGCCCCGGCGGCGAGCGCCTCGTCCAGGAGCAGCCCGACGCCGGCGCTGGAGGCCTCCTCCGCAGGACCGTGCGGGGCCAGGGTCTCTCCGCAGGCCTGAGCCGCCTCGACGTAGCAGGTCGGGCCGCCCGCGCCGGGCACCAGGAGCAGCTCGGCGTCGACCGGCACCGTCCACGGCCCGACCGACGCGACAGCACGCGACTCCCCGCCGATGCCGGCCCGGATCGCCGCGAGGAAGCCCGGGCCGCCGTCGGAGACGGGCAACTGCGTCACCTCGTCGCCGGGGGCTGTCGTGCGCCACCCGTCGGCGATCGCCGCCGCGGCGGTTGCGGCAGTCATGGAACCGGTGAAGCAGTCCGGGGCGACGAGGACACGCATACCGCGACGCTACCTGTCGGTTCGCGGCGTGCCGCGGCCTCGTGACACGATCACTGCATGGCCGCAGACCAGACGTTTGTCGAACCGGAACCATCGCCGCTGGCGCTGCTCCTGCTCGGGCGCGGCCAGGATCCGGACAGCGAGCGCGGAGTGGAATGCCCGGGCGACCTGCCGGCGCCGTCCGACCCGGACCTCGTGGCGCGCGCAGCAGCCGCCAAGGCCGCTCTCGGCGACTCGGTCTACGTTCTCGGCCACCACTACCAGCGCAGCGAGGTCATCGATTTCGCCGACGTCACCGGCGACTCCTTCCGGCTGGCGCAGATGGCGGCGGCGCATCCGAGCGCGCACTACATCGTGTTCTGCGGCGTGCACTTCATGGCGGAATCGGCCGACATCCTGACCGGTCCGGCGCAGCAGGTCATCCTGCCGGACCTCGCGGCCGGGTGCTCCATGGCCGACATGGCCGACATCGGACAGGTCGAGGCCGCCTGGGAGCACCTGCAGCGCATCGGCGTCGCCGAGCGCACCGTCCCGATCACCTACATGAACTCCACCGCAGCGATCAAGGCCTTCACCGGACGCAACGGAGGCACCGTCTGCACCTCCAGCAACGCGGCCGCGAGTCTGCGGTGGGCGCTCGGGCAGGGCGAGAAGGTGTTCTTCCTGCCCGATCAGCACCTCGGGCGCAACACGGCAGTGCGCGACCTCGGGCTCTGCCTGGAGGACTGCGTCGTCTACGATCCGCACCGCCCCGACGGCGGGCTCACCGCCGAGCAACTGCGCGGTGCCACGATGATCCTGTGGCGCGGCCACTGCTCCGTGCACGGCCGATTCTCGCTGGACTGCGTCGAGCAGGTGCGCGCGCGGGTCCCGGGCGTCCAGGTCCTCGTGCACCCCGAGTGCCGGTACGAGGTAGTGCAGGCGGCCGATCATGTCGGGTCCACCGAGTTCATCATCAAGACGATCGATGCTGCTCCGGCCGGTTCGGCCTGGGCGATCGGCACCGAGTTGAACCTCGTCAAGCGGCTCGCGCAGCGGCACCCCGACAAGGAGATCGTCTTCCTGGACCGCACGGTCTGCTTCTGCTCCACCATGAACCGCATCGACCTGCCGCACCTGGTGTGGGCGCTGGAGAATCTGGTTGCCGGGAACGTGGTCAACCGGATCGAGGTGGACCCCGACGTGGCGCACTGGGCCCGGGTCGCGCTGGACCGGATGCTGGCGCTGCCGGGCGTCGTCGCCCCGCCCCCGGCGTGACTCTGCGCACCGAGGGTCCCGACGCGCGTTGCCTGGCGGCGCTGCGCTGCAGCAGGAGGGGCCGCCGCTGCTCCCCGCGCGGGGCCCCGGTCGGGTCAGCGTCGACTACAGCCCCGGGGCGCCCCAGACGGCGAACCATCGACCCAGCGTCTGCTCCACCGGCAGTTCCTCGGCGACGAGGTCGCGGACCTGGAGCTCCAGCATCGAGTCGCGCTGCTGATCACTGCCGGGCAGCGGCGCGAACGGGTAGAAGGTGCCCTGCTTGAACAGGTAGATCAGCCCCACGGAGCGGTCGTCCGGGGTGCGCATCGCCAGCACCGAGCAGAGCAGCGTACTGCCGAAACCGGTGTCCTTCAGCGTGCTGTTGATCGTGTGCAAGTCGGTGACCAGGCCGGGCACGTCGGACGCCTCGTGCTGCAGCACGAGCCACGTGAAGCCGAAGCTGTCGACGGTCATGTCGACCCGCGGACCGGCGCCGCCATCGAGGTCGGGGGCGGCCAGCAGCGCCTCGATCTCCTCCTGCACCTCGCCGAAGGCCCGGCCGGCCGGCGCTCGGAACGCGACCGATCCGGTGCCGGTCGCCGTGATGCCTAGGGCCGCCTCCAGCGTGAGCACGGCGCTGGGCAGCCGGAACAGCGAGTCGAGGTCGGGCTGGACCGGCTTCTTGCGGCCGAGGACGCTGTCGAAGAACCCCATCGGCTACCGCCCCAGCTCGTTGGCCACCTTGGCCAGATTGGCCAGCCGCTTGTCCAGCGGCGGGTGCGTCGCGAACAGGCTGGACAGGTCCATGCCGTTGGCGCTGGAGTGCAGCGCCGGCGCGATCGCGAAGGCGTTCACCGGCTCCATCGCTCGCAGATCCCGCGTGGGGATCTGCGCCATCTCGCCAGAGATCTTCTGCAGGGCACGGGCCAGCGCCGCCGGATCACCGGTGAGCAGCGCCCCGCCGCGGTCGGCAGCAAGCTCGCGGTAGCGCGACAGCGCGCGGGTGAGCACGAACGAGACGACGTACACCAGCGCGCTCACCGCGATGACAGCGACGAACACCAGGGCCCCGTTCTGGTCGCGGCGACCGCCCATGCTGCCCCACATCGCCGAGCGCATGAGGATGCCGGCCACGATCGCCGCGAACGACGCCACCGTCATAACCGTCACATCCCGGTGGGCGACGTGGCTCAACTCATGCGCCAGGACCGCCTCGAGCTCCTCGCGGTCCAGGCGTCGCAGCAGCCCAGTGGTCACGCACACCGCCGAGCGCTCGGGGCTGCGGCCGGTGGCAAAGGCGTTGGGCACATCGGTGTCGGCAACCGCGACCCGCGGCTTGGGCATGTCTGCCAGGATGCACAGCCGGTCGATGATGCCGTGCAGCTGCGGCGCCTGCTCCGGTGTCACCTCCCGCGCCCGCATGGCCTTCAGCGCCATCGTGTCGGAGAAGTACCACTGTCCCCAGAGCATCCCGGCCGACATGACCAGCACGAAGATCGCGTTGACACCGAGCGCGACGAGGACGACCGCGAAGACGACGTAGAGCACCACCAGGCCGCCCATCGTGCCGACCATGCGGATCGTCAGACCAGGATCGGGCGCGTACCTGTTCTTGGCCATACCTCCATGGTGCAGCATCGGCCGCGCCGGCACGCGCTGCGGGGACGGCGAGGGCCTGGCGGTCAGCGGGGCCGGCTCAGCCCGGGATCAGGCCGTCGTCGCTGAGCATGCTGCGCACCTCGTCGGACGTGGCGTCCGCCGGAGGCAGCACGACATCGCTCGGCAGGAGCTCCTCGTCGGACAGCACCTCGCCGATCGTTCGGACCTCGTCGATGAGCGCCGCCAGTGCGGCGGCGAAGCCCGGGCTGTCCAGGGCCTGCTCCAGTGCCGCGTCCAATTCGTTGATCCGGGTCTGGGCCTCGTCGCTGAGTCGGTACTGCCCCTCGCCGGCGATGCGAACAATCATGATGGACCCCTTCAGGATTGGCTGGGCGGCGTCGGGTTCTGCCCGGGCTCGACGGCGGGCGGCGGCGTGGTACCGATGGCCTGCGTCGGCTCGCCGCCGGCCAGCTCCGCTCGGATCGACGCCAGCTGCGACTCGACGTCGTTGGTGCTCGCCATCCGCTCCAACTCCGCGGTCAGCGAGTCCTTGGACAGCCCGGTGGCGTCGTCGAGCGCGCCGGAAGCCATCAGATCGTCCAGTGCTCCGGCGCGGGCGGTCATCTGGGCGGTGCGATCCTCGGCCCGCTGGATCGCCATCCCCACATCACCGAGCTCCTCCGAGACTCCGGTGAAGGCTTCGTTGATCTTGGTCTGCGCCTCGGCGGCGGAGTACGTGGCCTTGATCGTCTCCTTGCGGGTGCGGAACGACTCGACCTTGGCCTGCAGTCGGCGGGAAGCATCGATCAGCTTCTCCTCCTGCGCCTGCAGCCCCGCGAGCTGGGTCTCGAGGTCGGTCAACTGCGACGACAACCCGCTCTTGCGGGTGAGTGCCTCGCGTGCCAGGTCCTCGCGTCCCTGGGACAGCGCCGCCCGGGCCTGCTGGTCCAGCTTGGCCGACTGCTGCTCCAGCCCCTGGATCTGAATCTCGAGGCGCTTGCGGCTGGTCGCCACGTCTGCGACTCCGCGCCGCACCTTCTGCAGCAGCTCCAGCTGCTTCTCATAGGAGTAATCGAGGGTCTCGCCCGGATTCTCCATCCTGTCCAGGGTCTTGTTCGCCTTGGACTTGAAGATCATCGTGAACCGCTGCCACATGCCCATCCGCGGGCCTCCCCGATCACTAAATGACGCTCGACGCCTCCAGCGTAGTGCCACCGTCGGGCCATCGCGCTGTTCGGTCCACCGGATGGCCCGCTGCGTGACTTACCCTGGAGTGGTGTTTGGACGCAAGCAGACGACGCAGGAGCCGGAGCCGGTCGCGCGGCACGAGCCCGCGGTTCATGAGGACCCACAGTCGCCAAAGGGCCGCCCGACGCCCAGCCGCAAGGATGCCGAGGCCGCGCGGCGCCAAGCGCGGCGGATTCCGGCGGACCCCAAGGCGGCCAAGAAGGCCCAGAAGCAACGGGCGCGTCAGGAGCGGGCGCAGGCCCGAGCCGGACTCATGTCCGGTGACGAGCGCTACCTCCCGGCGCGCGACCAGGGCGAGGTGCGCGCCTACATCCGCGACACCATCGACCGCCGACGCCGCATCTCGGAGTACTTCGTCTTCATCGCCCTTGGCATCCTCGTCGCCGGGTTCATCCCGAACCCGAGATTCCAGGCGTCGATGTCCCTGATCTGGTTCGCCACGACGGCCTTCGTCGCCGTGGAGATGGTCTGGACCCTGGTCACCCTCAACCGCTCGTTGAAGGAGCAGTGGCCGGACAAGGCCGATCGCAAGGGCTCCATGTTCTACGGCGGGATGCGCGCCCTGCAGGTCCGCAAGCTCCGGGTACCCCCGCCACGGGTCAAGCCCACCTTCTTCGGGCGCGGCTGAGCAGACTTCCGGCTCGATGGGCTGGAGCTAGGGCTTCAGCGGCCCTGAACGCCTGCGGGCGGTGCGGGGGCCGCGCAGTCCTTCGACCAATTCCACAGCCACGCTGGCGAAGAGCGGCAGGCCGGCCAGACGGCTGCCGCAGTCTGGATCACGACCGTCATGCGGCCCCGCAGCGGCGATGCGCTGGTTGCGTGATCCGAGCAACGCCGTTCACGGGTCTCTGTGCTCGCGGTGCTCCCGCGAGCACACCAGGGCGCAACGGGTCGGACTGCCGAAGCTGGCGATTCCACCACCGCCGCTGGTTGCCGTGTTGCTGCTCACCGTCGCGTTCTCCGCTTCGACCGGCTATTTCCGCTGGTGCGCCGCCAGTTGGGCCGCCAGCTCGACGGACGCTTCGATTTCTTCGCGCCGGATCGAGACGCTCTCCACGTTCAGGCCGGACGGCACACCTAGCCGCCGGCAGTAGTCGATGAGCTCGACTGCTGTCGTGGCGGCTTGCTCCAACGATGCCGCCAACGGGTTGGTCGCGTGTCGGAGGTCGTTCTCGATCCACCTCGGGACGTCGACCCCGAGCCAGCGCAGAAACTCAAGAGTCTTCCTGGAGCCGCAGACCGAGAACGTGAAGACGATCGGCACCGGGTCCAGCCCGCGCGATGCACACTCATAGCGGTAGTCGGACACGAGGTTCTTCGCGGCGTTGAGATCGTAGACCACTTGGGTCACGAAGAACCGGCAGCCAGCCTGCTGCTTCGCGATCAGGCGCAGGTGCTCGTTCTCGCGACGACTGTGCCGCTCCGGAATAGCGACTCCGCCGAGCAGCAGGTCGGGGTTGAGGTCGGCGCGCATCGCCTGAGCGCCAGCGAGCGAGACCGCAGGGGCCGCACCGCTCGACGCAGCACCGACCATCACGGTCAAGGTGCGCCGGGGGTCCTGCTGGGAGATCCAGGTTCGCAGATCTTCGCGCTGGTACTTGCCGACCGCGCGGTAGACGATCACCGGCGTCCGCCAAGGCTGCAGGTGGTCAACTCGATATTCGGAAGGATCGACCGTCGGGCTGAACGGGAACGGGCGTTCGACCGGGTTGCGGGAACTCTCGTCATCGATGTCGTAGAGGACAAGGCCGTCGAGGTCGAGGTGGGTCAGTCGGTCGATGGTGGCCCGAGCAATCTCCGGTAGCCGCTCGGCGGGCGTCGACTGCCTGGGAGGCGTGATCGCGAAGAGAACGAAGTCTCCCCGACCGGAGCTGACGCGATCGACGAGGTCCACACCGCGACGGTATCGGGCCTCCGAACTCGATCACCGCGAGCCTCTTGCCCGCAGGGCGCCCATCCGGTTCTGGGGAGTCGAGTACGTCAGTCCGCCGCCCGTCGCGCACAGCCAAGGCTGCGGAGGTCCGTTGCTGCTGGCGGTCCAGGGCCGGCGCCGGGCGCCATCCATCCTCGACGTGCTCATCGCCGCCACCGCCGCACTGGCCGGGCTGACCGTGCCGCACCTCGACAGGGACTTCGAGCTCATCGCCGGCATCACTGGACAGCCCACCGAGCGACTCCAGGCGGGAGTCCAACCGAACCCCGCGCAGCGGCGGCGCCCCACATCGCCGCCTATCGTGTGCGGCCCCGGGCTGGAGGGTGGCGCCGGTGCGTTCGTCGGCACCGGGGCAGTCGCGGGCTCGGCTGCTCACTCCTGCGAAGGATGTCGGCTGCCGGGTCGGACCGTGGGTTGCCTAGGGCCAACGCACGTGGACCGGGGTGTCGACGAAGTGCGCGTAGCGCTCGAACGCGGCCTCGACCTCACGGCGGTCGCGCGAGTGCAGCGGCTCGAGGGCGACGACGGTGACGACGGTGCGGGCCGTGGTGCTGGACCGGGTCCAGGTCCCGATGACCCGCCCCGCGCGCACGATGGTGGCCTGGAAGACCCCGTTGCCGCCCGGGATGATCGCCTGCGCATGTGCAGCCTCGACCATGAGCGTCCGGTCCTTGTAGCCGATCAGGTACTCGTCGAACCCCGGGAGGGCCAGCACCGTGTCCGGCAGCGGCGGCGGGTCGTCGGCGAGCGCCTCGGACGCCATGAGCATCGCCACGCCGTCCACCTCCACCGTCGTCAGGGCATCTCCAGCCGCGGCCACGGCAGCGGCCGTGTCGGCCGAGGTCAGGCCCGTCCAGCCGGCGAGGTCGCTGCGGGGCACCGGACCGTGGCTGCGCACATAGCGGACGGCGATCGTGGCCAGCGCCTCGTCCCGGCTCGGCCGGTTCGAGCGGCCGACCCACTCGTCGAGCAGGACGAAGGTCTGCTCGGTCCCCCGGTTCGGGGCCATGCAGGTGACTCCCCGCTGGCTGGCGAACCTGAGCAGGTGATAGCCGCGCTGGCCGTCCGCAGGGATCCCCGCCTCGGCCAGCACGGCCAGGCACTGCGCCCGGGTCAGGCGGCCGCCGCCGGCCAGCGCGGTACCGAGCACGTCAACAGCCCGCTCGGCGGTGGCCTCGTCCAGCCCCAGGTCAGCCCGACGGCGGGCCGCCCGGGCCAGGGCCCGCGCCCCGAGCACCTCGACCATCCAGCGGGCGTCGGCCGCCGGGACGAGATGGATCGTGCCCCGCATCGGCCAGGTCCGCACGGCCTCGCCTCGCTCCAGAGCGGCCTCGACCTCGGTCCGGGTCATCGCAGGCAGGCGAACCCCGAGCGACCACAGGCCGCTGACATAGTCCTGCGCCTGCATCGCCCCGAACCAGGTGACGACAGCAGCGACCGAATCGGCCCTGACCAGGGTCCTCGACGATGTCCCGGCCAGGAGCAGGCTGCGCATGCGCAGCGCCAGCGCGTCCGAGGCGGTCATCCTCACCCCGCCATGCTGCCGCATGGTCCCGCCCCAGCGCCCACGCGATGACCGCCGACCCCGGGCGGATCGCGTCTCTGTTGCACTGCGACCCGCTGCGGGAACCTGCGTCAGCCGGGCACAACGTCCGTGGGGACTGCACCTGGAGTTCCTCTGGAGGTGGTGAACGCGGCTGACGTGGGGTGAGGACCTCCGGTATCGAAGGGGTCACCACAACTCTTCCGATCCACGGAGGTCCTCGTGACTCACGCTAACGCCCCTTTGACGCCTGTCGGTCGCCGGGCGAGCCGAGCTGATCCCTGGACTATGGGCGGCGCCCGCGCTCAATCGCTCCCACAGCACCGGCTAGAGACCTCGACCCGGGGAACAGCCCTCCCGACACGACTGCGGCACTGTCCTGCCCGCCTCCACGAATGGCCCGGCACCAAAGCGCCTACCTTTGCGGCCCGGCGCGCCTTCCGGAGCACTGGGCCATCTACGCACGCCTCAGCCGGGCGGCCCACTGGCCGGCATGCCGGGCCGGCAGGGATTGAGGCCGCGCCCGAGGTATCCGACGCAGCGGTGACGGCGGGTTCGGCACCCTCCCGCGAATGCCCGGCCAAGCGGCGAAGCGCGGGTTCCAGGGGAGCAGCACGCCCGGCCCCGCGATCTCCAGCAGGTTCTTGGCGTCGATCCCGTCGTGCAGGAGCGGCGGCATCACATCGAGCAGCGGGGCCGCCAGCGGGAAGGGACCCAGGGCCAGCCGTCGTCCGCCGAGATCCAGCGTCGCGCCCGGGAGCGGGCCGAGCTCTGCCAGGCCGCGACGGCCGCCGAGGTCCATCACCCACCCCATCTGGGCGAGTTGTACCGGGCGGGTCTCCGCGTTCTTCGTGCGACGGGCGGCATTCCGGCCCGCCGCGGAGCCAGCGCGAACGGCGACCTGCGCCGACATCGGCAACTGCGCGCCCCCGGCGGCCTTGTGGGCGGCGATATCCCCGGCGGCGAAGGTCCGCTCCATCGACTCCACGGAGAGGTCGTCGTTCACGACCACGCGGCCCGCGGTGTCGACGGGGAGTCCGAGGGACCCCGCGTCGGCGGCGAAGCCACCCACCCAGACGACCATCCCTGAGATTCGTCCCTGCGACGTGAGCACGCCCTCCTCGGAAATCTCGGCCACGGAGGTCTCGAGGTGGACCTGGACGCCGCGCTGATCGAGGATGCGCGCCGCGTTTCGACCCAGAGCCGGCGCCATCCCGGGCAGCAGCGAGGTCCCCGCCTCGACCAGGTGGACCGCCGTCTTCGGATGAGCATGGGCAGTGGCCGCGGCGAGCTGCACACCGGTGGCGCCGCCGCCCACCACCACCACGGAGTCGGCTTCGGCGATCCTCCCGCGCAGTGTGCGGGCGTCGGCAGCGGTCCGCAGGGTGGCGGCAAGATCGAACCCGGGGATCGGCGGCTGCGAAGTCCCCGCACCGGTCGTCACAACGACGGCGTCAGCATGGAAGGTGCGGCCGTCTTCGAGCCGGATCCAGCCGTCACCGACAGCGGACATCCGGCCGATCAGCAGCCTGTCGACCAACTGGTCCAGCGGGACAGACGCGTCGGACTCGGGCGCAGTTCCGCCGGCGACGGCAGCGAGCCGGGTCACGAACGAGTGTTCGGGGGATGCGTCGACCAGCGTGACGTCGACGCCCGCCCGCTCGACGGCCCGCACGGCATGGAGACCGGCATACCCGCCCCCGACCACGAGGACTCCGGGCACGGTCTGTTGCTGCATCCTGTTCACGTCCCACCAGAACGCCGAAATGCCGGAATTGCTTCCGCGGCGCTCGCAGCCAGGGAGTAGGGCGCTGCCAAGGAACGTGTCACCAGCCGCGAACGGGGACCTGTCGTCGGCCCCTCGCGGGTGGGTGCACTGCATCCGGAGGCTGTGCACAGGCGGCAAACGCCACGTCGGCGGCGCGGCTGCTGTTCTGGCGGCGAGACGGTGCCGCCAGACACGAGCGAGGCAACCGCTTGCGGCAGCGGCAACGTCAGGAAACGCCCAGCAGCTGAGAGCCGCCTGAGGCAGGATCGCAGCCGGGCAGCCGGCCCCGTTACCCCCCAGCCGTATGCACGATCATCAGCGGCGGCCGATCCACCGTCCAGGGCATCTCGCGGCTCTGCGGTGTGCATTCACGGCACCCCGATTGTCTCTATGTCTTGATCATTGCGCCACACGTTGGGCTGGTGTCCGAATGATTGGGGCATTGGGACATGGACGAGCAGCTGCTGTTCCACGCGCCTGAGGTCGACTTGGAAGATGCTCAGGTGATCGACGACGTGCGCTCCATGCGCGTCGCGCTGGCGGACGTGCTGCGGGTGCCGCGGAGGTGGTCGGGTGGGTTGCGCCGCACGACTCAGGCTCGGGCGATCCGGGGGTCGAACACCATCGAGGGCTACACGGTTTCCGCAGAGGACGCGGTGGCCGCGGTGGACGAGCAGCCGCCACTGTCGGCGGACGAGCGGACCTGGGCGGAGATCATCGGCTATCGACGGGTGCTGACCTATGTCCTGCGGATGGCTCCCGAGTCCGGGTTCGGCGTGGACTCCCAACTGCTGCGTTCGTTGCACTTCATGCTGGTCGAGCACGACCTGGTCAAGGACCCCGGTAGGTTCCGGACCGGGGCGGTGGACGTGCAGGACGAGTCGACCGGCGAGGTGGTCTACGAGGGGCCGGACGCGGTGCTGGTTCCCGACCTCGTCGACCAGTTGGCCGAGACGTTGAACGACGATCTCGGCGAGCCGATGGTCGATGCGGCGATGGCGCACCTCAATCTGGTGATGATCCACCCGTTTCGGGACGGCAACGGGCGCATGGCCCGCGCGCTGCAGACCCTGGTCATGGCACGCGACCAGGTCCTCGAGCCGACGTTCTCCAGCATCGAGGAGTGGCTGGGCCG
Organism: uncultured Actinomycetota bacterium; assembly: GCA_963766005.1. GTDB lineage: Bacteria > Actinomycetota > Actinomycetes > S36-B12 > CAVXYG01. The sequence goes on along the minus strand of CAVXYG010000004.1, from coordinate 10,517 downwards.
CAACACCGAGGACTACTACCGCGTCCTGGCGCTCACCGGCGGGGGAACCTGGAGCCCGGGCAACGACGCCGGGCTGTGGGTGAAGTTCAATCTGCGCGCCCACCACATGCAGGCCCAGACCCTGCGGCGCCGCTTCCGGGAAGCCGAAGCCACGTGGACTGCGATCGACTCCCTGATCACCGAGCACGGGCTGCCCGAACGCGTCGGCGACCCAGCTCTTCGACGCGATCCTCGGGTACCGCGTTCGTCGGCCGGGCTACGTCAAGCGAGCCGGGATCGAGGAACGCACCGCAACTCGCGACCTCAACCAGTTGGTCGCCACCGGGCTGCTCGACGCGGTTGGGCAGACGCGCGGGCGCTTCTCCACGGCCAGCCAACGCCTGCGCCGCATCGCCATCGACGCCCGATCGGACAGAGTCGCCCTGATCGACCCATACCCCTGGCTGCCCGCTCAACTGCGGGCCTGACAGCCATGCCAGGGCCCCGCGCCGATGGCAGCACGCGGCCCCACGTCACCGCCGATTCGTCAGGTACGTCAACCCCGCCCAGTTGGCCTCGGCACTTGCGAGTTGAGTGCCCCGAGGGCGTTCACGATGGCGTCTGCAGAGCTGCTCACGCGGGTCGGCCGACTGGCCACGGACCAGGGTGGCGACTTGCATCGCCGGTTCCAACGGGCTGGTCTCCGATGTGGCCGGGGAGCACGACGTGTCGTGGCGCGATATTCACGGCTCGGGCGAGTTCGTTTCGACGGCTGAAGGAAGACGCAGGCTGGAAGCGGTCAGTCCCTTGGCGACCGCCTCGTCAACGCCGACCCCGATCATCCGGGTCGACCGCGTGGTCTTGCCCGCGCCGTTCGGCCCGGCCAGCCCGTAGAACGAGCCGCGCGGGACCGCCAGGTCAACCCCATCCACCGCCCGCATCGACCCGAACGCTTTCCGCGGACCAGAACAGGACAACGCCGCCCACGCGCGCGACCAGCGACTTCCGCAGGTGCCCAGCGAGTTGAGTGGCGGGCTCCACGGACGCTGCGATTCCTTCACGCCGGATCGAGGCGATCGGATCTCGACGTCGAGCACGAAAGGGCACCCCGAGTCGGCGGCAGCAGTCGACGGGCTCGAGCGCGGTGGCAGCCGCCTGATTCAGCGATGCTGCCAGTGGATATGTTCGCGCCCGCCCTCCTGTCAGCCGTTCACGGTTGGGCGCCCGCGGCTCGCAGCACCTCAGCGATCTCGGTGTAGCCGCGGTCAGTGGCCTGGGTCAGCGGGCGCTGGCCGTTGCCCTCCAGGTTGACCGCCGCACCGGCGTCCACCAGAAGCTGTACGACCTCGACATATGCGGGACCGCCATCGCCCAGGACGATCGCCTCGTGCAGCGCCGTCCAGCCGAGCCGGTTGACATGGTTGACCTCGATGTCGGTCGCAAGCAGGCGCTCGATGATGCGCGGATAGCCCCGGTCGGCGGCCCGGATAAGACCCGTGCCGTTGAAGGAGTCGCGGGAGTCGACATCCGCCTCTGCTCCAAGCAGCACATCCAGCAGCGCAGGGTCATCGCCGACCTCGCTGGTGGCGATGAGGTAGGGGCTCTGCACGGTGCGGTCCTTCTCGTTGGGCTCCGCGCCCGCCGCGACCAGGATCTGCGCCACCCGGACATGGTTGCCATAGGCAGCCGCGACCAGCGGAGTGCGCCCCGCGTCGTCGGTCGCCCGCACGCTCGCACCGCGGGCCAGCAGGTCCTGCACGCCGTCGGCATTGCCCGCGGCAGCCGCCTCGATCAACGGGAGATCCAGCGAGGAGTCGCGTTGCTTCGCGTCCTCGGTGTCCGCCGGAGAAGCGGCGGCCGTCGGGGCTGGCGCGACCGTGACGGTCGCGGTGACTGCCGGCGTCGGCACCGGGTCGCCACCGGACGAGCAGCCGACGACCAGGAAGCCCGCCAGGGCTGGGCTGAGCCACCTCATAGCCGGCCACGCTAGCAGCAGCTCATTCGACCCGGAGCACGATGCGCGGGCGCCGCCCGGCGGCTGCCGGGCCAGCCCCGCCCGGTCGCCCCATCACCGCTTGGGTGCGGCAGCTCCCTGGGTTCAGACGCAGGCCAGTGCGCGCGCCGAGGGCCCGGTCGCAGTTCCGGCACACACCCCGGCGGACCGGACTTGGGTGCGGCATGGTGTCGGCCCTCGGCGCTGGCCGCGCCGCGGGACATCGGCCTGCCCAAGGTGTCGATCTCGCGTCATCCGGTACGACGCATCCCTGGATCTGGCCGGAACGCTCGACCCTCCGTGCTTCGATCAGGAGTGCCCGTGACACTGCGCCGCCGAAGCCGCCACCGGGCCACGCCACAGGCTTGACTGTGCGGCATGGGGGCCGCCGCCGCTTCCCAACTCCTTGATCGATACGTCAGCCGTTACCATCCCGCCGGTGTCTTCGCGACGGTGGAGGACCGCTGCCGGTCGGCCGTGATCGCTCTATCCACGCCGCGACGGCCCCGGTCCAGGTACTGCTGTTCGCGGCCGTGTTCGCCTACAACGGCGAGCGCGCGATGCTGGTCGTTTCGATGCTGGCGCTGCTGGTCGATCTGATCGGTCTGCCGGTGCTGGTGGCGCCCGGCTCCCTGCGGGGGTCCACGATGCTGGGAGGGTGGCGGCTGGTCATCGGCGGTATCGCCGGCACGTGCTGCTGGGCGGGTTCCTCTGGTTCGGCGGCTACTTGTGGTTCGGCGCCGTGGCCACCGTCCTGGCGGCGCTGGTGCTGCCGGTCGGTCACACGATTGCGCTCGGTGCCACCCCTTGGCGGTGGCACTTAGTGTTCCTCCGAACTACGGATCGTCGCCACCTGGCGCACGACCCCCGCATCGACCGGATCCACATGACGGACGGCAAGGCCAAGTTCACGCCCGCCAAGTGCTGTCGTGGGTGGAGGCTCGAGGCGTTGCCCGGATGACCTACTGGGAACGCTCGCCGAGGACTGGGAGGGAGATGCGTGGACTCCGGCGAATGGCGCCGGAGCTATCGCAGTCAGCGGCCCCGTGGTGTGGAACAGGGCTGCCGCCAATACCCGGGCGCTCCATCCTCCGGGACCTCAGCCGATGCCTCCGGAAGCCCGACAGCGCACATGAACTCGCCGCGCCGGAGGGCCACGACGATCGCCGCAGCCGCCAGGCCCGACCCCGATCAGCCGGGTCGACTGCTGGGCCTGGTCCCGGGCTGCTCCGGAGCGTGTGTGAAGACCAGGCGAACGCTGGGACAGGTGCCCCTGCCCCCGGGGTTGGCGCGGGCAGGGAGGATGGTCGGGCGCGGGCGGGCAGTCACGCCTGCTGCGGCGTGCGCAGCGGCTCGCCGTCGCGGCCGGCTGCCGGGGTCGCCGGGGCTGCGGTGCGGCGGGGCCAGGTCCAGGCCCAGCGCAGGATGAAGGCCAGCAGCAGCACCTCCAGTCCGATGGAGAGGCCGTAGAAGGAGGAGTAGGCCCAGGACTCCCCTGCCGCGTTGTACACCGAGACGGGGATGTAGAGCGTCGCCACGACGAGGTTGATGGTGCGGTTGACGCGGGCGGGCAGGGTCGCGCAGAGCACGATCATCAGGATCGGGATGGCCACGAGCGTGAGCGCCAGGGCGACGAAGGTCGGGCCGGTTTCGAACTCGTGGACGGTGCCGGCCAGGATGTCGTCGAGGAAGCCGGGCTTGTACAGGGCGAGGTAGTCCACGTAGATGTACAGGAACATGAAGCTCGTCCATGCTGCTGCGAGCTTGGCCTTCACGGGCAGGCGCAGATCTTCCAGCGTGCTCGCCGACGGCGGGTTCTCTGGCGCTGTGGGGGACTGAGGCGTGCTCATCGCGATGCTCCTCGTGTGATCGGGTGGGTGCTTCCACCTTCACGGAATCCGGCGGCGGGCACATCCGCCCCGAGGCCTGATCGGACCTGGCCGTCGGCACAACCGGGCTCTTGTACTTTCGGCGGATACCCCCGACACGCGGGCCGCCTACGCTGATCGGGTGGCCACCAACGCACTCCGCTCGCTGTGGGCCGAACCCCGGCCCGCGGACGCCCCGGGCGCCGGCCCGCGGGACTGGGCCTTGGTCGCAGCACTGGTCGGCTGGTCCGTGCTGGAAGCGGTGCTTCGCCAGGACCTGGCGCCGGGCCCGCTGCTGCTGCTCGCGGCGCTGGCGGTCATCGGCCCCCTGCCGTGGCGGCGCACCCACCCGCTCGCCGCGGTCGTGGTCTGCTTCGGCACCTTGACGGTCGTCGACCTCGTCAGAATCCTCACCGGGTCGCCGGGCACCCTGCTGAACAGCATCTCCGCGGCGCTGATCCTGGCCTACGCCCTGTTCCGGTGGGGCTCCGGCCGGGAAGCCGCCAGCGGCCTCGTCGTCATCCTCTTCTGGCTGGCCATCACCTACGTCGCCGACCCCATGGGCTTGTGGGCGACGGTCGCCGGCTACGCGTTCTTCCTGTTCGCCGCCGCGCTCGGCGCCGCCGTCCGCTACCGCGCGAAGATGCGCGCCCGCGACATCGACCAAGCCAAGGCCCGGGAACGCGAACAGCTCGCCCGGGAGCTCCACGACACCGTCGCCCACCACGTTTCGGGCATCGCCATCCAGGCCCAAGCCGGACGCGCCGTCGCGGAGTCCCACCCCGAGCGAGCCGTCGAGGCCCTCGCCGTCATCGAGGACGCAGCGTCCCGCACGCTGGCCGAGCTGCGCGCCATCGTCGGCGTGCTGCGCGCCCCACGAGACGCCGGGTTCGCGCCGCAGCCCGGCGTGGCCGAGGTCGCGAGGCTCGCCACCGACGGCCAGGCGCGCCCCCGCGTCGAGGTGACGCTCTCCGGCGAGTTCGACGACCTCAGCCCGGCGGTGGGGGCCGCGATCTACCGCCTGGCCCAGGAGTCCATCACCAACGCCCGACGACACGCCCGCAACGCGACCCAGGTCACCGTCGCCGTCACCGGCGAGAACGACCGGGTACGGCTGACCGTCGACGACGACGGCTCCGCCGCTGGCGGCCGCGCCCCAGCAGGCTACGGCCTGGTGGGCATGCGGGAACGCGCCTCCCTGCTCGGCGGCTCCTTCCACGCTGGCCCCGCCGCCGAGCGGGGCTGGCGGGTCGAGGCGGTCCTGCCCCGAACCGGGGCGCCGCGATGAGCATCAGGGTCCTCATCGCCGACGACCAGCCCATCGTGCGCACCGGGCTGACGATGCTGCTGGACGCCCAACCCGACATCGAGGTGGTCGGCGCGGCCGCCGACGGGCGCGAGGCAGTCCGCCTGGCGCTCCAACTGCGCCCCGACGTGGGCCTGTTCGACATCCGCATGCCGCTGATGGACGGCATCGAAGCCACCCGGCGCCTCGCCGGCCCCGGCGTCACCGACCCCCTGCCGATCGTGGTCATCACCACCTTCGACCTCGACGAGTACGTTCACGGGGCCCTGAAAGCCGGCGCCCGCGGGTTCCTGCTCAAGGACGCCGGACCCGCCCTGCTGACCCAGGCCATCCACGCCGCCGCCGATGGAGACGCTCTGATCGCGCCCAGCGTGACGGTCCGACTGCTCGCAGCGTTCGCCCACGCACCGGCCTCACCACCGAGGCAGCCGGTGGAACCGCTCACCGCCCGCGAGGAGGAAGTCCTCGTGGCTGTGGCCCAAGGCCGCACCAACAACGAGATCGCCAGGCAGCTCTACATCACCCCCAGCACCGTCAAAGCCCACGTGGCCAGCCTCATGAGGAAGCTGGGCGCCCGCAACCGGGTCGAGGTGGCGATGTGGGCCCACGAGACCGGTCGCGTGTGAACCTCATGCAAGCCTCCGTGCAGTCGCTGCAGCCGGCGAGCGGCCCGGGATCCCTGAGCCGGTCGCGACAACGCAAGGTCGCGATCGGCGGCGAGACGGGCGCGCAGGCTCGCGATGGCCGCCGCCAGCCCCGCCGTCCGCCCCTTCCCTAGCTCGGCAACCCGAGGCCGTGCTCCTGCGCGTACTGCAGCATGTTCGCCTGGATCACCTCGGCCTGGGCGTTGGCTTCCTCGGTCGGGGTGAACATGACGAAGGTGGTGCCGGCAGCAACAGAGGGGACGTGACCAGGCTTGATCACCACGGCGTCGCCAGCCGCGAAGACCTCCTCCGTGCCGTCGGCCATCCGCACCGTGAAGCTCCCCTTGAGGACGTAGCCGATGTGGTTGGCCTGGCATTGATCGTTCGGCAGGCCCTTGTAGGCGAACGCCATGTCGAAGTCGACGTCGTAACTCTGCATGTCGACGGAGTAGCCGTCGAGCTCCGCGGCCGCCATCTCCCCCATGCCGGGAATGCTCATGCGATCGGCAGCAGTCGTCGCTGATGTCTTGGGCATGATCCCTCCTTCTCCTGTCGTTCGACCGTTGCGAACGTGGTGGGAGCGGGCCAGTGCCGAAGGTCCCCACTGACCGACTGCGGCCGGTCCAGGAGAACTGTTGCGGTCGGGGGCCGAGCGAGTCCCTGGGCGGCACCCAGTGCAGCGACCCGGGGCCCGCGATTCGCCATCGACCAGCAGGGCAGGCCGGAACACGCCGTTCTTGCCCGGGACGACGTCGTGCACCCCGTCGGGGGGATGACCCCGCGAAACGGTCCCAGCAGCCGATCAGGTACTCGTCGAAGTCGAGCAGCAGTCGGACGACCGAGGCAGCGGCGGACCGGTCCATCGCCGCAGCGTCGGCGAAAGCCTCCTCCACATCGGCCTGGCACACCGTCAGGGCATCGCCGGCGAGCTCCGGGCCGGACAGCGTCTCGCCGGCGATGCCGACCGTCTGGCCGACCATGCTCGTGCCCTTGCTGAAGATCCCGAAGACCACCTTGCCGACATCGCCGACCGCGATGCCCGGCAGCTTGCCGCCACCGAGCGGCAGCGCCAGGACCAGGCTCCCGTCCGGGCCGGGGTCGGGCCCTGGCCGAAGCAGATGAAGTTCTCCCAAGAGAACGCGACCCTCAGGAAGGTCACGGGCACCTGCTCGGCGACGAACACCGCGTCGGCCTCGCCCTTGGCATCGAAGTGCGGCACCTTGTCCTTGCCGTGCAGCGTCGGCATCCGCTCGTCGGACAGCGGGACCCACGCGCGGGTGTCCTCCAGCGTGGACCACACGACGGCCACTTCACGCTTGGCGCCGACTTGCGCGCGCTACCCCACGGCAGCCCGGGCGGCCGTCAGCGGTTCAGCGGTTCCTGTGGCGACCCGCTGCGCCATAGCGGTCCGGCGCCGCGCCTCGCCAGGTTCGAGCACGGCTGGCAGGCCAGATCGCGGCTACGGTGCGTGATCGCCTCGTCGCTGTGCGGGTCCTGCAACCGGTACGGCCCGCTGCCACGCAGGGTGATGCCGGAACGTGTGATGCCGGTACAGCGAAGAGCCCCTGCCGGGGGCTTGGACCCGCCGTCAGGCGTTGTCCGTCATCGGTCGGGGCATCGGCGGGAGCGCGGCGCTCTCGGACTCGGCCTGCTGCCCGGCCGGGGCCTTGACCTCACCACTGCCCTTCAGGACGACCGCCAGCGTCTTCCACAGGATCGCCCAGTCGTAGGACAGCGACCAGTTCTCCACATAGCGCAGGTCGAGTTCCAACGCCTCGTCCAGGCTGAGGTAATGGCGGTCCGGGCCCTTGATCTGCCACAGACCGGTGAGCCCGGGGCGCACGGCCATCCGGAACCAGCCGTGGTCCGGATACTCCTCGACCTCGGTCGGCAGCGGCGGACGCGGCCCGACGAGCGCCATCTCGCCCTTGACCACGTTGATCAACTGCGGCAGTTCGTCCAGGGAGAACTTGCGCAGGTAGCGCCCGAGCCAGGTCACCCGGGGATCGTTGAGGATCGCGATATGGACACCATCGGGATGCACGTTGAGTTCCTGCACCTCGTGCAGCCGCCGATCGGCATCCACATGCATCGAGCGGAACTTGAACATCGAGAAGGCCTTGCCGTTCTCGCCGATCCGGACCTGGCGGTAGAACACCGGTCCGCGATCCTGGACGGCGATCAGGCCGGCGATCGACAGCAGGACGGGAGCCAGGACGAGCAGGCCCAGACCGGCCAGCGTGCGATCGACGGCACCCTTCACCGTGCGCGACAGCCCGCTGATGTGCGGCCGGGCGATCTGCAGCAGCGGCAGCCCGTCCACCGGGCGCACCGACAACCGGGGGCCCGACACATGCAGGCTCATGGGCTTGATCAGCAGGTTCACCTGGCGATCCGCCAGCGCCCACATCAGATCTCGCATCTCCAGCGACTCCAGGTCGACAGAGCGCAGGAGCACGACCTCATCGGCGTCGAAGGCCATCGAGGCTGCGGCGATGTCGGTCCCCTCCACATAGGCGGGGATGCTCTCGTCGTCGGGACGGCGATCACCGGGCGGGATCAGCGCTCCCACGACCTTGGTGCCGTGGAAGGAAGTGCGCGAGACGAGATGTGCGGTCGCTTCCACCGCTGCCGTGGGACCGACCAGCAGCGCACGGTTCATGCCCTGCCCCTTGCGGCGGCGCCGGTGCAGCAGGCCGCGGACGCACCGTCGCCACACCAGGGTCATCGCGGTGGCGACGAGCAGCCCGATCACCATCCCGCGGCCGTTGGGCAGCTGGCCGATGGAGCTGATGACGGCGACGAGACCGACCGCGACGAAGCCGGCGACCACAACCCGGCGGTACTCCTCCACGCCCTCGCCGAAGAGGTTCCAGTCGTAGGCGCGGCCGGCACCCAGCCAGGCCACCCAGACCAGGGCCATCACGACGGGCAGCAGCAGGAACCCGATGTGATCGGGGTGCGGAGTCACATCGAGTGCCAGGGCCGCCGCGACGCCGCCGACCAGCATGTCGCCCGTGACGGCGATCGCGGTGAACTTGCGCCGCCACCGCCGACGGGGCAGATCTCGGGCGCCTGCGGCCTGCGCTCCCGAAGATCCCCAGCCCTGGAAGGCCCGAGTGTCGACAGCCATAGTTGCATCCCCCTCGTTCCACCGCAGGATCACCCGTGATCCCGCGGCCCCTCCCCACACGGCAGTTGGTTCGCCAACGGCCGACGGTACGTACTCGACGCTCGTTACTCTACGTCACTATCCCGAAAGACCCAAGGATCCGGCGGTAGCAAGTCCTCCGAGACGCTGCGTGACCTATCTCACGCTAAGGTTGACCAGTGGATCATCGGACATTGGGCGGAAGCGGCCTGAAGGTCAGCGAACTGGCCTACGGCAACTGGATCACACATGCCTCCCAGGTGGAGGAGGCGCAGGCTACGGAGTGCGTGCACGCCGCACTCGACGCCGGCATCACGACCTACGACACGGCCGACGTCTACGCCGGGACCCAGGCGGAGGAGGTGCTGGGCCGGATCCTGCGGGGACAGCGGCGCGACGGCCTGGAGATCTTCACCAAGGTCTACTGGCCGACCGGGCCGGGCCGCAACGACTCGCGGGCTCTCCCGGAAGCACATCATCCGCTCCTGCGAGGAATCGCTGCGCCGGCTGCAGACGGACTACCTTGACCTCTACCAGGCCCACCGGTACGACTTCGAGGCCCCGCTGGAGGAGACGCTGCGCGCGTTCGACGACCTGGTCCGCTCCGGCAAGGTCCTCTACATCGGGGTGTCGGAGTGGACCGCAGGGCAGATCTCCGACGCCCTGCGGATCGCCGACGAGATGGGCTTCGACCGAATCGTCAGCAACCAACCGCAGTACTCAATGCTCTGGCGGGTGATCGAGGAGGAGGTCGTGCCGGTCTGCCAGGAGAACGGGATCGGGCAGATCGTCTGGTCCCCACTGGCCCAGGGCGTACTGACCGGCAAGTACGCACCCGGCGAGGCCCTGCCCCCGGGCACGCGGGCGACTTCCAAGGAGGGCGCCCGGTTCATCGAGCGGTGGCTCAATGAAGACATCCTGCAGCGGGTGCAGGACCTGCGGCCGATCGCCGCGGACCTCGACCTGACCCTCCCCCAACTGGCCCTGGCCTGGGTGCTGCAGAACCGGAACGTGTCGGCGGCCATCATCGGTGCCACCAGGGCCAGCCAGGTCCACGACAACGTCAAGGCCAGTGGCGTCGAGCGCCGAGGTGATCCGGGGTCGACGCCGCGCTGGGGGACATCGTTGTCCGGGACCCGGCCAAGACGGTATCCCCGAACCCGCGGCCATGAGTGAGGGCGCTGAATTGGCGCTGGCTCCTCGGACCCAACGGCTCGGAGATCGAGGTGCCGGGAGTCACGACACCGGACAGTGCTTCCCCTCCCAGGCCGAGGCGGAGACGTGGCTCGGGAGATTGGCGCGATCTCCCGGGGGGTGTCGTCGCCGTCTCACTGGTCGAGGAGGGGCGGCAGGTGTACGGCCCGATGCCGTTGCGCAGTGAGGGCGCGTCCGAGCGGGGCCACCCACGCGAGCAGGCCTGCCGGGCCGGCGGGCCTGCTCGCACAGCCCGCGGCGGCGCGACCGGGGACGGGACGACCGCTCGGGGCGGTCCTTCGAGCGCTGGTGGCACCCTGGTTCTACCGAAACACCCACCTGAACACCAGGGGAAGCCGGTGCGAATCCGGCGCTGACCCGC
>CAVXYG010000003.1:0-14967 GCA_963766005.1 uncultured Actinomycetota bacterium | reverse complement strand
CGATGCGTCGCAGCTGCGCGACGCCCGCGGCGGAGGAGAGGGCGGACACGGATGCCTCCAACTGAGCAACGCTGCTGAGGCCCAACTGGATAGCAGCGGCCCCGATCGCCGCCGCAAGCTCCCACGGCTGGAAGCGCAGGATGTCCACCAGCGCGGTGTGAGGGTCGGCCAGCCGCAGGCCACGGTCGTTGTGCGCCACCGCCCCCGGGTGGCGCACGGCCGGCATCGCACCCGACCTGGTCGAGGCGCGATCACCATCGGTGCCTGCCGGGGGAACGCCTGGAGCATCGCCAGGCCGGATGCGGCTGCAGCAGCGCGGCGACGGGGCCCGTCAGGATGGAGGCCGGCATCCGAAGACCGACCACGATCCCCTCGGTCATCAACCCGGGGCGGGCGGATCCGTGCACCAGGATGCCAGCGCCTGCGTCGCGCCAGATGCCCTCGGCGACTTCGTTGCGAAGATTCTGCGGTCGGATGCCGAGCGCGATCAGTTCAGGTCGGCGCACCACGCCGCCACGCTCCTCGATCAGGCGATCGATGTCGGGGTTCACCGTCGCATCCTCGGCCCGGCGATGGCGGCTGGCGGGTCGCACTGAGCGTGACTGTGGATGCGGTTCACCGGTGAATTCGTGTCGATCTGCGAGGGTGCTGACCGGATCGCCGCGTGACTGCGGCAGGACCCCCGTAGATCGACACGCTGCGTGCCAATCGGCACCGTCTTGGCCTCGGCGCGGCCATCTGGCCAGCTAGCGGTATCGAGGGCGCGAACGCATCGGCTCCAGGCGTTCACCGGGCCGCCAACGCCGGGTGCTCGACGACGGATCCCGGGTCCTCTCTGCTGGCCTGGGCATCTGCCTGAGGCGGTCGCCGTACCCAGGGCCAGCCGGGCTGTCGATGCCCGGGCTGTTGCCTCGCCGCCCCTTGCCTATCGAGCAACTCCCGCGGGTGAGGCGGACTGTCCAGCCGCGCCGCCTCCCGCAGTCCGCGGCTGGGAGTTCCAGCGCTGCACCAGCGAGGGGAAAAGGCCCTGCATGTCGGCCAGGAAGTGTGTATTGCTGCTCGTGAACAGGCAGAACTCGCCGTCGCCATCGACCGAAGTGACGACCAAGTCGGCCCTGGACGATCTCTTCCCCGGCCGAGAGCTCGCTGCGGTCGCCGTCCGCGCGGTTGTCGAACTCCCGATCCGGCCCCACCGGCAAGTACCCAACTTCGAACACAAAATGTTCAGCGAGGGACCCTCCGACGTCGCCGGAGGCTCCTGGTCGGCGTGGTGTCGAGGCAGATCGAGCCATGGTCTGCGATCGGGACGCTGACCGCGTTGGCGACCTGGGCTCATTGCACCGCCACGCGGTGATGTAGCCGCCGGAGGCCGGCCCTGTGACGGTGACGTTGGCCACCACGCTTCCCCCACCGCGGCCCCGCCATCCACGTCGCCACAACTCGGCGGCGAATCCCGTTGCGCGGTGCCGCGCCCGGCCCAGCGCTTCCAATCGGACAGCGAATCACTGCATCGGGCTTACCCTCGTCGGGGCGACCGTCACCGCGGGCGCTCCGATGGAGCAGTCCGCGGGGCCTAACGCCCCTGCTGCTCCATGCCGAGCAGCAGGGCGTCCAGCATCCGCTCGAAGGACTGATCCGGATGCTCGTCGAACCCCAGGCCGAGCAGCTCCAGGCTCACCGCGCCGTGCAGTGCGCCCCACAGTTGCTGGGCGACCTCCACGTCGCTGCCCAGGCCGAGCGGCTGCAGGGTCCGGGCGGCGGCGACCATCTGCACGAGCTGGTCGAAGGAAGCGTGGGCCCGTTGCTGCGCCGCTGGGCCGGGCTCCACCTCGTGCTTGCGCTCGAACATCAGCCGGTAGTGCTCCGGGTGCGCCAGCGCGAAGCGCCGGTAGCGCATCCCCGCGTCCCGCAGCCGGGCCCGGGCATCCGCCCCGGTGGCCGCCCCGACCGAGGCGGTCAGATCGTGGAAGCCCCGCACGAACAGGGCCTCCAGCAATCCGGCCTTGCCCTGGAACCGGTTGTAGACGCCCATCGGCGCCACGCCCGCGCAGGCGGCGACCTTGCGCACGGTCAGCGCGCCGGGCCCCTCGTTGACCAGGATCTCCTCCGCTGCGGTGAGCAGCCCGTCCTCGACCGCGGTACTCGGTGTTCGTCCCATGGGTTGCAGCATAGCGTTCTATGGGTGTAGAACCTAGTTCTAGATATTTAGAACAACGATCTACAAGGAGCGAACCGATGGCCCTCACCCTCACCGAGCCCCCCGAGACGGCGCGCGCCAGCGGCGCCCGTTGGTGGATCCTGGCCGTGCTCTGCCTGAGCTTGTTCATGGTCGTGGTCGACAACACGATCGTGAACGTGGCGCTGCCGACGCTGAGCAGCGATCTGGGCGCCAGTACGACCGGCCTGCAGTGGATCGTGGACGCCTACACCCTGGTGTTCTCCGCGCTGCTGCTGGCCTTCGGCTACTTCGGCGACCGCAACGGCCGCAAGCTCGCGCTGCAGCTGGGGCTGGTGGTCTTCGCCGCCACCTCCGCGCTGGCCGCGCTGGCGTCCACGACCGGCCAGCTCATCGGCGCCCGCGCGCTCATGGGCATCGGCGCGGCCCTGATCTTCCCGGCGACGCTGGGGATCATCGTCAACGTCTTCACCGACGTCAAGGAGCGCGCGCTGGCCATCGGGATCTGGTCCGGCGTCACCGGCCTGGCCGTCGCGGCCGGCCCGGTGACCGGCGGCTGGCTGCTGGAGCACTTCTGGTGGGGCTCGATCTTCCTGGTGAACCTGCCGATCGCGGCACTGGCGCTGCTGGCGGGCACGCGGCTGATCCCCGACTCCCGCGACCCGCACCCCGGCCGGCTGGACCGGGTCGGGCTCGTCGCCTCCGTCGCCGCCGTCGGCCTGGGCATCTGGGCGATCATCGAGGGCCCGCACCGCGGCTGGACCTCGCCGGAGGTGCTCACCGCGGGCGCGCTGTCGGTCGTGCTGCTCGCCGCGTTCATCCGCTACGAGTCCCGGCAGGCCAGCCCGCTGCTGGACGTGCGGCTGTTCCGCAACCCTCGGTTCAGCGCGGCCAGCGTCGCCATCGCCTCGGCGTTCTTCGGCCTGTTCGGCTTCATCTTCCTCATCACCCAGTACCTGCAGCTCATCCAGGGCTTCAGCCCCCTGGAGGCCGGGTTGCGGACCGTGCCGTTCGCCGTGGTGACCGGGGTGTTCTCGCCGCTGTCGATCGCACTCATGCACCGAGTCGGCTCCAGCTCGTCGTCGGCGCCGGCCTGGCGCTGATGAGCGTCGGCTTCGTGCTGGCCGCGCGGCTGGAAGCGGACAGTGCCTACGTCGGCCCGGTGCTGCTGAGCATGGTCGTGATGGCAGCGGGCCTGGGACTGACGACCAGCCCGGCGACCGAGGCGATCATGGGGGCGCTGCCGCAGGCCAAGGCCGGCGTCGGGTCGGCGGTCAACGACACCACGCGGGAACTCGGCGGGACCCTCGGCGTGGCCGTGGTCGGGTCGGTGTTCGCCAGCCTGTACGGCCCGCAGATCGTCGATGCGCTGCGCGGCTCCCCCGCCGCGGTGGTCGAAGCCGCGGAGTCCTCAGTCGCGGCGGCGGTCGTCGTCGCCGGCGAGGTGCCCGACGGTGCCGCCGTCCTCGGCGCGGTGCAGGACGCGTTCATGAGCGGCTTCGCCGCCGGGTCACTGGTCGCCGCAGCCGCGACGGCGCTCGGTGCGGTCCTGGCGCTGCGGTTCCTGCCGGCGCGTGCCGCGGTCGCGACCGTGGTGACGGCGGCGCGCCCCGACCCGCGTTGACGGATTTCCCAACCGGAAGCGGGCACATCGGCGCTCGATGTCCGATGTGCCCCATTTCGGGGTTGGGATCTGAACAGAGCCCGCCCCATCCCAGCCGAGACGCCTTCAACCGGCGGCTGCAGCGCATCGTGCATGCCTTCGGCGCGGTCTGGAGCACGAAGCGCTCCGACGACGGCCGGATCGTCCCCGGCAGCCAGTCGAAGCTGTACCTCATCGACCCGCTGTTGGCCTGGCTGCCCACTCTGCTGGGCAGCGGAATGAGCGCCCCGGACTTCAGCCGCCTCACCGAGCAGGCCCTCGGCGTGGTGCTCGCTCGGCCAGTACGCGGTCAAGCGCCTCCGACGGGACCGCGACGGCAGGACGCTGCGCCCCTCGGCCATGGATCGGGTCGCCGGCCGGCCACCCGGTGCGACGCGCCGCGCAGGTTGCCGAGGGGATCAACCATCCCCGGGTTGCCCGAATCACCCGGTACGGGTGAGGCGGGGGCCGGCCGCCACGACCACCATCGAGGGTAGCGGGGCCACTGAGGCTCCGGGATGAGGGACAGCACCATGAGCGGCATGAGCGGCACCACCCAGCCCAGCAGCACAGCAGCCGGACTCACAGTCTTCGCTGGCGTCATGATGATCATGGCGGGCATCTTCCAGGCGATCCAGGGCGTGGTCGCCCTGGCCAACGACACGTTCTACGTCGTGGGTCAGGAGTACGTCTTCCAGTTCGACGTGACCACCTGGGGCTGGATCCACCTGATCATGGGCATCGTGGTCGCGGCGGCGGGCTTCTTCGTGTTCAACGGGGCGGTCTGGGCCCGCACTGTCGGGGTCATCGTGGCCGTCGTCAGCGCCCTGTTCAACTTCGCCTGGCTGCCCTGGTACCCGATCTGGTCCATCGCCATCATCACGCTGAATGTGTTTGTCATCTGGGCCCTGACCGTCCACGGGCGTGACATCACCCGGGTCTGATCCGCACGGCCCGCGGTCAACCCCACGTCCAGAGGCCAGCGCATGACCGGCACGCGATCCACGGCCCAGGACCGGCCCGGGAGCCACGCAGCGGTCGAGCTGCACAAGACTCTGCGTCCGACCGCATCGCCCTAGCCGGCCGTGCGCACCAACAGACACAGCCTCAGATTGACGCCGGGAGGAACGCACAGGAACGGATCGAGCCCGGTCGGCAGGCTCGCAAGCCGGTCCCGCGGGCAAGCCACGGCGACTGGTCCCCCGCCGAGGACGGGGTCGACCCGGTGCCGGTGCTCACCGACCAGGACCGGGACCGGCTGCAGTGGCTGGTCCCGGTCCGTCACCAGCGCATGGCCGAGTCGGCGTTGGCCTTCTACCGGGGTGCCGCCGCGATCATGGCGCAGGACCTCGCCCCCACCCCGTGTCCGGCTTGGCGGTGCAGCTCTGCGGGGACGCGCACCTGGCCAACTTCGGGACCTTCGCCGCGCCCGAGCGGCGGCAGGTGTTCGACATCAACGACTTCGACGAGACGCTTCCTGGGCCGTGGGAGTGGGATGTCAAGCGGTTGGCAGCCAACTTCGTTCTGGCCGCCCGCGACAACGGCTACTCCGAGCAGCGAGTGGAGCTCGCGGTCGCGGCGGCCGCCGGCTACCGCACGGCTGGCCCACGGCCACGCCCGATCCGGCGAAGCCCTGGCGATCCACGCCTACCTCGGCAGCAGCAACACTTGCGACGGGGCCTGCGGACGGTTCACCGTGGCCTACGCCGACCAGAACGAGAAGGACTACCAGGAGTTCACCCGAGCGATCGCCGACGGACGCATCTCAGCGAACCCACGTAGCTCGCCGGCTGCTCGGTGCAGGGCAGCAGGTGCAGGTCCCGGGCACGTTGGACCGCTGCCCGGCGGCTGTCCACGTCCAGCTTGCGGTACAGGCCCTTGAGGTGCGCCTTGACGGTGTTCACCGAGACGAAGTACTCCGCGGCGATCTCGGCGTTGCTCTTCATCGTCGGCAGCTCGGCGAGCATCGCCAGCTCCCGGCCGGTCAGAGGCTCCACCAGGGGCGCTGGCTCGGGCGCCTCGGCCTGCCGGGCCGGGGCCCGGTGCTGCACGTCGAGGAGGAACGCGGCGGGGATGGACCTCGCCAACCCCTCTGGCGTCCCGGTCCTGCGGCTCCAGCGGCCCGTGTGACCGGAGCGCAGCCGCGCTCCGGCGGACTACCCGCAACGGGTGATTCGCACCTGGCGCCGACGAGCAAGGCTGGGATCGCGGGGGCGCGGCAATGACATGGCCGCTCCGCGCACACCATCCTGCCGCGCACAGATGCTGCCGACAGGTCTAACGAAGGAGTCACCGTATGTCCGACAACCCCCTGCTCGACACCGTCGTGGGGATCAACGCCGTATCCCTGGCGAACGTGGACGCCAGCCTCGAGGCTCTCCTGCTGGTCCGTCTGGCCGCGCTGGTGGCCGTGGACGCCCCGCCGGCGTCCTACCTCGCGACGTTCCGCGCGGCTGAGGACACCCTGCTGGAGCCCGAGGATGCGCGCAACGTGCTCATCGCGGTCGCGCCCATCGTCGGGACCCCGAAGGTCGTATCCGCGGCGCGGAACATGGCCAAGGCCCTCGGCTTCGCGCTGGCGATCGACGAGGCACTGCTCGAGGCCGAGCTCGAGGACGACGAGGCCTGACCCGCCCGGCGCTGGAGCGGGGTCGCCTCGCGCGGGCACCCCGCTCCCCGTGGCTCGGCCCCCTGATGCTCGAGCCCCTTGAGGCGCGGCCCATTGTGCCCCGGCTGCGCCGATCGACCGATCCGCCGGACGCCGGCAGTTCACCGACACCTGTTCCACTACCCCCTGCGGGTGAGGCCGGGCCACGATTTGGTGCGGCAGGGTGAACGCATGACACGTGATCCCGACGGAGCACATGACCAGGCCGCGCTCGCCCCTGCCGATCCTCAGGCCGGCGACACCCCGCACGCCGACCAGCAGTCCACCCCGCCTGCTCCTCCGCTGCCGCTCGACCAGCCGTGGTACCGCGAGCTCCTCGTGGTTGCCCTGCTCGTCGGCGGGGCCCTCGGCGTGCTCGGGATCGCCTACCTGGGCATCACCGGTACGGCCGCCGGGCTGATCTTCGGCGATCCGCGCCTCGAGGCGTGGTCGGGCGAGTGGTGGTGGATCCCGTTCATCGCAGCCGGTGGCGTACTGATCACCGTCCTGCGCAGCTGGTGGGCGGCACCGGACCACATCCCCGGCGGCGTGGCGGTGATCGAGTCAGGCGTGGTCAACCATCGCGTGGCACTGTCCTGGGTCGGTCTGTCGCTGGTCTCTGCCGTGGCTGGGGCGAGCCTGGGCCCGTCCTTCGCCCTGGTGATCATCGGTGGGGGGATCGCGTCGTGGATCGCGGCGCGGCGCTGGCCCGGCAACGAGGACGCCCGGCTCCAGTCGACGATGGCGGGCATTGCCGGCGGCTTCGGTGGGGCCTTCGCATCCCCGCTGCTGGGCGCCACCATGGTCAGCGAGCTGGCGCCGACCCCGCACCGCAAGTACGTCCAGGCCTTATCCCCCAACTCATCGCTGCCACGGTCGCCTTCGGGATCGTCTTCGCCGTCGTCGGCACGACCTTCCTGAACAGCTTCGCGATCCCCGTCGATGACTTCGCCCCCTGGCAGCTGCTGGTCGACGCCGGCCTGGGCCTCGCCTCGAGCGTCGTGATGATCGTCTTCGTGATCATCGTGAAGGTCGTGAACAAGGCCGCGGACAGGATCACTCACCGCTACCTGCGCGGCCTTGTGGGCGGCGCGCTCATCGGGTGCCTGGCCGTGGCGCTGCCGCTGACCATCGGCGCCGGCAACAGCCAGTTGACCGCCGTCATCGACAACTCCGCCACGATCAGCGTCGGGCTGCTCCTGGCCGTGCTGATCGGCAAGATGCTGGCCATGGCCCTGAGCCTGGCCACGGGCTTCATCGGCGGCAACGTCACTCCCGGTCACTGGGCCCGTCGACGCCCAGGGCGACCGTCAGCAGTGCCACTGCCCCAGCTCGCGGAGCAAGCCCGTCAGTGGTTGACGGTGTCGCCCGGTGGACATGTGAGGCGCAAGCAGGTCCCCACACCTGGGACCGCTCCACGGTCGACCAGCCGACGGGAACCCGGTGGCTGGACTACCCACTGCGGGTGATGCAGCAGACGGAGCTCTCGGAAACCATGGCATCAGCACCATCCAATGAGTCCAGATGGGAGTCCACGATGAGCGAGGCAACTGTCGAGCGGTCTTCGACGACGGTACCGCTGAACTGGAAGGAGGTGTGGTTCACGAACTGCCCGATGGTGTCAGCGAACAACATCGACCAGGAGCTCGGCTGGTGCCGGGAGGAGTTCAAGAAGATCGGCGTGGAGTATGCCTACTTCCGCTCGAACAACCTGAACAACTTCTACCCGCACTACATCCACAATCTGGACAACCTGATCAGGTTCGGCGGCCTGTACCCGCCCATCCAGGTGCACGCGGACCTCCGGCGAACGGTCCTGCTCGGGGCGACGTGGGTGTACGAGGGAGGCGGCATGGCCGTGCGCGCCCGGGATCCGATCTTCCGCATGGAGGACCTGCGGGGCAAGAAGATCGGCATCTCCAAGAGCCTGAACACCATCAAGAACGACTGGTGGCGGGTACAGGAGCACATGGGCATCGAGAACATGCTGCGCCTGCACGACATGACCCTGGAGGACATCGAGCTCGTCGAGTTCCCCTACGCGGACGACTGGTACGACAAGGCCGAGATGCTCCAGGTGCCCATGAACAATCCCTCGGAGCTGTGGCTGCGCCGCGACCACAAGCACGACCTCGCCTTCCGGCCGTTGGAGACCGCGCTGCTGGACGGCACCGTCGACGCGATCTACACCCAGAGCAAGGTCTTCCAGCACCTGCAGGAGGCCACCGGACGGATCAAGCTGATCGAGGACCTGTCGCGCTACCCGGACTGGACAATCCAGGTCGCCAACACACCGGCGATCATCACCTGCACCCGCGAGATGGCCGACGAGCACCCGGAACTGGTCGTGACCTACATGAAGGCCATGGTCAAGGTCGGGCACTGGGCCAACGAACACCAACGAGCCGCCGCGGCCATCCTCGACCACCAGACCTTCTACCGGGATGCCGAGGACACCTACCAAGGCATCAAGCACGTCGACATGGTCCCGAGCCTCAGCGCGATGAACATGGCGTGCATCCGGATCGGCAAGGACTTCATGCTCAGCCACGGCTACATCAGCAACGACTTCGACGTCGATGAGTGGGCTCGTCCGGAGTTCCTGGAGAAGGGAGTCCGGGCCTGGTTGGAGGATGTGTGGCTGGGCAAGAGCTGGGGCCGGGTGCCCGAGGGGACCACCTTGGAGAAGTCCATGGAGCTCAGGCTCGGATAGCGGAGGCGAGGCAGATCCCATGGCTGACGTGGTCATGCACGCAGGAGTGCCGGTCGCGGTCGCCCGGCAGACGAGTCTCGGGCTGTATGCGACCGCCCGGCAGGCATTCACGCTGATCGCCGCCGATCCCGACAACGTGAGCCTTCTCGACGTGCGGAGCCTGGAGGAGTTCGTGTTCGTCGGCCATGCCCCGATGGCGTGGCTGGTACCGATGGCCGACTTCACGCACGAGTGGAACGCCGACGGGACCGCGATGCGGTGGGCGCCGAGGCAGGACTTCGTCGCCTCGGTGCAGCAGTGGTTCGCCCCGGATGCCATGCTGATGGTGACCTGCCGCTCCGGAGCCCGTTCGGCCATGGCGATCAATGCGCTGGCCGAGGCAGGGTTCACCCGTCTCTACAACGTCATCGACGGAATGGAGGGCAGCCTGGTGGACGATCCCAGCAGCGTTTACCACGGAATGCGAGCGAGGAACGGGTGGCGCAACGCCGGGCTGCCCTGGACCTACGACCTCAACCCCGCACAGATGTCGCTGCCCACTCCCACGAGCGCCACCACCCATGAGCCTCAACCGGGGAGTCGGGTGGGTTGATCGGGTCGTGACCGTGGAAATGCCCTGCTGGTGGGCAGTATGGGGATTGCGATGTCTCCGTACGACCGATCCACCAGGGCATCGCCGAGATGCAACTGTGCCATACCCCGGCCGCGCTGCTCGCAGTGTTCAATGTGCATCGCCCCAGGCCCGCTGCCGCTCTCAGACGGGTTGCGGCTCGCGGGTGAGGGTCGCTGGTGCGGCTTCGTCATCGGCGGGGGTGAAGGAGCCGAGGCAGCTGTGCAGGCGGCGATGGTGGTAGCAGTCGACCCAGCCGGCGGCCGCGTACTCGACGTCGGTGAGGTTGCGGGAGAGGCCGGGCTGGCGGATGCACTCGGTCTTGTGCAGCCCGATCACCAGTCACATCCGGCGGCCACGGGCGGTGACCCCATGACGGTCGGCAGGCGGTGCTCGCGGTTCGCCAGGACCGCGAACAGGTCGCTTGCCGCGTCGGGGTCGATGCCGACGGTGAGGAAGTCATCGATCATGAGCAGGTCGGTGTCGGACAGCCTGGTGAGCAGGTCCTGGTGGGCGATCCCGTCGGAGCGGGCGATGACCAGTCGTCGGGCCAGGTCGTCCATCCGCAGGTAGACGACGTCGTGCTCGCGCTGGCAGGCGGCGATCGCCGATCGCGCAGACCAGGTAGGTCTTACCGCCTCCGGTGGGCGAGGTGATCAGCAGGTTCGTCGGCTCGGAGCGCCAGTCGTGCGCGGCGTAGCGCCGCATCCGGGTCGGGTTGATGCCCCTGCCCTCGCGGTAGTCGATCTCGGCGATCGTCGCGGTGGGGATCGGGAAGCCCGCCTGCCGGATCAGCTTGTCGATCCGGTTGGCCCGCCGTGCGTCGAGGGCGTCGTCGACGGCGGTGAGGAACAGCTGCTCCGGGGTGAGGGCATCGTTGGCCTCGTCCTTGATCAGATCTTCGAACTTCGTGGCCACGTGCGTGATCCGCAGCGCCCGGAACTTGTCGTGGTCGATGCTGGTGAACATCGCGGTCACCGCCCCTGCCGGTAGTAGTCGGCGCCCCGCACCAGCGCGCCGGCGCGCCGTCGCCGGCCCGGTCGTTCTTCCGGGTGGACGCGGCGGCCCGGACGGGCGCCGGCTTCCCGGCGTCGCTGTCGATGGCCGCCATCAGCCGCTTGATCGTGGAGTACGTCGGGTGCGCGCCGATGTTCAGCAGCTCCTGGCAGGCCGCCTCGAGCTTCTGCTTGTTCTTGCGGCCGAGGGTGCCCAGGATGTTCTGGCAGTCCAGGTAGCCCTGCGCCTCGATCGCGTGCCGGTCGAGGATCTGCTCGATCACCTGGACCGTCGCCGGCCCGAACGCGCCGGCCCGGTCGGTGAACCAGCGCCGCGACCACAGCCCGGCCACGTCGCGGTGCTGCGCCGGCACGTGCCCGGAATCGGTGGAGTACTGGCCCTTCCTGCCGGTCGCTGCGCCGGTGCTCGGCGACGACCTGCTGCCCGTCGAAGACGGTCACCCGGGAGCCGGTCAGCCGCACCCGCACCAACCGCCCGGCCAGCTGCCAAGGCACCGAGTAGTGCTGGTGGTCGGTGGTGACGTGGTAGTTCCGCCCGACCTTGGCCTGCCTCCACTCCACCTGCTCGAACGCCTCGTCGGGCAGCGGGATCAGCGCCGGCGCCTCCTCTGCGGTGAACCGCTCCCACCGGGTCGTGCCGTCGGCACGGCGGATGTCGTGGTTCACCTCGAGCACCCGCTCGGCGATCGCCTCGTTCAGCTCCGCCAGGGTGGTCCACACGTCCTCGAGCAGGTAGCCGATGACGCGCTTGTTGACCGTGTTCACCGCCGACTCGACCGCGGCCTTGTCCCGCGGCTTGCTGACCCGTGCCGGCACGACCGCGGTGCCGTAGTGGTCGGCCATCTGCCGGTACCGGTCGTTGACGAACCGCGCGGCGTCGCCGCGCTGCTTGCGGTGGGTGGCGGTCAGCGCGTTGTCCGGGACGAGGATCTGCGGGACGCCGCCGTAGTGCCCGAACGCGCCGACATGGCCGGCGATCCACGCGTCCATGCCCATGGTCGGTGAACGCGCGGCAGTACAGGCACCCGGAATACGGCAGCACCGCGACGAACAGGTACGCCTTCACGGATTCGCCGGTGACCGCGTCGACGAGCGGGATCGTGTCGCCGGCCCAGTCCACGAACATCGCCCGGCCCGGCTCGTGGTGCAGGGTCGCGACCAGGTCGTTGCGCACCGCGTACTCGCCGAACAGGTGGCAGTACTGCGAGTACCCGTACCTCCTGCTCTCCGACCCGGACCCGACGTACGTGCGCCAGGCCTGCAGCAGCGTGAAGTGCCGGTTCGCCCGCATCGACCTCACCACCCGCGCGAAGTCCGGCTGGTCGTACCGGTCCGACACCCCCGACCGTCCGTCCGGGAACAGCCCCCGCAGCTCGGACTCCGGCATCTCCGCCAGCCGCTGCCCGGTGATGCCCCGGTCCCCGATCATCTTCCGCGCGGCCGCCACATCGCGGTGGGCGGGGTCGAGGTGTCGCAAGCCCGACGAGGACTTCCACGCCCGCGAGGTGGGGCCGACCTGGCGGAGACCGGCCGGATGATCGGACCGGCCCGGCCCTCAGGTCAGGGGATCAGGCCCAGGTCGTGGCCCCGCCGCACGGCCTCCCGCCGGGTGGCGACGCCGAGTTTGCGATAGATGTGTTGCAGATGCGCCTTGACGGTGTTGGGCGAGACGAAGAACTCCGCTGCTATCTCAGCGTTGGTCTTCATGCTGGGCAGCAATCCGAGCACGGCAAGTTCGCGTTCGGTGAGGGGATCGATCAGCGGGTCGGGCTCGGCCTGGTTCGGGATCTGATCGCTGAGCGCTTCGATGAGAACCCCGACGAACCCGTCGGAGGTCTGCGATGCGGGCAGCCGCTTGAGGTAGTGGGCGCTCTGGGCGGGTCCGACCAGAAGGAACGGCCGGACGAGGCGCTCGGGCCTGGCAAGCCGCACAGCGGAGGCGATCGCATCCCGTGCCAGGTCGTGCCGCCCCCAGTGATCGGCCACGACAGCCAGCACCAGCCAAGCCTCGATCGCCGCGAGTACGTCCGCCAGGCGGTCCGACTCAGGCGGACGTGCGACCGACTCCGCGGCCGAGCGCGCCGCGGCGAGGTCGGCGCGTGCCAACTGCAGTCGCGCCTGGCTCGACCACCAGGAGGATGATCGAATGGGCTGCTCCCGGCCCTGCGCAGCTGCGGCGGATGGATCCCCGGTCAGCAGCGCGATGTCTGCCGTGGTCCGAGACATGAGCGCAGCCAGGGATTGCGGTACCGGCCAGTCGCCCATGGTGGACCGCGCGCTGGCCAAGGCCGCCACCGCTGCCCGCGGTCTGTGCCGCGACACCGCGATGGCTGCCTGCGTCAGGCGCAGCGCCACGGTGGGCCACAACTCCACGCCGCCGCCTTGCGCCGCCAGGCCTGCGGACACCGCGCGGTCGGCCTCGACGACATCGCCGCGCAGCAGGGTGCTGTTCGCCACGACGAGGTAGGCGGGACGCAGCTGGAGCAAGGAACTCCAGCCCTTGACGGCTGCCTGCTGGAGGAGGGCGTTGGCGGCGGACTCGGCCCGGTCCACCTGCCCGTTGATGAGATCGCAGAGAGCGAGGTTCGCGCGGGCGCTGAGCACGGTCAGTTCGACATCGCCCGGCCGATCCTGGCTTGCGCTGGCGACGAACTCGGCGCGAGCCTCGGCAGTCCTCCCAGTCCACAGCAAACCGACCGCGTGCTGCGTGAGGGCAATGGTGCCGTGGCCCTCCGCCGCCCGCCCTGGCGAGGCACGGGCCACGTGATGCAGCGCGGCCTGCGAACACCGCACGACTGCGCTCAGGTCACCGAGCGCACGGGCGGTTGCGCCGGCCAGGTTCTCCAGGAACGCTGCGTGCAACGGCGGCAGTCCCTCGGACCCCTGCAGCAGGCGCCGGGCCTGCGCGATGTGGGCGTCGACGGCTTCGTACTGGCCGGAGATCTGGGCCACCCCGGCCATGCACAGTTGCAGCGGCGCGGAAGCAGGCAGGGCGTCGTAGGGGATCGCCAGCAACTGCTCACGAATCTCGAAACGGTCGAAACCGACCACAGAGGCTGAGGCATCGAGGAAGGTTTCGGCGACCGCGGCCCAGTCCTCGGCCGCAGCCAGGTGATGCAGCGCCCGCACCGGTTCAGCGTGTTCGATCAGCCAGCCGGCGGCTGCTCGGTGTGCGTCACGGTAGCCCTGGGGGTCGTCGCGGCGAAGGCTGTGCAGCAGCAGCTCCCGCAGCAACGGGTGGTACCGGTAGGTGCGGCAGGCGTCGAGGCACGAGACGAAGTGGTTGGCTCGCTGCAGCATCTCCAGGCGAAGCTGCCCGTTGCCGTCCCCGACGATGGCGTCGGCTAAGTCGCCGGTGATCCGGTCGACGACACTGGTGCGCAGCAGGAAGTCCCTGGTGTCCTCGTCGTGTCTGTCCAGCACTTCAGTCATGAGGAGTTCGGTCACCGACGCCTCGGTGCCGCCGAAGCCGACGAGGTCGCGATCGCTCGGCTCGCGAGCCAGGTACAGGGTGGCCAGGCGGACACCTGCCGGCCAGCCCTCGGTGCGTTCCAGGAGCAACTGGATCTGGCCCGGCGTCAGGTCCAGGGCTTCGGTCTCGCACGCCAACTGGGCCACGGCATCGGCGTCGAACGCGAGATCCCGGGCGCTGATTTCGGCCAGGTCACCGCCGAGCCGAAGCCGGTGCAGGGGCAAGGGCGGGTCGGATCTGGTCAGCACCATCAGTCGCACCGACGTGCCGTTGGCGATCAGCTCCGTCAGGGCGCCGAGGATGTCCGGGTTCCTGATCTCATGGAAGTCGTCCAGCACGAGCAGCAGGGGCTGCGGAAGCTCCTGCAAACCGCGGACAACGCCCAGCAGGACGTCGTCGTTGACGCCCGCCGCCAAGGTGACCTTGGACAACTGGTGATCCGGCGGGATGGCCCCACTGGCTGCGACAGTCCGCAGGGTGGCCGCCCAGAACGCGGCCGGCCGGTCGTCGCCCGGCGCGAGGCTGAGCCAGGCGATGCTCTCCTGCGACTGCTCGCGTCGTCGCCGTACCCACCCGGCCGCCGTGGTGGTCTTCCCCCAGCCCGGGCCGGCCGCGACAACGGTCAAGCGATGCCGTGCCGCGGCATCGAGACGGGAGTACAGGACGGGTCGCGACACCTCGAAACCCAGTG
>CAVXYG010000002.1:0-16693 GCA_963766005.1 uncultured Actinomycetota bacterium | reverse complement strand
GACGTTCGCCCCCGTAGGGTGGGCGTTCTGCGACGGGTCAGTGCTGCAGATCCGCGACAACATGGCGCTGTTCAGCCTCCTCGGCACACAATTCGGCGGCGACGGCCAGACCACGTACGCGCTGCCGAAGCTGGACCCGCTGCCGACCAGCGGCCCCGGGGCGACGCCGGTCCACTACATGATCTGCACCCAGGGGATCTACCCCCAGCGCGACTGAGGCCGCGCGGATCGCGTGAGTGGCGCCGGCCCCCAACGCTCCGGAGACGGTGCCATGCCTCGGCACGGGGGTGTACCACGCATTCGCCGGTCACGGTCTTGCACGTCGGTGCCGGTCGGCGATGCTCGCGCTGCTCGTGGCGGCGTAGTACCCCCGCGATGTGCCCGTCGGCTGTAGGAGTAGGCGCGCATGCTGACGCAGGGTCCGCCCCGCGGCGTGGATCGCGTCCGCGCCGATCCGCACCGACACCGCTGCGTCGGTGGAGATCGCTGCGCCGCCGGAAGCCGTGTTGGGCGGCGCTTGGCCGATCACGAGTCGTGGCCGCAGTAGCTCCCGCTGCTGGACCGGGTGGAGGTCGCCGGGGCGCCAGCCGGCGTGAGTGGGACCCGCCGGGTCGTCATCCAGCGGTTGCCGTTCGATGAGGTGTTCACGGTCTGGGACGAGCCGAGGCAGTTCGCCTGGGCGATGAGCGGCGCCTGGCTGCCGCTGCTGGCGCGGATGGCCGAGTCGGTGCCCCTGCAGCCGACCAGCACAGGATGCCGGCTCGACCTGACCCAGGGTCTGCAGGACCGCCGCGGGCTCGATCCGTCGCGCCTCGGCCCGGTCGTCGGGCACCTGCGCTACGAGGAAATGGCCAGGCCGTTGGATGCCGGGCTGCGACGGGCCTTCGGGGTCGACGCTCTGGAGGGGCCGGTGGCGTAGCGGGGCAGGGCACGGGCCGATGTCGGTGTGCTCGTACCAGGGCACCGGCCGGTGCGCGCGGCGACACGTCGCACGTGGTCGGCCAGCGCCGCCGCGTCGTCGTTGGAGACGAGCATCCCGCCGCCGCTGGTCGTCATGGTCCTTGTTGCCGCTGATGGAACACTCCCGCCGGGGCCTGGCCAGCCACGAAGACCGGCCGGGCGCCGGTGTGGGTAACGGCGAACGCGTGGGGCCGGACCGTGGGGCCGAAGTAGGGGCTCTCGGCCGGTACGGTCAACGAGTTCCCGTCGGCGGCTGGGTTCGCTAGGGCGAGCACCAGGCGCTTGCGCCGGCGGTTGGTCCGTCCTGAACCGGCGAGGCTGGCCCCCGCGGCACTACGCTCGCCGCACACCGATGCGAGGAGAAGCATGAACGAGGGCACGATCGGGGAGATCCGACTGTTTGCGGGCACGTTCGCCCCGGTGACATGGGCGTTCTGCGACGGGTCGCTGCTGCCGATACCGCCGAACACGGCGCTGTTCTCCGTCATCGGCACGCAGTTCGGCGGCGATGGGACGACCAACTTCGCCCTGCCGAAGCTGGACCCCCTGCCGACCACCGGTCCTGGCGCGACGCCGGTCCACTATGTGATCTGCACCGAGGGGATGTACTACCCCGGCGCGACTGACGGCCGGTACCGGCGGGGCAGGCACGCCGAGGGGTGCTGGGCCTGCTGGACGCGGCGGCCACAGGTCATCGGTGACCCTCTCCGCTGCCCTGTCCCGGCTTGGCCGGGTGCGGCATATGGAGGTGGTCTGATGAAGGGTGCAGACTCCTCACCTCCCGCGCACTGGGCAGGGGTGTGGGCACTAGGCAGGTCACCGACGCCAGGTGATCATGGCGCCCATCGGGTACCGCGGACGGCCTTGATGGCTGCAGTGGATTCCGGTCTGGGACGGGCGTTCGGGGCTGGATGGGCAGGAAGGTCCGGTGGTGCAGCGGGGCGGGAAGGCGGGGGGCGCTACGACCGGTCGCGCGCGGCTCCTCAGCCCACCCGGTGGCCCATGCGCGTTCGCCATCCTTGCGGGCATGCCAAGCGACGGGCCGAGCGGGTCGGCTGACGGGGCCGATCGCTGTCCTGGCGCGGCGGGAAGGGAGAAGACACGCCTCATCGATCCAGGTGCACGTCGGGCCATCGGGTTCGGCGAGGTCGTCCACGGGCGTCAGGCCCTATGTCGTGGGCAGCGCGGTGGGGAACTCGAGACGGTCTCCTTGAATCCGGTGCCGTGCTCGCGCCTGATCTAGCCGATCTGCTGCGACGCATCCTCATCGATCGAAGGTGGTGCGCATCGTCGCATCACGGTCCTTGTCGGGCCGTCGCGTCGGCAGTGGATGGACAGCGCCAGATGGGTGATCAACTACGAGAACGACACAGTGCGCGGCGGAAGTGGCCAGGCGTGGGGTCGTGACTACATGGCCCGGCGCCGGCGCACGAGGTCCGCAGTCGAGGCCACCAGTTCCTCCCGCTGGTGGCGGTCGCGGAGCATCTCCTTCGTGACCCGCACGACCGCCCAGCCGTCGAAGATGAAGGCGTTCCGCACCCGGTCGGCGTGGAAAGCCCGCTCGCCGGAGTGCTCGGCGACACCGTCGTACTCGACGGCCACCTTTTCCCGCGGGAAGCAGACGTCGACCCGGTAGCGCCGGCCATCGATGACCACCGTGGCGTTGCCTCGCCAGCCCTTGATCTGGGCGCGGCGCAGCACATGCTGCAGGCTCAGCTCCGGCCCCGATTCGGCGCCGTTGCGCAAAGCGGACACGATGCGTCGCAGCTGCGCGACGCCCGCGGCGGAGGAGAGGGCGGACACGGATGCCTCCAACTGAGCAACGCTGCTGAGGCCCAACTGGATAGCAGCGGCGCCGATCGCCGCCGCAAGCTCCCACGGCTGGAAGCGCAGGATGTCCACCAGCGCGGTGTGAGGGTCGGCCAGCCGCAGGCCACGGTCGTTGTGCGCCACCGCCCCCGGGTGGCGCGCGGCCGGCATCGCACCCGACCTGGTCGAGGCGCGATCACCATCGGTGCCTGCCGGGGGAACGCCTGGTCGCGCCAGGCCGGATGCGGCTGCAGCAGCGCGGCGACGGGGCCCGTCAGGATGGAGGCCGGCATCCGAAGACCGACCACGATCCCCTCAGTCATCAACCCGGGGCGGGCGGAACGGTGCGCCAGGATGCCGGCGCCTGCGTCGCGCCAGATGCCCTCGGCGACTTCGTTGCGAAGATTCTGCGGTCGGATGCCGAGCGCGATCAGTTCAGCTCGGCGCACCACGCCGCCACGCTCCTGGATCAGGCGATCGATGTCGGGGTTCACCGTCGCATCCTCTGCCCGGCGATGGCGGCTCTGGCAGGTCGCGCTCAGCGTGACTGTGGATGCCGGTTCACCGGTGAATTCGTGTCGATCTGCGAGGGTGCTGACCGGATCGCCGCGTGACTGCGGCAGGACCCCCGTAGATCGACACGCTGCGTGCCAATCGGCACTGGTCTTGGCCTCGGCGCGGCCATCTGGCCGGCTCGCGGTATCGAGGGCGCGAACGCATCGGCTCCAGGCGTTCACCGGGCCGCCAACGCCGGGTACTCGACGACGGATCCCGGGTCCTCTCTGCTGGCCTGGGCATCTGCCTGAGGCGGTCGCTATACCCAGGGCCAGCCGGGCTGTCAATGCCCGGGCTGTTTGCCTCGCCGCCCCTTGCCTATCGAGCACCTCCCGCGGGTGAGGCGGACTGTCCAGCCGCGCCGCCTCCCGCAGTCCGCGGCTGGGAGTTCCAGCGCTGCACCAGCGAGGGGAACAGGCCCTGCATGTCGGCCAGGATGTGTGTATTGCTGCTCGTGAACAGGCAGAACTCGCCGTCGCCATCGACCGAAGTGACGACCAAGTCGGCCCTGGACGATCTCTTCCCCGGCCGAGAGCTCGCTGCGGTCGCCGTCCGCGCGGTTGTCGAACTCCCGATCCGGCCCCACCGGCAATACCCAACTTCGAACGCGAAATTCTAGCGAGGGACCCTCCGACGTCCACCAGGAGGCTCCTGGTCGGCGTGGTGTCGAGGCAGATCGAGCCATGGTCTGCGATCGGGACGCTGACCGCGTTGGCGACCTGGGCTCACTGCACCGCCACGCGGTGATGTAGCCGCCGGAGGCCGGCCCGGTGACGGTGACGTTGGCCACCACGCTTCCCCCACCGCGGCCCCGCCATCCACATCGCCCGCGACTACGGCGGCGAATCCCGTTGCGCGGTGCCGCGCCCGGCCCAGCGCTTCCAATCGGTCAGCGCATCACTGCATCGGGCTTACCCTCGTCGGGGCGACCTAGCCGCGGGCGCTCCGATGGAGCAGTCCGCGGGACCTACCCGGACTGTTGCTCCATCCCGAGCAGCAGCGCGTCCAGCATCCGCTCGAAGGACTGCTCCGGATGCTCGTCGAACCCCAGGCCGAGCAGCTCCAGGCTCACCGCGCCGTGCAGTGCGCCCCACAGCTGCTGGGCGACCTCCACGTCGCTGCCCAGGCCGAGCGGCTGCAGGGTCCGAGCGGCGGCGACCATCTGCACCGAGCTGGTCAAGGAAGCGTGGGCCCGTTGCTGCGCCGCCGGGCCGGGGTCCACCTCGTGCTTGCGCTCGAACATCAGCCGGTAGTGCTCCGGGTGCTCCAGCGCGAAGCGCCGGTAGCGCATCCCCGCGTCCCGCAGCCGGGCCCGGGCATCCGCCCCGGTGGCCGCCCCGACCGAGGCGGTCAGGTCGTGGAAGCCCCGCACGAACAGGGCCTCCAGCAATCCGGCCTTGCCCTGGAATCGGTTGTAGACGCCCATCGGCGCCACGCCCGCGCAGGAGGCGACCTTGCGCACGGTCAGCGCGCCGGGCCCCTCGTTGACCAGGATCTCCTCCGCTGCCTTGAGCAGCCCGTCCTCGACCGCGGTACTCGGTGTTCGTCCCATGGGTTGCAGCATAGCGTTCTATGGGTGTAGAACCTAGTTCTAGATATTTAGAACAACGATCTACAAGGAGCGAACCCGATGGCCCTCACCCTCACCAAGCCCCCCGAGACGGCGCCCGCCAGCGGCGCCCGCTGGTGGATCCTGGCCGTGCTCTGCCTGAGCTTGTTCATGGTCGTGGTCGACAACACGATCGTGAACGTGGCGCTGCCGACCCTGAGCAGCGAGCTGGGCGCCACCACCACCGGCCTGCAGTGGATCGTGGACGCCTACACCCTGGTGTTCTCCGCGCTGCTGCTGGCCTTCGGCTACTTCGGCGACCGCAACGGCCGCAAGCTCGCGCTGCAGCTGGGGCTGGTGGTCTTCGCCGCCACCTCCGCGCTGGCCGCGCTGGCGTCCACGACCGGCCAGCTCATCGGCGCCCGGGCGCTCATGGGCATCGGCGCGGCGCTGATCTTCCCGGCGACGCTGGGGATCATCGTCAACGTCTTCACCGACGTCAAGGAGCGCGCGCTGGCCATCGGGATCTGGTCCGGCGTCACCGGTCCTGGCCGTCGCGGCCGGCCCGGTGACCGGCGGCTGGCTGCTGGAGCACTTCTGGTGGGGCTCGATCTTCCTGGTGAACCTGCCGATCGCGGCCCTGGCGCTGCTGGCGGGCACGCGGCTGATCCCCGACTCCCGCGACCCGCACCCGGGCCGGCTGGACCGGGTCGGGCTCGTCGCCTCCGTGGCAGCGGTGGGCCTGGGCATCTGGGCGATCATCGAGGGCCCGCACCGCGGCTGGACCTCGCCGGAGGTGCTCACCGCGGGCGCGCTGTCGGTCGTGCTGCTGGCCGCGTTCATCCGGTACGAGTCCCGTCAGGCCAGCCCGCTGCTGGACGTGCGGCTGTTCCGCAACCCTCGGTTCAGCGCGGCCAGCGTCGCCATCGCCTCGGCGTTCTTCGGCCTGTTCGGCTTCATCTTCCTCATCACCCAGTACCTGCAGCTCATCCAGGGCTTCAGCCCCCTGGAGGCCGGGTTGCGGACCGTGCCGTTCGCCGTGGTGACCGGGGTGTTCTCGCCGCTGTCGATCGCACTCATGCACCGAGTCGGCTCCAAGCTCGTCGTCGGCGCCGGCCTGGCGCTGATGAGCGCCGGCTTCGTGCTGGCCGCGCGGCTGGAAGCGGACAGTGCCTACGTCGGCCCGGTGCTGCTGAGCATGGTTGTGATGGCAGCGGGCCTGGGACTGACGACCAGCCCGGCGACCGAGGCGATCATGGGGGCCCTGCCGCAGGCCAAGGCCGGCGTCGGGTCGGCGGTCAACGACACCACGCGGGAACTCGGCGGGACCCTCGGCGTGGCCGTGGTCGGGTCGGTGTTCGCCAGCCTGTACGGCCCGCAGATCGTCGATGCGCTGCGCGGCTCCCCCGCCGCGGTGGTCGAAGCCGCGGAGTCCTCAGTCGCGGCGGCGGTCGTCGTCGCCGGCGAGGTGCCCGACGGTGCCGCCGTCCTCGGCGCGGTGCAGGACGCGTTCATGAGCGGCTTCGCCGCCGGGTCACTGGTCGCCGCAGCGGCGACGGCGCTCGGCGCGGTCCTGGCGCTGCGGTTCCTGCGCCGGCGCGTGCCGCGGTCGCGACCGTGGTGACGGCGGCGCGCCCCGACCCGCGTTGACGGATTTCCCAACCGGAAGCGGGCACATCGGCGCTCGATGTCCGATGTGCCCATTTCCGGTTGGGATCTGAACAGAGCCCGCCCCTCCCAGCCGAGACGCCTTCAACCGGCGGCTGCAGCGCATCGTGCATGCCTTCGGCGCGGTCTGGAGCACGAAGCGCTCCGACGACGGCCGGATCGTCCCCGGCAGCCAGTCGAAGCTGCACCTCATCGACCCGCTGTTGGCCTGGCTGCCCACTCTGCTGGGCACAGTGCTTCTCGAACTCGGTGACAACTACGAGGTCGACGTCCTGGTGCTGACCGCTGACCCCGACGAGGCGGTCCGGGGGCTGCGGGGACTCGAGCACGCATTTGCGGGGGTCAAAGTGCTCGGAGTCCGTCGCGGCGAGGAGTACTTCGGCGAATTGCCGATCGACATCACCCTGGCTGCCGGTGACGCGCTCATCCGCCACATCCCACCGTGTCCGAGTCGCCGAGGTCCGAGGGAACAGGTGACTTGTGGTACCGCCGAAGTCGAGTGCTCGCAGCGCGTCGTCCAGCGCGGCCCCCATCAACGGGCTCACCATCTCGCGAACCGCGTGCGGCCCTGGGATACCCGGGTCCGGGTGGTTGCGGTGCCCAGTGGCTTCTCATGGCCGCGCCGGTTCCTCGCTGGCCCTCGGCGTGGTGCTCGTCGGCCAGTACGCGGTCAAGCGCCTCCGACGGGACCGCGACGGCAGGACGCTGCGCCCCTCGGCCATGCATCGGGTCGCCGGCCGGCCACCCGGTGCGACGCGCCGCGCAGGTTGCCGAGGGGATCAACCATCCCCGGGTTGCCCGAATCACCCGGTACGGGTGAGGCGGGGGCCGGCCGCCACGACCACCATCGAGGGTAGCGGGGCCACTGAGGCTCCGGGATGAGGGACAGCACCATGAGCGGCATGAGCGGCACCACCCAGCCCAGCGGCACAGCAGCCGGACTCACAGTCTTCGCTGGCGTCATGATGATCATGGCGGGCATCTTCCAGGCGATCCAGGGCGTCGTCGCCCTGGCCAACGACACGTTCTACGTCGTGGGTCAGGAGTACATCTTCCAGTTCGACGTGACCACCTGGGGCTGGATCCACCTGATCATGGGCATCGTGGTCGCGGCGGCGGGCTTCTTCGTGTTCAACGGGGCGGTCTGGGCCCGCACTGTCGGGGTCATCGTGGCCGTCGTCAGCGCCCTGTTCAACTTCGCCTGGCTGCCCTGGTACCCGATCTGGTCCATCGCCATCATCACGCTGAATGTGTTTGTCATCTGGGCCCTGACCGTCCACGGGCGTGACATCACCCGGGTCTGATCCGACACGGCCCGCGGTCAACCCCACGTCGAGAGGCCAGCGCATGACCGGCATGCGATCCACAGCCCCGGACCGGCCCGGGAGTGCCGGCACCGACGCCCAGCCGGGAGCGATCCGGCAGCTCCTGCCGATCCTGACCTGGCTCCCGGCCTACCAGCGGTCGTGGCTGCGGGGCGATGTCATCGCCGGGTTGTCGGTGTGGGCCCTGATGGTGCCGACCTCGCTGGGCTACGCGAGTCTGGCCGGCCTGCCGGTGCAAAACGGGCTGTACGCGGCGGCCGCCGGCATGATCGCCTTCGCGCTGTTCACCACCTCCAAGCAACTCGTCCAGGGCCCGGGCTCCTCCACAGCCCCGGTGATCGGGGCCGCCGTGGTCAAGGCCATGAACGAGGGCGGCGACGACATCGCCAAGGCGGTCGACTCCTGATCCGCACCGACCCTCGTGATCGGCCCGTCCCGTTCCCGGGGCGGGCCGATCACGCCTCCCGGCACGTCAGCCCCGGGAGTCCGGCCGCGGAGGGTCGGGCCTGTGTCAACCCGATGAGAGACTCACCACCATGAAGGCCGCGAACAAGCCCGCTCGCGTCTGGGCGATCCCACGGCCCACGCTGAAGGTCGCGGTCGTGCTGACCGTGGTCATGCTCATCCCGACGGCGGCGGCCTACTGGGCGTTCGGCGAGCCTGCCGGCCTGGCCGTCGCACTCGGTTTCGTCATCAGCCTGACGCCGGCGACCAAGCTCCGGCCCGCACACGCCCTCGCGGCGGTTGTGCCGGCGGCGATGACCGGAGCCGTGGCTGTGGCGGTGTCCGGGCAGGCATTCCCCGCGGCGTGTTTCGTCGCGCTCGCCTGCCTGTTGGTCGCCCCCGCCAACGTGCTGCAGAACGGCCTGCTCGCCGGGATCCCCACCATCGCTGCGGTCTACTCGACCCTCCCGCTGCAACAGTCACCGGGCACCGTCGCCGCCGGGATGCTGGCCGGCGGGGCCATCGCCGTGGCGGCGGTGTCCCGCGCATCCCGGCCCAGCGGGCTCGTGGGGGTGGATGTCCGCACGTCCTGGCGGCACGCCTCGGCCATGGCCGCGTCCGTCGGGCTCGTGGTGTTCGCCATCACCGCCCTGGATCAGCCGCACGCCTACTGGATACCGATGACCATGACCCTGGTGCTGCGCCCCTACGGCCGCGAGACCCTCTCGATCGCCCGGGACCGCATCTCGGGGACCCTGGCCGGGGCCGTGCTGGCGCTGGTCCTGGTCCTGGCCCTGCCCGACTGGGCCGCACTCCTGGTCGGTGTGGCGCTGCTGGTGCTCATCGTCGCCTACGCAGCACTCGGGCGCTACGCCCAGGAGATCCTGTTCCTCACCCCGTTCATCGTCCTGCTCGGCGGCTCCGGGGCGGCCACCGACACGGCCCAGTTGGCCCTCCAGCGCATCACGGCCACCCTGCTCGGCGCCGTCCTGGCCGGGCTCATCGCCCTTGCGCTGGCCCTGGCCGACCGTCAGGACGACGACGCTGTCGCCGAGCCGTCGGGAGCGTCGGACGGCGTGACCGGCGGTTGACCGGCACGCGCTGGCATGGGGATCTCCGTGACGCGATCCACCTCGATCCCGGCCCGCCCGAGGGCGGCCAGCAGCTCGGCGGCGGACTACGAGCGGATCGTGTCCATGCGGGTCCCGGCCATGGTCGTGATCGGCAGCGAGGACCCGGTCCGACCCTCCTGGCAGGTCATCAGCCGGGCCCTGGCTGACGTCCCGGAGCAGGTGACCATCGTGCTGTTCCAGGGAGCAGCGCACGCCATCAATCTCACCCATCCGCGCGAGCTGTCCCACGCGATCCGCCAGTACGTGGCAGGCAAGGAGGTCCGGATGGACCTCGCCAACCCCTCTTGCGTCCCGGTCCTGCGGCTCCAGCGGCCCGTGTGACCGGAGTGCAGCGCGCACCGGCGGACTACCCGCAACGGGTGATTCGCACCTGGCGCCGACGAGCAAGGCTGGGATCGCGGGGGAGCGGCAATGACATGGCCGCTCCGCGCACACCATCCTGCCGCGCACAGATGCTGCCGACAGGTCTAACGAAGGAGTCACCGTATGTCCGACAACCCCCTGCTCGACACCGTCGTGGAGATCAACGCCGTGTCCCTGGCGAACGTGGACGCCAGCATCGAGGCTCTCCTGCTGGTCCGTCTGGCCGCGCTGGTGGCCGTGGACGCCCCGCCGGTGTCCTACCTCGCGACGTTCCGCGCGGCTGAGGACACCCTGCTGGAGCCCGAGGATGCGCGCAACGTGCTCATCGCGGTCGCGCCCATCGTCGGGACCCCGAAGGTCGTATCCGCGGCGCGGAACATGGCCAAGGCCCTCGGCTTCGCGCTGGCGATCGACGAGGCACTGCTCGAGGCCGAGCTCGAGGACGACGAGGCCTGACCCGCCCGGCGCTGGAGCGGGGTCGCCTCGCGCGGGCACCCCGCTCCCCGTGGCTCGGCCCCCTGATGCTCGAGCCCCTTGAGGCGCGGCCCATTGTGCCCCGGCTGCGCCGATCGACCGATCCGCCGGGCGCCGGCAGTGCACCGACACCTGTACCACTACCCCCTGCGGGTGATGCCCGGCCACGGTTTCGTGCGGCAGGGTGAACGCATGACACGTGATCCCGATGGAGCACATGACCAGGCCGCGCTCGCCCCTGCCGATCCTCAGGCCGGCGACACCCCGCACGCCGACCAGCAGTCCACCCCGCCTGCTCCTCCGCTGCCGCTCGACCAGCCGTGGTACCGCGAGCTCCTCGTGGTTGCCCTGCTCGTCGGCGGGGCCCTCGGCGTGCTCGGGATCGCCTACCTGGGCATCACCGGTGGGGTCGCCGGGCTGATCTTCGGCGATCCGCGCCTCGAGGCGTGGTCGGGCGAGTGGTGGTGGATCCCGTTCATCGCAGCCGGTGGCGTACTAATCACCGTCCTGCGCAGCTGGTGGGCGGCACCGGACCACATCCCCGGCGGCGTGGCGGTGATCGAGTCAGGGGTGGTCAACCATCGCGTGGCACTGTCCTGGGTCGGTCTGTCGCTGGTCTCTGCCGTGGCTGGGGCGAGCCTGGGCCCGTCCTTCGCCCTGGTGATGATAGGTGGGGGGATCGCGTCGTGGATCGCGGCGCGGCGCTGGCCTGGCAACGAGGACGCCCGGCTCCAGTCGACGATGGCGGGCATTGCCGGCGGCTTCGGTGGGGCCTTCACATCCCCGCTGCTGGGCGCCACCATGGTCAGCGAGCTGGCGCCGACCCCGCACCGCAAGTACGTCCAGGCCTTCATCCCCCAACTCATCGCTGCCACGGTCGCCTTCGGGATCTTCTTCGCCGTCGTCGGCACGACCTTCCTGAACAGCTTCGCGATCCCCGTCGATGACTTCGCCCCCTGGCAGCTGCTGGTCGGCGCCGGCCTGGGCCTCGCCTCGAGCGTCGTGATGATCGTCTTCGTGATCGTCGTGAAGGTCGTGAACAAGGCCGCGGACAGGATCACTCACCGCTACCTGCGCGGCCTTGTGGGCGGCGCGCTCATCGGGTGCCTGGCCGTGGCGCTGCCGCTGACCATCGGCGCCGGCAACAGCCAGTTGACCGCCGTCATCGACAACTCCGCCACGATCAGCGTCGGGCTGCTCCTGGCCGTGCTGATCGGCAAGATGCTGGCCATGGCCCTGAGCCTGGCCACGGGCTTCATCGGTGGCAACGTACTCCCGATGCTGTTCGTCGGCGGGACGGCCGGGGTGATCGTGCACGCCGTCTTCCCGAGCATCCCGTACGCGATCGCCGTGGGCTGCATGCTCTCCGCCGTCCCGGGCGCCTTCATCAAGGCACCCATCGGCCTGACCCTCATCGCCAGCCTGTCGATCGGCCTGGGCCCGGTGACCACGGCCCCCGTAGCCATCGCGGTCGTGACCGCCCACCTGCTGACGGCTGCGGTGATTGGGGTGGTTCGCCGCCGTACGGTGGTGCCCCCTGTGCACGCCTGATCGTTCCCCTGCGCCCGCTCCGGGGATGGGCCGGT
The DNA here is from genome assembly GCA_963766005.1 of uncultured Actinomycetota bacterium. GTDB lineage: Bacteria > Actinomycetota > Actinomycetes > S36-B12 > CAVXYG01. The sequence goes on along the minus strand of CAVXYG010000002.1, from coordinate 4,827 downwards.
CAGCCCTGATCGCTGTCGCGCATGGCTGCGGCCACCGCGTCGTAGGGCTCGACCAGACCCACGAGTCCGGGGTGGCTGAGCCGCTCGGCGTACTCGCGCACCGCGTGGTGTGCCCCGGCGAACCGGATATCCGCGCCATCCCTGCGCAGGTCATCCACCAGGGCCGCGAGCGCGTCGGCGGCAGTGACGTCGATCTCGTAGCACCCGCCCATGTCGAGCACGACGAGCTCCGGCCGAGTCGGGGTCGCGAGAATCGCGTTGCGAACCTCGTCGAGGGCAGCCTCTGCACTGGCGAAGACGAGAAGGCCGTCGATGCGCGTCACAAGCACCCGCGCCCACCAGCAGCGACAGCACCGCCGTGGTCAGCACGGACGCATCGGTGGCTGCGGCTGCGAGGGGAGCGAGGGTTGCACTCGACGGCAGGAACCGCGGAGACTACGCTCCGCTGGTGGGCAGTACCACCGAGCAAGGTCCTGAGGAGCTCTTCGCTGGTTTCCCCGAGTGCCTCGCGATCTGCCGCGGCGTCGAGCAGGCCGTGTCCCGGATCGGCCAAGTGTCTGTGTCGGTGACGAAGAGTCAGGTCGCATTCCGGCGTCGCAAGGGCTTTGCGTATGTGTGGCGTCCTGGGCAGTACGTCCACAGCGAGGTCCCCGTGGTGCTCTCCGTCGCCCTGCCGCACGAGGTCAGGTGCCATCGCTTCAAGGAAGTCGTCCACCCATCGGCGAACGTGTGGATGCATCACATCGAGCTGCACGCGGCCAGCCAGATCGACGACCAGGTGCGCGGATGGCTCGAGGAGGCCTACGCGAACGCGGGTTGACCGGGCCTGTGCTCGAATCGACCTGTGTCACACCGCAGCCTATGGCGCACCTGGGGCAGGCATCACAAGGGCAGCCCAGATTGACGCGCCTACTCGTCCGGCCGGCCCAGCGCGTTGGCTGAGGGTCGCGCTGGGGTGGTCGCTGGCCGATGCTGACGATTCGCGAGGACCGTGGTTGGTCGATGATGACGCGTACGTCGTGGTAGCCGGCGTTGCGCAGGAGCGCGGTCAGCTGGGAGGTGGTGATCATGGCGCGCCCGACGAGGCTTCCACGCCCGCGAGGTGGGGCCGACCTGGCGGAGACCTGCAGGATGATCGGACCGGCCCGGCCCTCAGGTCAGGGGATCAGGCCCAGGTCGTGGCCCCGCCGCACGGCCTCCCGCCGGGTGGCGACGCCGAGTTTGCGATAGATGTGTTGCAGATGCGCCTTGACGGTGTTGGGCGAGACGAAGAACTCCGCAGCTATCTCAGCGTTGGTCTTCATGCTGGGCAGCAATCCGAGCACGGCAAGTTCGCGTTCGGTGAGGGGATCGATCAGCGGGTCGGGCTCGGCCTGGTTCGGGATCTGATCGCTGAGCGCTTCGATGAGAACCCCGACGAACCCGTCGGAGGTCTGCGATGCGGGCAGCCGCTTGAGGTAGTGGGCGCTCTGGGCGGGTCCGACCAGAAGGAACGGCCGGACGAGGCGCTCGGGCCTGGCAAGCTGCACAGCGGAGGCGATCGCATCCCGTGCCAGGTCGTGCCGCCCCCAGTGATCGGCCACGACAGCCAGCACCAGCCAAGCCTCGATCGCCGCGAGTACGTCCGCCAGGCGGTCCGACTCAGGCGGACGTGCGACCGACTCCGCGGCCGAGCGCGCCGCGGCGAGGTCGGCGCGTGCCAACTGCAGTCGCGCCTGGCTCGACCACCAGGAGGATGATCGAATGGGCTGCTCCCGGCCCTGCGCAGCTGCGGCGGATGGATCCCCGGTCAGCAGCGCGATGTCTGCCGTGGTCCGAGACATGAGCGCAGCCAGGGATTGCGGTACCGGCCAGTCGCCCATGGTGGACCGCGCGCTGGCCAAGGCCGCCACCGCTGCCCGCGGTCTGTGCCGCGACACCGCGATGGCTGCCTGCGTCAGGCGCAGCGCCACGGTGGGCCACAACTCCACGCCGCCGCCTTGCGCCGCCAGGCCTGCGGACACCGCGCGGTCGGCCTCGACGACATCGCCGCGCAGCAGGGTGCTGTTCGCCACGACGAGGTAGGCGGGACGCAGCTGGAGCAAGGAACTCCAGCCCTTGACGGCTGCCTGCTGGAGGAGGGCGTTGGCGGCGGACTCGGCCCGGTCCACCTGCCCGTTGATGAGATCGCAGAGAGCGAGGTTCGCGCGGGCGCTGAGCACGGTCAGTTCGACATCGCCCGGCCGATCCTGGCTTGCGCTGGCGACGAACTCGGCGCGAGCCTCGGCAGTCCTCCCAGTCCACAGCAAACCGACCGCGTGCTGCGTGAGGGCAATGGTGCCGTGGCCCTCCGCCGCCCGCCCTGGCGAGGCACGGGCCACGTGATGCAGCGCGGCCTGCGAACACCGCACGACTGCGCTCAGGTCACCGAGCACACGGGCGGTTGCGCCGGCCAGGTTCTCCAGGAACGCTGCGTGCAACGGCGGCAGTCCCTCGGACCCCTGCAGCAGGCGCCGGGCCTGCGCGATGTGGGCGTCGACGGCTTCGTACTGGCCGGAGATCTGGGCCACCCCGGCCATGCACAGTTGCAGCGGCGCGGAAGCAGGCAGGCTCTCGTAGGGGATCGCCAGCAACTGCTCACGAATCTCGAAACGGTCGAAGCCGACCACAGAGGCTGAGGCATCGAGGAAGGTTTCGGCGACCGCGGCCCAGTCCTCGGCCGCAGCCAGGTGATGCAGCGCCCGCACCGGTTCAGCGTGTTCGATCAGCCAGCCGGCGGCTGCTCGGTGTGCGTCACGGTAGCCCTGGGGGTCGTCGCGGCGAAGGCTGTGCAGCAGCAGCTCCCGCAGCAACGGGTGGTACCGGTAGGTGCGGCAGGCGTCGAGGCACGAGACGAAGTGGTTGGCTCGCTGCAGCATCTCCAGGCGAAGCTGCCCGTTGCCGTCCCCGACGATGGCGTCGGCTAAGTCGCCGGTGATCCGGTCGACGACACTGGTGCGCAGCAGGAAGTCCCTGGTGTCCTCGTCGTGTCTGTCCAGCACTTCAGTCATGAGGAGTTCGGTCACCGACGCCTCGGTGCCGCCGAAGCCGACGAGGTCGCGATCGCTCGGCTCGCGAGCCAGGTACAGGGTGGCCAGGCGGACACCTGCCGGCCAGCCCTCGGTGCGTTCCAGGAGCAACTGGATCTGGCCCGGCGTCAGGTCCAGGGCTTCGGTCTCGCGCGCCAACTGGGCCACGGCATCGGCGTCGAACGCGAGATCCCGGGCGCTGATTTCGGCCAGGTCACCGCCGAGCCGAAGCCGGTGCAGGGGCAAGGGCGGGTCGGATCTGGTCAGCACCATCAGTCGCACCGACGTGCCGTTGGCGATCAGCTCCGTCAGGGCGCCGAGGATGTCCGGGTTCCTGATCTCATGGAAGTCGTCCAGCACGAGCAGCAGGGGCTGCGGAAGCTCCTGCAAACCGCGGACAACGCCCAGCAGGACGTCGTCGTTGACGCCCGCCGCCAAGGTGACCTTGGACAACTGGTGATCCGGCGGGATGGCCCCACTGGCTGCGACAGTCCGCAGGGTGGCCGCCCAGAACGCGGCCGGCCGGTCGTCGCCCGGCGCGAGGCTGAGCCAGGCGATGCTCTCCTGCGACTGCTCGCGTCGTCGCCGTACCCACCCGGCCGCCGTGGTGGTCTTCCCCCAGCCCGGGCCAGCCGCGACAACGGTCAAGCGATGCCGTGCCGCGGCATCGAGACGGGAGTACAGGACGGGACGCGACACCTCGAAACCCAGTGCGTCCGGGACGGATGCAGCGACGTGGGACATCGGGGGTAGACCCGTTGCACGCTGCTCCAGTGCCACCTCCACGCGACGATCGTATCCGCAGACGCGACTGACGTGGACGCCGAGAACAACCCGTAGCGGGTGATGCCCCCCAACCATCCGACCAGCAGGCTGGGAGTCGTACTCGAGCGGAGGTCGATGTGACCGAGCAGCGGTTTGTCATCCAGGTCGAGGGCCGGCTGCCGGCGCACAGTGTCGATCCGGCGATGAGGGTTTCGGGAAGCTGCAGGATTGACACATTGCTGAGGTTGGCCGTGCGCGACCAGGCCGCATTGAACGGGCTCCTTCGGCGCCTGGAGGATCTCGGGCTGAACCTGGTGGAGTTCCGACGGCTTTCGTCCACCAGTGCCGATGCTCGGCCCATCCAGGTCGAAGTCCTCCTGGCGGGGTCGATTGGAGACCTGGCCGCCTCGATGCTGGAGGACCAGTCGCAGATTGTCGCCTTGTCGACCCGGGTCGCCTTCAGCGACCAGAACCTGATGGATCAGGCCCTCGACCGGATTGTGTCCTCAGGCGCAGAGATCGAGCACGCGACTGGCTCGGGGACACGAGCAGGGCAGTTGCCGACGCGACCTGCGCCAGGATGCGGCTTCCCGCCTGCCCGACGGCACTGCCCGACCGGGCGGCAGCGGTCTGCGATGCGTCGGTTCGTACTCGTGCAACACCCAACCATAAGGAGTGGTTATGACAACGATCAGCAGGTCCCGAGGGCTCTCCCTTGTGGCAGTCGGTTTGGCTCTTGCGGGCGCTCTGGCGGGCTGTTCGAGCAGCGAATCCCAGTCCGACGCCGAGGCGGCGGCGTGCGAGAGCCTGGCCGCCGTCGAGACCGCCGCCGACGCAGTCGCGGCGTTGAACGCCAGTTCGACTGTCGAAGACGCGAAGGCCGCGAAGGCCTCGCTGGCCTCGGCGATCGACGATCTGAAGATGAGCGCGGCCGAGGTGGCCGACGCCGACACGGCAGCGATCGAAGCTGCGGTGGACGACATCAGCGGAGCCATCACGGGCGCGTCCGGCAGCG
>CAVXYG010000001.1:0-171926 GCA_963766005.1 uncultured Actinomycetota bacterium | reverse complement strand
TCTTCGCGGCGATGTCCTGGCCCACCTTGGTGTTGGTGTCGTGGAACGCCGGGAGGCAGTGCATGAAGAACGCGTCCTCGCCGGTCTTGTCCAGCGCGGCCTTGTTGACCTGGTAGGGCTTGAGCAGCTTGATCCGCTCGTCCCAGACCTCCTTGGGCTCGCCCATCGACACCCACACGTCGGTGTGGAGGAACTGGGCGCCGGGCAGCGCCTCCTCCGGATCCTCGGTGAGGGTGACCTTGCCGCCGCTCTGGGCCGCGCGGTCGTGGGCGGCGTCCTGAACCTCCTGCGAGGGCCACAGGTCGCGCGGGCCGCAGATGCGGACGTCGGAACCCATGACGGCGCCCATGACCAGCAGGGGTTTGCCCATATTGGCGGAGCGGGCATCGCCCATGTAGGCGTAGGTGATCTGGTTCGCCGGCTTGTGCGACGTCTCGATCATCGTGAGGAAGTCGGCCGACATCTGCGTGGAATGCCACTCGTCGGTCAAGCCGTTCCACACCGGGACGCCGGAGTACTCGGCGATCGCCTCCACGTTCTCGTGGGCGGATCCGCGGTACTCGATGCCGTCGTAGAAGCCGGACAGCACCCGACCGGTGTCGGCGATATGGACTCCTTGTGGCCCAGCTGCGAGCCGCTCGGATCGAGGTAGGTCACGCCAGCGCCCTGGTCGTAGGCGCCGACCTCGAACGCACACCGGGTGCGCGTGGAGGTCTTCTCGAAGATGAGCGCAACGTTCTTGCCCTGCATGCGGGGACGCTCGGTCCCGGTGTACTTGGCCCGCTTGAGGTCGCGGGACAGGTCGAGCAGGAAGTTCGATTCCCTTGGTGCTGAAGTCGAGTTCCTTCAGGAAGTCGCGATTACGAAGGTTGACGGGCATCCCGGTCTCCTGGGGTTGGGGGTTGGGTTCTACGGGGTGGGGCGGGGTGGGGCGGGGTGGGGCGGGCAGGTGGTCGGGCCGGGGACGCCGGCCCGACCACCTGGACCGTTACGCCGGGCCGCGCTCGATCGGGCAGCTCATGCAGCGCGGGCCACCGCGACCGCGGCCGAGCCCGTTGCCCGTGATGGCGACGATCTCGATACCGTGCTTGCGCAGGAAGGTGTTGGTGGTCTCGTTGCGCTCGTAGCCGAAGATGACGCCGGGGGCAACGGCAAGGAAGTTGTTGCCGTCGTCCCACTGCTCGCGGGCGGCGCCGAGCTCGTCGATCGGCGTCTTCAGCGGGTGCATCTTCTCCACGCCGACGGCATCGGCCAGCGCGGGCAGCATGTCGTCGAGCTCCTTGATCTTGTACGCGCCGCCATCGTCGACCTTCGTCAGCTCAAACGACCGCAGCGTGTCGGGCAAGTACGGGTAGACCGAGAACTTGTCCTTGTCGATCATGGTCATCGCGGTGTCGAGGTGCATGAAGGCGCGGGTCTTCGGCAGTTCCACGACGATCACCTTCGTGATCTCGTTCGAGGGGTTGCTGAAGTACTTCGTCGCCAGCATGCCCACGCCCTGCGGCGTGGTGCGCTCGCCCATGCCGATCATGACGGCACCGTTGCCGATGACCAGGATGTCGCCGCCCTCGACCGTGGCTGGCTCGTGCGGCTCGTCGTCGTTGCCGTAGTAGAAGTTCAGGCCCTCGTCCTTGAACAGCGGGTGGTAGTTCCAGATCGCCCGGCTGTGCAGGGTCTCGCGCTTGCGGGCCGGCTTCGCCATCGGGTTCACGGACAGGCCGTGGTACACGAACGCCGTGTTGTCCCGCTGGAACAGGTGGTTGGGCAGCGGCGTGAGGATGAAATCGTAGTCGTCCAGGTACTCCCACAGCAGCGAGTGAGTGCCGGAGGGAAGCTCCAGATCCCTCTTCAGGATGCCGCCGATGAAGTATTGGGCCAGGGTCTGGCCGTCCACCGACTCGGCGACCTCGCGCAGCGGCTGCACCAACTGCGGGCCGACGGAGTGCTCGTTGGCCAGGCGGGACAGGACGAACTCACGCGCCTCCGGCAGCTCCAATGCCTCCCCCAGCAGCTGGGAGAAGTGGTGCACCTGCACGCCCTTCTCCCGCAGCCCGTCGGCAAAGGCGCGGTGCTCCTCGCGGGCCTTGCGTGCCCACATCACGTCGTCGAAGAGGAGGTCGTCCACGTTGCCCGGCGTCAGTCGGGAGAGCTCGAGGCCTGGCTCGTGGATGATCACCTGCTTCAGCTGGCCGACCTCAGAATCGACATGCAGCGTAGTCGGGTTTCCTTTCGTTGTGCGCGGTTCTGCGCGGCACCGCCATCCAATACGACCAGTGGTCGGGGATGCCACCTAAACCGGCGAAAACATCAGGCATTCCTGGCGAGCGCGGGTCGCGATCGGTGTCCCGGCGCTCGGACAGCGCTGCCGTGAGGCCGCTGACGTGACGGCGATGCGGCAGCGCGCGAGCTGCGAGACCAATGCGGAGGGCCCGGCGGAAAAAAGCCGATCGTCATTGCTCAAGTACCGCGCATTGCCGGCGCCGTTGCGCTAGAACTCAAGTGATCAAGATCCACCACCAGGTGGGCGCAATTCGGGAGACGCCATGGCAACGGAGACTCCAACTCCGCAAGCCCCGGTCGCTGAGCCGGAGAAGAAGGGTTTCAAGTTCCGCGAGCATTCACCGTGCTCTTCTTCGTCCTCATCATCGTCTGGGCACTCAGTTTCATCATCCCAGCGGGTGCGTACGACTATGTGGACTGCGGCGATGGCAACGCCAAGCCGGTGCCTGCGTCCTACCACGAGGTTGAAGTCGAAACCAGCATTCCGGACAAGCTCTACGACCTGTGGCTCGCGCCCGTGAACGGCCTCTACGGCCAGCAGGCGCCGCAGGACGCGGTCGAGGCGCCGGTCGCGGCGACCAGTGAAGATGTGGAGTCCGCCTGCGCGTCGGTCGTCTCCGATCTGACCGGGACTCTGGAGGCCAAGCTGACCGCGGCCGACTTCGAGGCCAACGTGGTGTTCCTCGGCGAGACCCAGCCGATCGGTCCGTACGAGTCCGGCGACATGATCGGCGCCGTCCAGGTGTTCTTCTTCGTGCTGGCGATCGGTGCCTTCATCACGGTGACGATCAACACCGGCGCGCTCGACGTGGGTATCGCCCGACTGGTGCACCGCTTCAAGGCCAACTCCACCGTGCTCATCGTGTTGCTGATGATCGTGTTCTCCCTCGGTGGCACGTCGTACGGCATGGCAGAGGAGACACTGGGCTTCTACGCATTGATTGTGCCCATCATGGTCGCGCTCGGGTACGACCGAATGACCGGTGCGGTGGTGATCCTGCTTGGCGCGGGTACCGGCACGCTGGCCTCGACGGTCAACCCGTTCGCGACCGGTGTGGCATCCGACGGCGCCGGCATCGATCTCGGGCAACGGCATCGTGTTGCGCGCGATCATGTACCTGGTGCTCACCGCGGTCTCGATCCTCTACGTGCTGCGCTATGCGAAGAAGGTCAAGAAGGATCCGAGCAAGTCGTTGTCGGCAGCGCAGGACGGCGATGATCTGCTGGCCGCGGAGAGCGAGGTGGATGCCCCCGAGATGACTGGCGGGCAGAAGGCCGTGATCTGGGTCTTCATGCTCACCTTCGTGCTCATGATCTTCTCGGTGATTCCGTGGCGCGATTTCAGCGACTCCTTGGACAGCATCACGCTGGATTGGTATTTCCCCCAAGCTGGCAGCGCTGTTCCTCGTCGGATCCGTGCATCATCGGCCTGATCGGCCGCCTCGGCGAAGAGGGCATGGTCAACAGCATCGTTGCCGGTATGGGCGACTTCATGGGTGCGGCGTTCGTCATCGCGCTGGCCCGTGGCGTCACGGTCGTGATGAACAACGCGAGCATTACCGACACCGTGCTGAACTCGCTGGAGGGTGTGGTCTCGGGCCTGACATCCGGGGTCTTCGCCGTGGTGATGTTCATCGTGAACATTCCGCTGGCCTTCCTGGTGCCGTCGTCCTCCGGGCACGCGACACTGGCGATGCCGATATGGCGCCGCTGGCCGACTTCGCTGACGTCTCCCGCGCCGTCGTGGTGACCGGCTTCCAGTCGGCCTCGGGCTGGGTGAACCTGTTCGCGCCGACCTCCGCGATCGTGATGGGTGGTCTGACGCTGGCCAAGGTGGGGTACGACCGCTATCTCCGGTTCGTGGCTCCGTTGCTGGGGATCCTGTTCGTGCTCATCTGTGTGCTCTGTTCGTCGGATCGGCATCACCGATCGGGGGAACCTGAGTCCTTCGGATCCATGCGGAAGCCCCGTCGACGCCTCGGTGTCGACGGGGCTTCCGTTTGAGAGGTGCCCGCCCGGTCCTGGCGCAACCCATCGGCGTCGGCTCCGGTGCTCCTCGGCCCGGAGGCCGATCCGATCGCCCAACGGGGATCCGGCGGGCCCTCAGCCCGCCAACACCAGCTGCGAGGAGGCGGCTTCATCCCGCGGGGGCAGTTCCGGCCGAGACCGCCGATCCGGTGACTGGCAGTCCCCTGGTGGTCCTGCGGGGTGCACTTCCGAGACCTCGTCGCCGGTGCTCGCAGGCGGCAACGGCGGCGCTCACAGGCGGCAACGGCGGCGTTCACAGGCGGCAACGGCGGCGCTCACAGGCGGCAACGGCGGCGTTCACAGGCGGCAACGGCGGCGTTCACAGGCGCAACGGCGGCGTTCACCCATACGGCGAGGGTGACGGCGCGCGCCTCGTGGTCGTCCGGGCTGCTGCCACGGGCCTATCGACCGGGCCGGCCGGCGGATTCGGGGGGTGAGGCGACGGGGTCCGGCGTCGCACGCCAGCACCGGAGGACAGCGCTGTGGGTCGTGGTGCCATCGCCCACCGCCGGACGAGGTCTGCCGGTCCCGGGATCCTGGACCGGCAGGCCTCTCGCGTCGCCGTCGTTCAGGCGATGCCGAGGGCGTTGGGGGAGATCGCGTCGTTGATCTGGTCCGCGCAGCGCTTGGCGCCCTCGCCCGAGTTCGCGGATAGACCGCGATGGGGATGCGCGCGTAGATCGCTTCGCGGTCCTCCTCTGTGAGGCCGCCCCAGACGCCGTAGGGCTCCCGGGCACGGATGGCGTAGTCGGCGCACTCGATGCGCACCGGGCAGGCCGCACAGACCGCTTTGGCCGCCCTATCCCGTCGCGCCCGGGCGAGTCCTCGCTCGTTCTGCGGGTGGAAGAACAGCGTTGGGTCGGCTTGCCGACAAGCGCCGATCTCCTGCCATTGCCAGACAACGTCCGACGGGACCTGAGCTAGCGGCTGCTGCGGCATGTGGTGCCTCCCTCGCCGATGAGTGATGCGAGATCACGCTATAGCGAAGATCAACAACCTGTCACTACCTTCCGCAGATCCCGACAGGATCAGTTGACCCATCTGGGGGAATCGCCCCGATTGCCGCCACGTAACATGCCCGAAACGTTTCAAGGCGTCGTTCATACCCTGACAGGATGCGCCCTCAACTACTCCGGATTGGCCTGCTGCTGGGCGGCGATCTCCTCGCGAACTTGGGCCATGTCGACCTCGCGCACCTTGCTGATGAGGCTTCTTCCAGCGACGGCGCCGGCAGTGCGCCCGGCTGCGCGTAGAGCACGACTCCCTCGCGGATGGCCATCAGGGTGGGGATGCTGGTGATCTGGAAGCTGGCGGCCAGAGCGGGCTCGGCCTCGGTGTCCACCTTGGTGAAGGTGATGTCGGTGTGCTGCTCCGCAGCCTTCTCGAAGACGGGGGCGAACATTCGGCACGGCCCGCACCAGGCGGCCCAGAAATCGACCAGCACGATGTCGTTGCCCATCACGGTGGATTCGAAGGTGTCGGCGGTCAGATCGATCGGAGCCATATGGCTGCCCTTCCCTAGCTGATCGGAGAGGGCATCGGTTCGATACCCTCGGGGGTATTAACGCAGTGGATGTTGCGCACTATTCCCGTACCATGGGGGCATGGCGGACGTGACCCCCCTGGCGAATCCCAGAACCGGCGGAACCCTCCTCGAGGAGCCGGCGACCCAGTTGCAGGAGCCGGGCGATCAGGAGCGGTTCTCCCACTACGTCCGCAAGGAGAAGATCGTCGAGAGCGCCATGACGGGCGACCCGGTCGTGGCGCTGTGCGGCAAGGTCTGGACCCCCGGCCGCGACCCCAAGAAGTTCCCGGTGTGCCCGGACTGCAAGAAGATCTACGAAGGACTGCCCAACTCCGCAATCAGGACTCCTGAGCCGCCGGGATGGGGACCGAAACCAGTCAGACTCTCGATCGTGGGCTGCGGGTCCTGGAACTGCTCTCCGCACACACCGGAGGGCCTCACCGTCACCGATATCGCCGCCGAGCTCGGCGTGGGCCGCACGGTGGTGTACCGGCTCGTGGCGACGCTGGACCAGCACGGCTTCCTGCGCCGAGCGGCCGACGGCAGGTGCCGCCTCGGTGTAGCTTCCCTGTCGCTGGCCCGCCAGATTCAGCCGATGTTGCGGGATGCCGCACTGCCCGTGCTGCGGCGATTGGCCGACGCCGTCGGCGCCACTTCCCATCTGACGCTGCTCGACGGCACCGACGGCCTCGTCGTGGCGGTCATGGAGCCGGCCCGTACCGATGTCCATGTGGCGCTGCGGGTGGGGGCCCGGCACCCAGCCGACCGCAGTATCGCCGGCCGTGCGGCGCTGCTGAGCCGGACCTCCGGCCGAACAGTCGATCCGCAGCAGTTCATCGCCGGGCAGGACGCGCAGCTCGGCGGGTTCTCGGTGGCCGCACCGGTGCACGGTGTCCCCTGGCTGGAGTCCGCAGTGGGCATCGTCAGCATGGTCGGGCTGGATCCTGCTCGCGCCGGGCCTGTCGTCGTGGCTGCGGCCAACGACACGGCTCGACTGCTGCGCTGAGAGCCGACCTCGGCCCAGCAGCCCGGCTGCCGTGCCGGACGTGCTCGGGCGACCCCCGCAGCCGAATCTGCCCCTTCCTTCGCGACCGCTGTCGTGGTTAGGCTGCACAGGGGCGCTGGTGAGGCTCGATGCTCGTCCTGAGCCTCGAGGTCGCGAGCGCCGGAAGGGGGAGCGGTGGCCCGGTCGCAGCTTCGCACGAGCGCGCTGGCCCTTGGGCTGGCTGTCGCCCTGGCGGCAGGTCTGGTGGCGGCGCTGCCCTCGAGCTCGGCGCGCGCCGCCGACGGACCGCGCTTGATCTCCGGCTGGCTGGGCTGGTGGGCCGATCGCGCGGATGCCTCGGCCGTGGCAACGCGCGGCGGGGACGTGACCGGCGAGGTCATGCAGTTCATGTGGGCCTTCAACGGCCCGGACGATCCCGCCTGCCTCATCGACCAGGCGAACGGGGGAGCGTGCACGACCGGGGCGACGAACCGCCGGTATGCGGACATCCGGGACACCCTGCGCTCGCGCGGCGTCACCGTGTACGCCACGCACACCGACCTCAACGGCTCCCGCAAGCGCCAACTCTCCGAGTACTTGTCCACTGCCGACCATCGCCAGGCGCTCGCCGATCTGCTCGCCGCCCGTGCCATCGCCGCGGGAGTGGACGGCGTGGACCTCGACTGGGAGAACATGGCCTTCAACGACGGGTCTGCGTCCTGGACCCAGACCAGGCCGCGCTTCGTCGATTTCGTCGCGCGGGCATCGCGGGCGCTGCACCGCGCCGGCAAGCTGCTGTCGGTCACGGTCCCCGGGGGATACGCCCCCTTCCGCAACGGCGTTCCCAACGACAGCGGCGGGTACTGGGTCTTCGCCTGGTCGGACATCATCGGCTCCATCGACCGACTGCGACTCATGGCCTACGACTACAACGTCAGCAAGGAGGGGCCGGTCGGCCCCACGACGTGGGCCGACCAGGTGGCGCGATCCGCAGTGGCCCAGGTCGGCGCGGGGAATGCCGACAAGGTCTCCCTCGGCGTGCACCAGTACGGGCGCGACTGGGTTCGCACCGACGCCGCGGGGCGGTACCGGACGAACGGGTGCCCGGCGGAGTGGACTGCGGACCGGCCACGGGCGTCCCGCAGCCTGAGCGCGATCCGCAGCATCGCGAAGTCGACGGGGACCACGCCGGTATGGCACGGCGGCTATGGCGAGTGGTACCTCGACTACGAGGAAGAGACCGCGGGCACGGTGCGGCAGGACGGCGTGGCGACGCCGCGGACCTGTACCGCCGAGCGGCGCATCTGGTTCGGCGATCAGCGCACCGCCCAGGAGCGGCTCCGGCTGGCCGGGAAATACGGGCTGGCCGGGATCTCGGTGTGGAATCTCGGCGGCATCGAGGACGACTTCTACGCGGCAGGACTCAGCGCCCTGGCCTACGCGATCGGCAACGACACCCGCCAGCCGGCCGGCGTGCCGCTGCCCGTGCGGGTCGCCGGTGCCCGGGGAGTACCGGCGCAGGCCGCCGCGGTCGTCGTCAACGCAACGGTGACCGACCCGGCCGCGTCCGGACACCTGCAGATCGGCCCGTGCGGGAAGGCGTCGACAACATCGGTGGCCAACTTCACCGCCGGCCAGACCGTTGCCGCCACGACCATCGCCGAGGTCTCCTCCGATGGCCGCATCTGTCTGCAGGCCTCGGCCCGTGCGCATCTCCTGCTCGACGTGGTCGGCTACTTCCCCGACGAGTCCTCCTTCGCCCCGAGGGCGAACCGCTTGAGCGATACCCGCAGCAGCGGCACCAAGCCGGCTGCTGGATCAGTCACGAGGGTCGCTGTCCCTGCCGATGGGGCCGCGGCGGTGACGGTGACCGTGACCGAACCTGAAGCGCCGGGCTGGGTCAAGGCCTACCCGTGCAACGGCACCGCCCCGGAGACCTCCCTGCTGAACTACGCCGCAGGCCAGACCGTGGCGAATCTGTACGTGGGGGCGCTCGGCCCCGGCGGGCAGCTGTGCGTGCAGACGGCCAGCCGCGCACACCTCATCGTTGACCTCGTCGGGACGCTGGGTGCCGGTGCCGATCTGGTGCCGCGCCCGCCGCTGCGGTTGCTGGACAGCCGCCGGACCACGGCGCTGGCGGCAGGCGCGGTGCGCTCGGTGCCCGTGCCGGGCGCGGCGGCCGCGTTCGTCAACCTCACCGCTGTGCAGCCTTCCAGCACCGGCCATCTCACCGTCTACCCTTGCGGCTCGGCCGCTCCGAGCACGTCCGCGCTGAACTACGCCGCTGGCCGCACCGTGGCGAACGCGGCGTTCGTCGAAGTCGGTGAGGGCGGACGGATCTGCCTGGTGAGTAGCGCGCCGAGCCACGTGCTCGTCGATATCACCGCCGCCGTCGCCTCGCCCCCGGACTTCCGCTCGTTGGCTCCGCAGCGGCTCACCGACACCCGTCGCGGCGCCTCCCCGCTGGCCGCCGGGCAGACGCTGCCGGTCACCATCCCGGATCGGGCTGCGGCTGCCGGGGCAACCGTGACGATCACCGGGCCTGACCGTGCCGGCTACGCAACCGTGTTCCCCTGCGGACAGCAGCAGCCCACGACGTCCAACGTGAACTTCACCCGGGGCGCGACCGTCGCCAACAGCGCCATCGTCGCCGTCGGATCGGCCAACCGGGTCTGCGTGTTCAGCTCCGCGCGTTCGCATGTCATCGTCGACTACTTCGGCTACGCCCCGTTGGGGTCCCGTTTCGCGGCGAGCAGTCCGCAGCGGCTCCTGGACACCCGTTCCGGCGCACCGGTCCAGGCCGGGGGCGAGCGTGCCATCACAGTGCCCCGCGGTGCGTCGACGGTAGTGCTCAACCTGACAGCCGTGAGTCCCGAGCGACCGGGCCACCTGGTCGTGGCCGCGTGCGGTGCTGCGGCACCGACCTCGGCGCTGAACTACACCGGCGGGCAGATCGTGGCCAACCTCGCTATCGCCGAGCCCGGGCGTGACGGCCGGCTCTGCATCCGCACCACCTCGACTGCCCACATCCTGGTCGACATCACCGGATCGTTCCAGGGCAAGTCGGCCTTCTCGTCGGTTCCGGGGCGCCGACTGCTGGACACCCGAACCGGCGGCGCGTTGCCGGCGGCCCTCACCGCGCATGAGGTCGCGGTTCCGGACGCGGCCACGGCCGTCGCAGTGAACCTGACGGTGACGCAACCGCGGGGGAGCGGCTATCTGCAGGTGTGGCCCTGCGGCGGGCCGGTTCCGCAGACCTCGTCGGCCAACTTCGCCGTCGGCCAGACGGTCGCCGCGACGATCATGGTCCAACCGGGGGCCGAGCGACGGATCTGTGCCCGCACCAGCGTTGCGGCACACGTGCTCGTCGACTACAGCGGGTTCCAGTCGCCGATGACCCTGGATCCCGTGCCGCCGGTCCGACTGGCGGACACGCGGTCCTGAGGCTTCAGCCTCGGCTCGACGGCCCCCCGGCGCGCAGTCCGCCGCGCCGGATCGGAGGGCGTGGCCTTACGGCGCCCGACTGCGTGCCGCCACGAGGCTCTCCGCCGGAGACTTCGAACCAGCGCAGCGCCTCGTAGGTCAGTGCTGCGTCGGCCGTCGGACCGCTGGCAGCAGCAGTGCGGAGGATCTCTGCAGCGCGATCCAAGGCCTGGTCCAGTCGCGATCGCGCGGCCGGCGGCCGCTCCGGCCAGCGCAGGCGGCCGTCGGCGTCGAAGCCGACATCCGCCAGCCGCAGCAGTGGCTCGGCCGATCCGTCGCGGTGGCGCCACAGGCCGGTAGTGGCGTCGAAGACGTACTGCGGCAGGAGCCGTTCGCCGTACTCCGCCAGCAGCCAGACCGCATCGACGAGGTAGCGGAACTCCTCTTCGCCGAGGAAGTAGTTGAAATTCAGGCGCACCCAGCCTGGCTTGACCCCGTCGCAGCCGTGCGCCACTTGCTGGTCGATGCGGCGGCTGCGGCGGCTGTCGATGCCGAGCAGGCTGTGGCCGTAGGGGCCGGCGCACGAGCACCCGCCGCGTCCCTGGATGCCGAAGAGGTCGTTGAGCATCGCGACGACGGCGTTGTAGTGCAGGTACGGGTAGCGGCTGCCTCGGATGAGGAACGACACGATGGACAGCCGATCGGCATCGAGGTTGCCGAGAACCTCGATGCGCGGGTGCTGCTGCCAGGCGCTGATTGCCCGTCGCGCGAAGTCGGACTCGTGGGCCGCGATCACCTCGGTGCCGACTTCCTGCTTGAGCGCGAAGACGAGCCCGGTGCGGATCGACTCCACGATCGCCGGCGTGCCGCCCTCCTCGCGATGCTCCGCGTCAGCGAGGTAGTGGTGCTCGGTGGCACTGACGAACGACACCGTTCCGCCGCCGACGACGTCCGGCACCGTGTTGGTCAGCAGCTGGCGCCGTACCGCGAGCACGCCCGCGGTACCGGGGCCGCCGATGAACTTGTGGGGGCTGAGGAACACCGCGTCCTTGCCGGTCGCGGGGGCGTCCGGCAGCGGCGCCATCCGGATCGGCAGGTAGGGGCCGGCGGCGGCGTAGTCCCAGAACGCGAGCGCACCGTGCCGGTGCAGCAGCGCGGTGATCGCGTCGGCGTCGGTGATGATGCCGGTGACGTTGCTCGCCGCGCTGAAGGAACCGATCTTCAAAGGGCGTTCGGCATAGCGCTGGAGCTCTTCGGACAGGACCGCGGTATCGATGTGGCCGTCGGCGGACTCGGGGATGACGACGACGTCGGCAATGCTCTCCCGCCAAGGCAGTTCGTTGCTGTGGTGCTCGTAGGGGCCGATGAAGACGACGGGGCGCTCGGCGGGGGGGATGTGTCCGGACAGCCCGTAGCGGGCGTCCAGGTCGGCGGGGAGCCGCAGGTTCAGGCACCCGATGAGGCTGTCGACGGCGCCGGTGGCACCGGCGCCGGTGAAGATGATGGCAGTGTCGCGGTCCCCGCCGACGGCCTGCCGGACCACCGCCCGGGCGTCCTCGCGCAGTTGCGTCGTCTGGCGCCCGCTGGTGCTGCTCTCGCTGTGCGTGTTGCCATAGGTCGGCAGGACCGCCTGCCGGATGAAGTCCTCCACGAAGTCCAACGATCGGCCGCTGGCCGTGTAGTCGGCATAGACCATGCGGAGACGGCCGAACGGACCCTGCAGTGCGGTGTCGGAGCCGATGATGCCGTGCCGGATCCGCCGCAGGATCGCCGGCTCCGGCAGATCCGCGGCGGCCGGTGCCAGCGGCGCCCAGCGTGCCATGGCTCCAGCCTAGGCCGCCGGATCGAGGGCGGCGCCCCCTCGTCGCAGTTGCGTGGCACCATGGCAGCGTGTCGATAGCGCCGGTGGAGGCCCCCGCCGAGGCGGAGCAGACGGATCAACGCACGGCCCCGGAGCGCCCCTGGGTCACCATCGTGTGGAACGACCCGGTGAACCTCACGACGTACGTGACCTACGTCTTCATGACCTACTTCACCTACCCGCGGAAGAAGGCTGAGCAGTTGATGATGGCCGTGCATGAGGAGGGACGGGCGGTGGTGAGCAGCGGCAGCCGCGAGGAGATGGAGGTCGATGCCGCGGCCATGCACTCCTTTGGCCTCTGGGCGACGATCCAGAAGGACGACTGACGTGCTGCGACGGGGATTTCGGTCGCGGGGAGAGTCCCTGGAACTGCGGCTGGAGGACACGGAGCGGGTGGTGATGCGCGACCTGCTCGACCAGCTGTTGCGGTGGATCGAGCCTGACGCCCGCAGTGAGCAGGAGGACCCGCTCGCCCGGATCGTCGGTATCGCGGCCGAGGCCCGGCGGCCAGAGGACCCGGCGCTGCTGCGGCTGTTCCCCGACGCCTATGCCGACGACGAGGCCTCCTCGTCGGACTTCCGCAGGTTCACCGAGCAGGGGCTGCGCCAGCAGCGCGCCGACCGGACCCGCGCCGCGCTGGGGTGCCTGGACCGCGCCGATGCCAAGGGCCGCATCGCGATGACGCCCGACGAGGCCCGGGCCTGGCTGCTGGCACTGAACGACCTCCGCCTCGTGCTCGGCACCCGGCTCGGGGTGACCGAGGACGACGAGCGCGGCGACGCCGCGGACCGTCCCGTGGTGTACGACTGGCTCACGTGGCTGCAGTCGACCTTGGTCGAGGCCCTCATGCCGTGACGCCGCTTCCCGCGGCTACCGTGGAATCCATGCTGCGCATCCGATCCGACCTCGTGGCGGCCGTCGTTGCCCATGCCCGCCGGGACCATCCCGACGAGGCGTGCGGCGTCATCGCCGGTCCCGTCGGCAGCGACCGACCCGAGCGCTTCGTCCCGATGCTCAACGCCGCACGCTCGCCGACGTTCTACGAGTTCGACTCCCTGGACCTGCTGCGCCTGTACCGCGAGATGGACGAGCGCGACGAGGAGCCCGTGGTCATCTACCACTCGCACACCGCCACCGAGGCGGCGCCCTCGCCGACCGACATCGCCTACGCCAGCGAGCCCGGCGCGCACTACGTGTTGGTATCGACCCGGGAGACCGGCGCGGAGGATGGCCCCTACGAGTTGCGTTCGTTTCGCATCATCGGTGGCGCCGTGCAGGAGGAATCGATCCACGTCACGACCTGACCGGGCACCGGTCGGGCCGCCGCCTTCGGGCGATTGGGTGCGCGGGAATGCTGGCGCTTACCCTGGGGTTGCATTGCATCGATCCTGCGGACCCCGGACGACTCGGCGGCCGCGCCTACCCAGCATTCCAGGAGAGCCCCGATGGCCATCGAGGTCCGTATTCCCACGATCCTGCGCACCTACACCGACGGCGAGAAGGCTGTCACCGGCAGCGGTGCGACCCTTGCCGACCTGTTCGACGACCTCGAGCAGCGCCACACCGGGCTGCAGGCCCGACTGCTCGACGACGGGAAGTTGCGCCGTTTCGTGAACGTCTACCTCAACGACGAGGATGTCCGCTTCCTCGACGGCCTGGGTACCGCCGTGAACGACGGTGACGTGGTGACCGTGCTGCCCGCGGTGGCCGGCGGCGCCCGCTGAGCACCCGCGCCGCCGCGCCCATGCGCTACGACTCGCTGCTGGACTCCGTCGGCAACACCCCGTTGGTGGGGCTGCCCCGGCTCTCGCCTTCGGCGCGGGTCCGGCTCTGGGCGAAGCTGGAGGACCGCAACCCCACGGGGTCGGTGAAGGACCGCGCGGCGTTGGCCATGGTCGAGCGGGCGGAGGCCGACGGGTCGCTGCAGCCCGGGGCCACGCTGCTGGAGCCCACCTCGGGCAACACCGGCATCTCGCTGGCGATGGTGGCGGCGATGAAGGGCTATCGGCTGATCTGCGTGATGCCGGAGAACACCAGCGCCGAGCGGACCCAGCTGCTGCGCATGTGGGGTGCCGACATCGTGTACTCCGCAGCAGCAGGGGGCTCCAACGAGGCCGTCCGCGTCGCCAAGTCGTTGGCGGCGGAGAACCCCGACTGGGTGATGCTCTACCAGTACGGCAATCCGGCCAACCCCGACGTGCACTACCGCACCACCGGCCCCGAACTGCTCGCCGACCTGCCGACGATCACGCACTTCGTCGCTGGCCTCGGGACCACCGGCACGCTGATGGGGGTCGGCCGCTTCCTGCGCGAGCATCGGCCGCAGATCGCCGTGGTGGCGGCGGAACCGCGCTACGGCGAACTGGTCTACGGGCTGCGCAACCTCGAGGAAGGCTTCGTCCCGGAGCTCTACGACTCCTCGGTGCTGACGTCGCGCTACTCGGTCGGGCCGGCGGACGCGCTGCACCGCACCCGGCAGCTGCTCGCCGAGGAGGGCATCTTCGCCGGCATCTCGACCGGCGCGATCCTGCACGCCGCCCTCGGCATCGCCGACCGCATGCACGGGGAAGGTCGGCAGGCCGATATCGCGTTCATCGTGTGCGACGGCGGGTGGAAGTACCTGTCCACCGGCGCCTACGACGACGATGAGTCGGCCGCGCGGGCCGCGCTGGAGGGCCAGCTCTGGGCCTGAGGCCCACACTCTGCCATCGCCCGCTGCGGGGGCTGGTGCGCAACGCAGCGGCCGTCTGGTTCGGCAGGCTCCCTCGCGTCGCGCGGACCGCTAGATTTGCCTCACCATGACTGACGCACCGATCGGCATCTTCGACTCCGGCGTCGGCGGGCTCACCGTGGCCCGCGCGATCCTGGACCAGCTGCCCAACGAGCCCCTCGTCTACATCGGCGACACCGCGCGCGGGCCGTACGGGCCCAAGCCCATCGCGCAGGTGCGCGGCTACGCCCTGGACATCATGGACCATCTCGTCGAGCGCGGCGTGAAGATGCTGGTCATCGCCTGCAACTCGGCCAGCGCGGCGGTGCTGCGCGATGCCCGCGAGCGCTATCACGGCATCCCCCTGGTCGAGGTGATCTATCCGGCCGTCCGCCGAGCCGTGCGTGCCACGCGCAATGATCGCGTCGGCGTGATCGGCACGCGCGCCACGATCACTTCCCGCGCCTATGACGATGCGTTCGCCGCCGCCACCCACCTGCGCATCCACAGTGCTGCCTGCCCGCGTTTCGTGGAATTCGTCGAGGCGGGGATCACCAGCGGGCCGGAACTGCTCGAGGTCGCCCGGAGCTACTTGAAGCCGCTGGTCGGGGCCGATGTTGACACCCTCGTGCTCGGATGCACGCACTACCCGCTGCTCACCGGTGTGCTGTCCTACGTGATGGGGGAGGGCGTCACGCTGGTCAGCAGTGCCGAAGAGACCGGCAAGGACGTCTACCGCATGCTGCTGGAATACAACCTGATGCGCAGCCCCGACCTGCCGAGGCCGCGCCACCACTTTCTCGCTACCGGGGACCCGGAGTCCTTCGCCGTCCTCGGCCGGCGCTTCCTCGGCCCGGAGATCCAGTCGGTGGAACCGGCGCTCGGGGTCGCGCTGTAGCGGCATCCTGCCGAGCCCGGCATCCCCGCGGGGCAGGGCGCTCGACCCGGTGACCTCAGACGGTCGCAGGCTTCGCTCGTCACACGCGCTGGTCCGCTCACCGATGCACGGCGCTGTCTGGTCTACGCTCACGGGTGTGGATCTCGTCGTGGTGGGCTGCTCCGGATCCTTCCCGGGGCCGGATTCGCCCGCGTCCTGCTACCTGATCGAGCATGAGGGAAGCCGGATCGTCCTCGACATGGGCAACGGCTCGCTGGGAGCGCTCGCGCGCCACACCGATATCTACGGCATCGACGCGGTCCTGCTGTCCCACCTGCATCCCGACCATTTCATCGACCTGTGCTCCTACTACGTGGCGCGGAAGTACCGCCCGGACGGCAACCTCCCACCCGTGGCCGTCTGGGGGCCCTCGGACACCGGCCGTCGCATCGCTGCGGCCTATGGACTGCGCGCGGGCGAGGCGATGAGCGACGGGTTCGACGTCCGCGACCACGATCCGGAATTCACCGTGGGACCGTTCCGCGTGACGACCACCCGGGTGGTGCACCCTGTCGAGGCGTACGCGATCCGGATCGAGGCCGGCGGCGCAGCTATTGCCTACTCCGGCGACACCGGGCCCACCGATCGGCTGCCGGACATCGCGCGGGATGCCGACGTGGCGCTGTTCGAGGCATCCTTCCTCTCCTCGGATCACAATCCTGCCGACCTGCACCTCACGGCGCGCCAGGCGGCCGAGCATGCTCAGCGGGCCGGAGCGCGTCGGCTGGTCCTGACCCACCTGGTGCCGTGGAACGACCCGCGCGAGACCCTGGCAGAGGCCGCCGGGCACTTCACCGGCGACATCGCGTTGGCCGAGCCCGGCCTGCGCATCACGCTCTAGGGAGGCAGGGCACTCATGGGTCGATCCGATGGTCGCGCCGCGGCAGAACTCAGGCCGGTGACGTTCGAACGGGGATGGCTGGACCACGCAGAAGGCTCGACGCTGGTGAGCTTCGGCCGCACTCGCGTGCTGTGCGCCGCCTCGTTCACGCCGGGCGTGCCGCGATGGCGCCGTGACTCGGGCAAGGGGTGGGTCACCGCGGAGTACGCCATGCTCCCGCGTGCCACGCATACGCGATCGGACCGCGAATCGGTGCGCGGCCGGATCGGTGGTCGAACGCACGAGATCAGCCGCCTCATCGGCCGATCCCTGCGTGCTGTGGTGGATACGGCTGCATTGGGCGAGAACACCATCGCGATCGACTGCGACGTGCTCCAGGCCGACGGCGGCACCAGGACCGCAGCCATTACCGGGGCCTACGTGGCCCTTGCCGACGCGATCGCCACCGGGGTGTCGCGCGGTTGGGTGGCTGCGGATGCCACGGTGCTGACCGATACCGTCGCGGCGGTGAGCGTCGGCGTGGTGCACGACGAAGCGCGCCTCGATCTGCACTACGACGACGATGTCGCCGCCGACGTGGACATGAATGTCGTCATGACCGGCGCCGGGCGCTACGTGGAGGTGCAGGGGACAGCGGAGGGGGAGCCGTTCGACCGGGACCTGCTCGACCGGCTGCTCGACCTGGCGTCCGACGGGTGCCGGACACTGGCCGGCCTGCAGCGGACCAGCCTGGGGCTCGCATGAGCCAGCGGGTCGTGCTGGCGACCCGGAACCGTGGCAAGATCGGCGAGCTGCGACGAATCCTGGCCGAGGCGGGGTTGGACGTGGTGTTGGTCGGCACCGAAGCCTTCGCCGACCTGCCGGACGTCCCCGAGACCGGAACGACGTTCGCCGCGAACGCCCTGCTCAAGGCGCACGCCGTGTCGCAGTTCACCGGCCTGCCGGCGGTTGCCGATGACTCGGGGCTGTGCGTCGATGCCCTGAACGGCATGCCCGGCATCTTCTCGGCCCGCTGGGCAGGGCGCCACGGCGACGATGAGGCCAATCTGGACCTCGTGCTCGGACAGCTCTCGGATGTGCCCGATGGTCGCCGCGGGGCCCGCTTCGTCTGCGCAGCCGCGATGTGCCTGCCCGACGGGACCGAGCGGGTTGTGGAGGGGGAGTTGGCGGGGACGCTGCTGCGCGAACGCCGGGGGAGCAACGGCTTCGGGTACGACCCCATCTTCGTGCCGCTGGACGGCGTGCGGACCACGGCGGAGTTGACAGCCGAGGACAAGGACGCGATCAGTCACCGCGGCCGGGCCTTCCGCGCCTTGGCCCCGCTTGCGCGCGAGCTGCTCTGAGCCGCTGGCCGCGCAATGTCCGCGGTGGGGGCCGCGCATGGCCGCGGTGCGCCCGCGAGCCAGCAGCCGCCCCGGCCCGACCCCGGGTGCGCCGGCGAGCCAGCAGCCGCCCCCGGCCCGACGTCGGGTGCGCCCGCGAGCCAGCAGCCGCCCCGGCCCGACCCCGGGTGCGCCCGCGAGCCAGCAGCCGCCCCGGCCCGACCCCGGGTGCGCCGGCGAGCGCTGTTGCTCGATGCTAGGGGGCGATATAGCGGGACGCAGCCACCCGCCGGCGACGGTTGTCGACCAGGAGCGCGGCGGCGAGCGCAGTCGTGATCGGTACTGCTGCGATGATCCCGAGGCCGCCGACCATCGACCGCACGATCTCGGCTGCGATCGTCTCGCTGTTGATCGACTGCAGCATCGGGGCATCAGAGATCGAGATCAGCAGGAACAGGGGCAGTGCGGCACCGACGTAGGCGAGAACCAGCGTGTTGACGACCGCAGCCACGTGGTCGCGGCCGACCCGCATCCCGGCGGCCCACAGGGAGCGCAGCGAGACCCGTTGATCTGCGCCGTACACCTCCCACACGGTGGCCGCCTGGGTGACGGTGACATCGTCGAGGACGCCGAGCGCGCCGATGACCAGACCGGCCAGGAGCAGACCGCGCAGGTCCAGGACGTTGCCGGAGATGGCGTAGAGGTAGGCCGCATCGTCGGTGGCGATGCCGGTGAAGTTCATGAGGTTGGTGAAGAGCGAGCCCAGCAATGTGGTGATGACCAGCGCGATCAGCGTGCCGATCAGGGCGACGCCGGTGCGCACGTTGAACCCGTGCGCCAAGCCCATGGACACCACCGCGATGGCTCCCGATCCGATGGCTGCCACTGCGACGGGCGAGCTGCCCTCGATCAGCGCAGGCAGGACGAAGACGCCGAGGATCAGCATCGAGGCAGCAAGTCCGACGAGGGCCGATACCCCCTTCCAGCGGGCGAGCACGATGACGGCCAGCGCGAACAAGGCGGACAGGGCGAACAGCGGCACAGTGCGGTTCACGTCCGCTAGTGCATAGGCCTGGCCGCTCGTTGCCTCGGGCAGGGGCTGCAGGTAGACACCGGTCCCTGGGTCGAGGTCCGGCGAAGTGGGTCCCACCGTGAGGTTGATGGCGACGGTCTCCCCGGCGTCCTCTCCCTCGTCGATCCGGACCGTCGCCACAGCACAGGTCGGGTCGGCGTTGTCGCAGGGTTCCAGGGTCTCGACGGTTCCTCGGACGAAGTCCCCGACTTCGATCGTGGGGAGGTCCGAGCGATCCGGCCAGTACACGATCATTCCGGCGATGGTCAGCGCGACCAGGGGAACCAGGACGATGGCGACGATGCGCGTGATGCCTTGCGGCGCCTCGAATCCGTGGCTGGAGTTATGGCTGTGTCCGGCGCCCATACTGTCCTGCATAGCGTCTTTTCCGTCGCCATGCTGGGTCGACCGGCGATGTCGCAACGCTACGGTGGCGGCGTGGACGTCGAGGCGACGGCGGCCAGGATCGCCGAAGCCCTACGGGCCGCAGGCTCGGCCGAGCGGGCTGAGCACGACACGGCGTACCTGCGCAGCGACTTGGAGCACTGGGGTGTGCCGGTGCCGGAGGCCCGGCGTGCGATCCGCCTGGCGGAAGGCCGTCCGACAAGCGATGAGGTGCGGGGGCTCGCGACGGCCCTGTGGTCGTCGGGGGTCTTCGATCAGCGCCTGGCGGCAGCGCTGGTCCTCGATCGCCATGCGGCTGCAGTGAGGGCCGCCGATCTGCCGTGGTTGGAGGGGTTGCTCCGCGAGGCTCGGACCTGGGCGCTCGTCGACGTGCTCGTGCCCCGGCCGCTGGCGGCAACCGACGCTTCGGACCCGGCCGCGACCTCGGCGGTCCTGGACCAGTGGGCCCGCGATGGCGACTTCTGGCTGCGGCGATCGGCGCTCCTGGCGCACCTCATCGGATTGCGCGGCGGCGGCGGGAACTGGCAGCGGTTCGCGGGCTACGCCGACACCATGCTCCAGGATGGCGAGTTCTTCGTCCAGAAGGCAATGGGGTGGGTGCTGCGGGAGACCGCCCGGCAGGATCCCGAGCGAGTGCGAGACTGGGTGGCGCCGCGCACGGACCGCATCAGGCGGGTCACACTTCGGGAGGCGCTGAAGCCGCTGCCGCCAGAGGACCGCGATCGGTTGCTCCAGGCGTTCTTGGAGGGCCGGCCCGCGTGAGGTCCCGGTTCGTTGCCGGGAAGCACACTCTGGATCGCGATCGGCCGCAAGACCCAGCGCGATTCAGAGGCCCGGTGAGACAGAAGTGATGCTTCCCGGCAAGAAACCCCGGTCGCGGCGCGTCTGGGCACGCTCCCCGGTCGTCGGCTCACACCGGCACGGCGGTGAGCACGACGTTGTCCAGATAGCCGCCCTGCTCCTTGACGTAGTCCCCGCCGCAGGAGATGACGACCAGCCTCGGCGGCCCGTCGCGATCGAAGAGGTCGGCAAGCGGCACCACCTTCTTGGCGATGCTCTCGTTGCTCGTGACCCGGTACTGGTGGGCCACGCCCGCCTGGTCGGTGACCGTCACGATGGAGCCCACGGCCACCGTGGGGAGGTCGAAGAGGGCACCCCTGCCGCCGCGGGAGTCGCGGTGCCCCATGAGCGCCACCGACCCGTCGCCGTCGCCCGGTGCAGCCCCGTACTGGTACCAGCCGACCCGCGAGACGTCCTCCGGAATCTCGGCCTGACCGTCCGCCGCAACTCCGACACCGACGATCGGTACGCCGCCGAGGCCGGGGATGTCGGCACGCACCGGAGCCGGAGCATCGATGGGTCGCTCAACGACCCTGATCGCATCCGGGTCGGGGCTCTCCCTGCTGACCTTGGTCGCCGGCGCCGGCGTTGCCTGCTGTGACAGCGCCGGCGCTTCGGCGGGGGAGGACTGCGTGCGCGGGGAGTCCGGTACGGCGCAGGCTGACAGGGCGAGGGAGGCCGCGAGCACCGACCCCACGATGAGTCGTCGCATCACGGCCTCCCTCTTGCCTGGTAGTGCGCGGTCAGGACGAGCTGGTCGCCAGGCGGCGGGTAGCCAGGGCCGCGCCCAGCAGCACGGCGGCGCCGATGCTCAGCGCGATGCCGGCGGAGTTGGACTGCGAGCCGGCCAAGCTGCCGTCGCCGGCCGGGACGCCGGAGGGAGCGCTGTGCATGCCCTCGACCACCTGCACGGCCAGCGCGAGGCTCTCGCCCTCGGCCGAACCCCAGGCGTACACGATGGTGTTGGCGCCTTCCTTCACCGCCACGTCGGCAGGCCCGATGGCCACGGTGTCGGTCCCTGCAAGCACCACGTCGGCGGAGATCGTTCCGGCTGCCAGGTCGGCCTTGACCTCGTTCGGGTTGGTCAAGTCGCTGAACGCCACCGCGCCGTTGGCGCGAACATCGACGGCCGGGGCAGCCGCGACGTGACGCACGGTCAGCCGGCCCTCGCCCGCGGCCACCGCACTGGTGTCGTTGACGAAGACATTCAGGGCCGGATCGCCGGAAGCGGTCAGGTTGGCGGTCACCGTGGCATTGGCGCCGGCCGGCACGGCGGTTCCGGGAGCCTCCAGCACGGCGGTGCCGTTGCCCGGGCTCTCGCCGTCGGCGTAGACGCCGAGGTCGTAGGAGCCGGCCGGAACCATCAGGGTTTCCAGCGTGCCTGGCGTGAAGTTGTCGATGAGGAGCGTGTCGCCGGCGTAGACGTCGACGACGTCTGCTCCCGCACCCGCGGGGATACCGTGCAGGACGGAGACGGTGGCCTCGTCCTCAGCGCTCGCGGGGACGGCGATGGCGATCATCGGCAGCGATACTGCGGCTCCTGCGGCGAGGGCCTTGGTGAGCTTCATGGCGTTTCCTTTCCTGGTCGGACTATGTACACCCAGGGATTCCTGCCCTGGCCTGCATCTGGATGCACAGCATCGGAAAAACTTCTCCACAAGTTGTTCACGGTCGGTGGAAATCGAGCAGTCGGTCCTCGCCGGTCCGAGTGCGTGGCGTGACCTGGGCATGCCGTGCTGGGGGCGCCCGCGACGCTCGCCGTCGGATGCCCCCACAGCGGCCGCTGCTGCCGGCGGGGGTCCCAGGGCCGCCGAGCGCACTCGCCGGGGAGCGGGCCGAGGCGGGTGGTCGCGCGCCGGCAGCAGGCGCCGCCAGGCTCAAGGTCGCCGAGCGCTCCGGCCCGGCCAGTCGCCAGGGGCACAGCCCCACAGCAGGCGCCGGCGGCCCAGGCCGGCGTCCAGCGCACCGGTGGGCCACGTCGGCAGGGCCACGGCCATGCCCGCGGGCGGACAGTTGGTCGGCGCTGATCCCGGCGATGCGGGCGGGCCAGGCAGATGCTCGCGGTGCTCGGCTACAGCAGCTCCGGATCGACGAGCACCTCGACCAGGGCAGGGCCGGGATGGGCGATCGCCTGCTCGAAGGCCGGCGCGAGTGCTTCGCGCGCCTCCACTCGCAGCCCCAGTGCGCCGCAGGAAGTGGCGTAGGCGGCGAAGTCGGGGTTGGTGAGCGAGGTCTGCCAGACGTCGTACTGCTCCGCGCGCTGCTCCTTGGAGATCTTGCCCAGCTCGCCGTTGTTCAGGACCACATGGGTGACGTCCATGCCGTACTTCACCAGCGTGGTGATCTCGGCGAGGTACTGGCCGAGTCCACCATCCCCGCTGACGGAGACGACCTTGCGGGCGGGGCGGCCCTCGGCAACATCGTCGTTGACCGCGGCCCAGGCCCCCATCGCGGCCGGCAGCGCAAAGCCGATGGAGCCCAAGTACCCGCTCATCACGACGTCCTGCTGCTGCGTTTCCACGTATCGGCCGAAGGAGTACGTGTTGTTGCCGACGTCGAGGGCCACCACGGCATCGGCGGGCAGCGCCGAGTTCAGCGCGGCGAAGACCGCCGCCGAGGCCAGGCCGCGGCCCCGATCGTCGGCTGCTCGGCGCGCCTTCTCGGTGCGCCAGATATCCCAACGGTCGGCCACGTCGGAGCGTTGGTCCTCCCAGTCCCCGTCCGGCATCTCGGCCAGGAGCGCGCGGCAGGTCGCGGCGATGTCCCCGAGCACCGGCACCGCCACGGGCTGGAAGCGGCCCAGGGCCATCGGGTCGGTATCCACCTGAACGGTTGGCGTGTAGGGCGTGATCCCGGTGTGGTGGGCGAATGAGGCGCCGAGCACGACGAGAAGATCGGCCTCGTTCATCAGCCACGACGCGACGGGCGTCCCCGAGCGGCCGAGGACTCCGCCGGCCAGGGGATGGGAGTCGGCGATGATCCCCTTGGCACGGAAGGTCGTGATCATCGGTGCCTGCAGCGCCTCTGCCAGCGCGACGGCGTCGTCGATGCCCGCCCGGGCACCGTTGCCGAGGATGAGCACGGGCCGCCGGGCGCCCGCGAGCGCACCTCGGGCGGCGGCCACTCCCCGTCGCGAAGGCGGGGGAGGGCTCTGCTCCAGCCGGCCGACGGGCGAACCGGCAGCCGCGCCCGGCGCTTGCTGCACCTGCACCTCATCCGGCAGCACCAGGTGCGACACGCCGCGCCGGACCAGCGCGGTCTTGCAGGCGCGCGACATCAGTTCGGCGTGGTCGCCGCCGGGCAGCACCGTGACGGAGTAGTGGGCCACAGCGGCGAACGCGGCCCGGAGGTCGAGGTCCTGGAAGGCTCCCTGGCCCAACGCCTTGCTCGGCACCTGTCCCGAAATGGCGAGGACCGGGGCTCCGTCGGCCCGCGCGTCGTACAACCCGGTGAGCAGGTTCGTGGAGCCAGGGCCCGCGATGGCGAAGCACGCGCCCACCCGCCCGGTGAGCTTGGCATAGGCGGAGGCGGCGAATGCGGCCGCGCCCTCGTGGCGGATGCCGATGTAGGTGAGGCTGCCGCGCATTTCCGCCCGGCGCATCGCGTCGGCGAAGCCGAGGTTGGAATGGCCGACCATCCCGAAGACGTGGCTGACTCCCCAGGCCTGCATCGTCTCGACGAGGACGTCGGAGACGGTCCGCGGCGGCTCGGCCGGTGGGCTCGGGACTCCTACCCAGATCCCGTCCGCGCGCTCCGCTACCGCGAACGTGTCGGGGGCGTCGTCGAACGGAGGGGGCGGCTGCCCGGTGATCGGGTCGTAGTCGTAGCCGTGCCAGGGGCAGCGCAGCAGGCCCCGCTCGATCGAGCCCTCGCCGAGCGGTCCGCCCTGATGCGGACAGCGGTTGTCCAGCGCACCCACCTGTCCGCGGTATCGGGTCAGGCAGACGGCCGTCCCGCCCGCCATCACGGTGCGGACACGGCCCTCCTCCGG
The DNA here is from genome assembly GCA_963766005.1 of uncultured Actinomycetota bacterium. Taxonomy (GTDB): domain Bacteria; phylum Actinomycetota; class Actinomycetes; order S36-B12; genus CAVXYG01. The sequence goes on along the minus strand of CAVXYG010000001.1, from coordinate 147,706 downwards.
GGTCTGCGCATCGGCCACCCGGTACCAGTCCACGCCGCGATCCGTCATTTCGCCATGGTCGCGCACGCCGCGCCCGCGTGGCAGGTCGATGCCTGCTCGGACTCGGCCTCGGGAGGGCCCTGGTGCTGTGAGGCGCACCGAGGGGACGGTGCACCGGGCGGTGTGCGACGCGGGTTCACCCTCGGCTGAGCGCAGCGGGCTGCTGCTCGGGGCGGCGCGCGCGCCGGCCCGGATGCCTGCTAGTCCGCCGCCGCTGCGGCCGTGCGCGCATCCTCCGCCCGCGCTGCGAGCGTGGAGATGTCCTGCACGAAATCGGGCCAGAGCTCGCGCGGGAGGTCGTGGCCCATCCCGGAGTAGCCGACGAACTTGGCGTTGCGCATGTTCTTGGCCACGGCGAGTCCTCCGGACGTCGCCACCAGTGGGTCATGCAGCCCGTGGATCACCAGGGTTGGGACCCGGAGATTGCGCAGGCCCGCTGACCGGTCCGGTTGGGCGGCGATCGCAGCGAGTTGGCGCAAGTAGCCGCCGGGGTCGTGGCCCCGGTCGTAGGACTTGCCCGCCAGATCGCTCAGGTACTCCTCGTCGAAGGCGTACCCCTTCGATCCGATGATGCGGAACGTCTCCACGGCATTGGCCTGTGCATCCGAACGGTCGGCCGTGACCCGGCGGCGTGTCAGGCGGGTGAAGAGGGCGGGCTTGGGTTGGCCGACCCACCGGGATCCCGTGGACGTCATGATCAGCGTCAGGCTGCGCATCCGCCGAGGATGGCGCAGCGCGAAGGCCTGAGCGATGAACCCGCCCATGGACGCCCCGACGATATGCGCCGAATCCAGGCCGAGCGCCGCGAGGAGTCCCGCGGCGTCGTCGGCCATGTCGTCGACCGTGTACGGAGGCTTCGTCCGTCGCAGGAGCACGTCGATCAAGCTCGGGGCAATGACCTCCGACAAGTGCGTCGACTCCCCGACATCGCGGTTGTCGAACCGCACCACGAAGTGCCCGCTGGCGGCCAAGGCCTCGCACAGCGGATCCGGCCAGCCGATCATCTGCGTGCCGAGTCCCATGATCAGCACGATGGCAGGGTTCCCCTGCTCCCCGAAGGTCTCGTAGGCGATGTCGATGCCGTTGGCCGACACGGTCTGCACGTCCATGCTTGCCACGGTAGCCGCCCCAGTCACTGCGGCGTCCCGGGGCGCGGCACGCCCGCGTCGCGCGCGCGGTAGGTGACCCAGCTTCGCTCCAGGGGACCCCAGAAGAGCAGAGCGCACACGAGGACGACGGCCGAACCGAAGGCCCATCCTCCGATGACGTCGGTGGCCCAATGCGCTCCGGCGATCACGCGGGTCAAGCCCAGCAGCGGGCCGAAGATGATCAGGCCCCAGCCCAGCCCGGTCATCCAGCGGCGGTCGTTCGCCTGGCCCATCCGCAGCAGGAGCAGTCCGGTCGCCAGGTACAGGTAGATGCCGACCATCGTGTGGCCGGAGGGGAAGGAGTCGGTCAGGTCTTCCTCGTACCGCTCAGCGCCCGGCGGGCGCTGCCGAGAGACGACCTCCTTGGACACCAATCCGATGATGCCGCCCAGGATCGTGGACAGCAGCAGATAGGCGGTGGCCGCCCACCGCCGTCGGGCGAGCAGGAACAGCGCGAAGATGCCGGCGACGAACGATGACCAGATCACGCCGGTCTTCTGGTCGATCTCGTGGCTCACCACCACCGGCCAGTCCCAGTCGTCGGCCCAGCCTCGGGTGAAGTCCGACACCGACTCGTCGAATCCGGCAAGCAGCTGCGAGTCGGTCATCATCACGGCCGTGAGTCCCGCGGCCACCAGGGCTGAAGCGACGAGGGCGGCGATGGCCTGGCGACGTCCGCGACTGCTGCGCTCTTCGGCCGAGGGCTGGCTCGTGCCATGCGCGTCGCTCATGGGCCGACGGTATCCGCCGGCCGGTCAGCAGGCGCGCCGCCGGCGCGTCCAGCGGTCGTAGCGCCGACCCGGGCCGCCGTGACCCGGCACCTGACCCAGTCGGCCCAGGTGCCGCGCGCCGTCAGGCGTCCCGGTCGCGTCGATCCCGTCGATCACGATGGTCGCGCTCAGGCTTCTTGTCCTGCTTGGTCGGTTTGGCAGCGTCCTGGTCGGCGCCCGCGGTCGGACCGGTTGCCTCTGCCGGCGGCGGGACCGGCGGGGAGGGCGGCGGCGGATTCGTGGGTTGCGGCGCAGAGACCGTCCCGGCCGAAGGCGCCGGTGCCGGGGCGGGCCGAGTCGGTTGCCCTGCGTCCCCGGCGGATGGGACCGGCGGATTCGCGGTAGCCAGGGGCAGGATCGGCAGCATGGCTGCCACCTCGGCCGCCGTGGGCGGTGCGGGGCGTGGCTGCGCGGCGGCCGCGGCAGTCGGAGCCGGTGCTGCCGTCCTGGGCCCCGACGCTCGCTCCGGTGGGCCCGCGATCGGCGCGGGAGCCGGGCTCGCGACGCCCGGCGCACCTGGCTGCAGGGGAGGGGGTGCTGCGACGCGTGGGCCGGCTCGACGCCGAGCTTCCCGACGTTGCCGTCCCGGCGACTGCGGTCACCGGGACCGCATCGGCATCGGCGGCCGCCGCGCTCTCTGCCGCCGTTGGGGCGAGGTCCGCGCCGTCGCTGCCGCCAGATGCGGCATCGACTCCAGCGGATGCCGCGCTCCGCGACTGCGCCTCCGGCGCGCCGATCGCCGCGACGCGGTGCGCGGAGGACGCCGTGATCAGCAGCGCCCCCGTGGTCGCGACCACGATCGACGCCACTGCGAAGCGGCTCAGCGGGTGGGCCCAGACCCGGTGACGGCGGGACGGCACCACGACTGCCGTCTCGCCCCAGCCGGTTCCGCCGTTGTGGTCGTCCCCGTGCAATGCCATTCGGCGTCCCCGATCGACTGTCCGGTATGTCCGAAACAGGACTCTACCGCGGGCTCCCCGGCAGGCGGTGCCTCCGGGCCGGCCTCAGGCGTCGAGCGTGCCGCGCAGCAGGCTCTCCTTGGAGTGCGCGGGGTCGCCGTCGAGGGGCTCGACCGAGACATCGACGATGGTGTACACGCTGAGGTCGGTGCCCGCCGGGATCGTGAACCGCCCTTGCGATCCGGCCGTCAGCGCTCCCAGCGAGATCATGCCGGACAGGTCGGACTTGATGAGCCAGACCTCGTAGTAGCCATCCCCGTCGGGAAGCCCTCGAGCGTCCACCAGCGCGTAGTCCTGCCCGTCGGTATCCACGATGCGGCCGTGCCGCTGACGTCGTCCGGCGCCGACGGCGAGCCGCCTGCGTCGATCGGGACGACCGAGAGCCGGGACTCGGCGATGACGGTGCCGGGATCCTCGGCGGTGATCGCCGTCATGGCGACACCTCCCAGGGCGATGCCGACGGCGGACGCAGCCACCCCAACCCAGGTGGTGCGTCGACGCTCGGCCCGCCGACGCTGCCGATACTCTGCGAGCGCGATGACCTCGGCACGTTCCGAGCGGTCACCGGGCTCCGGCACGAAAGGGACGAGGTCCGGGCGCAGCCCCAGCTCGCTGGAGATCGCCTGCCACACCTGAGGCGGCGGCTCGGTGGGCGCGTCCTCGGCCACCACGCTGCGACCGGATGCCACGACCGCCTTGTTCTGGTCCAGTTCGGACTGGCAGCGCACGCACGAGGCGAGGTGCCGCCGCTCATCGTCGGCCGCGGGCTCGCCCAGCGAGACCAGCGCCAGCGTGTCGGCGTCACAGTGCAGCATGATCCACCTCCAATCGTTGCCGCAGACGGGCAAGAGTGCGCCGGATATGGCTCTTCACCGTGCCCAGCGGAATCCCGGTCAGGCTCGCGATCTGCGCGTGCGTCAGATCCTGGTAGAACGCCAGCTCGATGATCCTGCGCTGAGGCTGGTCGAGCTGAGCGATCTCGTCGGCGATGAGCACTCGGTCGGTGACCGCATCCACCGGAGAGTCGACCGGGCCCACCTCGGCCAGCCGCGCGGCCTGATCGGCGAGGTGCTGCTCCCTGGCGCGAGCGGCGAAACGGTCGGCCACCCTGCGCCTGGTGATGGCCAGGAGCCAGCCGGACAACGTCCCCTGCTCGGGGCGATAGGTGTGGCGGGATCGCCAGGCGGAGACGAAGACGGCCTGCGTGACGTCGTCGGCCGCGTCGGCATCGCCGCCCAGGGATCGCAGCGCCACAGTGCGTACCAGCCGTGCCCAGCGACCGTAGGCCTCGGCTAGGGCCTGCTCGTCGCCGTCGGCGAACTTCTGCTGCAGCTCGGCGATCTGCGGATCGAGCTGCGTCGCGGGCTCGTCAAGTGATCCCGCTGTGCGCTGCCACGGCGCCATCCTGCCCCCCTCGTGCGATCCGTCCCCAGATAAGCGTGGCGGTGGAAGCGGTGGCACGCCACTCCAGGGCATCGCCGGCGCCGCCCGCAGGGCTGTTGTTGTGCTCACACCAAGGATTCCCCGGCAACCGTCGTTCTGGATGCAGTGGCAGCCCGATCACTGTGCGTGCATCGCAGCCGCTCGTCGAGCGAGGTGCTACTCCCACCGGAAGGTTCGCGACGCCACTGCTCCGCCAACGGCTGCCCAGACCACGAGCACGGCCAGCTGGGGCCAGGGCATCCCGCCGTCGAGCAGGACGATCCGCAGCCCCTCGCCCAGGGCGCCCGAGGGCAGCACCGAGGCGACGGCAGCGACCGGGTCCGGCAGCACGGAGAGCGGGATGACGACCCCGCCTCCGAGGAGAAGCAGGAGATAGATGCCGTTGGCGGCCGCGAGCGTTGCCTCCGCGCGCAGCACGCCGGCCAGGGCGACGCCGAGCGTGCCGAAAGCGACACCGCCGGCACAGATGAGGAGCAGAGCCGCCAGGAGCGACCCCGCGGGATCCCATCCGAGGGCCAACGCGATCGGCAGCAGTACCACCAGTTGCACCGCGATCATCGCCAGCACCGCCAGGACGCGCGACCACACCAGCCCCGAACGCTGCAGCGGCGTGGCGCCGAGGAACTTCAGCACCCCCGAGCGACGGTCGAACCCGGTAGCGATTGCCAGGGCGGTGAAGGCCGTCGACATCACGGCCAACGCGATGATGCCGGGCACGACGACATCGATCCGGGGCGCCTCGGTGTCGCCGATCGAGACCAGCGAGGTCCGGCCCAGGCCCACGAGCAGCACGACGGGGATGAGGATGGTGAGCAGGATCTGCTCGCCGTTGCGGAGCAGCAGCCGCAGATCGAACAGCGCCTGGCGACCGATCGTCTGGGCGCGCCCGGGGATCGCCGGTGAGGTCGTTGTCGCGCTCACACGGACCCCCCGGTCAGTGCGAGGAAGACGTCCTCCAGGGACTGCCGCTGGATGCTAATGGCGTGCTGCGGGATGCCGTTGTCGGCGCACCAGGCGCTCACGGCTGCCAGCACGAGCGGCGACACGGCGGCCTGCACCGCGTACCGGCCCGGGTGCAGCTCCGCGATCGTGGCCCCGGGCGGCAGAGCGGTCAGCAGGTCCGCGGTGTCCACCCGCGTGCCGGGCGCCAGGATGACCTGATCGGCGTGCCCGTCGGCCGTCAGCTGCCCTGGAGTGCCTTCGCCGACGACTCGTCCGCGATGCACGATGACGATCCGGTCGGCGAGCCGCTCGGCCTCGTCCATCAGGTGCGTGCTCAGCACGACGGCCGCTCCGCGATCCCGCTCGGCCGTGATCAGGTCCCACACCGCGCGGCGGGCGTGCGGGTCCAGCCCGGCGGTCGGCTCGTCGAGGAAGAGCAGGTCGGGCCGTCCCACCAGGGCGCAGGCGAGCTTCACGCGCTGCTGCTCGCCGCCGGACAGCCGGCGGTATGGCGTGCGCGCCGCACGCTCCAGCGAGAGCTGTGCCAGCAGCGCATCGGGGTCGCGGGGGCTGGCGTAGAAGGACGCCACGTGGCGGATCGTCTCGGCGGGTCGCGCCATCGACCACACGCCGCCGGACTGCAGCATGATGCCCACCCGCGCCCGCTGGCCCGGACCGAATCGTGCCGGGTCGGCGCCGAAGACCGCCACGCGGCCACGATCTGGCCGCCGGAAGCCTTCGCAGATCTCCAGCGTCGTGGTCTTCCCGGCGCCGTTCGGGCCCAGGACAGCCGTGATGCGGCCGGCAGGGATCGCCAGGGACACCTCCGCCACCGCCGTGACGTGCCCGTACTGCTTGCCGATCGACTCGGCGACGACGACGGCATCGCTCATGCACTCAAGTCTAGGTCGTGGGCCGAGGGCCGCCGACCTCCGCGGTGGGGGCACAATGGAGTCACACGTGCGGTGATCGGGGGGTTGCAGGTGCGTTCAACGGCGTTGCGCCAGGCTGCTGCGGGCGGGATCGCCCTGCTGCTTGCGGGATCGCTGGCAGCCCCGGCGGCTGCCGCCGGGGAGCCGCAGCCCGACGGCGGGGGAACGGGAGACCAGCAGGCGGTGACCGCCGTCGCCGACGCTGCGTCCCCCGACGAGCAAGGCGCCGATGCCCCGGGGGCAGGCGGCGCGGCCCCGGAGACCGCTCCTCCCGGTCTGCTCGACCCCGAGGAGCAAGCAGCGCTCGAAGCGGCAGCGCTGCTCGCCGCGGAGCGATCCCGGGTTTCGCGCTTCGCCGCAGGTGAACTCGCCCGTGTCCGGGCCGAGCGCGACACTGCGCGCGCCGCAGCCCAGGCGGCCAACGCGGAGCTGGCCCAGGCGAGGGCCGCTGTCGAGGACCTCGCCGAGGCCGAGCGCACAGCCACCTCGGAGGAGCAGTCCGCCCGCCGCAAGCTGGGCAATCTCGCACGCCAGGCCTATGCAGCGGGGCCCACCGAGTGGGCACTGATCGAGGCCTTCCTGGAGTCGGAGAACCCCGGCGATGCGTTGCGGCGGGCATCGGTGTCGCAGCGTCTCGCCGAGCATGCCGACGGCGCCTGGGACCGCACCGTCTTCGAGGCGGCCGCGCTGGCGGCGAGCCTGGAGGCAGCACGGGAGCGCGCCGCCTCGGCACGCACCGGGGTGCTGGCCGCACAGCGCCGCGCGGCGGTCCTCGAGGAGCAGTCGCTGGCCATCGAGCGGGCGCTCGCTGCCGGCGGCATCGCCGAGGCTGACGGAGCCCGGGCCATCGCCACGATGTGCGAGGGCAAGGACCACCCGCTGTGCGATCGCAGTCCATGGAGCGAGGGCCTGCTGACTCGGGACGCTGTGGTGCTCATGCGCGTTGTCGGGCAGCGGTGGCCGGAGATCGCCACCGTGGGCGGCTACCGGGCGGGCGGCACGTATCCGGACCATCCGACGGGTCGTGCCATCGACGTGATGGTTCCCGATGCGGGCCGGAGCCGGGCCGGCGCGGACCTCGGCGACGAGATCGCCGAGCACCTGATGGCCAACGCCGACCGCTACGGGATCATGTACCTGATCTGGGAGCAGCGGATCTGGTTCAACGGCCGGGATCCGGTCGCCCCGGTCGAGGAGTGGCGCGCCATGGCCGACCGCGGCGACTGGACGTCGAACCACATGGACCACGTGCATGTGACGGTGTCGACGGGCATGTCCGGGCAGGTGCTCCTGGACGCGCTGCGCGCCGAGGGCGCTGGCGGCTGACGACCCCCTCGGAACGCCGCTGCCGACGCACCCAAACGGCACCTGGACCCGTTCCGAACTGCGCCCGAGCGAGGCGCGCCCGCCGCCGGCAACACCCAAGGTATCCACGCTGCTCGACCCGCCCGCGGACGCCGTGATCGCGGTGTCCAGCGCCATCTGGTGCCAGGCGTCGCCGACGTCACACGTCTGGGTGTTGCGCCAGGGCGTATTTCCGCAACAATGATGTTGTGCAAATCGTGGGGTCGCAGCGAATGGGTATCACCGATGGTGCTGCCCGGGTCGCGCGCGTCCTGCTGCAGGACGGCCCGGCCACGGCGCCGGCGCTGGCCGACAAACTGGGCCTTTCCGCCCAGGCGGTGCGCCGCCACCTCGACCAGCTGGTGCACGACGGACTCATCGACGCCGGCGAGCATCCGCCCTTCGGTCCGCGCCCCGCTCGTACCCGCGGCAGGCCCGCGCGGGTGTATTTCGTGACCGAAGCCGGCCGAGACGTCTTCGAGCAGTCCTATGACGACCTCGCCGGCGAAGCGCTGCGCTTCATGGCCGAGCAGGGCGGAGCGGACCAGATCGAGCAGTTCGCCCAGCACCGCGCCCGGGGCATGCAGCAGCGCTACGCCGGTGCCGAGGATCTGCGCGGCCTCGCCGAGCGCATGACCGTCGACGGGTTCGCCGCCAGCGTCACCGAGGGCGCTGCGGGCGAGCCGAGCCAGCTGTGCCAGCATCACTGCCCGGTCGGCCACGTCGCTGCGGAATTCCCGCAGCTGTGCGAGGCGGAGACCGAAGCCATCGGCCGCGTCCTGGGTCGCCATGTGATTCGCCTGGCGACGATCGCCCACGGCGACGGGGTCTGCACCACCGCCGTCGCTCCCGACCGCAATCGGCAACGCCCCACCACAGGAAAGGCAGCGCGATGAGTTCATCGACCGATCAACTCGAGGGCCTCGGCAACTACGAGTACGGCTGGCACGACAAGGATGTGGCGGGCGCCTTGGCCAAGCGCGGCCTCTCGGAAGCCGTGGTGCGCGAGATCAGCGCGCTGAAGAACGAGCCGGAGTGGATGCTGCAGATGCGGCTGAAGGGCCTGCGCCTGTTCCAGAAGCAGCCCATGCCCACGTGGGGCGCAGACCTGTCCGGCATCAACTTCGACACGATCAAGTACTTCGTCCGCTCCACCGAGAAGCAGGCTGCCTCCTGGGAGGATCTGCCGGAGGACATCAAGAACACCTACGACAGGCTGGGCATCCCGGAGGCCGAGAAGCAGCGGCTCGTCGCCGGAGTCGCCGCGCAGTACGAGTCCGAGGTCGTCTACCACAAGATTCGCGAGGACCTCGAGGAGCAGGGCGTCATCTTCCTCGACACCGATACCGGCCTGCGGGAGCACGAGGACCTCTTCAAGGAGTACTTCGCCTCGGTGATCCCGGCAGGGGATAACAAGTTCGCCGCCCTGAACACGGCCGTCTGGTCCGGCGGCTCGTTCATCTACGTGCCCAAGGGCGTGCACGTCGAGATCCCGCTCCAGGCCTACTTCCGCATCAACACCGAGAACATGGGCCAGTTCGAGCGAACCCTGATCCTCGTCGACGAGGACGCCTACGTGCACTACGTCGAGGGGTGCACCGCGCCGATCTACTCCACCGACTCGCTGCACTCGGCGGTGGTCGAGATCGTGGTGAAGAAGGGTGCCCGCTGCCGGTACACGACCATCCAGAACTGGTCCACCAACGTCTACAACCTCGTGACCAAGCGGGCCTTCGCCCACGAGGGCGCGACGATGGAGTGGATCGACGGCAATCTCGGCTCCAAGGTGACGATGAAGTACCCGGCAGTGTGGCTGATGGGTCCGCACGCCAAGGGCGAGACGCTGTCGGTGGCGTTCGCCGGGCCGGACCAGCACCAGGACGCCGGTTCCAAGATGGTGCACGCCGCCCCGCACACCTCCAGCTCCATCGTCAGCAAGTCGGTCGCGCGCGGCGGCGGGCGGTCCTCCTACCGCGGGCTGGTGCAGATCCAGAAGGGCGCGCACCACTCGGCCAGCACGGTCCGCTGCGACGCCCTGCTCGTGGACGACGTGTCGCGCTCCGACACCTACCCCTATGTCGACGTCCGCGAGGACGACGTCTCGATGGGGCACGAGGCCACGGTGAGCAAGGTCAGCGAGGACCAGCTGTTCTACCTCATGAGCCGCGGGGTGCCCGAGGACGAGGCGATGGCGATGATCGTGCGCGGCTTCATTGAGCCGATCGCGCGCGAACTGCCGATGGAGTACGCACTGGAGCTCAACCGGCTCATCGAACTGCAGATGGAAGGAGCGGTCGGCTGACATGGGGGTATCCGACAACCCGGTGGCCACGCAGCATCTGGTCACGAAACGATCGTTCGACGTCGCCGACTTCGCGGTCCCCACCGGCCGCGAGGAGGCCTGGCGCTTCACGCCGAAGGCGCGCTTCAAGGCGCTGCTGGACGACGCTGCGGCCACCGGCGCTCTGGAGTGGTCCACCGACCTGCCGGCGGGCGTCACCGTGTCGTCGCTGACGCCGGCGCAGGCGGAGGCCCGAGCGGCCAGCGCACCGGTGGACCGCATTGCGGTGCTGGCGGCCAAGCATGCCGGTGAGACGGTGCTGGTGAGCGTGCCAGCGGGCGCGGATCTCGCCGATCCGGCCGTGCTGCGGCTGCACGGCACGGACGCGGCGCACGTCGCCTGGGGCAGCGTCCTCATCGAGGTCGGCGCCAACGCGCGCGCCACGATCGTCATGGAGCACACCGGCAGCGCCCAATACGGGGCGCATGTCTCGGTGGTGACCGGCGACGGCGCGCATGTCGATTTCGTCTCGGTGCAGAACTGGGCCGACGACAGCGTGCACGGCGGCCACCTGGCAGCCAAGGTGGGTCGGGACTCGGTCTTCCGCGGCATCGTCGCGACGCTCAACGGCAGCGCGGTCCGCCTGGTGCAGACGGTCGACTACGCCGGACCGGGGGGCGACGTCGACCTCATCGGTGCCTACCTCGCCGAATCCGGCCAGCACATCGAGCACCGCATCCTGGTGGACCATGCCGCGCCGCACTGCCGCAGCAACGTGGCCTACAAGGGCGCGCTGGCCGGCAACGGGGCGCACGCGGTGTGGATCGGCGATGTCATCATCCGGCCCGAGGCCGTGGGGACCGACACCTACGAGCTCAACCGCAACCTGCTGCTCACCGGTGGGGCGCGCGCCGACTCGGTGCCGAACCTCGAAATCGAGACCGGCGACGTTGTCGGGGCCGGCCATGCCTCGGCCACGGGCAGGTTCGACGACGACCAACTGTTCTACCTCCAGGCGCGCGGAATCCCGGCCCCGGTTGCCCGTCGACTGGTCGTGCGCGGCTTCTTCGCCGACGTCGTGCGCCGCATCGGCTCCGAGCAGGTCCGCGACGAGGTCCTGCATGCCATCGACGCCGAGCTCGCCACCCTGAACGCCGGTGAGGACGCTGCCGTGATGGAGCAGTACGCGGAGATCTTCGCGCCGGCCGAGACGGAGGAGTGACGATGCAGCCGGTCTGCCGACTCGCCGACCTCGCCGAGGCCAAGCCCCGCGTGGTCCAGGTGGCGGGGGAGGACATCGTGCTGGTCCGCCAGGGCGAGCAGGTCTACGCCTTGTCCGATGTCTGCAGCCACGCCGAGGTCTCCCTGTCCACCGGCGATGTCGTGGACGGATCCATCGAGTGCTGGCTGCACGGCAGCAGATTCGACCTGCGGACCGGCGAGCCGTCCGGCCCACCGGCCTGGGAGCCGATCGCCACCTACGCCACCGAGATCATCACCGATGCCGAGGGCAACGACACCGTCGCGGTGTCGGTCGCCTGACCGACCAGAAGGAGAACAGCAGATGAGCGTCCTGGAGATCCGGGATCTGCACGTCACCGTCGAGGCCGACGGCGAGGAGCGCGAGATCCTGCGCGGGGTCGACCTCGCCGTCCGCTCCGGCGAGACCCATGCCCTGATGGGGCCGAACGGCTCCGGCAAGTCCACGCTGGCCTATGCCGTGGCCGGCCATCCGAAGTACACGATCACCGCGGGCACGATCACGCTCGACGGCGAGGATGTGCTCGAGATGAGCGTCGATGAGCGGGCACGCGCCGGGTTGTTCCTGGCGATGCAGTACCCGGTCGAGGTGCCCGGCGTCTCGGTCTCCAACTTCCTGCGCACGTCGGTCACGGCGATCCGCGGCGAGGCGCCGAAGCTGCGGCTCTGGCTGAAGGAGATGCGCGGTGCCATGGAGGGCCTGGCGATCGACCCGGCCTTCGCCCAGCGCAACATCAACGAGGGCTTCTCCGGCGGTGAGAAGAAGCGCCACGAGATCCTGCAGCTGGAGCTGCTCCAGCCGAAGGTCGCGATCCTCGACGAGACCGATTCCGGCCTGGACGTCGACGCGCTCAAGGTCGTCTCCGAGGGGATCAACCGCGTGCGGGCCACCGGGGAGACCGGCGTGCTGCTCATCACGCACTACACCCGGATCCTGCGCTACGTGAAGCCCGACTTCGTGCATGTGTTCGCCGGCGGTCGGATCGTCGCCCAGGGCGGCGCGGAGCTCGCCGAGGAGCTGGAGGAGTCCGGCTACGAGAAGTACTCCGCCGCGGGGGCCACGGCATGACGCTGGACGTGGCGGCCGTCCGGGCCGACTTTCCGATCCTGAAGCGAGAGGTCCGCGCAGGGAAGCGGTTGGTGTACCTGGACTCGGCCGCCACGTCGCAGAAGCCCGTGGCAGTGCTCGATGCGGAGCGGGACTTCTACGAGACCTCGAACGCGGCCGTGCATCGCGGCGCCCACCAGCTGGCGGAGGAGGCCACGGCAGCATTCGAGGATGCCCGGGCCACGATCGCCGGTTTCGTGGGGGCGGCATCGCAGGACCTGGTCTTCACGCGCAACGCGACCGAGTCGATCAACCTCGTCGCCTACACCTTCCTCAACGCCACTCTCAAGGCCGCCCGCGGTGCCGATCTGCCGGCCGGCGCAGAGGCGTTCGTACTGCGCGAGGGCGACGAGATCGTCGTCACCGAGATGGAGCACCACGCCAACCTGGTGCCCTGGCAGGAGTTGTGCGAGAAGACCGGAGCGGTGCTGCGCTGGTTCGGCATCACCGACGACGGCCGGCTTGACCTCGCAGACGACATCATCACCGAGCGCACGCGCATCCTCGCCTTCGTCCACCAATCGAACATCCTCGGCACGATCAACGACCCCGCGCCGCTGGTCGCCCGGGCCCGCCAGGTGGGCGCCTTCGTGCTGCTGGACGCCTGTCAGAGCGTCCCGCACCTGCCGATGTCGCTGCCCGCGCTCGATGTCGATTTCGTGGCCTGGAGCGGGCACAAGATGCTGGGACCGACGGGGATCGGCTTTCTCTGGGCGCGTCCGGGACTGCTCGCGGCGATGCCCCCCTTCCTGACCGGTGGTTCCATGATCGAGATGGTGCGGATGGAGGGGAGCACGTTCGCGCCGCCCCCGCAGCGCTTCGAGGCGGGAGTGCCGATGACCGCGCAGGCGGTCGGCACCGCGGCCGCCGTGCGCTACCTCAGTGCGATCGGCATGGACGCCGTGCAGGCCCACGAGGAGCGGCTCACCGAGTACGCGCTGCGCGCCCTGCAGCGGGTGCCGGGCGTGCGCATCATCGGACCGGCGGACACGGTGGACCGCGGCGCCGCCATCTCCTTCGAGGTGGCGGGGCTGCACCCGCACGACGTCGGGCAGATCCTCGACGACGAGGGCATCGCGGTACGGGTCGGCCACCATTGCGCCTGGCCTACCTGCCGGCGCTTCGGCGTGGCCGCAACGACTCGTGCGTCCTTCGCCGTCTACAACGACACCGACGACATCGATGCGCTCATCGCGGGCATCGAACGCGTGCAGCGCTTCTTCCGGGTCGGGGGGTAGACGTGGACCTGGAGTCGATGTACCAGGAAATCATCCTGGACCATTACCGACGCCCGCACGGGAAAGGTCTGCGCGAGCCCTTCTCGGCGCAGGTGCACCACGTCAACCCCACCTGCGGCGACGAGATCACGCTGCGGGTGGCCCTGGGGGACGGCCCGGACCCGGTGCTGCGGGACATCAGCTACGACGGATCCGGCTGCTCCATCTCGCAGGCGAGCGTGAGCGTGCTGGCCGAGTTGGCCACGCAGGAGCCGCTCAGTGCGCTGCAGCGGCAGCACGACGCGTTCCTCGAGCTCCTGCACGGCCGTGGCAGCGTGGAGCCCGACGAGGAACTGCTCGGCGATGCGGTGGCGTTCGCCGGGGTCGCCCAGTACCCGGCGCGGGTGAAGTGCGCGCTGCTGGGGTGGATGGCGCTGCAGGACGCGATCGCGCAATCGCTGGCGGCACCGGTCAAAGGGGAAGGAAGCGGAGCATGAGGGATACGGCAGAGACCGAGACGCTGTCCGAGGACGGCATCCCGATCAGCGGCCCCGGCGCGGCGGACGTGCTGGAGCGACTGCGCGACGTCGTCGACCCCGAGCTGGGGATCAACGTGGTCGACCTGGGCCTGGTCTACGGCGTGCACGTCGACGACGGCAGCAGCGCGGTACTGGACATGACCCTGACATCGGCGGCCTGCCCGCTGACCGACGTGATCGAGGACCAGACCCGTGCCGCGCTGGACGGCGCGGTGGATGGCTTCGTCATCAATTGGGTGTGGATGCCGCCGTGGGGCCCGGACAAGATCACGGAGGAGGGCCGCGAGATGCTGCGCGCCCTCGGCTTCAACGTCTGAACGCGGCGGGACGGTCCATCGCGCCCGGGCCGGGCGGCGAGCGACACCGACCGGCCCCGAGGCCGAACCTGGAGGCCGGTCCTGACCGGCGTCGGGACCTTCGGCACGACCGGAACGCGCGTAGGGCCTGCTAGCGTTGCGGCGTTCGGTGGACTGAGGGGAGCGAGCCCGTGGTGGTGCGGAAGCGAGCGGCGGCGCTGGCAGCAGCAGCCGCAGTGTCGGCAGCGGGAGTGCTGGCGCCGAATGCTGCGGCTGGGTCACCGCCATGGGAGCGGGACTACGAGCTGGTGGTCCTGGACCCGGGTGGGGCGTCCAGTGCAGCGGTCGATATCAATGACAAGGGGCAGGTAGCCGGCACCTCCATCAGCGGGGGCATCGCACAAGCGGTCGTGTGGGATGTGGTGCGCGGCACCCGCACCGACACCGGGTCGTACGCGGGATCCTTCCGGAGCACCGCGATCAACGAGAAGGGCCTGGTCGTCGGGAACCTCTCCGGCGCCGAAGCGCCGAGCGCGTTCGCCTGGCGGCCCGACGGCGGTGCACCCCAGGTGCAGGGTTCGTGGGCCTACTCCACCGCGGAGTTCGTCAACGACCGTGGAGAAGCAGCCATCCTGGTCTCGGACAGCACCGTCCCCGGCCCTGGCGGGATACCGACGGACCTGGTGCTGTGGGACACGAGGACCGGATCGACGGCGGAGTTGGGCTTCGTTGACGAGTTCGACCTGCTCGGCGCGATGAACAGGCGGGCACAGATCGTCGGCACCGACACGGATGCCTTCATCGTGCCGGAGGAAGCCATCATCTGGGACGGCCGGAGCGGGATCCGCCGGACGATCGACAACGCAGCAGCCAACGACATCAACGACCGGGGCCAGATAGCCGGTCAACTCGGCGGTGTGGCGACGGTGTGGAACCGGCACCTGGAGAGCCGGGCGATCGCCACGCCCGGCGCCTACTCGGACGCGCAACTGGTCAATCGACGTGGTCAGGTGGCCGGGCAGTGGTCTGCGGATCGCTTCGCGTCGACGCGCCAGGCGTTCTTCTGGGATCCGGTGCGCGATGTCGCGACCGACATCGGCACGGACGTCTACCCCCAGGCGATGAACGACGTGGGGCAGGTCGTGGGTCTGCGGTACTCACCTGGCGAGGCGCCCACCACCCCGGTGGTGTGGGATCGGCGGTCCGGCATGGTGACCGAGCTCGACCTCGGTCCCTACGGCGCTGCGGGCTGGTCCGTCGGCAACGTGGACATCAACAACCGGGGTCAGATCTCGATGACCGCCTACCGCAGCGGTGCGGGCAGCGACGACAGCGCTGCCCTCGTCTTCGTCCGCGGCAAGTGACGCTCACCCGGCCCAGTGCGGAACGCGCGGCGGCCCTGCCGTCGAAGGACGTCGTCCGATCGGTCACGGGTTTCGCGATCGTGACGCTGCGAGGGCATCCTTGACCACGTGGTGACAGCGCAGCAGGTGGAACTCAGGGTCGGGGCCAGATTGCTGCTCCAGGACGCCAGCTTCCGCGTCGGTCCGGGTGATCGCGTCGGCTTGGTGGGCCGCAACGGCGCGGGCAAGACGACGCTCACCCGCATCCTGGCGGGGGAGGGCCAGCCCGCCGCCGGCACCGTCACGCGCGGCGGCGAGATCGGCTACCTGCCGCAGGACCCCCGGACCGGGGATCTTGACGTGCTGGCCCGCGATCGCATCCTCAGCGCGCGCGATCTGGTGGAGATCAATCGTCGGCTCGCAACATCGGCCGAACGGATGGCGTCGGCCGACGGTGCCACACGTGACAAGGCGATGCGCCGCTATCAGAACGCCGAGACCGAGTTCCTGGCCCGCGACGGCTATGCCGCGACGTCGCAGGCGGCCACGATCGCCGCCAGCCTCGGGCTGCCCGAGCGCGTGCTGGGGCAGCCGCTGCGGACGCTGTCCGGCGGGCAGCGCCGCCGCGTCGAATTGGCGCGGATCCTGTTCTCCGATGCCACGACTCTCCTGCTGGACGAGCCCACGAACCACCTCGACGCCGACTCCGTGGCTTGGCTGCGCGACTACCTGAAGTCCTACGCCGGCGGGCTCATCGTCATCAGCCACGACGCGGCGCTGCTGGACCAGGTCGTCAACCGGGTCTTCCACCTCGACGCCAACCGGGCCGAACTCGATGTCTACAACATGGGATGGAAGGCCTACCTGCTGCAGCGCGAGACCGACGAGCGGCGCCGCCATCGGGAGCGAGCCAACGCGGCCAAGCAGGCCGATGCGCTGCGCGACCAGGCCGAGCGGATGCGGGCGAAGGCCACGAAGGCGCGGGCCGCGCAGTCGATGTTCAAGCGGGCCGACCGGCTCATGGCCGGCGTCGAGGCGGAGCGGGCGGCCGACCGGGTGGCCAAGATCCGCTTCCCGGAGCCGGCCAAGTGCGGCAAGACGCCGCTGACGGCGCAGGCGCTGTCGAAGTCGTACGGCTCGCTGGAGGTCTTCACCGACGTCGACCTCGCGATCGACAAGGGCTCCAAGGTCGTCGTCCTGGGGCTGAACGGCGCCGGCAAGACCACGCTGCTGCGGTTGCTGGCGGCCGTCGAGGTTCCGGACACCGGGCAGGTGAACCACGGCCACGGGCTGCGGCTGGGCTACTACGCCCAGGAGCACGAGACGCTGGATACCGACCGCAGCGTGCTGGCGAACATGCAGTCGGCGGCGCCGGACCTGCCCGAGGTGGAGGCGCGACGCATCCTCGGTTCCTTCCTGTTCAGCGGCGACGATGCCGACAAGCCGGCCCGCGTGCTGTCCGGCGGCGAGAAGACGCGGCTGTCGCTGGCGACGCTGGTGGTCTCCGGCGCCAATGTGCTGCTGCTCGACGAACCGACGAACAACCTCGATCCCGCCAGCAGGGAGGAGATCCTGGCCGCTCTGCGCCGCTACGCAGGTGCGGTGATCCTGGTGACGCACGACGAGGGGGCGGTCCATGCGCTGCACCCGGAGCGGGTGCTGATCCTGCCCGACGGCGTCGAGGACCTGTGGAGCGATGAGTACGCCGACCTCATCGCCCTGGCCTGAGCCGTTCCGCGATTTCCCTGCCGTCAGCGCGCATCAGGCATCGCGCGCCGTGACCATGGACACCGTGCCGTTCTGGTGATCGGTTGGGCGTGGAGGTGCAGTGGTGGACATCGCGAAGGGCCAGCGCATCACGGGGGCTGAGCGCGAGCAGCTCGGCGACCGGCTGAGCAAGCAGTACCTGGCCGGCGCCAGCATCCGGGAGCTGGCCAGCCAGACCGGCCGTTCCTACGGGTTCGTGCACCGCATGCTCGTCGACAGCGGGGTGAAGCTGCGCAGCCGCGGCGGCGCGACGGTGCGCAAGAGCTAGCCCGCAGCGCTGATATCCGTCCGGCCGGTGGCGGTGCCAGGCACCCTCCGCCGTTCCGCGGGAGGGAGTCCCTGCGTTAGCGTCGAGGTATGGCAGATCACCCCTTCGACGCCCGGCTGCTGGCCGCCGGGCGCATCACGGCCACCCGCGACGCCGCCGTGCTGCACGTCACCCTCGACGACCCGGACCGGCGCAACGCCCAAACCCCGGCGATGTGGGAGGCGCTGACCCATCTCGGCCAGACGATGCCGGACGATATCGCGGTGGTCGTCCTCAGCGGCGCCGGGGCATCGTTCTCGGCCGGCATGGACCGCCGGATGTTCGCCCCGGAGGGCATCGAGGGGTATCCGTCGCTGGGCGACATCGTGTCCGGCAGCGACGAGCAGGGCGCCGCGATCATCGACGGCTTCCAGCAGGCGTTCCGCTGGTGGCGCAGCATCCCGGCCATCACGATCAGCGCGGTGCAGGGCTACGCCGTGGGTGCTGGGTTCCAACTGGCGCTGGCCACCGATCTCATGGTGGTTGCCGACGACGTCCAGCTCATCATGAAGGAGTCCGCGTACGGCCTGGTCCCCGACCTCGCAGGCACCCATCCGCTGGTCGCCGCCGTGGGATATCGGCGTGCGCTGGAGATCTGTCTCACGGCCCGCCCGGTGCGCGCTGCCGAGGCGGTCGACTCGGGGCTGGCGGTCGCCGCGGTGCCGCCGGCCGAACTGCCAGGCGCCGTCGAGGGGCTGGTCGCCTCGCTGGCCTCGCTGGCCCCCGGGACCGCGGGCGCGACCAAGCAACTGCTTGCGGGCGCGCCCCTGCGCACCCACGACGAGCAGCAGAGCGCCGAGCGGGAGGCGCAGATGGGCCGGTTGCGCGTGCTGCTGGCCGCATTCGCGCAGTGATGGGCCCTCCGCCCACAGCGATCGCCGGAATCGCGGGGTCCGGCGGCCCGTTGGTGCGGGCAAGCGACGCCGGGAGGGCATCATGAGCATGCACGGTCTTCCCTCGGGCCCGTTCACCACGCTGCGCTCCTACGCACGCGACCCCTCGGTGGCCAAGCGGCGCGTGTCCCGGCAGACCGTCGGCCGCATCGTGGCCTACGCGCGGCCGTGGCGCCGAGAGGTCATCGTCTTCCTCGTGCTCCTGGTCTTCACCTCGCTGCTCACCGTGGCCCAGCCGCTGCTGTTCAAGCGCATCGTGGACGACGGGATCGCCGTCTCCGATCGCGGTGTCGTGACCGCGACCGCGCTGCTCATCGCCGGCCTCGCGGTCCTGCTCGCCCTCATCGGGCTGGTGTCGCGCTACCTCTCTTCGCGCATCGGCGAGGGTCTGATCTACCGGCTGCGCACCGAGGTCTACGACCATGTCCAGGAGCAGCCGGTCGCGTTCTTCACCCGGGCACAGACCGGTGCCCTGGTGTCCCGCCTCAACAGCGACGTCATCGGCGCGCAGCAGGCGTTCACCTCCACGTTGTCCGGGGTCGTCGGCAACATGATCTCGGTGGTCGCCGTGACTGATCGCGATGGTGGTGCTCTCCCCGCTCATCACCCTGCTGGCGCTGGCGCTGGTGCCGCTGTTCCTGCTGCCGGCCCGCTGGATGGGCCGCAGGCTGCAGGGGCTGACCCGCCGGCAGATGGTCCTCAACGCCGAGCTCGGCAACCAGATGACCGAGCGCTTCGGCGTCGCCGGCGCGCTGCTGGTGAAGCTGTTCGGACGGCCCGAGGAGGAGCACCGGGGGTTCGCCGAGAAGGCTGCCTCGGTCCGTGACATCGGCGTGCAGATCGCTATGGCGAACCGGTACTTCCTCACCGCGCTGACGCTCGTGGCGGCCTTGGCCACCGCGATCACCTACGGGCTGGGAGGCAACCTGGTGATCTCCGGGACGCTCACCCTGGGGACGTTGCTGGCCCTGGTCGGACTGCTTGCGCAGCTGTACGGGCCGCTGACGGCGCTGAGCAACGTCCGCGTCGACGTGATGACGGCGCTGGTGAGCTTCGAGCGGGTCTTCGAGGTCCTCGACCTCCCGCCGTTGATCACCGACGCCCCCGATGCCGTTGCGCTGCCCAAGGGTCCCTCCGCGGTGGAGTTCCGCGACGTGCGCTTCGCCTATCCCACAGCCGAGCAGGTATCGCTGGCGAGCCTCGAATCGGTGGCGCGGGCCGACGTGGAGTCCGGCGGCGCCCCGGTGCTGCAGGGCATCTCCTTCGCGGTCCAGCCCGGGCGCATGGTGGCTCTGGTCGGTCCCTCGGGGGCGGGCAAGACCACGATCACGGCACTGGTCAGCAGGCTCTACGACGTCACCGACGGCGCCGTCCACGTCGGTGGTCGCGACGTCCGGGACGTCACGCAGCAGTCGCTGCACGAGGTCGTCGGGGTCGTCAGCCAGGACGCGCACATGTTCCACGACACGATCCGCGCGAACCTGGTCTACGCCAATCCGCAAGCCAGCGAGGAGCAGATGCGGGCAGCCCTGGCGGATGCGCAGATCGGCCATGTCGTCGATGCGCTGCCCAACGGTCTGGACACGGTGGTGGGGGAGCGGGGATACCGGCTCTCCGGAGGTGAGAAGCAGCGCCTGGCACTGGCCCGCCTGCTGCTGAAGAGTCCGGAGGTGGTCGTGCTGGACGAGGCAACGGCCCACCTGGATTCCGAGAGCGAGGCGGCGGTGCAGAGGGCGCTGGCCACGGCGCTGCAGGGCCGCACATCGCTGGTGATCGCGCACCGGCTGTCCACGATCCGGGCTGCCGACGAGATCCTCGTCATCGACGGCGGACGCATCGTCGAGCGTGGCAGCCACTCAGATCTGCTGGCCGCCGGCGGTGCCTATGCGGACCTCTACACCACGCAGTTCGCCGGGCACGACCCCGTGGGCGGGGGAGCTCAGCGCGTCGGTTGAGGCTCGCTGTCCGCGCCGGCGGCTGCGGACCGTTGCGCCTCGTCCTTGGCCTCTCGGCGCAGGAAGAAGAACCAACCGCCGACGGCGATGCCGGCGAAGAGCAGCCACTGGCCGGCGTAGGAGTAGTTCTGGGCGCTGTCGGCTCCGGGCAGCGGCAGCGCGGTGAGCCCGGCCGGATCGGTCGGGCTCATGCCCGTGACGTCGAGGTACGGCTCGTAGGTCGGGGCGTCGAGGCCGGAGATGGTGCTCAGCACATCGGTGTCGAGGTGGGTGACCTGGCCCGCGGGCAGATCCGCCGGCGGTAGCGGCGGGCCGGACTCCGTACTGCGCAGCCGACCCGTCACGGTGACAGCGCCGGCCGCCGCCGGGGGCATGGGCACCTCCTGGATTGCCGGGCCCGGTGCCGGCAGCCACCCGCGGTTGATCCAGATCCAGGCGCCGTCGGTCGTCCGCAGCGGGCAGACGGCCCACAGGCCGTTCGTCGCCTCCAGCGGCCGGTTGCGCACCAGCCAGCCGCGGTCGCAGTCGAGCGATCCCTCGACCGTCACCGGGCGCCACTCGCCCCCCGGCGGCAGCCCGCTGCCAGCCGCCACCAGCCCGGACAGCGGGACCGCCACGGCTTCGGACCCGGCCACGACCGCATCGGTCTTGGCCTCCTCCTCCTGGGCGCGCAGCCATTGCCAGTTGCTCAGGATCGCGAAGGCGACGATGGCGAGCACCGCCGCCGCGGTGAACGACAGCCAGCGGCGTGTCCGAAGCAGGGCCAGCACGTCTCCCAATGTAGGCGGGCGGCGGCTGTCTGCCGCAATCGGTAGCGTCGCGCGGGCAAAGGCAATACCGTGCAGTCAGCAGGAATTGATCTTCGAGCAAGGAGCGGTCATGGCCGAGGAACAGAAGCCCATGGGAGTGTTTTCCTGGATCATCATCGTCTTCCTGGTGCTGGTCATCGCCGGCGTCATGGGCGGTGTGTTCTTCGGCTGGTAGGCGGAGGTCCCCGCGGGGCTCCGCGCGGACTGTCGCCGTCGGCGCGACCGGCGTTAGTCCCGGGGCTCCGAACCGTCTGGGCTGATGATCCGCACCGGCGCGCTCGGTAGTTCCGGGCGCGACATCGGCGCAACGGTCTCGCCTGCGAACCGGTCGTTCTCCCGCCCGGCATTCGCTGCGATCACGGCAAGGTAGGGCAGCACCACTGCGCCTGCGACGAACGCCCACTGCAGCCAACCGCGCGTGAAGATCACCGCGATGAAGCACGCGGTGCGGATGGACATGGAGATCAGGTAGCGCCGCGTGCGTCGGCTCTGCTCCTGGCTGAGCGACTCCTGGGCGGACGTCACCCGGTGGACTTCTCCTGCCGGCCCGCCGGAGCGGTCCCTGCTCCCCAGTGCCATAGCCCTCCTCGCGCCACCACCAGTATGGCCCCCTACCTCGGGGATCGGCACTACACGGCGTCGCTGGCCGACGAGCAGTGGAATCCTTCGACGAGTAGCGCCGGCATCGTGGTGCGCGTGAAGGAGTCGGCCATCTCCCTTCCCAGCGCCGGGCCGGGGGCCGAAGCATCACGGATGCGGCCGAGCAGTCCCACCGGCGACTCGTTGAACCGGAAGTTGCCGGCGCGCCCGATGATCTCGCCGCCGCGTATGGCGTAGACGCCGTCACGCGTCAGGCCCGTCAGCAGGTGGGTATGGGGGTCGACCATGCGGTTGTACCAGGTGCAGGTGACGAGCAGGCCCGTCTCGGTGCGCGCGATGAGCTCCTCGACGTTCCCGCTGCCGGCGGCGTCCAGCGCCAGGTTGTCCGGTTCCAGCGCGACCGGCAGGCCGGCGAGCTCTGCACTGGCGCGCGAGGACACCAACGCCCGCAACCTCCCGTCGCGGATCCAGTCGACGGCTCGGCGCGGCAGGCCGTTGTCGAACACGCTGGCGCCATCGTGCGACGTGGTGGTGTGCAGGAAGGGCGCAGCCGACTGGTGAGGCATCGCCGGGTCGCTGAACAGCCGTACCGGTCGGGATGCGAGCAGCTCTCCCACGCGGGTACCGCCCCCGCCGCGGCTGAATGCCGAGCGGCCTTCGGCGGCGGCCCGTGCGTCGGCGCCGAAGAGCAGGTCGAGCATGAGATCGGCGACGGCCGAGCGGCTCAGCAGGACCGTCTGTCGGCCGGGAGGGGTCGTCGCCTGGCGGGACTGCCAGGCGAGCTCGATGCGGGCTCGGCCCGCCAGCGCGGCGACGTCGGCCCCAGCCAGATCCGCTCCAGCGAAGCCCTGCCACGTCGAGCGGCTGCGCCGGTGCGACTTCACGGTCAGCTCCAGCCGCGCTGCCGACTGGTCGTGGCGCAGCGCCACACCGCGCGAGTTGGCCAGCCAGGTGGTGGTGCGAGTGAGCTCGAGGTAGCCGAAGTGCTCGCGTCCGCGGTCGGCGTCGAAGGCGAACTCCTCACCCAACTGGTGCAACGTGTCCGCGAGGTCCTCAGCCGAGCACCTGTGCGGGAGGATCCTGCCAGTGCCGGGGTGACGACGAGCCCGGCGCCACGAGGGGTTGGGCGTCCCAGGCCGGTGCGCTGCGCCGGGCCGCGGCCAGCGCAGCGGCGCTGAGCGCCGCGGGATCGAGCCCGGCGGCCGGGAGTGTGAGCGAGGCCACCCGGGCCCCGCTGCCGCTGCGATCGACCGTGATGGCGGTGACGTCGAGCGTATCGCTGTGCCCGTTGGTCGTCAGCGCGTTGCGCGCCCACCGCGTGTTCACCGATGCGGTGCCGGTGACGATGGCCACGGTGCCGTCTGCGAGGCTGGCCGCCACGACCTGCTCGGCGATCTCGTGGGGTCTCATCCGGCCCCCGCTTCCTGCTCGGTGTTGAGCACGGCGATACCGCCGAAGACCGCCGCCGGGCAGCCGTGGGACACCGCGGCCGTCTGCCCCGGCTGGCCTTTGCCGCAGTTGATCGCGCCGCCGAGCATCGTGCTCGCCGGGCCGCCCAGGGCGTTGAGCGCGTGCCAGAACGCCGGCGTGCTGGACTGGTAGGCGACGTCCTTCACCTGGCCGGTCACCCTGCCGTTGCGGATGCGCCAGCACCTCTGGCCGGTGAACTGGAAGTTCAAGCGCTGCATGTCGATCGACCACGAGTTGTCGCCGAGGATGAGCAGCCCGTCGGGGACCTCGGCGATGAGGTCGTCCAGGACGCCGCCCCCCGGGTCCGGCTGCAGGCTCACGTTCGGCATTCGCTGGATGGGGACGTGCGCATAGGAGTCGGCGTACGCGCAGCCGTTGCTGCGATCCCGGCCGAACTCGGCCGCCATGGCCCGGTCGAGCTGGAAGTCGACGAGCCGGCCGCCGGCGATGATGTCCCACTCCTGGGACGCGACCCCCTCGTCGTCGAAGGCCGTCGTCGCCAGGCCGTGAGGGACGAGACGGTCGCCGGTGATGTGCATCAGCGGGCTGCCGTAGGCCAGCCGGTTGCGCTGATCGGGCGTGGCGAACGTCGTGCCGGCGTAGTTGGCCTCATAGCCGAGGGCGCGATCCAGCTCGGTGGCATGGCCGACGGACTCGTGGATGGTGAGCCACAGGTGCGTCGGATCCAGCACCAGGGTGTACTCGCCCGGATCGACGCCGGGAGCGGACGACTTCTCCGCCAGCAGCTGGGGCAGGGCCGCCAGCTCGGCATCCCAGTCCCAGCCCGGCGCCGGGCCGACCGGCTCGACGCAGCCCGCCACGTACTCCCAGCCGCGCGCCGTTGGCGGCGCCAGGGTGCGCATGCTGTCCATCGCATGATCGCCGACGTGCACCGCGGTCCATTCGGCCTGCACCCGGATGCGCTGCTGCTGCAGGAAGGTGCCGCCCAGATCGGCGTAGTGCACCCGCTCCCGCACCACGATGCTGTCGGCCTCGGTGTGGCTCACGCGCCGATCGGCGAGCAGGTCCTCGCTGCGGCCGATGAGCACCGCCATCCGCTCGTCGGCGGGCACGTCGAACGGGTCGATCTGCGCGGGGGAGGCCCACCAGCCGACGTGGACGGGCTCCGGCGCCAGCACCACCTGCTGCCCGCCGAGGGCGGTGCTGGAGCGTGCGAGGGCGACGGCCCGGCGCGCGAGGTCGGCTGCGGCGTGCGCGCCCGTGCGGTCGGAAGCGGCGAACCCCCACCGGCCGCCGTGCAGGACTCGCACCGCGATGCCGCGGCGCCGCGCGGACCGCTGGCCCGATGCCACGGCGTCCCGCGCGGACTCCGTGGCGAGGTCCGTCGTGGCGACCCGCACATCGGCGTGCTCGCAGCCGGCCGCCGACGCGGCTTCGAGCGCGGCATCGGTGACCGATCGCAGGTCGATGCCGGGGAACCAGTCGTCGCGGGTGCCGTCCCGGACCCGGATCGGCGCAGCCGCTGGAGGCGTCGCGCCGATCCGTCTGCCCGGGACCCAGCGATCACCGATGGCCTCCACCCCCGCATCCTCGCACCGCTGGGGCCGCGGAGGCGGCGCCGGCTCGGTTGGGTGCCGGTCCGCTGCTCAGTTGGATCGCACCGCTTGGATCCGGTGCGGCGAGGCGCCACGATGGTGCCGTGCCCGAGAACCGGCAGCGCCACCTCGTCGTCATCCGTCACGCGAAGAGCGATTGGGGTACCGGCGAGCCCGACATCGACCGGCCGCTCAGCTCCCGCGGTCGCCGTGACGCGCCCGCCGTCGGGCGGTGGTTGGCCCGGCAGCCGCTGAGCGTGGAGGCCGCCATCGTCTCGCCGTCGGCCCGGACCCGCGCGACCTGGGATCTGCTCGCCGATGCCGCCGGCCTGGCCGTCGACCCGATGGTCGACGGCGCGGTCTACCTCGCCGAGACCGCCGACCTGGCCGAAGCGGTCGGCACCCTCGACGCGGCCGTGCGGTGCGCAGCCCTCGTCGGCCACGCGCCGGGATGCCCGGACTTCGTGGAGTGGGTGACCGGCGGCCGGGGTGATCCCGATGCGGTTGCCGCGATGCGGTCGAAGTTCCCGACCGCCGCTGCAGCCTGGGTCGTGCTCGACGCCCCGTGGGACGGACTCCGGGCGGGATGCGGCGCGCTGGCGCGGTTTGCCGTCTGCCGGGGCTGACCCTCAGGCGCCTGCCTCGGCGGCGTCGGCGGCCTCGACCTCCTCGCGGGAGAACCCGAGCAGGTACAGCACCGAGTCGAGGTAGGGCACATTGACCGAGGTGTCGGCCTCGGCTCGCACGATCGGCTTGGCGTTGAAGGCCACCCCAAGGCCGGCCGCGGCGAGCATGTCCAGGTCGTTGGCGCCGTCACCGATCGCCACGGTACGTCGCATCGGGATCCCCAACTCGGCGGCGAACTCGCGCAGCGCCAGCGCCTTGCCCGCGCGATCCACGATGGGCCCAGCCAGGCGGCCGGTGAGGCGGCCGTCGGCGACCTCGAGCCGGTTGGCGCGGACGTGGGTCACCGAGAGCTCCCGGGCGAGGGGTTCGACCACTTCGGAGAAGCCGCCGCTGACCAGTGCGACGCGGTAGCCCAGGCGGTGCAATGTGCGCACCAGCGTGCGGGCGCCAGGAGTGAATCGGACCTCGTCGCGCACCGCATCGAGTTCCGTCGCCGGCAGCCCGGCCAGCAAGGCGGTCCGCGCAACGAGCGACTCGGCGAAGTCGAGTTCGCCGGCCATGGCAGCGGCAGTGACCGCCGCGACCTCGGCCTGGCATCCGGCATGGGCGGCGATGAGCTCGATCACCTCGTCGCGGATCAGGGTCGAGTCGACATCCATCACGACGAGTCGCTGGCCGTGCAGGTCCAGGTCGCTGCGCTGGACGGCGACGTCCACCTGCCGGGCGGCGGCCTCCTCCGCCAGCCCGTGGCGCAGCATCGCTGCGTCGGCGCCGCACACCTCCAGCGCCAGCGCGGTGACCGGGTACTCGGCCGTGCGGCGGATGCGGTCGATGTTGCCGCCCGCTTCGGCGACGCGGCGGCTGATGCCGGCGATGGCCTGGGGCAGCAGCGGTTCCGCGAGAACGGTGACGAGATGGCGCACGGCCCGGCGGTCGACGGCGTCGGCTGCGCCGGTCGTGACATCCACCTGCAGCGCGAGTCGGTCCCCCACGCGGCGCACGGCGGCGGCGACGGCCTCGGCATCGTCGTCGATGCCCAGGCCCACCAGAGCGACCTGGATGAGCCGGTCGGCCACGACGACCTGCTCCACATCGAGCACCCGACCGGCAAGGGCGTCGAACACTTCGGCGCTGACCCCGCGCCGGTCCCGCCCGGTGACGGTCACCAGCAGCGTGCGCCGATCCGCCCCGGCGCTCATCCGGCGCTTCCCGCTGCCGCGATGGCTCGGCGCGCGATGGTCGACAGCGAGCGCAGGTGCGCCGATCGCGAGGAGGCCTCCGCCGCCGAGACGGCTGCACCGTCGTCGTGGGTCGCCGTGGCGGCCAGGACCGCGACGAGCCGGGCCCGGCCGAGCAGCTCACGGGCGTCGTCCGGGAACTGCGGAGGCAGGGTCGGCAGCGGCTGCTCGTCCTCGTCCACCACGACGCTGCGCAGGCCCCGGGCGTCCGCGGCCACGTCGAGATCGGCCAGGGCCGCGCCGTGCCCGGCGACCGCGGTGACGAACTCCGCGCGGGCCTGGCGGACCGACGGCCACGCCGACACCACGGCGGCGCCGAGGGGGACCTCGGCCACCGCCCAGTCCCCGTCCTCGGCTGGTACCAGCACCGCCGCCCGGTCGGCAGCCGGGGCCTCGTCGGTCAGGACGACGGCGGCGCCGGCGCCCACGGCGCGGCGGTTGAGGTCCGACGGCCCGGTCAGGCCGAGCAGGTCGCCCGGAGCCGGCAGGACCAGCCGCCCAGCGCGGTAGCCGGACGCCCGGAGTCCGGCGAGACCCCAGATCACCGGTTGGCTCTGGTGCGCAGAGCGAATGCGTTGCATGCCCGCACGTGCGGCAGCATCGGTCACATCGTCGGCGCTGGCGCCGCCGCGCAGCGAGGCGGTGATCCAGGCCGTCAGCGCGGCTGCCGCCACGGCACGCCGAACCGCGATGACAGGCGGGGAGACTGACGCGGTCACCGCACCAGCGTAGCCTCAGGGCGTGATGTTGCAGACCGATCAGCCACCGGCCGACGACGTCGTCATCGACTGCCGCGGCCTGCAGGTGGTCAAGGGGGCCGCGGCAGTCGTCCGCGGCGTGGATTGGCAGGTGCGGGGGGACCAGCGCTGGGTGCTCATCGGCCCGAACGGGGCGGGGAAGTCATCGCTGCTGGACGTCGTGTCGGCGCGCGCGCACCCCACCGGCGGCGAGGTGTGGCTGCTCGGCGAGCGGCTCGGTTCGGTGGACGTCTTCGACCTGCGAGCACGGATCGGCGTCGTCGGTCCATCGGTGGCGGTGTCCATCCCCGGCGGCGAGCGCGTCCTCGACACCGTGCTCACGGCCGCCTACGGGATGACGGGCCGGTGGCGCGAGCGCTACGACGAGATGGACCGGGCCCGCGCCGACGGCCTGCTGCGACGACTGGGCATCGGCGACCTGGGTCGGCGCACCTACGGCACGCTCTCCGACGGCGAGCGCAAGCGAGTGCTGCTGGCGCGCGCACTGATGCCGAACCCGGAACTGCTCGTGCTCGACGAACCTGCCTCCGGCCTGGACCTGGGGGCGCGGGAGGGGCTGGTGGCGATGCTGGCGGACCTGGCGGCAGATCCGGCGGCGCCCGCCGTCGTCGTGGTGACCCACCACGTGGAGGAGATCCCGCAGGACTTCACCCATGCCATGCTGCTCGCCGAGGGCGGCGTCGTCGCTGCCGGCCCGATCGGGGATGTCATCACCGGCGCGGCGCTGGGCGCGGCCTTCGGCGCTCCGGTCACCGTGGGCAGGTTCGCGGGACGCTACTTCGCCGTGGCTTCCCGAGCGTCCCGGTAGCCGCTGCAGGCCCCGCGCTCCTCGTGTGGCGCTGGCCCCTGCGACGTAGACTGGGTGCATGGACCCGTGGATCGCCTGGCTGGCTGTTGCCCTGATCCTCGGCGTGCTCGAACTCGTCACCGGGGCGACGCTCGTGCTCGGCATGCTGGCCGGCGGTGCCGTGGCCGGCAGCGTGACCGCTGCGGTCACCGACAACCCGTTCCTTCCCTGGGTGGTGTTCTCGGTGGTGAGCGTCGGACTGCTCGTGGCTGTGCGACCGGTGGCCACGAGCCATCTGCGCCAGCCGTTGGCGCTGCGCAGCGGCGTGGACCGCCTCATCGGCGAGCAGGCCGAGGTGATCGCTGAGGTGTCCGGCCACGACGGCCGAGTCAAGCTGCACGGGGAGATCTGGTCGGCGCGCGCGTTCGACGGCGCCGCGACCTTTGCGCCGGGCCAGACGGTCCAGGTGCTGCAAATCGACGGCGCAACCGCGCTGGTGGGGTGAGGCAATCATGGATACCGGGACCATCCAGGCGCTGATCGTGGGGCTGCTGCTCTTCCTGACCGTGCTGGTCTTCTTGGCGAAGACGATCAAGATCGTTCCGCAGGCTCACGCCGGCATCGTGGAGCGGCTCGGGCGCTACCAGCGAACCCTGACGCCGGGGTTGGCGCTCATCATCCCGTTCGTCGACAAGGTCCGGCCCCTGATCGACCAGCGCGAACAGGTCGTCTCGTTCCCGCCGCAGCCGGTGATCACGCAAGACAACCTCGTGGTCAATATCGACTCCGTCATCTACTTCCAGGTCACCGACGCCAAGGACGCCTCGTACGAGATCGCCGACTACATCACCGGCGTGGAGCAGCTGACCGTCACGACGCTGCGCAACGTGGTCGGCGGCATGGACCTCGAGCGCACGCTGACCTCCCGCGAGGAGATCAACATGGCCCTGCGCGGCGTGCTCGACGAGGCGACCGGGCGGTGGGGGATCCGGGTGAACCGGGTCGAGCTGAAGGCCATCGACCCGCCGCCCTCGATCAAGGACTCGATGGAGAAGCAGATGCGCGCCGAGCGGGACAAGCGCGCCGCCATCCTCAACGCCGAGGGCAACCGGCAGGCCGCGATCCTCAACGCCGAGGGCAACCGCCAGGCCTCGATCCTCAACGCCGAGGGCAACCGCCAGGCCGCGATCCTCAACGCCGAGGGCGACGCGAAGGCAGAGAGCCTGCGCGCCGACGGCCAGGCCCTGGCCATCCAGACCATCACCACCGCGTTGCGCGAAGGTGAGGCCGATTCCCTGATGCTGACCTACCAGTACGTTCGGCAGCTGCCCGAGATCGCCCAGGGCGATGCGAACAAGGTGTGGCTCATCCCGGCGGAGTTCAGCCAGGCGATGGCGCGGATGACCGCAACGCTGGGGCAGCTCGGGACCGAGCCAGGCGAGTCCGGGTCCGACCGGTAGCCGCCCTGCCCGCCGGGCGACCGCGAATCCCTGCAGGTGCGGATGGCCCAACGTCAGCCAAGGGGCAGGCGCTCGGAGAGCGCCGGCACGGGCAGCCCGTCCAACAGCCGCTGGTCGTCGATC
Source organism: uncultured Actinomycetota bacterium (assembly GCA_963766005.1). Classification (GTDB taxonomy): domain Bacteria; phylum Actinomycetota; class Actinomycetes; order S36-B12; genus CAVXYG01. Next base: position 117,735 of record CAVXYG010000001.1, on the reverse strand, counting down.
CGGTCGCGGGTCTCTTCGACGCTCCACCGCGCCCCGAGCGCAGCGGCGATGGCGCCCACGATCTGCGGATAGGTCCAGGCCTCCTCGGCATTGGCGTCCAGATGGTGCAGACCCGGGCGCGGTTCGCGCACCAGCTGCAGCAGGACAGCCGCGGTGTCGTCGAGGGCCGACGTCGCCGGGATCCACCCGGCGCTGGCCCGGACGACGCCGGCCGCGGCCTGCCGGCGCAGGTGCTCGGCCATGTTGTTGCCGCCGCCGTGCAGGTCGAACTGGTACCCCAGCCGCACGATGACGGCGTCGTCGCTGGCCGCGCGCACCGAGTCCTCGCATTCGATCTTGTACCGGCCGTAGTCGTCCGTCGCCGTTCGCTCGTCGCCGGGCCGGTGCGGACCGGGGGCGGCGAAGACCGATGCCGTGCTGGTGAAGACGAAGGGGATGCGCGCCCGCCGCGCCAGGGCCGCCAAACCGCCTGCCCAGCCCGGGGCGCCCATGGCCAGGTGGACGATGGCGTCCGGAGCGGTGTCGTGCACCGTCCGATCGATGGCGCCGCGGTCGTCGGGGGAAGCCGCGGCCCGGTCCCAGGCAACGGTCTCCCATCCCGCCCGGTCCGCGGCGTGCCGCACGGCGCCGCCCACCGTCCCCCGCGCGCCGGTCAGCAGCAGTCGCATCGGCCGAGTATGGCACCTGGCAGGCTTGGGCCATGCCCATCGTCGAGGTCAGCGAGCCCGCCGACCCCAGGCTCCACGAGTACGCAGGCCTCACCGACATCGCGCTGCGCACGGCGGTGGAACCGGCAACAGGGCTGTACCTGGCCGAGGGCGCGGCAGTCATCGAACGAGCGCTGGCCGTCGGGCACCGGCCGCGGTCTGTGCTCGTCGAGCACAAGCGGGCCGCCGCTGCGCAGCAGTTGCTGTGCCGGCATCCGCAGGTGCCGATCTTCAGCGGACCTGCCGAACTCGTCCGGTCCGTCACCGGCTACCGGGTCCACCGCGGCTTCCTGGCGGCGATGCACCGACCTGAGGAGCGGACGGTGGCCGAGGTCGCGGACGGCGCCCGGCGCATCCTGGTGCTGGAGGATCTCGTCGACCACACCAACGTCGGAGCGGCGTTCCGCAGCGCCGCCGCCCTGGGGTTCGAGGCCGCGGTCGTCTCGCAGCGCTGCGCCGATCCCCTCTACCGGCGCAGCATCAAGGTCTCGATGGGGGCGGTGCTGTCGATGCCATGGGCCCGCGACCCACAGTGGCCGGCGTCGATCGCCGCACTGCGCCGCGGCGGGTTCGCGGTGCTGGCGCTGACTCCGGACCCCGCTGCGCTCGACCTCGCTGCGGTTGCCGCGGCCCCTCCGGAGCGCATCGCACTGCTGGTGGGGACGGAGGGCTCCGGGCTCAGCGGGGGTTCGCTGTCCGGTGCCGACGCGCTGGTGCGCATCCCCATGGCCGCTGGCATCGACTCCCTCAATGCCGCAGCGGCGACGGCGGTGGCGTGCTACGCGCTCGGCACCGCACGGACCGCTAGCGCTGCTCCGGGGGCATCTTCGGCTGGGATGCGCCCGCAGTCTGCTCCTGGCGCATCCGCCGCTGCCACAGGATGAAGATGTACAGCGGTACCCCGACGAGGATCAGCATCCACAGCCAGTAGATCTCCTCGGTCCCGCCGCCGTAGAACGCAAGGATGCAGAACCCCAGGGCGAGACCGGCCACCAGCACCTTGCGCACGAAGTGGGCAACCGAGACTTTGCCCTTGTCCAGCAGCAGCCACTTGATCTCGGCTGCCGCACTGAACGCATAGGAGACCATGGTCGCGACTGCGGACACCAGGACCAGCGTCGCGACCGCCGATCCGAGGTCGCCGCCGGCGTTCTGGAACCACAGGATCCCCGCAGCCAGCGCGCCGGACACCATGAGCCCGAAGCCTGGCGCATGGTTGATGTTGAGCTTGCCGAAGGCCCGCGGAGCGAGGCCGTCGAACTCCGCGGCCATGGGGATCTGCCCCGCCAGCAGAATCAGCCCGTTCATGGCTCCCATGCAGGAGATGCAGGCGACCACCGCGACCGCGGGTCCGGCCCAGTCGCCGAACATGTTCTCCGCCGCGACCGAGAAGGCTGCGTTGTCGGACTGCAGCTCCTCGTTCGGGACCGCGCCGAACACCGCCGCAGTGCTCAGCAGGTACACCAGGGCGGCCAGCCCCGTGCCCAGCATGGTGGCGCGGGGGATGGTCTTGTCCGGCTCGTGGACGTCTCCGGCGGGGATGGTAGCGGCCTCGACACCGATGAACGAGAAGAGCGTGAAGGCCATCACCGCGGTCAGCACCTCCAGCGACGGCAGTCCCTGCGCGTTGAACGGGCCGAGGTTCGCGGTGTCGAACGCCACGAAGCCCAGCGTCCCGATCAGCAGCAGCGGCACCACCTTCAGCACGGTCAGGACGACGGCGACCATCCCGCCGGTCACCACGCCGCGGGTGTTGGTGTAGGTGAGCGCGGCGATGAGGAGCACCGCGATGGGCACCGCGATCGCGGTGTTCTCCGCCACGGCCGGGATCAGTCGGCCGAGGTAGACCAGGAACGACGACGCGATGGCCCCCACCCCCACCCAAGCGCCGATCCAGTAGGTCCACGCGGACTGGAAGCCGATGAAGTCGCCAAATCCCTGCCGCGAGAAGGCGTAGGGACCGCCCACCTCCGGGGTACGTCGGGCCAGGGAGGCGAACACCAGGGCCAGCATCATGCTGCCGAACGCCGTGAGGGCGAACCCGATGATGCTGATGGGCCCGTACTGGGCCAGCCAGGTCGGCTGGGTGAAGATCCCCGCCCCGATAATGGTGCCGGTCACCAGCGCGGTCGCCGGCAGGACCGTGAGGCCCTTCTTCTGCGCCGCGGTCTCCTGCCCGGGTTGTGTCGTGGTCATCGTAGACTCCAGCCGTAGGTCGCAACGGTGCCTCGGGGTGCACCGTATGCCTTGGGAGGCCCGTTGCGGGCGCGAATTGGAGGAGCATGTGACCAGCTCCACGGAAAGGCCCCGCACGGCGGCCAGGCCCGGGTGGCTCAGCGACGACGAGATCAGCGCGGTCCGCGCCCACCTTCCGGTGGTCTACGTCGAGGTCGTCCCGGTCCGTCTCGACGGTGCCGGTCGGCTCACCGAGGTCGGCCTGCTGCTCGCCCCCACGCCCGACGGGTCGATCTCGCGCACCCTGGTCTCGGGCCGCGTCCTGCACGGCGAACGGCTGCGGGCAGCGGTGCTGCGGCACATCGCCAAGGATCTCGGGCCGATGGCACTGCCTCGGGTGCCGGTGAACCCCGCCCCGTTCACCGTCGCGGAGTACTTCCCCGATCCCGCGGTCTCCGGCTTCCACGACCCCCGCCAGCACGCGGTCGCGCTGGCGTTCGTCGTGCCCGTGGACGGCGACTGCCAGCCGTCGCAGGCTGCGCTGGATCTCACCTGGCTCTCCCCGCCGGAGGCCGTCTCGGCGGCTGTCGTGGGCGAGATGAGCGGCGGTCGCGACCGGCTGGTGCGCATCGCTCTGGCCCATGCAGGGGTGTTGCCGTAGGCGGCGCCCGGAACGAGCGGCGATGTCGGCCGAGAGGAGGCATGGCGCCGCTGCGGACGCTAGGTTAGCGTCGATCCGTTGCCGAGCAGGGGGGTCGCGTGGCTACACCCGTTTTCCTGATGTCGCTGGAGCCCAACAGCGGCAAATCCCTGGTCTCGCTCGGAGTGCTCGAGGTCGCCGCCGCCCATGTCGATCGCATCGGGTACTTCCGTCCGGTGGTCCAGGCCGGTGACAAGCCAGACGCACTGATCGAGACCGTGCGGGCCAACTATCAACTGCAGCAGGACTACGCGGAGTCCTTCGGCGCGACCACCGACCAGACCCGCGGCATGGGCGAATCGGTGCCCCCTGCGCTCGTGCACCAGATCCTGGCCCGCTACGAAGCGCTGGGGGAGCGGTGCGACCTCGTCGTCATCGAGGGCACCGACTTCACCGGGGCGTCGGCCGCCTTCGAGTTCGCCCTCAACGCCGAGATCGCGGCGAACATCGGCGCCGCGACCGTCCTGGTGGCACGGGCGCACACCCACACCGTGCGGCAGGTCCGCGGCGCGATCTCCGCTGCCATCTCCAGCCTCCGCGACCGCAACGTCTCGGTCAGTGCCGTGATCATCAATCGGGTTCGTGCCGAGCAGCGGGACGAGTACCGACGGCTGGCGGAGGGCATCGACGGCTCGCCGGTGAGGCTCATCGGCGATGAGCCCGACCTCAGCCGTCCGACGCTGTCCGAGGTGGCCGAGGCCACCGGAGCCGAGCTGCTCCTCGGCTCGCCGGAGGAGTTGAAGCGCCCCGTCGGCGCCACCAAGATCGCCGCCATGACCCTGCCGCACTTCCTGGAGCGGCTGGAGCCGGGCTGCCTGGTGATCGCGCCGGGCGACCGGGCCGACATCTTCCTGGCCTCCATGGCCACGCCCTACGCCTCCGGCTTCCCGTCGGTCAGCGGGCTGCTGCTGACCGGCGGCCTGGTGCCCGACGACATCGTCGTGCGCTTCGCCCAGGGCCTGCGCGAGCAGCGGGTGCCGATCCTGACGGTGCCGCAGGACACCTTCGAGACAGCAGCTGCGGTCGCCGAGGTCCGCGGTCGGCTCGAGCACGGCGACGAGCGCCGGATCGCCGAGGCGCTGCGGTTGTTCGAGGACGCGATCGACGCCGAGGAACTGTGGCAGTGGCTGAACGCGTCGCGATCCAGCGTCACCACGCCGCTGATGTTCGAGCGGCGCCTCGTGGCCGCGGCCAAGGCGAGCAAGCAGCGCATCGTGCTCCCCGAGGGGGAGGACGACCGGATCCTGCAGGCCGCGGACCTCCTGCTGCGCCGCGACGTCGTGGAGCTGGTCATCCTGGGCGATCCGGAGCTGATCGCCGAGCGCTGCGAGCTGCTGGGGCTGGACCTGGCGCGAGCGGAGATCATCGATCCGATGGCCAGCCCGCTGCGCCGCGAGTTCGCCGAGCTGCTGTTCGACCTGCGCCGCCACAAGGGGATGACGCAGGACGTGGCCTACGACCAGGTGGCCGACGTCTCCTGGTTCGGCACCATGCTGGTCCACACCGGTCGCGTCGCCGGCATGGTCAGCGGCGCTGCGCACACCACGGCCGACACCGTCCGGCCGGCGCTGCAGATCATCCGAACCCAGCCCGATGTCTCCGTGGTGTCCTCGGTGTTCCTCATGGCCCTGCCGGACAAGGTCCTCGTGTACGGCGACTGCGCTGTCGTGCCGGACCCGGATGCGGTGCAGCTGGCCGATATCGCCATCTCCTCGGCGGGCACCGCGTCGTCCTTCGGCATCGACCCCTATGTCGCGCTGCTCTCCTACAGCACGGGTGCCAGCGGCCGGGGCGCGGACGTGGAGAAGGTGGCAGCCGCGACCCAGCTGGTGCGCCAGCGGCGGCCGGACCTCCCAGTCGAGGGGCCCATCCAGTACGACGCGGCGGTCGTGCCGTCCGTGGCGGCCTCGAAGCTGCCCGGATCCGAGGTCGCGGGCCGGGCCACGGTCCTGGTGTTCCCCGACCTCAACACCGGCAACAACACCTACAAGGCGGTGCAGCGCTCGGCTGGCGCGACGGCCATCGGGCCGATCCTGCAGGGGCTGCGGTTGCCGGTCAACGACCTGTCGCGCGGCGCCACCGTCGACGACATCGTCAACACGGTGGTGATCACTGCCCTGCAGGCGGCGTCGCAGCAGGATGAGACGCCCGAGCTCGAGGAGGCTTGACCCATGGCATCGGTACTGGTGATCAACTCGGGGTCGTCGTCGCTGAAGTACGCCCTCATCGACCCGGCGAATCCCGACCCGTTGGCCGAGGGCCTCGTGGAGCGGATCGGCGAGCCGATCGGTCGCATCACCCACAAGAGCGGCGGCGAGCGCCTCGTGCGTGACGAGGCGGTCCCGGACCACGCCACGGCCTTCGCGGTGGTCCATGGCCTGCTCGACGGCAGCGCTGCGATGACTCAAGCCGGCGCCCTGACCGCGGTCGGGCACCGCGTCGTCCACGGCGGTGCACGGTTCTCCGAGCCGGTGATCGTCGATGATGCGACGCTGGCCGCGATCGAGGATGTCGTGCCGCTTGCCCCGCTGCACAACCCCGCGAATCTGCTGGGTATCCGGGCGGCCCAGCAGGCGTATCCGGACGCTCCCCACGTGGCGGTCTTCGACACCGCCTTCCACTCCACACTGCCGCAGGACGCCTACACCTACGCTATCGACCAGGCTGTGGCGCACGCCCACCAGTTCCGCCGGTACGGCTTCCATGGCACGAGCCACAAGTATGTCGCGCGGGCGGCCGCCGACTATCTCGATATCGCGCTGGAGCGGTTGGATATCGTCTCGCTGCACCTGGGCAACGGTGCCAGCGCCTGCGCGATCGCCGCCGGCCGCAGTGTGGAGACGAGCATGGGTGTCGGGCCGTTGGAGGGCCTGGTGATGGGCACCCGCAGCGGCGACATCGATCCGACGATCATCCTCTCGCTGCTGGCGTCGGGGATGCCGGCAGCCGAGGTGGACGCGCTGCTCAACCGCGGATCCGGCATGAAGGGCATGTGCGGGGACAACGATCTGCGCACCGTGCAGGAGCGCGCGGACAACGGCGACGAGGCAGCCGATCTGGCCCGCCGGGTGTACGTGCACCGCGCCAAGAAGTACCTGGGGGCCTACCTGGCGGTGCTGGGGCGCGCCGACGCGGTGGTCTTCACCGCAGGCGTGGGAGAGAACGACTGGTGGGTCCGCCAAGAAGTGTGCGACGGGCTGCAGATGTTCGGCATCGCCATCGATCGAACGACCAACCAGGGACTGCGCGCGGGGGGCACGATCCGAGATATCACGGCACCCGGGGCACCGGTGCGCGTGCTCGTCGTCCCTACGAACGAGGAACGGGAGATCGCTCTGCAGGCAGTGGACCTTGTCACCTGATCAGGCCCCCGGTCCTACCCCGCGGGGGGCTCCCGCTCCGGCGGTCGGCGGCCCGCCGCCGGGGCAGGTCCCGGAAACGGAGAGCAGCGTCCGTGCGCCACTGTCCTCGGGCCCCCTGCCGCTCACCGTGCCCGCGGCCTGGGGGTGGGCCTCAGTCGTGCTCATCGGCACGCTCCTGCTGGGCTATGGACTGCCGATGCTGGCTTCGCGCATCGCTGAGGTCACTGTCCCGCCCGGGTCGATAGCCTTCGGGTCGGCGTCCATCATCCCGGCCGCGGACTGGACGGTGGCCGGGCAGACGTCGACCTCGGTCACCCTGGACAAGCAGGGGGTGCAGGTGGTGTTCCGCTCGGTGTCCGCCCAGGGTGCCTCCGCGGCGGCACGCCTGCTGGACCTCGAGGAGGAGATGCGCGCAGAGTTCTCCCAGCTCACCGTGGCCAGCGATCCGCAGCCCTTCACCACCCCGACCGGCGCACCGGGTCAGCTCGCCGCTCTCGCCGGGTCGAGCCAAACCGCGGTGATCGCCTCGGTCGTCGAGGCCGACCAGGCGGTCGACGTCCAGTCGCTGGGGGAGTCGACGCAGTTCGGCGAGGCGATCGTCGACATCGAGGCGATGATCACCAGCATCCGCATCGTGCAGTCCTCCGATGGCTGAGCCGGGGCCGGGCAGCGGCGAGCCGCCCATGGCCCCTGCGGTGGCCGGCGCGCGAGGCGCCGTGGACGCTCCCCTTGCACAGGAGCCCCCGACCGGTCCCGCGGGCGCGCCTTCCGCGATCGACCCGCAGCTCGTGCAGCAGTCCATCGCGGCGAGCACAGTGGTTCCCGACGGCGAGGCGAACTACAAGTGGTACGCGCTGCGTACCACGTACCTGGCCACCCGCTATCCCCTCGTCGCTGTCGCCGTGCTGCTGGTGCTCCTCAGCGTCCCCAGGCTGGGCGCTTCGGTGCGCACCGTGCTCTTCGACACCCCGGTGACGGGGACCCTGACTCTGCTGCTGTGGGCCCTGTACGCGTTCCCGCTGATCTGGCTGATCAATCGTTTCGACTTCTTCGAGCGCGAGCCCTCCACGCTGATCGCGATGGCGCTGGTGTGGGGCGGTGTGATCGCGACGAGCATGGCCGTCTCGGCCAATCAGGCCTTGTTCGGCATGCTCACGTCGCTCTTCGGAGAGGGCTTCACCCTGCGCTGGGGTGCGGCGCTGGTCGCGCCCACGACCGAGGAACTGCTCAAGGCGATCGGGATCGTCGCGGTGATCCTGCTGGCACTGCGCGGTATCCGCAGCGCCGTCGACGGCTTCGTCGTCGGAGCCATGGTCGGGCTCGGCTTCCAGGTCGTCGAGAACTTCATCTACACCGGCAATCTGCTGCTGGCGACCGGGGAGCAGGACGATTCCTTCGCCGCGATGCTCGACGTGTTCTTCGTCCGCGGTATCGGGTCCGGTCTGTGGAGCCATGCCGCATACTCCGGCGTCGTCGGCCTCGGCATCGGATACGCCGTGACCCGACTCGACCGATCGCTGGGACGCCGCGTCTTCATCGCTGGCGCGATGCTGGCGCTGGGCTGGTCCATGCACTTCCTGTGGAACCTGCCGCAGCTCCTAGACGTCCCGGCGTCGATCCCGCCGGTGCTGAAGGCCGCAGTGATCATGGCACTGCTCCTGATCGTGGTGCTGCGCAACCAGGGGCGCGACTCCGCCATCTACACCCGGTACCTGGAGTCGATCCACGATCCGGAGATCATCACGTCGAAGGAGATCGAGCAACTGCGCACCTATCGCAGCCGTGAGGACGCGGCCCGCGATGCGGCGCGCAGGGGCGGGGAGAAGGCACGGGACGCGGTGCGGATGCTGCAGCGCGCCCAGGCCGATCTCTCCGTCGGACTGGCCAACGGCGACGTCGCGGCCGTCGCGGCGGCCAAGCGGCGGGTCTCACAAGCGCGGAGCCGCCGGGTCGCGGCTGAATTGTTGCCCCCGAACGTGGGCTCCCGATGGGGCGTGGCATCGATCTGGGTCTCGATCTTCGGCGTGCTGGTCCCCGTGATCGGGCCGCTGGTCGCCGCGGGCTTGGCCTGGATCGGACTGCATGAGGCGAGCAGCCGGGGCGCGGGCGTCGCCACCTCGGTGCGGGCGGCCTGGCCGGTTGCCGGGATCTCCCTCGTCGTCGGGCTCGTGCTGCTGTTCGTGTCGCCGTGACGCAACCGGTCGCCGAGCCGGCAATGGTCCTGGCTGGCCCGGGGGCTTACCCTGAACCCTTGATGGACACCGCACGCCCCACTGCCCGATCGTTCGCCGTTCGCACGCTCGGCTGCCAGATGAATGCCCACGATTCCGAGCGCATGGCAGGGCTCCTGGCCGCCGACGGGATGGTGCCGGCCCTGGACCCCTCCGAGGCCGATGTCGTGGTGTTCAACACCTGCGCTGTGCGGGAGAACGCGGACAACCGGCTCTACGGCAACCTCGGGCTGCTGGCGCCCCGCAAGCGAGAGCAGCCGGACCTCCAGATCGCCGTGGGCGGGTGCCTCGCGCAGAAGGACCGCGAAGAGATCATTCGCCGAGCCCCATGGGTCGACGTGGTCTTCGGCACCCACAACGTCGAAGCGCTGCCCGCACTGCTGCGGCGCGCCCGGGTCGCCCACCAGGCCCAGGTGGAGATCGCCGAATCGCTGGAGGTCTTTCCTTCCACGCTGCCGGCAGCTCGGGAGTCGGACCACGCGGCCTGGGTCGCCATCAGCGTCGGCTGCAACAACACCTGCACCTTCTGCATCGTGCCCGCGCTGCGCGGCCGGGAACGCGACCGCCGTGCCGGCGACATTCTTGCCGAGGTTCGCGCGCTCGCCGAGCAGGGCGTGGTCGAGGTGACGCTGCTGGGGCAGAACGTGAACGCCTACGGAGTGGAGTTCGGCGAGCGCGGGGCGTTCGCGGCGCTGCTGCGCCAGGTCGGCACGGTGCCGGGCCTGCGCCGGGTCCGCTTCACCAGCCCCCACCCGAGGGACTTCACGCCGGACGTCATCGAAGCGATGGCGCAGACGGCGACGGTCATGCCGCACCTGCACATGCCGCTGCAGAGCGGCTCCGATGCAGTGCTGCGCCGAATGCGCCGCTCCTACCGCAGCGCGAAGTTCCTCGACATCGTCGCCGATGTGCGAGCGGCGATGCCGCAGGCGGCGATCACGACCGACATCATCGTGGGTTTTCCGGGCGAGACGGAGTCGGACTTCGCAGACACGCTGGACGTGGTCCGGCAGGCGCGGTTCGCCGGTGCATTCACCTTCCAGTACTCCAAGCGGCCCGGCACACCGGCCGCGGCGATGCCCGATCAGGTGCCTGCCGACGTGGTCGCGCAGCGCTATCGAAGGCTGCAGTCGCTTGTGGAGGAGATCGCATGGCGGGAAAACCAGCAGTTCATCGGGCGGAGGGTTGAGGTCCTCATCACGACCGGGGACGGCCGCAAGGACGATCGCACCGCCCGGCGCAGCGGGCGGGCCGCCGACAACCGACTGGTGCACGTCACGGTCCCGGAGGATGCCGCGGTCCGTCCGGGCGACCTGGTGACTGCCGAGGTGACCTACGCGGCGCCGCACCACCTCATCGCCGACCGGTTCCTCGCGGTGGAGCGCACCGGTGCGGGGGCGGCGGTCGCAGCTGACGGGCACGGATGCTCGCTGACCGCGGACGGAGCTCAGCGGCCCGGTGGTCCTGGGGATGCCGTCAGTGCCCCGATAGCCGAATCAGGCCGGGAAGACTGCCGAACAGGTTGGCCGACGTCTCGGCGGCTCCCCGGCCGTTGCCGGCCAGGGTGATGGCTTGCCGCCACTCTGGCCGCGACCCCAGGCCTTGTTGGGCGCAGCCCGCCAGACAGATCTGCGCAGTCCGCGGCCAGGGTGGCGGCAGGACCAGGGTGACGGAGCACTGCTCGGGGCCGCGGGCGCTAGGACAGCGATCGTCTCCAGCGAGGACCGGAGGCCTTCGCGTCTCGACCGACGCCACCGCTCTGCCAGCCCGCACTCCATCGGCGCACCTCGACCATCGGTGCTCAGCAGGCCTCGCGCGCGACCGCCGGCCCCGGCAGTGCTACCTCACGAGACGTCGCCGCCACCGCCGCCGGAGCCGGAGGCCTTGCCCTTGGCGTGCTGGACCGCCTGCTTGGCCTGCTCCGTGAGCTCGGCTGCCTTCTCCTTGGCGGCCTGGGCGGCCTGGCTGGCCTCGGCGGGCAGGTTCGCTGCCTTCTCCTTGGCGGTCTGGGCGGCCTGGCTGGCCTCGGCGGGCAGGTTCGCTGCCTTCTCCTTGGCGGTCTGGGCGGCCTGGCTGGCCTCGGCGGGCAGGTTCGCTGCCTTCTCCTTGGCGGTCTGGGCCGCCTGGTCGGCCTGGCCGAGCAGCTCGGTTGCCTTGGCCTTGACCTGATCGAGCTTGTCGTTCATCTGGTTGCCTTCCACTGCGGGTGTCCGACGTGCTGCCGGTCACCCCACAATCTAAGTGGGTCCAGCGACGGTGTCGCGGCACCGCGCCGCCGGCGGCACCGATGAGGAGGAACGATGGCGGGTGCCGAGCGGGCGGTGGCTCTCGTGGGACCCACGGCGGTCGGCAAGTCGGCGGCCGCGGTGGCGTTGGCCGCGCTGCGAGCACCCCGGTCGGTCGTCGTCCTCAACGGCGATGCCATGCAGCTGTACCGGGGGATGGATGTCGGCACCGCCAAAGTCGATGCCGCATCGCGCGCCGCGGTGCCGCACCGGCTGCTGGACCTCTGGCCGGTGACCCATCGAGCCAGCGTGGTGGAGTACCGCGACGCGGCCCGCGCCGAACTGCGGCAGCTCGATCCGGCGGCGCTGCCGATCTTGGTCGGCGGCTCCGGCCTGTATCTCACCGCGGTCCTGGACGACCTGCAGGTGCCGGCGACCGATCCCGTGGTGCGCGACCGCTACGAGCGCCGGCTCGCGGATTCGGGTCCCGAAGCGCTGCACGAGGAGTTGGCGCGCCGCGATCCGGCAGCTGCCGCCGCCATCGAACCGGCGAACGGCCGGCGCCTGGTGCGCGCCCTGGAGGTAGTGGAACTGACCGGCAGCTTTCGGGCGCGGCTGCCCCGAGACCCCCCGGCGTGGCTGCCCACGCTCTGGGTCGGCCTTGCCGCCCCGATGGCCGAGCTGGACCGCGCCATTGATGAGCGGGTCGCCGACATGTGGCGCGACGGTCTGGTGGAGGAGGTCTCGGTGCTGGCGGGGGCCGGCCTGCGGGAAGGGCCCACCGCGAGCAAGGCGGTGGGCTACCAGGAGTGTCTTGCCCATCTGGACGGCGAACTGACGCGCAGCGAGGCGATCGCCGCGACGGCCCGGCGGACGCGGCAGCTGGCCCGGCGGCAGCTGCGGTGGTTTCGCCGAGATCCGCGCATCACGTGGTTGGACGCCGGCCTCGGCGCCACGGGCTCCCCGCAGCGCGTGGCCGAGCGGGTCGCTGACCTGCTCGACGCGCGGACCTGATCCAGGCTCGGCCTGACATAGGCTGGTGGGATGGAGTTCCGCAAAGCGCACGGGACAGGCAACGATTTCGTCGTGCTCCCGGACGTCGACGGCCGGATGCAGCTGTCCGAGGAGCTCGTGCGTCGGCTCTGCGACCGCCGCTTCGGCGTGGGTGCCGATGGCGTGCTGCGCGTGGTGCGCACCGAGTCCGCCGGCGAGGCGATCCCCGACAGCTCCGGCTGCGAGTTCTTCATGGATTACCGCAACGCGGACGGCTCTGCCGCCCAGATGTGCGGCAACGGCGCCCGGGTCTTCGCGCAGTACCTGTGGGACGCCGGGCTCGCGCCTGCCGGTCCGGTGCGCTTCGCCACCCGCGGCGGGGCCCGCACGGCCGAGCGCGTGGACGGCGGGTCGGTCCGCGTGGACATGGGTATGGCCCAGATGGACGAGATCGGCGGAGTCGACGTGGCCGTCGGTCCCCACCGTTGGCCCGCCACCCGGATCCACGTGCCGAACCCGCACGCCGTGGTCTTCGTCACAGACCTCGACGAGGCGGGACCGCTGCTGAGCGCGCCGCGAGTGACGCCGGCGGCTGCCTTTCCGGAAGGCGCGAACGTGGAGTTCGTGGTGCGCCGCGGCGTTCGTCACATCGCTCTGCGGGTGCACGAGCGAGGTGTGGGGGAGACCCTGTCGTGCGGCACCGGTGCGTGCGCTGCGGCGGTGGCGGCGGCCGCAGACGCAGAGCCGGGCGGATTGGAGTCCGAGATGCGCGTGGACGTTCCCGGGGGCATCCTGCAGGTGTCGATTGGCGGCGACGGCTTCGTGGCGCTCACCGGGCCCACAGCGACCGTTGCCGAGGGCCGGCTGGTCCGCGAGTGGTTGCAGGGGGCGCAGTGACGGACACCTGGCTGGATCCGGCCGGGCAGGAGCAGTGGGACCTCGCCGACCGCAACGCACTGCGACGCGTGCAGAGCCTGTCCACGGAACTGCAGGACATCACCGAGGTCGAGTACCGGCAGGTGCGGCTGGAGCGCGTGGTGCTCATCGGGGTGTGGACCGAGGGGACGGCCCGGGAGGCGGAGGCCTCGCTCACCGAGTTGGCGGCGCTGGCGACGACCGCCGGGTCGGTGGTGCTCGAGGGCCTCATCCAGCGGCGCGACCGCCCCGATCCGGCGACCTTCGTCGGGAAGGGCAAGGCGCAGGAACTGGCAGCCATCGTCTCCGACGTCGGCGCCGACACCGTGATCTGCGATGGCGAGCTGACGCCCGGACAGTTGCGGCAGCTGGAGGCCTTCGTGCAGGTGAAGGTCGTCGACCGGACGTGGCTGATCCTGGACATCTTCGCGCAGCACGCCCGCAGCAGGGAGGGCAAGGCGCAGGTGTCGCTCGCGCAGCTGGAGTACCTCTTGCCGCGCCTTCGAGGCTGGGGCGAATCCCTGTCCAGGCAGGCGGGCGGGCGGGTCTCCGGCGGGGCGGGGATCGGTACCCGTGGGCCGGGTGAGACGAAGCTCGAGATGGACCGGCGGCGCATCCGGACCCAGATCTCGCGCCTGCGCAGGCAGATCGCCGGGATGAAGGTGGCGCGTGCCACCCAGCGCAGCGGCAGAGTGCGCCGCCGGGTGCCCGCTGTCGCGCTGGCGGGATACACCAACGCCGGCAAGTCCAGCCTGTTGAACCGCATCACCGGCGCGGGTGTGCTGGTGGAGGACGCGCTCTTCGCCACGCTGGATCCCACGGTGCGGCGGGCGGCGACTCCGGACGGCCGCGACTTCACGCTCGTCGACACCGTCGGCTTCGTCCGGCACCTGCCGCACCAGCTCGTCGATGCGTTCCGATCGACGCTGGAGGAAACCGTGGAGGCGGATCTCATCGCGCTGGTCGTGGATGCCGCCGACCCCGACCCCATCGGCCAGATGGCAGCCGTGCAGGAGGTGCTCGGTGAGATCGGGGCCGGCGAGCTCCCCCAACTGGTCGTGCTGAACAAGAGCGACATCGCCGACCCGAGCGCGATGGCCTCCTTGCAGCGCCGCTTTCCGGGCGCTGTCGCGGTGTCGGCGCGTTCGGGGGCCGGTGTCGACGCGCTGCTGGCGGCGGTCGGGGAGCGGCTGCCGCGTCCCAGCGTGCCGGTGCACCTGCTGCTGCCCTACGACCGCGGCGATCTGGTCGCCGAGCTGCACGACCACGGCACCGTCACCGCGACGACGTACCGCGACGCGGGTACCGATGTCGCCGCAGTCGTCCCGGAGTGGCTGGCCGCCCGCGTGGCGGAGTTCGCGGTGTGATCATGGCGGCACCCCACACGCGACATCGGCCGATCCTGGCAGACACCGCAGCGATCGTCCTGATGGCCGTGGCGCTGCTTGCCGCCTCGGCCGCAGTCCTGGGGGAGTTGCTCCTGCGCAACGGCATCGGGTTGGTCCCCGCCCCGGTTGCCGTGGTCGATGCTGTCGTCGCGCTGCTGGCGATCACCGCCGCGGCGGTGCGCGGTGCCCGCGTGCGGGGCCGGCGCGACACCTCGACCACAGCGGCGGCGCTAGAACGCGTCGCTTGGGGCGCAGGCATCTTCTACGTCGGCGCAGCCGTCGTCGTCGTCGTCGAGGAATGGTTCTCGCAGGACCTCGCCCTCGCCGTCGAGGCGGTCTCGAAGGTGCTGTCGCTGCCACTGCTGGTCATCGGGCTGGTCCGGTTGTGCTGGCCGCCCCGCCTGAGCAAGGCGCAGTTCCGGGTCCTCGTCGCCGACGCTCTGGTGGGGTCGCTGGGCCTGGCCGTGGTCTGGGCGCTCATCGTGGTGCCGACCGCGGTCGACGCAGCCGGCCGTCGGCCCTTTGCGGCGCTCAACGCGGTAGCGCTGCTCGGCGGTGCCATGCTGATGCTGGTCCTCATCGCCGCGTCCCGGCAGCGCTCGGCCCTGCCCGCCCGCCAGCTGGTGCTGCTCCATGCTTCCGTGGCCGGGCAGATCCTCGCCGGCGTGATCGACGTGATGTTCCCGCCGGGTGGCGTGACGTCGGTCCCGCTGTCGCTGCCCGCCTACGTCGTGGGCGTGGGGCTGTTCGTGACGTTCTGCATGCTGCCTGCCGGCGAGGTGGAGGGCGCCGTGGAGGCCCGCGCCCGCGAGATCTACTCAGCGGTGGGCCCACTGCTCCCGATTCCGTTGGCGAGCATGGTCCTGGTGGGCGTGCTGGCCACCGAGCCCGGACCTCCGGGGGCGCCGGAGATCCTGGGCGGGATCCTCCTCATCTTCCTGCTCATCAGCATCGTGGTGCTGCGCGCGCTGGCGTCATCGGAGCTGCGCCATGCGGCTCGGCAGCGCAGCGGCGCACGCCTGTCGACGAGCACTGAGGAGGAGTGGTTCCAGGTCCTCGTGGGACGCAGCCAGGACCTGGTCCTCGTGCTGCATCGCGACGGCAGCATCGTCTATGCCTCACCCTCGGTGCATCGTGCCATCGGGCTGGGTCCGCAGGAGTTGCGCGGCCGGCTGTTCGCCAGTCTGCTCAGCAGTTCGCCGGCAACCGAGACCATGGTGCGCGACCTCATGGACCGTGCCGACACGCTGTCGGGGAAGCCGACGGAGTCGGTGGACATGCTGCTGCGCGGAACAGCGGATGGGGGCCGGGAGGTGGAGTGGCAGTTCACAGCGCTCGTCGGCCTCGACATCGACGGCTACCTCGTCCACGGGCACGACGTGACCGATGAACGCAGGATGCGCGCCCTGCTTGCGGAATCGGACTCCCGCGACACGCTGACCGGCCTGCGCAGCCGCGAGGGCTTCCTGGCCAGTACCGCCGATCGCCGCGGCACCCGCTGCGTGCTGGTGATCAACCTGCGGCGCTTCACACCGTTCAACGACCAGTACGGCCAGTCCGCCGGCGACAAACTGCTGCAACTCGTGGCGCAGATTCTGCGCGAGCTTCCCGGTCCGGTGTCGGAGCCGGCGCGGCTGTCCGCCGACACCTTCGCGATTCTCGTCCAGGGCTCGGTCCCGGTCACGGAGGTCGTCTCGGCCGCAGCCAGTATCCGCGAGGCGCTGCGGATGATGACGCTGCCCGATGGCCGGCCGCTGCCGCTCGATGTCGCGCCGGGGTACGCCGTCAGCGAGTCCGATGCCATGCCCATCGCGGACCTGTTGAGTCGGGCGGAGCTGGCGATGACCAGTTCCCGCTCCATGGAGCGCTCGCCCCTGGTGCGTTTCGACCCCAAGCTGCGGCTGGCCAGCGACACCGCCTCGGCGACCGAGGCCGATCTGCGCTCGGCGCTGCGGGACCGCTCCCTGGTCGTGCGCTACCAGCCGATCGTGCGGCTGTCGGACGGAGAAGTGGTCGGAGCCGAGGCCCTGGTGCGGCGCCGGCGCGCGGACGGGTCGCTGGAGTCGCCCGATGTCTTCATCCCGCTGGCCGAGCAGCTGGGGCTCGTCGACGAGGTGGACCATGCGGTGCTGACCCGAGCGCTCACGGAGATGGGGCAGGTTGCCAAGGCGACCGGCCGACGCCTGCCGGTGTCGGTGAACGTCAGCGCCGTCGAGCTGGACGACGGTCTGGAGCACCGGGTCCTGGACTCCCTGTCCGAGACGGGGTGGCGCGCGGAGCACCTCGTGATCGAGGTCACCGAGACGGCCCTGGCGACCCGCACCGAGGAGGCCACGCGGCTGCTGCGTCGGTTGCAGCGCATCGGCTGCCAGGTGGCGATCGACGACTTCGGCACCGGGTACTCCTCCATGGCCAGCCTCGTGGAGATGCCGGTCGACATCGTGAAGATCGACGCATCCTTCACCCAGCGGCTCAACTCGGTCGGCAGGGGGCTGTCCATCATGCGCGCGATCGTCGAGATCGGCCGGAGCGTCAACCTGGTGACGCTGGCCGAGGGGCTGACCACGGTGGAGCAGGCAGACCTGCTGCGCGGCATGGGCTGCGATCGAGGACAGGGGTTCCTCTACGCGCCGCCGCTGACGGTGGACGACCTGATCGACTTCATCCGGCCGGAGGCCTCTCTGCTGGTGATGGAGTGAGGGGGCGCGGATGAGCGCCGACGGGGGTCTTGCCGAAGCACTGACCACGCTCGTCGAGCACATCGGAGGCAGCCCCAGGCCGGGGCAGGCGCGAATGGCCGACGCCGTCGCTCAGGCGATGCGGGACCGCCGCCATCTGATCGTCCAGGCCGGGACTGGTACCGGCAAGAGCTTCGCCTATCTGTTGCCCGCCGCGCTGCGCAGCGTCGGTTCCGAGGAGCGGATCCTGGTGTCGACGGCGACCTTGGCGCTGCAACGGCAACTCATCAGCAAAGACATCCCCGTCGTGCTCGACGCCATCGGCCCGGCACTGCCGCGGCGGCCGGCGGTCGCGGTCGTCAAGGGCCGCAGCAACTACGTGTGCCAGTTGCGGTTGGCGGAGTCCGCCGACGTGCCCCGGGGGGACGCGTTGTTCGATCTGCCCGGCCGGTTGGAGCAGCAGGGGCAGATGCTGCGGGACTGGGCAGCCGAGACCGACACCGGCGATCGCGACGATCTGGCCGAACCGGTCGATGCGCGCGTGTGGCGCGCACTGTCGGTCTCCGGACGTGAGTGCGTGGGGCGGCAGCGCTGCCCGGTCGGCGACTCCTGCTTTGCCGAAGTGGCGCGGGATCGGGCGGCCGCAGCCGACCTCGTCGTCGCCAACCACACGGTCCTCGCGATCGACCTGGCAGGTGAGGCTGACCTGCTGCCGGACTACGACGTCGCCATCATCGACGAGGCGCACGAGCTGGTCGCTCGCGTGACCCAGGCGAGCACGCAGTCGCTGACCGCGCCAGGGCTGGGCGAGTCGGCGCGCCTCGGCTCCGGACTGCTGACCGAGCAGGTGCTGCAGCGGTGGCGCGATGCGGCGTCCGGGTTCGAGGCAGCGCTGACGGGCGATGTGCCAGGCCAGGGTTCCGATCGGCGACTCCCGCGGCTGCCCCAGGGGATGGTGCGCTCGCTCGCTGAGGTCCGTGATGGTGCCTACGCGGCGTTGAGTGAGCTGGCCAGCGGCGGCGACGGCGACACCGTGTCGCGGCGGCAGGCCGCTGCGGCATCCTTCACCGAGGCGCACGACCTCGCGGGTCTGCTGCTGCGAGACGATGCTGAAGTGGTCCGATGGATGACCGAGGACCCGGCGGGATTGTCCTGCGCACCGCTCGCAGTGAGCGGACGACTGCGCAGCGGGCTGTTTGACGAGCGCACCGTGATCGCCACGAGCGCCACGATGCGGCTGGGCGGTGCGTTTCGGACGATGGCCGCGGGATGGGGCCTACCCGGTGCGGGTGAGGAGTTGGCGGCGGAGCCCGAGGCGGCCGCGGGCAGCGCCGGGACAGCCGAGGCGGAGGCCGCCGACGACCGCGGGACCGCCGCCTCATCCCAGTGGGCGCACCTCGACGTCGGCTCGCCGTTCGACTACCAGCGCCAGTCCATCCTCTACGTTGCAGGCGATCTGCCGGCGCCGGGACGAGAGGCCGTCGCGGGGGCGACGCTGTCGCGGATCGCCTCGCTGGTGCGCGCAGCCGGCGGCCGCACCCTCGTCCTGGCGGCATCCTGGCGGTCGGCCGATGCCATCGTGGAGCACCTGCGCGACGTCGCCGTCCCCGGAGTGACGCTGCTGTACCAGGAGCGCGGCGTGCCGGTCGGTCCGCTAGTGGCGAAGTTCGCCTCGGATGAGCGGTCGGTGCTCGTCGGGACGCTGTCGCTGTGGCAGGGCGTGGACATCCCCGGGGCGGCGTGTTCCTGCGTGATCCTCGACAAGGTGCCGTTTCCCAGGCCCGACGACCCCGTCCTTGCTGCGCGTTCGGAGGCGGCCGCTGCCGAGGGGCGATCGGGATTCGCCGCCGTCGCCCTGCCGCATGCCGCCCTGCTGCTCGCCCAGGGCGCCGGGCGCTTGATCAGGGACACCGAGGATCGGGGCGTCGTGGCGATCCTGGACAGCCGACTCGCTCGGCGCAGCTACGGCACCTTCCTGCTGGACTCGCTGCCCGCGATGTGGCGGACGTCGAACACCGACATCGTGCTCGCGGCGCTGCGGCGGCTCGCGGAGAGATCAGACGCGCCGTAGCACGGCAACAACCTTGCCCACGATGTGGGCAAGGTCCCCGTCAATCGGGTCGTAGGCCGCGTTCGCGGGCAACAGCCAGGCTTTGCCATCAGAGCGCTTCAGCGTCTTGACGGTGGCCTCGTCATCGAGCAGCGCTGCGACGATCTCGCCGTTCTCAGCGGTCGGCTGGCTCCGGACGACGACCCAGTCCCCGTCGCAGATCGCCGCATCGATCATCGAGTCGCCCACGACCTTGAGGAGGAAGAGCTGCCCGTGGCCCACGAGTTCGCGGGGTAGCGGGAACATGGCTTCCACGGATTGCTCGGCGAGGATTGGCCCGCCAGCGGCGATGCGACCCAGGACGGGAACGTAGGCGGGCTGCGGTGTGCCGGCATCCTCGGGCATCTGCACGACCGGCGCCGCCGCCGCCGGCGCGGGTTGCAGCACCTCCATGGCCCTCGGCAACCGCGGATCGCGCCGGATGAAGCCCTTGCGCTCCAGCACCGTCAGCTGGTGAGCGACGCTGGAGGGTGAGGCAAGGCCGACAGCGTCGCCGATCTCTCGGATGCTCGGCGGGTAGCCCCGGCTGGCCACGGCTTCGGCGATGATCGCCAGAATGCGGCGCTGACGGGCGGTCAAGGCCTGCTGTGCCGCGCCATCGGGGACCTGGGGTGTCAGGGATTCGGAATCCACCGTTGTCTCCGTTCGTTCACGCCGCGCTGATCTTCAGCCGTCGCGGGTCTGTGTCGGACCCGTCTGCGAGGTGTTGGCCTACCGCGACAGTATCGGCTGCGAGGAACGCATTCAAACATGTGTTCGAAATATCGTTGCCCGTGTCGCTGGGCTCTGATAGAACGAACGTGTGTTCGAACGAGTGCGATCCGAGGA
The DNA here is from genome assembly GCA_963766005.1 of uncultured Actinomycetota bacterium. Taxonomy (GTDB): domain Bacteria; phylum Actinomycetota; class Actinomycetes; order S36-B12; genus CAVXYG01. Next base: position 97,423 of record CAVXYG010000001.1, on the reverse strand, counting down.
GGGCCGATGACCACGCCAACCATCTCCCTGCGGTCTGACTGGGCCGCAGACCCCACTACTGAGTCGGTACGGCTGACGCCGCGCGGCAGGGCCCTGATCGTCATGGTCCTCGCCGCGGCGGTGGTGCTGGCGGCCACGGTGGGCCTCCTGCGAGTGGCTGCCGCGCAGGAGGCGACGTCTGCATGGGTCGTCGATGCGGCTGCTGCCGCGCGCACGACGAACGGTGCGGAGCTTGCCGAGCTCGGCCTCGCGCGGTCCCACACGGTCGGCGCCGGGGACACGCTGTGGGACCTTGCTCGCGCGATCGACCCGCAGGCAGATCCGCGACCCATCGTGGACCGGATCCAGCAGCTGAACGGCCTGTCGAGCTCGGCACTGGAAGTTGGCCGGCAACTGTGGCTGCCGGTGGCAACCGCGGCTGCCCGCTGACGTCCGCGGATTGATCCAGACTCTTTCGCCCCAGGCCTTGCGTTTCGGCGCTCTGGGTTCTACGGTCCCTACATCTAGTAGTTACATGTGTGTGATTCATCCACAGATTGTGGTTGAACATCCACAGGAAGCACACAGGCGATCCCCAGAACTGTCCACAGCGAGAGGTTCCTCATGCACTGCCCCTTCTGTCGGAACCCGGATTCCCGGGTCACGGATTCGCGCACCAGCGAAGACGGGACGGTGGTCCGCCGCCGCCGGCAGTGCACCGATTGCGGCCAGCGGTTCTCCACCACGGAGTCGGCCACCCTGATGGTCGCCAAGCGCAGCGGGGTGGTGGAGTCCTTCAACCGCGACAAGGTGATCGCGGGGGTCCGCAAGGCCTGCCAGGGCAGGCCGGTCGACGACGACCAGCTCGCCCTGCTCGCCCAGTCCGTGGAGGAGCGCGTCCGCAGCACCGGGCTGAGCGTTGTTCCGTCCCACGAGGTCGGCCTGGCCATCCTCGACCCGCTGCGGGCCTTGGACGAGGTGGCCTACCTGCGCTTCGCCTCCGTCTACCGCAACTTCGATTCCCTCACCGACTTCGAACTGGAGATCGCTGCGCTGCAGCATCGCCGGATGGGGTCGGACGTCGACGGCGCGGATCGCCGCTTGACCACCTGATGATCTTCCCCAGCACACCCCCGACCAGCACCGAGGAGGCGCTCCCATGAGCGACGAGACCACCCGCCCGGCCACCACGCGGGCCCGGAAGAAGGCGAACGACGTGTCCGTGCAGCGCACCGGCCTGACCATGCAGCGGCTCTACACGTCGCCGGGCGTGCATCCCTACGACGAGGTCACTTGGCAGCGCCGCGACGTCGTGCAGACGAACTGGAAGACCGATGAGGTCGTCTTCGAGCAGCGCGGTGTGGAGTTCCCCGACTTCTGGAGCATGAACGCCACCACGATCGTCACGTCGAAGTACTTCCGCGGAGCGGTCGGCTCCGAGGAGCGGGAGTGGAGCCTGCGCCAACTCATCGACCGCGTTGTCCTCACCTATGCCAAGGCGGGTCGGGACAACGGCTACTTCGCCACGCCGGAGGACGCCGAGGTTTTCGAGCACGAATTGACGTGGATGCTGCTGCACCAGGTGTTCTCGTTCAACTCCCCGGTGTGGTTCAACGTCGGGACCAAGAGCCCCCAGCAGGTCTCGGCCTGCTTCATCCTGTCCGTCGACGACACGATGGACTCGATCCTCAACTGGTACCGCGAGGAGGGGCTGATCTTCAAGGGCGGTTCCGGTGCGGGGCTGAACCTGTCGCGGATCCGGTCGTCGAAGGAGTTGCTGCGCAGTTCCGGCGGCACGGCCTCGGGCCCGGTGTCGTTCATGCGCGGCGCGGACGCCAGCGCGGGCACGATCAAGTCCGGCGGTGCGACCCGCCGCGCGGCGAAGATGGTCGTCCTCGACGTTGACCACCCCGATATCGAGGAGTTCCTCGAAACGAAGGTTCGTGAGGAGGAGAAGATCCGGGTCCTTCGCGACGCCGGGTTCGACATGGACCTCGGCGGCCGTGACATCGCCTCTGTGCAGTACCAGAACGCGAACAACTCAGTGCGCGTCTCGGACACCTTCATGCAGGCTGTGGAGGCCGACGGCGACTTCGGTCTGGTCGCCCGGACCACCGGCGAGATCGTGGAGTCAGTCCGGGCCAAGCAGTTGTTCCGCTCCATGGCGGAGGCTGCGTGGCAGTGCGCCGACCCGGGCATTCAGTACGACGACACGATCAACGACTGGCACACCAACCCCGAGACGGGTCGTATCACCGCGTCCAACCCGTGCAGCGAGTACATGTCGCTGGACAACTCCTCGTGCAACCTCGCCTCGATGAACCTCATGAAGTTCCTCGACGCGAACGGCAATTTCGAGGCCGAGCGATTCGCGCGCGCGGTCGAACTCGTCATTACCGCGATGGATATCTCGATCTGCTTCGCGGACTTCCCGACCGAAGCGATCGGCGACACCACCCGCAAGTACCGTCAGCTCGGCATCGGCTACGCCAACCTCGGCGCGATGCTCATGGCCGTCGGGATGCCCTACGACAGCGACGCCGGGCGGGCACTGGCTGCCTCGATCACCAGCCTCATGACCGGCACCGCCTACAAGCGCTCCGCTGAGCTCGCCGCTGTGGTCGGGCCGTACGAGGGGTACGCCCGCAACAGCGAGGCCCACACGCGGGTGATGCGCAAGCACGCCGCGGCCAGCGATGCGGTGCGCTCGATGAGCCCGCTGGACAAGGACGTGCTGCGGGCGGCCTCGACATCGTGGCAGGAGTGCCTGCGGATCGGGGAGCGCAACGGGTGGCGCAATGCCCAAGCCTCGGTGCTGGCGCCGACGGGGACGATCGGCTTCATGATGGACTGCGACACCACCGGCATCGAGCCGGACTTCGCGCTGGTGAAGTTCAAGAAGCTCGTCGGCGGCGGATCGCTGCAGATCGTGAACAACACGGTCCCGCCTGCGCTGCGTCGCCTGGGGTACACCGAGGAGACGATCGAGGCGATCGTCGAGCACATCGCAGCCAAGAGCACCGTCATTGATGCACCCGGACTCAAGCCGGACCACTACGCGGTCTTCGACTGCGCCGTCGGTGCGCGCTCCATCACGCCGATGGGGCACGTGCGCATGATGGCAGCCGTGCAGCCGTTCATCTCGGGCGCCATCTCCAAGACCGTCAACATGCCGGCGGAGGCGACGGTCGAGGACGTCGAGGAGATCTACTACGAGGGCTGGAAGCTGGGTCTGAAGGCGCTGGCGATCTACCGCGACAACTCCAAGGTCGGCCAGCCGCTGTCGGAGAAGAAGGGCAAGCAGGAGACGGCGGAGGTACCGCCGATCAACCACGGGCCGACGCGGCGACGGTTGCCGAAGCGCCGTCCGTCGCAGACCTACTCCTTCTCGGTGGCCGGTGCCGAGGGGTACATGACGGCCGGCTCCTATCCCGACGACGGGCTCGGCGAGGTCTTCCTGAAACTCGGCAAGCAGGGTTCGACCCTGGCCGGCGTCATGGATGCCTTCTCGATCGCCACCTCCATCGCGCTGCAGTACGGCGTGCCGCTGGAGGCTTTCGTGTCGAAGTTCGTGAACATGCGATTCGAACCGGCCGGTCTGACCGACGATCCCGACATCCGCATGGCTCAGTCGATCATGGACTACATCTTCCGCCGCCTGGCCCTGGACCACCTGCCCTATGAGGAGCGTGCCGAGCTCGGCATCTACACCGCTGCGGAGCGCGCTCGAGCGGTCGAGACCGGCTCCTACGAGCAGGGCCCGGAACAGGAGGCCATCGAGGCCGACACCATCGCCAAGCATGCCTCCGTCGAGCCGGCGCCTGCCACGGCGCACTCGACCGCGGAGCTGCTCGAGGTCATCACGGGGACGTCGGCGGACGCACCGCTGTGCCTGACCTGCGGCATCAAGATGCGCCCGGCCGGTTCCTGCTACGTCTGCGAGGGCTGCGGCTCCACCAGCGGCTGCAGCTGAGGCGAGACGGACGGGCCGGTGCGCCGGGGTGGCGGACAGCCCCGGGGCACTGGCCCGTTGCGTCCATCAGGGCGCCCCGTTCGTGGCGTGCAAGGGACAGTCCCGGCGTACCGGCTCCTTCAGCGGGAGCGACCCGCGCCGGGGTAGCTTGCGGCCGGGGTTTCCCCGCTGCGCACCCCCAACCGCGATCCCCGACGATTCCTGGTTGCTCGAGTCGACGCCGCGGGTCCAACTGCGCCGGGCCCGCCCGACGGACAGAGCGTTGCCCTTGCGCGGACTGTGCCACTGACGTCGGAGCAGGCATACTAGTCGGCAAGTACGGCGACCGGATACCGGCGTTGAGACGCAGAAGGAGCCAGCATGCGACGTCGCATGATGAAGTCCAAGATCCACCGGGCCACGATCACCGACGCCCATCTTGACTACGTCGGCTCGGTCTCGCTCGATCCAGAGCTCATGGATCTGGCCGACATCATGGTCGGCGAGCAGGTGCAGATCGTCGATATCGACAACGGCGCCCGTTTCGAGACCTACGCCATTGAGGGGCGGACCGGGGAGGTCTGCCTCAACGGCGCCGCCGCGCGGCTGGTGCATCCGGGGGACAAGGTGATCATCATCACCTACGCCGACTACGAGAGGGCGGAGCTGGAGTCCTACGCCCCGCGCGTCGTGCATGTCGACGGCGCCAACCGCCACGTCGCCGAGCACGTCGCGCGAGATCTCGTGGGCGGGCCGGCCTGGTCCGCAACCGACCAGACCTCGCCCCGGCCTGCCAGGGGCAGCAGCATCCCGTCCTGACCGCCAGCCCGTAGGCTGGGGTCGGCGAGGGGAGAGCAGGTGCCGGACGAAGGGGCTTCGCCGTCGCCGGACCCCCAGGTGCCACCGCCATCAGGCTCGCTGGACCGTCGGCGCAGCATCGTGGGCGGCATCGTCGCCGCGGCGTTCCTGGTCATCATCTTCGCGCGGGTCATCCCCCAGGTCGGGGATTACCAGGGCGCCTTCGACTCGCTGGGGGCGCTGCGCTTCCTCGACATCGCGGCGCTCGCGGCCGCGCTGGGCACGTACTTGGCGGTCTACGGGCTGCCGTACCTCGTCGCGGCCCCCGGCATCAACTACCTGCAAAGCGAGATCGTCAATAACAGCCGGTTCACGATCGGCAACGGCATCCCCGGCGGCGGAGCGCTGGGCCTGGCGGTCGGGTACTCCCAGCTGACCTTCTACGGTGCCAACCCAACCGCGGCAACAGCCGCCATCGGGGCGACAGGCGTCTGGGCATCCTTCGTCACGCTGACGCTGCCGATCACCGGTGTCCTGGCGTTCGCGATGTCGGGCCGTGACATCGGCGCCTTCCTCGTACCGTCCCTGGTCGGGGTGGCAATCCTCATCGGCGTTGTCGTGGCCTTCACCCTCATCCTGCGCAGCGAGCGCAGCGCGGTGCGCATCGGCGCTTTCGTCGACCGGGTCATCGGTGGCCTGCTCGCACGCTTTCGACCCTCGCTCGAGGTCAACATCACCGACCAGGTCCTGCACCTGCGCCGCGATATCGTCGGCCTCGTCGAGCGCCGATGGCTCGCGATCACCGCCGCCAGTTTCGCGGTGTCCCTCGGGCAATTCCTCATCCTCGCCGTCGCGGTCAGCGTCGTGTCCAGCGGCGACGTCGACCTGCTGGCGGTCTACGGCTGCTGGGCGGTCAGCCAGCTGGGCATCCTCATCCCGGTCACCCCGGGCGGGCTCGGCACGGTCGATGCCGCGCTCATCGCTTTGATGGTCTCCCTCGACGTAGGAGTCGACGAGGGGGATGCCACCGCCGCTGCGCTGCTGTGGCGGGCCACGTACTACTTCCCGCAGATACTGCTGGGATTGGTCTGCATCGTCGTCTGGCGCTGGCAAGTGGGCCGGGCCAAGCGGCGCGAGCAGGAACGGCGTGTCCCCTGATCGCGGTGCTTCCTCTGGGGTAGGTTCGCCGTATCGGTCGTCCGTGGGAGGGGAAGCCCGCGGACGACCGATGCTGCGTCTGCGCCGCGTTGCGGGTGTTGGTGTCCCCGTTGGATCGTTGCGCGAGTAGGGTCGAGGCGTGCCATTCGATGCCCTGCTCACCGGATACCTGTCCGGAGTCTCGACCTTGGCCGCATTTCCGACGCTGCCCGATGAGCTGCTCTATCGACGGCCTGCGCCGGAGTCTTGGTCGGCGGCCGAGGTGATCCACCACATGGCGGACGCCGAGCTCGCGTGGTCGATGATCTACCGGCGGCTGCTGACCGAACGCAGCCCCGCGATCGCCGCGTGGGACGAGCGTGGGTACAGCGAGAAGCTTCGCTACCTCGACCGGCCGCTGCTGCATGCCGTCGGGACCGTGACCGCGCTGCGCCACGCGAACGTCGACCTGTTCGTCGCCTTGAAGCCGGCCCAATGGCGGCGCACCGCGATCCACCCCGATCAGGGCCCGATGACCATGAGGGAACTCGTCCTGCTCGCCACCGAAGATATGGCGGAATCGCTCGCGCAAGCCCGTCGAGCAGTGAATGGCGCGAGGTAGGTCGGCCACCAGCAGTTCGCCGGCGTGCCGTCCACACCCCTGCGCGAGTCCCCAGCCGCCGGTCGGTGCCCGTGGCGCCGTCCGCTCGGCCACCACAGTGGTCGCCATGCAGACCAGTCCCGAACCGCGCCCTCCGCACCGCCTCCCGAATTCCGCCGCTGTCCAGCACCTGAGGATCCAAGGGCCGGCCGCACTCGTGGCGGCGGTGCCGTTCCTGCTCCCGTGCCCGCCGGAGGCCACTGCCGTGCTGGCGGTAGTCGGAGGTGACCACAGACTCACCCTGACAGCGCAGCGGCCACTGCCCGCCTTCCCGTCCGGCGCCTCCCGTGAGGTGACCGAGCAGTGGGTTGACGAGGTGGCACTCATCCTGGCAGACGGCCTTCGCGCGCTGGATCCCCGCGACGACGAGCGGGTCGCGGTAGTGCTGTACGTTTCGGCGCCACTCGGGCAGTTCGCGCAGTGGTTCGCCCATCACCTGCTCCAGACCATCCCGATGCGCGGGATCATCGACGTGCTCGGTGTCCGCGACGGCCGGTGGCGGAGCCTGGTCTGCGACAACCCGACCTGCTGCCCGCCCCGGGGCCGGGTGATCCTCGAGGACCGCGAGGCGTTGCGCGTGGCGGCCGAGCTCGTCGGTGCGGGGCTCTCCGCCGGCCCCGCGGGGACCACGGACGACCGGGGGGAGACCGACGACCGATCTCGGGACGACCGGTCGATGCAGACCGAGCCACCCGCCGACGTCCCGGTCGCGGGTCCGGCACCGACGGTGCCGGCAGAGCCGACGGTGCCGGCAGAGCCGACGGTGCCGGCAGAGCCGACGGTGCCGGCAGAGCCGACGGTGCCGGCAGAGCCGACGGTGCCGGCAGAGCCGACGGTGCCGGCAGAGCCGACGGTGCCCGGGACCGACGTCGTCGCCGAGATCCTTGGCGAACTGCCGTACCCGGCGAACGCCACGCAGCGCCGGGCACTCCTGGAGCGTGTCTGGCCAACGCTGGCTCGGCCGCGCCCCAGCTTCGTGGGACGCGAGGCGGCACTGCTCATCGTGGCTGCCGACCGGCCGGGTGTGCGCGACGCACTCCTGACGCGGATGGTGGGCGCGGCGGCCGACGATCGCGCGTTCTGGGCGGATCAGCGCGCGGTGTGGTCGGCTCTCGTGGCGGCCGCGCCGCCGTCGTGGCGACCTGGGCCGCTGTGCCTGCTCGCGGTCGCATGCTGGGCCCTGGGGGATCGAGCGGCTGCGGATCGGGCGACCGAGCAGGCGCTGCAAGAGGAACGGGGGCACCGGATGGCGACGTTGCTGGGGAGGTTGGTGCGTACCGGCACTCCGGCGGGGCGGTGGTTCGTCGGGATGTCCCGGATCGACGAGGACGAATGCCTCCGGTTCGACCGCCAGCCGCCGATCCGTAGCGACACCGACCCCTCGACGTACCGGCAGGCCGGGTAGCGGCCATATCGGAGTCGGTGGAGGGGGTCGGATGCCTGGTGACTGATGTCAAGATGCGCGCGTAGCCGGTGCCGTTGACTCATGAGTGGATGCGCGCGTGGGGACGGGCTTGCTGGCGGCTTGGGCCTTGCTGGTGGTCAGGGTCAGCAGCCGTGCGGTGAGCGCCTGGATCTGGCGTTGGATCGCTGCGGGGTTCAGATCGGTGGAGTTGTCGGCGAGGATCGCCTTGTCCTGGCTGGTGACCGCGTCGTGCCGCTCGGCGCGCCGGTGCGGGGTGGTCGCCCGATCGTCCTTCTTGGTGACCTTCGCGCCGTCGCGGACCTTGGAGACGAGCTTCTGCTGGTCCCACTGCGCCCAGGTGCGGATCGGGATCTGGTCCTTCAGCAGGCTGCCCGGCTTGGTGTGCGAACGGCCCTTGAGGACCAGCTTCGCGCGGTCGGCCGCGAGCCTCCGGTCGATGGTCGCAGCCGACATCGCGACCAGTCCGGCGGCGACGTCGTCGGTGATATCCAACTCCTCGAACCGGCGCAGCCGGGGGACCAGATCGGCCATCATCGGGGCCAGCCGCTTCCCGGTCGGGGCGCCGAGCACCGCCCAGCAGAACCCCAGCGCCACCACGGTGTCCGCGTCGTACTTCGGGGTCCGGGCCTTCCGCGGCGGCTTCACGATCCTGGGCTTCAACGCCGCGGCCAGCGCCTTGCGGGCGTGGTTGCGGTGCCACCCCGTGGTCGCGCACAACTCGTCGAGGATCACGCCCTTGGCGGCCTTGTCGGCCCGCCTGTACCGCGTCGCGATCGTCTTGGTGACCGCACGTCGCTGGCTCATCGTCAGTCCCATGATCGGGGCCTACCGGTCACCCACGAGCCGGTCCGGCAGGCGCGCTCTACGCGCGCATTCCCAGATGAGTCAACGAACCCCTCTACGCGCGCACTACTGATGAGTCAACGCGCGATGTTGCACTGCGGCTCGGCGTGCCCTACAGTCTTCGCAAGGTCATGAGCATCAGCGACAAGCCCCGGCTCGCTGGTCGGCAACCCTCCACCGCGGTGGGGTGCTCCGGGTGAAGACCTGGTCGAGAAATCGGCAAGCGCGGGTCTTGCGTGGCAAGACCCTTAAGAGAAGGGCCAACGCCATGTTCCCCACGAGCCGAATGCGCTAGTCCGCGTCAAGCGCGGCCATCGCTGCGCGTGCGGACGACACCAACCCCAGCCGCCGCCGGCCGATCCGGCGCGCGCAACCGCGGGCGGCGATGTCCCCGCCCGCGAGCACAAGCCAGCATCTCGATCCACACGTCAGCACCGACACACCACTGAGGGGATTCCCACCATGAGCGACGCCTGGTCCTTTGAGACACAGCAGATCCATGCCGGCCAGACGCCGGATGAGGCCACCCATGCCCGCGCGCTGCCGATCTACCAGACCACGTCCTACACCTTCAACGACACCACGCACGCGGCGAACCTGTTCGCGCTGAAGGAGCTCGGCAACATCTACACGCGGATCATGAATCCGACCCAGGCGGCGGTGGAGGACCGGCTGGCCGCTCTGGAGGGCGGGGTCGGCGCCCTGCTGGTCTCCAGCGGCCAGGCCGCCGAGACGCTGGCGATCCTCAACGTCGCCGAAGCCGGCGATCACATCGTGTCCAGTCCCAGCCTCTACGGCGGCACCTACAACCTGTTCCACTACACGCTGCCCAAGCTGGGCATCGCGGTCTCGTTCGTGGAGAACCCCGATGACCCGGACTCCTGGCGGGCCGCGGTCAGGCCGAACACGAAGGCGTTCTTCGGGGAGTCGATCTCCAACCCGAAGAACGACATCCTCGACATCGAGACGGTCGCCGGTGTGGCCCACGAGGCGGGGGTGCCGCTCATCGTGGACAACACGGTGGCCACGCCATTCCTGATCCGGCCGCTGGAGTGGGGTGCCGATGTCGTCGTGCACTCAGCGACGAAGTACATCGGCGGGCACGGCACGGCGATCGCCGGCGTCATCATCGACGGCGGCACCTTCGACTATGCCCAGCATCCGCAGCGCTTCCCCAACTACAACCAGCCCGATCCGAGCTACCACGGACTGGTCTACGCCCGCGACCTCGGCGTCGGCTCCCAGTTCGGTGCCAACCTGTCCTTCATCCTCAAGGCCCGGGTACAGCTGCTGCGCGACCTGGGCTCGGCCGTGGCGCCGTTCAACGCCTGGTTGATCGCCCAGGGCCTGGAGACGCTGTCGCTGCGGGTGGAGCGGCACGTGGACAACGCTGGGGAAGTGGCCCGCTGGCTGGAAGGCCGCGACGAGGTGCTCGCGGTCAACTACGCCGGTCTGGAGTCCAGCCCCTGGTACGACAGGGGCCGCAAGTACGCCCCGCGCGGCACCGGTGCGGTGCTGTCCTTCGAGATCGCCGGCGGGATGGAGGCGGGGCGCCGCTTCGTCGAGGGCCTGCAGCTGCACAGCCATGTGGCCAACATCGGCGACGTGCGCTCCCTGGTGATCCACCCGGCCTCGACCACGCATTCGCAGTTGACCCCGGATGAGCAGGCTGCCGCCGGGGTCACGCCCGGGCTGGTGCGCCTGGCCGTGGGGCTGGAGAACATCGTGGACATCCTGGCTGACCTCGACGCCGGCTTCCGAGCCGCCAAGGTGGACTGACGTGGCGGCCGGGGCCCGGGTCACCGGCGCGTGGCGCGAGGGCGACCCGGTGGGCGACCGCCGGTTCGCCGATGTCGGCTCGATCGTCTGCGAGTTCGGCGGCGCCATCCCCGACGTGCGGATGGCCTACGAGACGTGGGGCGAGCTGTCGCGGCAGCGCGACAACGCCGTGCTCGTGCTGCACGCGCTGACCGGCGATGCCCACGCCGCCGGACCCGCCGGCCTCGGCCAGCCGACATCCGGCTGGTGGCAGGACATGATCGGGCCGGGCAAGGTGCTGGACACCGACCGCTACTACGTCGTCAGCGCCAACGTGCTGGGCGGCTGCCAGGGGACGACGGGACCGGCGAGCATCGCGCCGGACGGCAGGCCCTGGGGCTCGCGGTGGCCGCGCATCACGATCCGCGACCAGGTGCGCGCCGAGTACCGGCTCGCGGCCACGCTCGGGATCGAACGCTTCGCCGCCGTCATCGGCGGGTCCATGGGAGGCATGCGCGCATTGGAGTGGGCGCTGCTGTACCCGCAGGCCGTCGGCTCGGCGGTGATCCTGGCGACCTCCGCCTACGCCACCGCCGATCAGATCGCGACGCAAACGGCGCAGATCCAAGCCATTGCGGCCGACCAGCACTGGTACGGGGGCGACTACTACGACAAGGCCGAGGGTCCGCACCGCGGGCTGGGGCTGGCGCGCAGGTTCGCCCACTTGACGTACCGCACCGAGGCGGAGCTCGACCTCAGGTTCGGCCGGGCGCCGCAGGACGGTGAGGACCCGCACCGGCCCTGCGTGCCGGGCCGCCATGTCGGTGCGGGCCGCTACTCGGTGCAGTCATACCTCGATCATCACGCGTCGAAGCTGCAGCACCGCTTCGACGCGGGCACGTACGTGTGCCTGTCCGATGCGATGAACTCCCACGACGTGGGGCGCGGTCGGGGCGGTGTTGCCGCGGCGCTGGCGAGCATCACGGCGCCGGTGGAGGTGCTCGGCATCGATTCCGATCGGCTCTACCCGTTGCGACTGCAGCAGGAAATGGCCGACCTGATCCCCTCTGCCCGCAAGCTGCGAGTCATCGCCTCGCCCTATGGCCACGACGCATTCCTGCTGGAGATGGAGCCGGTCGCCGATGCGATCGCCGCTGCGCTGGACAGGGCCGTGGCGGCGCACGTCGACTGACGAGCCGCATGCGGCAAGATGGGCCTATGCCAGTGCTGAACCAGATGGATATGAGCAAGTCGCTGTCGCGCGCCGAGGAGGCCAGTCGCCTTGCGGCGGCGCAGGACCGGCTGCTCTACCTGCGTCTCGTGCTCGGGGGGATCTTCGACGGCAAGGGCGTGCTCGGACCGCCGGTGTCGGTGGTGTTCGAGGGATGGGACGCCTCCGGCAAGGGCGGAGCAATCAAGCGCCTCGTAGCCCCGCTGGACCCGCGGCACGCCCGCGTCGTGTCGTTCGCGGCGCCCACGTACGACGAGAAGCGCCACCACTTCCTCACCCGCTTCTGGAAGGTGCTGCCCGGCTGGGGCGGGATGGCCGTCTTCGACCGCTCCTGGTACGGCCGGATCCTGGTGGAGCGAGTGGAGGGCTTCGCCCGGGAGGATCAGTGGCGCCGGGCCTACGACGAGATCCGCGCCTTCGAGCGCACACTCGCCGACGAGGGCATGCTGATCCTCAAGTTCTGGATGCACATCAGCGACGAGGAGCAGCTGCGGCGCTTCGAGCGCCGCGCGGGCGATCCGCTGAAGAACTGGAAGCTGACCGACGAGGACTGGCGCAACCGGGAGAAGCGGCAGGCCTATGAGGCAGCTGTGACCGAGATGCTCGAGCGCACCGATACGTCCTACGCGCCCTGGTACGTCGTGGAGGCCGACTCCAAGAGGTACGCCAGAGTCAAGGTCATCGAAACGGTGAATGCTCAGATCGAGGAGGCCTTGGCGCGGCAGGGCATTGCGCTGCCCGACGCCTTCGGCGAAGCAGTGGCGCAAATGGGAGAGAAGCGTCGCAAGCACGCGAAATAGCGGGCTGCGGGCACGCCGCGCGTCGGTCGGAGAGGGCGTCCGCGCGGTCCATGCCGTGATCGCGCCGCGTCGTGGCAGAATGGCAGAAGAGCCCCCCGGAGGGGAGTTCGAGTGCCCGGCCAGGTCCCTTGGACTTGACTCGGGCCCTTCGTATGGGCCGGACGGAGGATCTGTTGGCGATCGGGTTCCGGCGCGGCAAAGTGGCTGTAGCCAAGCAAGCACCTGAGAAGTCCGAAACCGAAGGGACGGCAGCAGTGGCTGTGACGCACCAGGACGACAGCCCGGCGGCCGCCGGAGCACCCGAGGCGCCCCGAGCGGCGCGGGCCGGAGGCAAGGCCGCCACCAAGGCGACCGCCACCGAGGCGACCGCCACCAAGGCGACCGCCACCGAGGCGACCGCGGCCAAGAGGGCCGCCACCAAGACGACCGCGGCCAAGGCGACCGCCACCAAGACGACCGCGGCCAAGGCGACCGCCCAAGCGACCGCCACCAACGCGGCAGCGGCCAAGAAGTCTGCGGCCAAGAAGACTGCGGCCAAGAGGGCCGCGGCCAAGAAGTCCGCGGCCAAGCCGACCGAGGATGTCATCGACGTCACCTCCGCGAAGGGTGCCAAGGCGCGGCTGCCAGACAACGATTCCCAGTTCGATCCCGTCGAGGCCAGCCAGGAGGAGGCCTCGCTGAACAAGGACTTCGAGAAGGTGATCGGCGGGGACGCCAAGGAGGACCAGGCCATCACCTTGTCGGACGAGGACGACTCCGACGAACCCCAGCAGCAAGTGATGGTCGCCGGTGCCACTGCCGATCCGGTCAAGGACTACCTCAAGCAGATCGGCAAGGTCCCGCTGCTCAACGCCGAGCAGGAGGTGGAGCTGGCCAAGCGCATCGAGGCCGGCCTGTTCGCCGAGGAGAAGCTGGCCGCCGGCGAGGTCGGCGACGACGCCCAGCGCGACCTGGAGTGGATCGTCACCGACGGGCGGCTGGCGAAGAACCACCTCTTGGAGGCGAATCTGCGGCTGGTGGTATCGCTGGCCAAGCGGTACACCGGACGCGGCATGCTGTTCCTGGATCTCATCCAGGAGGGCAACCTGGGCCTGATCCGGGCGGTGGAGAAGTTCGACTACACCAAGGGCTACAAGTTCTCGACGTATGCGACCTGGTGGATCCGGCAGGCGATCACCCGTGCGATGGCCGACCAGGCCCGCACCATCCGCATCCCGGTGCACATGGTCGAGGTGATCAACAAACTGGCCCGCGTGCAGCGTCAACTGCTGCAGGATCTCGGTCGCGAGCCGACACCGGAGGAGTTGGCCAAGGAACTGGACATGACGCCGGACAAGGTGCTCGAGGTCCAGAAGTACGGTCGCGAGCCGATCAGCCTGCACACGCCGCTAGGTGAGGACGGCGACAGCGAATTCGGCGACCTCATCGAGGATTCCGAGGCGATCGTGCCGGCGGATGCGGTGTCGTTCACGCTGCTGCAGGAGCAGCTGGAATCGGTGCTGGAGACCCTGTCGGAGCGGGAGGCCGGCGTGATCCGGATGCGCTTCGGCTTGTCCGACGGGCAGCAGAAGACGCTCGACGAGATCGGCAAGGTCTACGGCGTCACACGCGAGCGGATCCGGCAGATCGAGTCCAAGACCATGTCGAAGCTGCGCCACCCGAGCCGCTCGCAGGTCCTGCGCGACTACCTGGAGTGATCACTGCGGACGGCAGCCCCTCGGCCCGCCAGTCCCGGAACGCACATCGCGCGAATCCGGTCGGCCCCGAGGTGCAGGCGAATCGACGCCGCTTGGGGCAATCGATTCTCGCCGCTCTAGCGGCACCCGCCGTCTCGAAGTGTTTCAGTGGTCCCATGCAGCACACACCAGTAGTGGGGGTCGCCGGTTCGGCGCGCCGAGCCGGCGGCGCAGGGATCGCGCTGATGGCGCTGCTGGTCCTTCCGGCATGCGGCGAACTCAGCCCGAGCGGGGGCGACGGAGCGTTCATGGGCAGGACCTACGTCAGCACCGAGGTGACCGAACGGGGTCAGGAGCGTGCCCTGGTGCCCGGCTCCCAGTTGCTGCTGTCCTTCTCCAGTTCGGGAGTGACGGCCTCTGCCGGCTGCAACACGCTGACGGCGGAGGGGGGTATTCAGGACGGGCGACTGGTCCTCGATCGGGCTGCCAGCACGGAGATCGGCTGCGAACCCGAGCTGGCATCGCAGGAGCAGTGGTGGGCATCGTTGCTGCTGTCGCAGCCTGAGGTCGAGCTTGGCGACCGGGCGCTGACACTGCGAGACGGCCAATCGGCGGTCGCGATGGTGTCGCAGGAGGTGATCCCCGACGAGCCGCTGACGGATACCGTGTGGCAACTCGACACCATCCTCGGCGGGGGGACCTCGAGCACCGTTCCCTCCGGGACCGCGGCGACGCTGGAGATCGGCGCAGATGCGGTCGAGGTGAGCATCGAGGGATGCGGCGAGGCGTCAGTGGCCGCCGAGATCGGCTCGGCGACGATCACGGTGGACCCCGACGACGTCGGGCTGCTTGGCTGCCAAGACGATGCCGCCGTCGTGGAGCGGGCGCTCGGCGCGGTCTTCGGGATCGGCGAAGCGGACTACGTCGTGGAAGGCGGGATGTTGACCATCACCGGTCCGTTCGGAGCCGGCCTTGTCTTCCGGGCGTCCTGAGCCGTCCGCACCGGTCGGATCCGACGGCGTCGATCGCACCGGCGGCAGCTCAAGCGCCCCCGATCCGCGCACGCTGGAGCTGCCGGGAGCCGAACTGGTGCTGTGGCCGGAGTTCCTGTCCGAGCAGCGCGCGGCCGAGGCGTTCGACGCCCTGCTCGCGCAGCTCGCCTGGGAGCAGCGCTCGATTCGCATGTTCGGTCGTGAGATCCCCGAGCCGCGCCTGGTGGCGTGGCACGGAGAGCCGGATGCCGTCTACCGATACTCGGGCCGCACCAATCTGCCGCAGCCCTGGACACCGCTGCTGATGCTGCTGCGCTCGCAGATCCAGGAGTTGACCGGGCACACGTTCAACAGCGTCCTGGCCAACCGCTACCGCAGCGGCTCCGACGCGATGGGCTGGCACAGCGACGACGAGCCGGAGCTCGGCCCGGCGCCGACGATCGCATCGCTCAGTCTGGGCAGCGTGCGGCGGATGCAGTTGCGTCCCCGGCCGTCGGGACCGATCGCCCTGGCCGTCGACCTGCCGCCGGGCAGCCTGCTGCTCATGGCCGGTCACACCCAGCGCGCCTACCACCACCGCATCGCGCGGACTTCGCGGCCGGTGGGGGAGCGCATCAACCTCACCTTCCGCCTCGTCCTCTCCTAGGGGCCCCGAACCACGGCTACGTTGGAGGCATGACGCGACTTGCCGGCTCCACCATGCTCATCACGGGAGCCGCCTCCGGTATCGGCAGGCGCATGGCTCTGCAAGCAGTCCAGGCCGGCGCGCGGGTGGTCGCCTGGGATGTCGACGGCGCCGGTGTTGCAGCCCTTGCCGAGGAACGGCCCGGCGCCATCGCGCCCTTCGTCGTCGATGTCGCCGACCGGACAGCGGTGTACCGCGCTGC
This sequence comes from uncultured Actinomycetota bacterium, assembly GCA_963766005.1. Classification (GTDB taxonomy): domain Bacteria; phylum Actinomycetota; class Actinomycetes; order S36-B12; genus CAVXYG01. The sequence goes on along the minus strand of CAVXYG010000001.1, from coordinate 81,283 downwards.
CCGTGATGTGGGCGACCAGCTCGGCCAGGTCGACATCCTGGTGCTCAACGCCGGGATCGTCAGCGGCGGCAGGCTGCGGGCATTGCCCGACGAGGCGATCGAACGGGTCCTGGCGGTGAACACCGCCGCCCTGTTCTGGTGCACGAAGGCGTTCCTTCCCTCGATGATGGAGCGCGACGCTGGTCACATCGTGACGATTGCGTCGCTAGCCGCGCTGTCGCCGCTGCCGGGCCTGATCGACTACGTCGCCAGCAAGCACGGCGCCTACGGTTTCGCCGAGACGCTGCGCACCGAGCTTGCCGAGGACGCACCCGGCGTGCGCACGACCGTCGTGCTGCCGCAGTTGATCGACACCGGGATGTTCGCCGGCGCCAGCGCCCCGGCGATGTTTCCGGCACTTGATCCCGACCGTGCCGCGAGCGCGATCCTCCTGGCGATCGAACGCAACCGGCAGCGGCTCCTGCTCGACCGCTGGGCGGCCCTGACGGCATACCTCATCAGGCCGTTCCCGCCGCGTCTCTCCGATGCCGTGGTGCGGTTGGCCGGCGGCTTCGACGGCATGAAGTCCTTCGTCGGCCGATCGGCGCGCCCCGACCGCGGTGCCGGCCCAGCCCGACGATCCCCGACCCAGGGGCAGGGTCGATGACCCAGATCGTCAACCGTACGTTCGAGCCGCCGCGGGGGTGGCGCCACGGGCATCTGCAGAGCATCCGCAGCCGCATCCTGCCGCGGACCTGGCGGCTGGACGACGTTGGCACCGAGGAGCAGCGGCTGATCACGATGCACGACGGCTCCGGCGATCGGCTCTCTGCGGTGCTGCACTCGCCGTCTTCGCCGGTGGCGGGGCGACCGCTGGTCGTCCTCGTGCACGGCCTCGGGGGATCGGCCGAATCGGCCTATATCCGTGCCTCGGCGCGCGGGTTGCTGAGGACGGGCTTCCCCGTGCTGCGCGTGGATCTGCGCGGCGCTGGGCGGTCCGGCGAACACAGCTCCGGCCTGTACCACGCGGGGCGCACCGGGGACCTGCGCGATCTGCTGCGCCAGGTCCGTGCCACGGCGCCCGACGGGATCGCAGTCATGGGCTTCTCGCTGGGGGGCAACGCCACGTTGAAGCTCCTCGGCGAGCCGCTGGGCGATCTACCGGTCGTCGCCGGGATCGCCGTGTCGGCCCCGTTGGACCTCGCGGTCGGGACCGAGCATCTGCATCACATGCTGTTCGGCATGTACGAGCGGTTCGTCATGAACGGGCTGCGGGAGGATGCCGCTCGGCCCGGTCCCGCGGCCGGTCTCACGCCGCAGGAGGCGGAGGCGATCCGTCGCGCTCGGACCGTCGTGGACTTCGACGAAGCGATCACCGCGCCGCGCAACGGGTGGCGCGACGCGGCCGAGTACTACGCGGTGAACTCCAGCGCCCAGTACCTGCCGCGGATCAGCGTGCCGACCTTGGTCGTGCACGCCATCGACGACCCCATGATCCCCGACGGGCCGTACCGCGCCATCGACTGGCAGGCCATCGAGTCGCGGGGGTTCGTGCAGCGGGCGATCACGCCCCACGGCGGCCACGTCGGGTTCCATCGCAGGGGCCGCGCGTACCCCTGGTTCGTGCCGCAGGCCATCCGGTTCCTGCTATCGCAGGTCGACGCGGGTGCGACGCGGCGGAGCGCCGGATAGGCGCCTCGCCGCGTCGCGGGAGGTCAGGAGACCGTGGCCCGGGGCAGTTCGCCGGTGGAACGGCGATCCCGCTCGGCGGGCACCGCGGGTGCGGCAGCCTCGGCCGGGGCGAGGGCCGGCCGTGCCGTCCAGGACTTGGGGGCCTGGAAGAGCAGCCGCCAGCCGCGGTGCGCCATCGCCTTGTCGTAGGCCCACAGCGAGAACATCGTGATGGCCAGGGTCAGGGCCACGGGGTAGATGAACTGCAGCAGCGGGCTGCTGTTCAGCAGCGGGGCGCCGTACAGGCCGAGCACCGTGTAGACCACGTCGAGGATCACGAACTGCACCACGAAGATGGGCAGCGTGCGCGGCCCCACGTAGCGGCCGAAGGCGGCGATCTTCTCGTTGTCCTGCACCCGGACGGCGATGAGGATGGCGGTCAGGATCCAGGCGATGGCGATCGGCAGGAAGGAGCCTGCGGCGACCTGCGGGCTGGCCATCCGCGCCAAGCTGCCCAGGATCGCGACGGCCGCGGTGCCGGCGAGCAACTGGGAGTTGTTCCGCAGGGCGTAGTCCTTGAAGAACGCGACGAGGTAGACGCCGGCCAGGAAGTACACCGCGTTCAACACCACGGCGGCCATCATGTTGGACACGCCCAGCGGAGCCAGGATGTCGTTGATGGTCCCGGTGACCAGCGGCCGGGCCAGGTTCAATGAGGCGGCCACGCCCAGGACCAGCCAGGGGTTGACGTTGCGCAGCACCCGGGCCAGCACGAAGTACAGGACCAGGGCGTAGAAGTACCAGTAGCCGCCCGGCGTGATGAAGATCTGGAAGAAGTAGTCGTGCAGCGCCGAGGTGACCATGCCGTCGGTGTAGCCCTTGGCGACGAGGTCCACGATGATCGAGAAGACCGTGAGCGCGGTGTGCCACAGCAGGAACAGGTAGAGGATCCCGACGGTGCGGGCCTTGGTGAAGGACCAGGGCCGGCGGACCGCGGAGCTGGCGAGCATGCCGGACACGACGAAGAAGACCGGCATCCGCAGCGGCTCCAGGAACGTCATGACGCCGTTCCAGAAGCCGGCGGCAGCAGTGCCGTCCACGGCGAAGGCCAGCGACTGGGTGACGTGCAGCAGGACGACGAGCACCACGCTGGTCGCCTTGATGATGTCGATCCATGCCATGCGCTGCGTGCGCGGGGCCTGGGCTGCAGTCACTTCGCTCATGTCTGGTGTTCCTGTCTCCTCGGGGGTGGAGTGGAGTCGCACACCGTGCGTTACTTGCGGTCTACCCCTTGACAAGTGCCATAAACGCTGCTTGAGGGTGTCTCCGCCGCGTCTACCGTGCGACCAAGGCCGCCACCCAAAGCCCGGCCATGCCGATGCTGGCCACCAGTTCCACCGCGATGGTCAGGCCGATGCTCTTCGCGGTGGCCCAGGTCGCACGCCACGCCTGCCGTGGACTGCCCAGCCGCAGGAGTTCGGTGAGCAGCACTGCGCCCAGGAAACCCACCACCATGCCGATGACGGGGAGGACGAAGAAGCCGATCAGCGCCGCCACGGCCCCGATCGCCAACGCGAGGGTTGAGGCGGCGTCGCGGGCGGTTCGGGCGGGGATCAGGTACTTTGCCACGACCGCCACCCCCGTGAGCAGCGCGACGGCCACCAGGAGCCACCACGCGTCGTTGGCCACCGCCCACACGCCGATCGCGCCGGCGACGAGCAGCACGCCGGGCAGGATCGGGACGATGACGCCGACCACCCCGGCAACGATTGCTGCGCCGACCAGGAGTTCCATCACCCCAGTGTCGGACACGACTGCCATCGGGCTCGGCTGCCGAGCTGCCGCGTCGTCGACCCGGGCGGCGGGCGCAGGCAAGGCACGCGACCCCGGGCAGCTCATCGCTGAGGCGTCTCGGCGGCATGTCCAGGACCGGCGCCGCCTCGGTGCCCTCCAGCGCGGTCGCCCCCGGCCGGCACCGGCAGCCGCCGTGCCGCCCGCACCCGGGGGTCGGACCACGCGGGGCCCCGCTGAGGTGATCTCGGTGGGGACGCCGATCCTCAGGGCCTCACGGCAGCCCCCGGCGGCCCGTCGCTGCCCGTGGCCGTGAACCCGGAGAACGGTCAGGCGGAGCCGCTCTCGATCGACGCCGAGGCGCCCGCGGCCCTGCGGCGCGGGGCGAACCTCATCGCGGCCAGCACCCCGGCAGCCAATCCCATGAGGTGGGCCAGCCACGACACCCCGGCGCCGACACCGATCGGTGTCGCACCCGCCAGCGTCCCCCCGTAGACGAGGAGGACCACGACCGAGATGACGATGTCCACCGGCCGTCGGCTGATGGCGCCGGCGGCGACGAGGTAGCCGAGCAGCCCGAAGACCACCCCGCTGGCGCCGATCGTGATGACGTTGCCCGGCGCCAGCAGCCACACGCCGAGCCCGCCCAGGATGGTGATCACCGCCAGGACGCGGAAGAGGGCGGGTCCCGCGCGCCAGGCGACGAGCAGGCCCAGCACCAGGAAGGGGACCGTGTTGGCGGCCAGGTGTCCGAAATCGCCGTGCAGGAAAGGACCGAGCACGACACCGGTGAGGCCGTCGATCGTGCGCGGCTCGATGCCCCAGAAATCCATCTCCACCGGCAGCGCGTAGTCCAGCAGCTCGGCGATCCACATCGCGGCGGCCAGCCAGGCGATGAGCAGCGCACCGTTGACGAATGCGCTGCGCCGCGCCGGGCGGATGTCGACGGTCCCCACCGGTCTATCGTCCGTCGTCGCGCACCGGGTCCGCCAGCCGGCACCGATGCGCGTGCGAGCAGGACCTCAGACGTCGATCCCGGATGCCTCGATCAGGTCGTCCACCGATGACAGGAAATGGGCGAGGATCCGTTCCGGGTCGGGAGTGAGCGCAACATCGCTGTGCACGGCGAAGTTGATCTCGCCGGCGAGGCTGAAGATCCCGAAGGACAGGTTCATGTTGCCCGACAGCCCGCCCATGCCCCAGGCGCCCTTGACGTTGCCGCCGGCGAGGACCAGCGCCTTGCGCGGACCGGGCACGTTGGTGGTGACGCCGATGGATTCGTCCTGGTTGATCTTGTGGATCATCCGCTCGACCTCGGGCGTGGCCAGCGATGCCACGGAGATCAGGCCGAAGCTGACGATCGGCATCTGCGACTGCTTGATCTCGTCCATCTGGGCGTGCAGGGACGCCACCTGCGCCACCGGATCGTCGTAGTGCACGGGAAGCAGCACCGGCACCAGCCCGAACCTGTTGCCCAGGGTGCGCGGCAGCGGAGCATCCGGTTTGCGCAGGCTGACCGGCACCGCGGTGAACAACTCGTCGACGGTCAGCGCGTCATGCTCGACCAGGTACAGCCGCAGTGCGTTGGTCAGCGCGCCCATCAGCATGTCGTTGATGGTCGCCCCGAAGACCTTGCCCGCCCGCTTCACCGGATCCAGCGGGATCGGGTCGATCCAGACCACGCGCTTCTGGCCGGAGACTTTGCCGTGCAGGATCGTCTTGCCCGGCCGCGGCGCAGCGAGGAAATCGATCGCGTCCTTCGCGCCGCCGGTGACCGCGCTAGCGGTGTCCGCGACCTTGCCCAAGCGCTTGCCGACCGATTCGGGAACACTCGAGCCGAACTCCAGGAAGCGCTGGGGGTCGAGGCTGACCGTCAGCGTCTCCTCCAATGCGTCTTGCCCGGAGGCCAGTGTGGCCGGCACCGAGGCGGGCTGCTGGACCATCGCCACGACCGCTTCCGCTGCCCGGCCCGCGGTGTCCGCCACCGCCTCGACCGCCCGCTTTGGCGGTGTCGGTGACCGCGTCGACCGCGTCCACGGCGGGCTGTGCGGCCTTGATCGCCACATCCCGCTTGCGCTTCTTCGGCTTGTCGACGACCTCGGGGCGATCGGCGTCGGCGGATTCGTCGGCCAACGACAGCACGAGCCGGACCAGCGCCCAGCCGTCGGCGATCGCGTGCTGCAGCCGCGCGTGGACGGCCGACGTACCCCCGTACCCCTGGATCAGATAGAACTTCCACAACGGCTTGGTGAAGTCCAACTGCCTGCTGCGCTGCTCGCTGACCAATTGCTCCAGGGCCGCCTTGTCTCCCGGCTCGGGCAGCTGCACGACCTCGAAGTGGTTGTCAAGGGAGAAGTCGGGGTCGTCTTCCCAGTGCGGCAAGAACAACGGATTGCGCGACTTGCGGATGCGCTGGCGGAAGGTCGGGTACTTGTCGACCAGTCGCGTACTGATGATGTCGCGCAGGTCCTCCGGATCGATCTCGCGGTCCAACCACATCAACGACGAGACGGTCTGCGGATTGCGGTCCCACTCGCTGTACAGCCACGCCGCATCCGACGGGCTCAGACGCCGTTCAGCCATCGTTCCTCCCAAGGCGGCATCCCTCCCATGGGCGCCGTGGGGAGTCTAGGCCCGGGAGCGCTCGCGATGCGCCTTGTTGCCCCGCGGCGTTAGCGGTAGAGGCAGCAGCAGCGGTAGTGCCAGCCGACGCGAATCGCCGCGACGGCGCCGACGGCGGTCGCGGTCGCGCCGGCGGCTGTGGCAAGAAGCATGGAAGACCGCACATCTCTTGACTATCACGATATTGCGACACAGAGAAGACGCGGTTGTGAAGGTTGCGTAAAGGCTGGGGATCTCGGTGGTCGCGGCGAGGCCGGCGTACCGCCGACCGAGGTGAGCGCGCGCAGGTACGGCTCCAGATGCCGACCCCGGCAGGTGCGGGGGCGCTGCCCCGGCCTCGGCCGCGAGGCGCGAGCCTGCGCAGCGCGTTGGCCCCGCGGATCGCGGGATGGAACGGCCGGGGCTGCGACCCCGCGTCTGCGCTGGGCGCTTGCCGGGAAGGCTCATCCAGGTCGGGCTGGGTTCCCGAGGGCCACGGGGTTCGAGGAGCGGTGGCGATCTGGGCGAGGCTTCCCGGCAGGTATTCGGCCTGTCGACGGCGCGGTAGCGCCGGCGGGCGGGCATCGGGGCCGGTCGCCGCCGCTGGTGCCCAAGGCACGTCACGGCCTTGCGGTAGGCGCACGCGAGGGGTCCCTGCGCGGGCGAGGCTCCCTGCACCTGGAGCGACGTGTGCGGCAGCCTGTCCGCAGGGCCTCGAGGCTGGGATCGGGGTGTGCCGGACGGCGGTGGTCCACAGCCGCCTTGACGCGTTTGCCGAACGGGCGCATTCGAGCGGGCCCGCCCCTAGATTCAAAGGCAGCCAGGTTCTCGCGCGGATGCGGCGACGGCCGAGGAGGACGCTATGACGCACAGTGGCAGCGCGCCGGGTGGCGAGGTCGCGCCCGCCGCCGCGGCTCAGGGAATCCCATCGAGCGCCGGGGTCGGCTCCGGGGCTCGCCCTGCGGCGGGGGGTACCGCAGGCACGCCGCAGGCCGATGCCGATCCGAGGGTCGTCGATGGTGCACCGCCGAGCGGTACCGGGGCACCGACCGAGGAGATCCGTCTCGCCGTCGTCCTGAACGGCGGGGTGAGCCTCGCGGTGTGGATGGGCGGAGCCGCGCTGGAGCTCAACAGGCTGGCCAAGGGCGCCGACGTCTACGGTTCGCTGCTGGGGCTCGTCGGCTGCAGGGCGCGGATCGATGTCATCGCAGGCACGTCGGCGGGCGGCATCAACGGCGCCGCCCTGGCATTGGCCCAGGCGAACCGGAAGGCGCGGCTGTCGGACCTGCGCGACATCTGGACCGATCAGGGCCAGATCGACACTCTGCTGCGCCGACCGTTCCGCGGGTCGCCCACCTCCCTGCTGCAGGGCGACGAGTACTTCCTGCCGCGGTTGAACGAAGCGATGCAGCGCTTGGTGACCCCGTTTGAAGAAAGCTCGCCCGAGGACCACCCGATCGATCTGACCATCACCACGACCCTGCTGCGAGGCGCGCAGAAGGTGACGGTGGATTCCAGCGGTCAGCGGCTGCCGCAGTGGGTCCACGAGGGCCGGTTCCGGTTCGCGCGCGGGGGAGCCGCGCCGGCGTCGGATCCGTTCGCCGCCAGCCGCATCAACGCTACCGCCGACCAGTTGGCGCTGGCCGCGCGCTGCACGGCGAGCTTCCCGGTGGCCTTCGAGCCATCCTTCGTCCCGGTCGACCGGCCGGCATCCATCGGAGCGGCCGACGACGTCGCACGGCTCCGCCCGGATATGGCCAGCGCCGCGTCCTGGGCCAGCGGCAACCGCGACGAACCGGGCTGGGTCGCGGTCGACCCCCAAGCGCGCTTCGACGTCAGCCGCTTCACCGTCGACGGCGGACTGCTGGCGAACATGCCCACCAGGTCCGCTCTGGACGCCGTCGACACGATGCCGGCGAGCGGCCCCGTGCGGCGGGTCATGCTGCTGGTGCACCCGCACGCACCCGCCGAGCAGGTGGAGACGGCCGACGACCCGGAGAAGCCGCCCACGCTCACCGGTTCGCTGGTCTCGATGCTCGGCGCGCTCTCGGCACAGGGCAGCCGTACCTTCGTCGAGGAGGTGGAGGAGCACAACCTCAAGGCGGCCGGGCGCCGCGGTACCCGGTCGGACATCCTCACCACACTCGATTCGGCCGCCCAGCTGCAGAAACTGGCCAGCACCGTGTTCGAGCAGTACCGGCGGCTGCGGATGTGGCGGGCCGGACGCGATGTCGCGACCTTCGTCGCGCCGCAGGACGGGTGGAACACCGAGCGCATCCGCCGCAACGCCGGCCGGGCGCAGGAGCAGTGGTTCGCCGATCGGACCGCAGAGGGTGGACCGCGCCCGCCGCTGCCCTACGTCCCAGCCGGCCTGCGCACGCAGCCGGCCGGCGGATGGGCATGGGGAGTCAGCGCGGCCATCGGTGTCGCCGACGCGGCGGCCGACTTGCTGCGCAGGATGGTGTGGGTGCTCCCTGCAGGCCGGGAGTACGACGAGGTCCGCGTCGCCCGAAGCCGCGTCTCCGACCTGCGCCGTCGGATCTTGGCCAGCCGGGACCTGACCGACCGGATGTGGCGACTGGACCCGGTGCTGCGCGAGCTGGAGCCGACCCAGACCCTGTTCTCGCTGCGCATCGCCTGGTACGAGTGGGTCATGCTCGGCGATGCCGCGGTCGGGGTGCGGCAGATCCTGCGCGGTCAGATCACGTCGCTGATCGCCGACGTCGCCCGGCAGGAGGCCGGCCGGCAGGAACCGGGCCAAGCAGAGGCGCACGGCCGGCTCGTCCACGACACCCTGCACGAGCGGCTCCTGGGCGAGGGCCTTTCCGGAGGCCGCATGCTGGAGGCCGGCGCGATCGGTGCGCGGGTGCGGGGCCTGGTGGACGAAGTCGTCGAGCAGGTGCACGGGGCGCTGCCGGTGCTGACCCGGCTGCGCGGAGCGGCGCCGGCAGGCCTCGACGGGCAGTTGGCCTCGTGGTGCCGGGTGCTCGGGCGGGAAACGGGCCAGGCCGAGCTGCTGCAGTTCCTCCTGGCGCTGGAGGTGGCCACTACTGCGCTGGGCGATGAGAATTCGACCGAGTACAGCCTGCCGCTGGAACTCGTCCAACTCAGCGCCCAGACTGCCAACGGGTTCGCCACGGCCAGCCGCACCACCGACGACAAGCTCGGTGGGATGGCGATCAGCAGGTTCGGCGGCTTCCTCAAGCGCTCGTGGCGGCTCAACGACTGGACATGGGGCCGAATGGACGCATCCACGGTGCTGTGCCGCCTGGTGCTGGAGCCGTCGCGGCTGCGCCGCGCAGCGGAACTGAGCCAGCAGATGGGTGCCGGCCGGGACGCCGATGCCTCGGCTCGCACGGTGCTGGCAGGACTCATCCGCGACTGGTTCGGTCCCGACGGCGCAGACCCGAAGGGCCCGCCCATCCCGGACTACGAGGGCCTGCGCGCGGACGCGCTGGCCGAGCTGACCGAGGTGTTCTCCGATCGGCCGATCGGCGACCTGCCCCCGACGATGCCGCGGTTGGCGGAGCTGGCCGCCTGGGCGATCCATATGCGGGCCATCATCGAGGAGCTGCCCGCGCTGGGCCGAGCGGTGCGCGCCGACGCGCTGGCCGGAGCGAACCCGCGGAGCAACTCCGAACTGCTGGTCGCCGAGCAGGCCGAGCTGATCCGACGGCTGGACGACGTGTCGGCGCAATCCCCACCGGGCGGGCTGCCTGCGTTCACCGAGAGCACGCTGCACGACGGCGTGACTGCCCTGCGCGCCTTCGACCGGGCGGGTATCGGACGCGAGTCGCTGCGCGAGGAGGGGTCCAGCGACCAGATGCTGCGCACAGCCACGTCGGCGGCCGCGGTGGCGGCGACCGTCATCGACAGCGAGGAGTCCGGCCTGGCCGCGGTCAAGCCGGTGACCCGCACCGTGCGCGGCGGGATGCTGCTGCCGTACTGGGTGGTGACCGCCCTGACCGCCGGCGGCGCTCTGAGCCGGGCCTTGGCGCTGCTGGGCCTGTCGATCGGCGCTGTGCTGCTGGCGCTGGCGCTGTTCGGGGCCCTCCCGGCATGGGCATCCGGCGTCGGTGCCGCATTCGGCGCCTCGGCCCTGCTGGTCGCCTTCGCCTACGGTGCGCTGCGCACCGGGACGATGCTGCACGGCGTGGTCCTGCTGTCGCCGGTTATCCCGCTGCTGGCGTTCGCCGTCGAACGCTCCCGGGAGGGTGCCGCCGATACCTCGACGGCCCAGGGCGCGGCGACCCTGGTGGTCGTGGTCGCGCTGGCGCTGGGGCTGATGGTGCTGGGCAGCCTGCCGGCACCCGTGCTGAGCGTGTGGGGGGAGCTGGATCGCGCCGGCGATCGGGCGGGTCTGCGGCCGGTATCGGTAGATCTCAAGGGATCGCGCCTGGCCATGGCGCAGACCGGTCGCCGTCTGCGCACGCTGCTGGTGGTCCTGGCCCGCCCGCTGGGCACGGTCGTCGCCGTCGCCGCGGTCGCCCTCGCGGTGCTCGTGGCCGTGAATACCGGCTTCTGGGTCGACGCGGCAGACTGGCTCGTCGACCGGCGCGCCTGGGCCTTCGCAGCGGTTGCGGTGCTCGCCGTAGTGGGGCTCGGGCTGTCGTGGTACCAGGGCGAAAGCCTGCGCGTGGCCTACGACGCCGCCGATTCGCTGGAGCGCACCACGCCGGTGTGGCGGTTCCACCCGGTGCGGCACCCGGCGGGGGTCACGGTGGGGTGGGCCGCGCTCTACGGCGTGGGCTACCTCGTCATCGCCGCGCTGCTGCTGTGGGACCCCTGGGATTGGCTGGAGTCCTGGTGGGGCAAGGCGATGCTGGTCACGGCCCTGCTCTTCGCCTTCGTGCTGCTCCTGGTGCTGCCGGTGATCCTGCCGGCCCGGGCCAAGCGGCGCATCGAGCGGGCCGAGGACGCCTACGTCTACGAGCAGCTGCGGCTCGGCAGCGTCCCGGGGGACGTCCAGAGCGCCGGCCTGGCGCTGCGCCGCCGGGGCCGCCGACTGGCACGGCAGATTGGGGATTCGATCGACGCCGGCGACCGGCCGGCCGCCCAGGTGCGGCGATCCAACGAGTTGCGGCTCCTGCGCGATCTCGTCGAGCGCGGGCATAGCTACCGCTTCCTGGTGAAGACCTCGGCGAGGACCGCCGAGGAGTGGTCCCCCAGCGCGTGGGGGGCCGAGAGCGTGACGGTGGTTGCGAGGCAGGGGGACCGGCCCCCCGGGCCCGAAGGGTGATCAGCCGCTCTTGCGCAGCGGCGACTCCCCGATGACGCGCTCGGCACGGGCCAGCGTCGCCAGCGCGATGGGCTTGCGCCGGTGCAGCGACATGGAGTTCACGCCGATGACCCGTCGCAGGTGACGATCGGGCTCGATCACCACGACGTCCTTTCCCGTGCGGCGCAGGAGTGCCACTTCGCGGCGCAGTTGACGCCGAATCGGCGCCCGCAGCCAGTGGGCCGGATCGCCGGCTACCGGTTCGGGCGTACTCGAGGGGGCTGAGATCACGACGACCTCGACATCGGCGCCGACGAGCAGGTCGGCATGGTGGGTGGACCACGCGCCGCCGTCGACGTAGGGCACGCCGTCGATGACGATCGGGGAGAAGTACCCGGGGATCGCGACCGAGGCCGAGACCGCGTCGGCCAGGCTCGCGCGATGAGTGCGGCCGAACACCGCCCGCTGGCCGGAATCCAGATCCACAGCCGTGATCCATGTCGGCCGCTGCGGCCACTGGACGAAGGACGGTCCGTACCCGGGGCTGACCGACTCCACATCGATCGTGCCGATTGGTGCGGCGGCGGCCAGCAGCACGCCGAGCGGCAGCCCGGCGGACGGCCGTAGGGCCTTCGCCGCGAGCGCCGGGGAGGCTGGGCGCAGCCTCGGCAGCTGCGGCCGCGGCGGACTGCGCAGGGCGCCGACACCGGTCATCACCTCCCGGGCCGCGGGGGAGAGGGGCTCCTCCAGGATCAGGGAGACGTACTCCTGCGCCGGGAACCCCGCCCCGGTCAGGGCTGCCGCGGCAGCTCCCGCGGACGTGCCCACGACCACGTCGGCGTCGGCTGCATCCCAGCCGGACCTCGCCAACGCGGTCAGCACACCGGCGTGGAAGGCGGTCCCGGCGTACCCGCCACCGCCGAGCACGAGCGCGAAACGCGTCATGGCCCCATCTTGGACGATGCCGGCGCCCCGTGTGGCCGGAGTCTGTCCGGGTCCACGCGGTGCGCGGGAGCCCGGCCCCCAGCGCCGCGCGCGTCGCGGCGACCGCGACTTTCGACGAGGCACTCCGGCCCTACCGCCTGGACCAGGACCTCCGAGCAGATCCTCGAGTCCATCGCACGCGACTGCGCTCGAAGGCACGGCTCACGACACTAGGCGGTCGTGGACGGCGCCGGCTCGGGCGGCTCGGCCGATGCCAGTTCCTGCAGGATCACCTGCAGCGTCTGCGGCCGCAGCCCCATGCCCAGGTGGGATCCGGGGACTTCGATGTTGGTCGCGCCTGGCACGACGCAGGCGCGCCAGTCCACGATGCCGTCGCTGGTGGAGTAGAGGCTGACCAGGTCGATCCCGGGGGGCAACGGCCGGTGCGCTGCGACCATGTAGTCGCAGGAGCACTCCGGCGTGCTGCACCGCAGTTGACGCCGTTGCGGATCGGCGTGCTGGACGGCCTGGAGCACGCCCACCAGCGGTGCCGGGATCTCGTAGAAGGCGAACTCGTAGTTCAGCGGCGAACCCATGGCGATGACTCGGGAGACCAGATCTGGTCGGCGGACCGCGAGTCCGCGAGCGATCATGCCGCCCCGGCTGTGGCCGACCACGAGGAGCGGTTCGCCGCCGTTCTCGGCGACAGCCTGCTCGGCGAGCGGTACGAGGTCGGCGACCGTGATGTCGGCGCAGCGGATGTTGGCCAGGATCTGCGACAGGAAGACGCGGTATCCGGCGGCGCGCAGCGTGATCTGCAGTGGCAGGGTTGACGCGTCGCCGAAGCCGAAACCGGGAATGAGCAGTACTCCGCGCCCGTCGCCGGCGGGGGCACCCCTGGCCAGGGCGCCCGGGCCGTGGCGGAGGGTGCCCGCGAACTCCGCCACCTCCAGCGCGAACCGGGTCTCCACCGCGAGCCTGGCGCCCCAGCCGGGCAGCGCCCGCATCCGGCCGGGCAGGCCGCGTGGGGCCCAATGAATCGCAGGCATATGCACGTCGCGCCATTCCATCCGGCCAAATCTACCCTGCCGCTTTCGGCAGCGTCGGCTTGCGCTCGGTGTTCGGAAGTAGGCGGGCGCGGCCGCACACATCGACGGGTTGGGCGCGGCGCGCTGCCTGCATCGCCCCGATCGCAACGAAACCTCACCGGGTGCCGCACATCTCCGGCGGAACGAACCGATAGGTGTCGGCCCACTTCCGCAGCGGGGCGGTGTCGGCGCCCTCGGAGAAGGTGCGGTTCGCCTCCGCCGCCCGCAGCAGCGCGGCGACGTCGAGTTGCAGGCAGTTTGCCCGCGACGGCACCGAGGGGTCGGCCGTGCTCGGCGATCGGCGGCTCACCCAGATCAGGCGCGGATCCTCCGGCCGATCGACCCGGGCGAGAACACCCCCGGCAGAGGTCCGCCCCGGCAGCGCCAGCCAGGCCGTGGTCCGGACACCGATGCCGAAGAACGCCTGGACGAACCCCTGGGGCTCGGCGTCGTCGGTTTCTGGGTCGATCTGCAGGAACCGCCCGACCGCGACCGAGGCGACCACCATCTCGGCGCTGGCCGACTGGCGCGGCTCCGGCAAGTCGGGGAACGGGGACCCCAGCGCCTGCCGCGCGCGCTCGGCCTCCGTCCGCGACTGGTCCAGCTGCTGGGCCAGATCTCGGATGCGCTGCTGATCGGCCCGCCATTGCAGAGCCATCCAGATCACGCCGGCAAGTGCGAGGATCAGGGCGGCCGCGGTCATCGGCGCGATGGGGCGATCGGACCACGACCGCCCGGGCCGTCGCCGGTCCGGCTCGGGACCGGGCTGGCCGGACTGGCCGGAGTCGACTCCGGCCAGCGGATACGGCAGGGGTGCGTCCGACGGCATGGTTCCTACACCGGGTTGCCCAGCTCCTCATCGGGGAGGCCGGGGGCCAGTTCCAGCGGCCGATACGTATAGAAGAACTCGCATCCCTGCGGGCCCACATTGTCGACTGCGTGCGGGACACCGGGAGGGATGTAGACGTAGGAGCCCTCGCCGAGGGTATGTCCGACCATGTCGCAGGTGCCACGGGTGATCCAGATGTGGTGATGGGCCCCGAGGTGGACGTGCTCGGGCTTCACCGCCCCGGTCTCCACCCGGACGAGGCCGATCACGACGTCGCCGGACTGCCACAGCACCTTCTGCTGCACGCCGCGGTCCCCCATGGGCTGCCACGGCATGGCGTCGATGTCGGCTGCGGTCGCCACGAGCAGGTGCCCCAGGTCGTCTCGGACTTCGGTCATCGCGTGTCCCCTTCCCTCACGCCTAGCCTGACACAGGGGCGCGGGGAGCATCGCGGTCAGCCCGCGGACGCGCCCAGCCTCCTGGTGAAGTCGTCGACCCGCAGCGCCATGGGCCGCAGCGACTCCGCGTGCTTGGTGAAGTGGTGGCCGCAGAACAGCAGCTCGCCGTAAGGGAGGACGACGCGGACGAGCGCCTGTGCTCCGCAACGGTCGCAGCGATCCTCCGCGGTGAGGGCCGCAGCGTCAATCGTCGAGGTGGACATCGGCGTCCTCCCTTCCCCTAGCTGGAACTCGCTCCTTCACCTTCGCACCACCGCGGTACGGCGGCAAGCACAAGCGCCGTGAGGTTCGCCACCGGCGTAGCCGCCAGACCACGGCCGCAGGGACGAGTCTCGCCGACGTCTGTGGGCGGGCCCGAGGAGGGAACGCGGCCTGTCCATCGGCGGCAGCGCAGAGGGCAACGCCCCGCTCTCCTCGGGGAGCCGAATCCGGCGGGGTCGCCGGTCGTGTCTGGCGGTGCTGGAGCACCCGGTCCCACTGCTGGACGAGGGCTCCGCCGCGCCGCGACGGATCCCCGACCGGTCCGGTTGGCGCGCCCGCGGGGGCGCCGACTCCGCGGCCACTGTCGCCGGTGCGGATACGCTGCAGGCGGACACGGAAGGGGTCGGCGTGGCGGACAAGGTGGGGACGGACTACTCGGCGCGCTCCCTGAAGGTGCTCGAGGGGTTGGATGCGGTCCGCAAGCGGCCGGGTATGTACATCGGATCCACGGATTCGCGCGGGTTGATGCACTGCCTGTGGGAGATCCTGGACAACTCGGTGGACGAGGCGCTGGCGGGGCACTGCGGCGCGATCGAGGTGCAGTTGTTCGCCGACGGTTCGGTGGAGGTGCGCGACGACGGCCGCGGAATTCCGGTGGACAAGGAGCCCAAGACCAGGTTGACCGGGGTCGAGGTCGTGATGACCAAGCTGCACGCCGGCGGGAAATTCGGCGGCGGCTCCTACGCGGCGTCGGGGGGGCTGCACGGGGTGGGCGCCTCGGTGGTCAACGCGCTGAGCGCACGGCTGGACGTGGAGGTGGACCGGGGGAAGCGGACGCACGCGATCTCCTTCCGGCGCGGAGTGCCGGGCGTGTTCGACGGCGACGGCCCGGATGCGCCGTTCGCTCGGCAGGCGGGACTGCGCGCGGTCGGGTCGGTGCCGGCGCGGCGGACCGGGACGCGGGTGCGCTGGTGGGCCGACCGGCAGGTCTTCACCGCCGATGCCGAGTACCACCTCGACGAGATCCGCCGCCGTCTGCAGCAAACGACGTTCCTGGTGCCGGGGCTGCGCATCCGGCTGGTCGACGTCCGGCACCCGGAAGTACCGGTGGACGAGGTGTTCCAGCACAACGGCGGCATCACCGACTACGTGGAGTACCTCTCGACCGGCGAGCCCGTGACGCCGGTGCTGCGGTTGGCCGGGACGGGCCACTTCACCGAGACCGTGCCGGTACTCGACGACAAGGGGCAGATGAGCAACCAGGAGGTGCAGCGCGAGCTGGCGGTTGACGTGGCGATGCGATGGGCGACGCACTACGACACCGATGTGCGGTCCTTCGTGAACATCATCGCCACACCGAAGGGCGGCACGCATCTGTCGGGGTTCGACCGGGCGCTGACCAAGACGCTGAACACCCAGCTGCGCGAGGGAAAGGTGCTGAAGTCGTCAGAGGACTCGGTGACCAAGGACGACGTCACCGAGGGACTCACCGCCGTGGTGACGGTTCGGTTGGCGGAGCCGCAGTTCGAGGGGCAGACCAAGGAGGTCCTCGGCACCCCGGCAGCGTCGCGGATCGTCGGGAACGTGGTGGGCAGGGAGCTGACGGCGTGGTTCGCCTCGCCGCCGCGAGGGGAGAAGCAGGCGACCCGGGCGGCGCTGGACAAGGTGGCCGGAGCGATGCGGGCGCGGGTGCAGGCCCGGGCGACCCGTGATCTGCAGCGGCGCAAGACCGCGCTGGAGTCCTCCGCGCTTCCCGCGAAGCTCGTGGACTGCCGCTCCCGCGAGGCCGCAGGGAGCGAGTTGTTCATCGTGGAGGGCGACTCGGCGCTGGGCACGGCGAAGATGGCGCGCGACTCGGCGTACCAGGCGCTCCTGCCGATTCGCGGCAAGATCCTCAACGTGCAGCGCGCCTCCACCGCGGACATGCTCAAGAACGCGGAGTGCTCGGCCATCATCCAGGTCGTCGGCGCCGGATCGGGGCGTACGTTCGATCTCGACGCCGCCCGGTACGGGAAGATCATCCTGATGAGCGACGCCGACGTCGACGGCGCGCACATCCGCTGCCTGCTGCTGACGTTGTTCCACCGCCACATGCGGCCGATGCTCGATGGCGGACGGGTCTTCGCCGCCGTTCCGCCGCTGCACCGGGTCGAGGTGGTCGGTTCGGGGAAGCGTCCCGCGGAGGTGATCTACGCCTACTCCGACGCGGAGATGGCGCGAGTCACGGCCGACCTGCGGCGGACGGGCCGCCGGATCAAGGAGCCCGTCCAGCGCTACAAGGGCCTCGGCGAGATGGACGCCAAACAGCTGCGGGAGACCACCATGGACCCGGCCACCCGCACGCTGCGGCGGATTCAGGTCGATGATGCCTCGGCGGCCTCGGACGTCTTCGACCTGCTCATGGGCAAGGACGTCGACCCCCGCAAGCAGTTCCTCTTTGAAGGGGCGGCCACGTTGGACCGGGCGCGCATCGACGCCTGAGAGCAGCGGTTCGTCCGGGCCAGTCGGCTGACTCGGCCAGGGCGCCGCTCACCTGCATGAGCCTGGGACGAAAGCTCGGTGGCGGCCCGACGACCGGTGGTCGGCCGGGCAGGAGTTGCACCACCAGTCCCCGACGGGCGCGGTGCCGGCGTCCGGCGGGTCTCCGGGTCCCGGCTACTGCGGTCCCGCTGGCTCGCGGTTCGCGGTGGTCTGCGCCCTCGCATGGACAACCAAGCCGATGCCCCAGGGAATGGTGATCCAGTAGGCGTAGTCCAGGCCACCGCCGATCGCGATGTCCTGCGCCCACAGGAAGGCGTTGACCACCACGAAGATGGCGCTGTGCGCGAGTACGTCGCCCTTGCCGGAGCGCGGCTGCGACTTCGGCCGGAGCAGCTTGAGCGCCACGGCGCCGGCGACCAGCACCGCACCCAGGATCAGCAGGGAATACCCCCACCACGGAGCGATCTGGTCAACTTGCCAGGACACTTGGCCGCCGAGGCCGATCGACTGGTTCCCCGATCCGAGCAGGATGAACGCCCCGAGGAACGCAGCGATGGAGCCGATGATGCCGAGCGCCCGCTCGGTGACGGCGAACCCGCCGCGGCCAGTCGCCGGGCTCCCGCTTCGCATGACCATGACGGCCTCCTTCCGGTATGCCCTACGACAGCCAGCCAACTGCGGCGCCGGGGGAGGCCACCAGAGGCGGAGGTCGCCGATGCTCGGGCGCGCTGCCGGAAGGGGGGTGGCCAACCGCCGACCCGCGACGGCGTGCCCGCAACGCAGCGGCCGACGTCGCCGCGACCTCGACCGCTCGCCGAAGTTCGCCTAAGCGTCCACCGGCTCCAGCCGCCCGGTGAAGACGTCGTAGATGGCGCCGGCCACCGTCACCCGCTCGGGGATGTACGGCATCGTGCGGATCCGCGTGAGGCCGTGCTGCAAGGCGCCCATCTGGTCCGGTGTCGTGCCGATGTCCATCCACCGGGTATCCAGTCCGGTGGCGTCCGACAGCGCCTGATGCACGGCTGCGTCATCCCCGGAGGCCATCTTGCAGTTGGTGTGGGGGACGACCAGGATGCGATCCACCGCCAGCAGGTGCACCGCGAGGACCAGGGTCCGCAGGACATCGTCGGTCACGCGGGCACCGGCGTTGCGGATGATCTTCATGTCGCCCGGATGCATCCCGAGCATCGACAGCGGATCGATCCGCGAGTCCATGCAGGTGACCAGCGCCAGGCCCCGGGCGGCCCGTCCGCCGAGCTGCTCGTTGTGGAAGGTCTGCGCGTACTCCTCGTTCGCCTGGAGGACGTCGCTGAACGCGTCGCGCGGGAAGGTCATCAGTTGCTCTCTCCGGAGGAGTGGCCGGGGAAGATCCCCATGTTCGGATCGATGATCGGCGCGGCATTGTTGACGGCCAGGGCAGCCTCGCCGAAACCCACCGAGATGAGGGCGACCTTGCCCGGATAGACGGCGATGTCCCCAGCGGCGAAGACCCGCGGTAGCGAGGTCGCCATCGTCGTGTCCACCTTGATGTGTCGCTTGTCCAACTCCAGGCCCCAACTGGCCATGGGGCCGATGTTGGCGATGAACCCGAGCGCCGCGATCACCGTGTCGGCCGGCACAGTGTCGGTCTCCCCGGTGGTCTTGCTCGTGATATCGACCGAGGCGATGCGATGCTCGCCGTTCACCGCGGTCACCTCGCACGGCGTGTGCAGGGTGATCCCGAGGTTCTTGACCTGCTGCACCATCGCGCCGTGCGCGCGGAACTGCTCCCGGCGGTGCACGATGCGGATGCTTCGTGCGACGGGGTGCAACATGTACGCCCAGTCGAAGGCGGAGTCCCCGCCCCCGACGATGACGACGTCCTGGTCCCGGTGCTCCTCCAGGCGCGGGACGAAGTACACCAGGCCTCTGCCCTCCCACCCGGCACCGGCCGGCATGGGGCGGGGGAGAAGGACCCGATCCCGCCGGTGATCACGCAGGCCTTGGCCTCGATGGTCGCACCGGATGCCGACGTGACCCGGACCGGGCCGTTCTCGGCAGTGGCCAGCTCCACGGCCTGCTCTCCGAGCAGGTAGTGCGGCTCGAACGGCTCGGCCTGCTTCACCAGGCCGTGCACGAGTTCGCGGCCCCGGATGCTCGGAAAGCCGGCGACGTCGAAGATGTCCTTCTCCGGGTACATGGCCGTGATCTGGCCGCCGGGCTCGGGCAGGTTGTCCATGACGATGCTCGACCACCCGCGGAAGCCCGCGTAGTAGGCGGCGTACAGCCCGGCGGGCCCGGCTCCGATGATCAGTAGATCGCAACTGTGGTCGGTCACGCTCATTCGCCCTTCCACTTGATGGAGCAGCCCATCGCGGGACGCTGGGGCTGGGGCGCGGGCTGGCCTGCGAGCACCGCATCGATGGCGGCACGAAGGTCGTCGCCGGTCAGCGGCTGGCCGTTGCCCGGGGTGGAGGAGTCGAAGGCACCGCGGTAGGCGAGTCGGTGGTCGGCGTCGTAGAGGAAGAAGTCGGGCGTGCACACAGCCCCGAACCCTCGGGCGGCGCTCTGCCCGCTATCGACCAGGTACGGGAAGGTCCAGTGGGCACGGCCGACCTGCTCGGCCAGGCGCGGTACATCATCCTCCGGGTAGCGCGACACGTCATTCGGACTGATCGCCACCACCGCCAGCAGAGCGGTGTCGTACCCGGCCACGAGTTCCCCGAGGGCGGCCTCCACGTGGCGGACGTAGGGGCAGTGGTTGCACGCGAAGACCACGAGCAGCGGCCGGCTCGCCGCGTAGGCAGCGATGTCGAGGGCGGCACCGGTCAAATCGGGCAGCACGGTGCCCGGCAGTGGGGATCCCAAGGGGGTGCTCGGGGAGGAGACAGCCATACCTGCAGCCTACCGAGCCTCAGATCGCTGGGGGTCGTACGCCTCGGTGCGGTCCCCGGCCGATCGTGGGCCCCGAGCGAACTCGGACGGGTGTGCCGGGGCTCGGCCTGCGGGGGGTGTGCCGGAACGGAGAGTCCCGGGACACCCGCGAGGGCTCCTGGCGACGGAGCCTGCTGCGGTGCAGGTCTGGCTCGCCCAAGTGGTCCGCGGAGCAGTCCGTCGCGACCTCGGGACCCGGTGCCACCGGTGGTCTCGCCGCGGGCCCCGGACCGTTGGGGCATCCGGCAGTCTGATGGCCTCGGCGTGGGACGCGTGCGCCTCACCCTTGCTCCGCGGAGTCCGTCGGGTGCGATCGATCTATCCGGCGGCATGCTGGACAGGGTTCGGCGGGCAGGGCGTCCGCGATCGGCGCGCACCGACTGCCGCCGGTCGTGTCCGCGATCCCGTCCTCGGCAGACGGGGAATCCAGGCTCCGGTCGTCGGGCACGCCGATCCTAGGACGGCGGGGGGCCCCAGATCGCGACCGCGAGATACCACCCGATGAGGGCAGCGGCCAGGCCGGCGGCGAGGCTGGCCGCAACGTTGCGCAGCGCCACGGTGCGGGAGCCGTCCTCGATCAGTCGCCACGTCTCCATGCTGAAGGTGCTGAAGGTCGTGAAGCCGCCGCAGAATCCGATGCCGAGCAACGGGTACCAGGAGCCGGGCCCGGCTGCGGTGGCGCCGGCGATGATGCCGAGCAGCAGCGACCCGCTGACGTTGACGGTGAACGTCCCCCACGGGAAGACGCTGTCGTTGCGCCCGGCGATCGCGCGATCCACCAACCAGCGCCCGACGGCGCCGGTGGCGGCGCCGATCATGACGAGCAGCAGCGTCATGTCTGGCTGTTGCCCTTCGGCCTGCCGACGTACTTGATGACCTGCACCGGCTCGACGATCACGAGGCCTTCGGTGATCAGGTCGTCGAGTTGCGGCAGGAACGCGGCGATCTTGTGCTCGCTGTCGACGATGATCACTGCTACCGGGAGGTCGTCGCTGAGACTGACCAGCCGCGTGGTGTGGATCCGGGAGGTGGCGCCGAAACCCTCGATTCCGCGCACGACACTCGCGCCGGCCAATCCGGCCGCGTGCGCCCGATGGACCACCTCGCTGTACACCGGGCGATGGTGCCACTGGTCGGACTCGCCGACGAAGATCATGAGCCTGGTCGCTGGTCCCTGCAGTTTCATGTGCCCCTCCGGGTGCTGGTGCCTGCGATGGCGCGCGCCACGATCAGGCCGGCCACGACGGCGGTCAGGCCGACCGCGACGCTTCCGAACAGGTAGCTCACGGCCATCGCGCCCTCGCCGTCGAGCAGCAGCGCGCGCGCCTCGGAGGTGTAGGCGGAGAAGGTCGTGAAGCCGCCGAGGATCCCCACGCCGAGGAACGGCCGCAGGTATCGGTTGGGCGGCCATACCTCCATCAGGTAGACCGTGAGGATGCCCATGAGGAAGGACCCCAACGCGTTCTCGGTGAAGGTTGCCCACGGGAAGCCGCCGTCCGAGGAGGGGACGACGCTGCTCACCGCGTACCGGGCTGCGCCGCCGAGAGCCCCGCCTGCCGCGATCGCCAGCGCAATGTCCCATACCCGCTCCCGCGCGGCCGCCGAGGGCAGGTCGAAGGGCGAGACCGGGCCGTCCCCGGGGGGATCCGGCGCGGTCGCACGACCATCGTCCATGGGCGGCTATGCCCCGGAGCCGCGGATCGCGTCGAGAACGTTCAGCCGCGAGGCGCGGCGGGCGGGAAGCGCCGCCGAGAGCACCCCGGCGAGCACGGCCACCGCGAAGAACACCGTGATCGACGCCATCGGGATGGACAGCTGCGAGAAGCCGACCGAGGAGAGCAGGGCGCGGATCGCCAAGCCGAGGTAGAGCCCGACGAGGACGCCGATCGCCGCACCCGCTATGGAGGTCAGGGCTGCTTCGGATCGAATCATGCGGGACACCTGCGTCCGGGTCATCCCGATGGCGCGCAGCATGCCGATTTCGCGCACCCGCTCGCTGACCGACAGCGCAATGGTGTTGGCAACACCGACCAGCGCCACGATCACGGCGAAGAAGAGCATGAAGTACACCCCTGCGAGGGCCTGGTCGACGATCTGGTCCTGGTACTCGGTGTACTGCTCCAGCGTGATTGCCTCGGTGTTGGCGATGCCCTCGATCGAGAGGGCCACGGCGTCGCGCACGGTCTCCGGGTCGGACCCCTCGTCGATCGTCGCGTAGACGTACCAGACACCGGACTTGCCCGACAGCTGCCGGAAGAGCCCCTCGTCCAGCAATGCGAAGCCGGCGTAGATGTTGTCCGCGTAGATGCCCCCCACCCGCAGCTCCACCAATCCGCTGGCTGCGAACAGCGTGCGGACATCCTGCCCCACACGCAGGCCGCGCGCGGTGGCGGTGGATCGCGAGACCAGCAGTTCGCCATCGCGCAGCGCCGCGGCGTCGCCATCCTCGACGTCGAGACTGATCACCTGCGACACGGCGTCGGGGTTGACGCCCGTGACGAAGGTCGGGCGCAATCCGATGAGGGCCGCATCGAACAGGATGGGGCTGGCCGCAGCCACCCCGTCGGTGCCGGTGACCGCATCGGTCACGCCCGCCGGCATCGCCGTGGCGCCGACGACCGGAATGACCAGGACGTCTGCACTCAACTCTGAGCTGGCGGCGTTGTCCAAAGTGGCCTTGGTGGAGGAGGTCAGCACGCCCATCGAGGTCACCAGCGCTAGTGCCAGCGCCAGCGAGCCGGCCGTCACCGTCGTGCGCTGGACGTCGCGGAGGCTGTTGCGTCCCGCGAGGTCCCCGGCCAGTCCGGCGAGGCGAGTCCAGACCGGGGCAAGGCCCCCGATGATGCCGCCGACCATGGGCCGGGTCCAGGCGCCCAGGCCCACGAGGAGCGCCAGCAGGCCGATGCCAACGTCGGCCAGGCCGTCGGGGAAGCCGATCGTCGTGCCCCGTGCGACGAAGACGACTGTCAGTGCGAGGCCGGCGAATCCGACCAGGATCCGTCCGATCGTGACCGGGTCGATCTGCGTCGTCGTCTGCCGCATGGCGCTGACCGGCGGCATGCGGCCAGCGGCGCGGGCGGCGGGGTAGGCGCCGAGGATCGTGACGACCATCCCGGCGGTGAAGGCCACGGCGACCGTAGCGGGGCGCAGCACGATCCCGCCGCTGATGTCGCCGAACCCGAGCGCCGCCATCAGCCGCAGCAGTCCGGTGCTGCCGAAGTAGCCCAGCGCAACGCCGATCGACGATCCGAGGGCGCCGATCAGCGCGCCCTCGGCCAGGGTCGACCCGGTCACCTGCCGCTGGCTGCAGCCCAGCGCCCGCAGCGTGGCCAACTCCCGCGTCCGCTGGGCGGTCAGCACGGCGAAGGTGTTGTAGACGATGAAGGTGCACACGAGCAGGCCGATGGCGACGAAGATCAGCAGGATCACGCGGAAGAAGCCGAAGACGGCCTCGACGGTGCGCCGGGACTGCTCGGCCGCGTCGGCCCCGGTCAGGACCTCGACCTGGGGGCCCGCGGTCGCGGCGACGGCGGAGGCGAGGTCGTCGGGAGTGAGCGAGCCGTCGGAGGCCACGAAGACCTCCTGCACCACGCCGGGGCTGCCCAGCAGCAACTGCGCCGTGGCCGGGTCGTACCAGGTCAGCGCGGAACCGGTACCGCTGCTGACATCGGCAACGCCGACCACGGTCACCGGTTGCACCGCAGCGGACGTGGCGATCTGGATCGCGTCGCCGCTGGCTAGGCCTGCCTGCTCGGCCGTGGTGGCGTCGAGCACGACCTCGCCCGGACCTGCCGGTGGGCTCCCGGACAGCAAGGGGATGTTCTGCAGGCGCGTGTCGCCGATCCAGGTGCGGCCCATCCCCGGCTGTTGGGCGCTCCCCAGCGGCTCGCCGTCCACATCCAAAGGCTGGGCGGGGCCCTCCACGATTCCCGCGGCCGCCGCCGCCCCCGGCACCGCCGCCGCCTGGTCGACCAGCGCCTCGTCGACGTCGGCCCGCAGGCCGAACGCCACGGCCTCGCCGCGGACGACGACATCGACGCTGTCGTACTGCGAGGAGAACAGCACCGAGATGTTGCGCGTCAGGGTGTCCGAGACCGCCAGTGAGCCGGCGAGGAATGCCACGCCGAGGCACACGGCGAGCAGCGTCATCGCTGTCCGGCCGAGACTCGACGTGGCATTGCGCCAAGCGATCAGTAGCAGTTGACCCACGTGCGGCATTCTCGCAGCCGCATCCGCCGGTGTCGGCGCTTTTTCGCCGTGCCGGCCCGGTGCAGCCCTAGACTACCGAGGGTGACCATGTCCCCGGCCAGGAGCGCGCCCACCGGCGCGACGGCGGCTCGCGCGGACTCGGTCAGCAAGATCTACGGGTCGGGACCCACCGCGGTTCGGGCCCTCGACGAGGTCAGCGTGGAGTTCCCGGCAGCCCGATTCACGGCGATCATGGGTCCCTCGGGGTCCGGCAAGTCGACGCTCATGCACTGCGTCGCCGGGCTCGATACGGTGACCTCCGGCGAGGTTTGGATCGGCGAGACGCCGTTGTCGAGCCTGGACGACAAGAAGCTCACGGCACTGCGCCGCGAGCGCATCGGGTTCATCTTCCAGAGCTTCAACCTCATCCCGACCCTCACCGCGGCGGAGAACATCCGGCTGCCGATGGCGATATCGGGCCAGCAGCCCGATCCCGAGTGGTTCTCCTACGTGGTGAGCACGGTGGGGTTGGCGGACCGCTTGACGCACCGGCCGGCGGAACTCTCAGGCGGGCAGCAGCAGCGGGTCGCGGTTGCCCGCGCCCTGGTCACCCGCCCGGACGTGATCTTCGGCGACGAGCCGACCGGCAACCTGGACTCCCGTGCCGGAACCGAGGTGCTGGAGTTCATGCGGCGCTCGGTGGACGAGTTGCAGCAGTCCATCGTGATGGTCACGCACGACGCGAGGGCCGCCTCCTACGCCGACTCGGTCCTCTTCCTCGCCGACGGCTCCATCGTGGACCACTTGCAGGCGCCGAGCGCCGACGAGGTCCTCGACCGGATGAAGCTGCTGACGGTGTGATGCCGGGGCGGCAGCCCCGGTCGCTGCCTGGCCTCGCCGAGACTGGTCGGTGCGACTCAGCCCTTGCGGCGCAGCCGGCGGATCCAGCGATGGAGCCCGCTGAGCGTCGCGCCCTCCGGCGTGGGGTCTGCGTAGTGCGGCGCGGGGCCAGCCACGTCGGCGTCGCCGGTGCCGACCTCGACTGCCGCCCCCGCTTCGCGCGCGCCGGTGTTCCCGTCGGACCCGGGCGCGGCCTTCGCGCGGCGGGGTGTGCCGCGTGGTGCAATCCTGGCTTCCCCAGCCTGCGCCGTTTCACCCCCGCCATGAGGGGGCCGGTCCCGGTCCCGGTCGGGCCCGGCGGTCGGCATGTCGGGGAAGGCGGGCGAACCCCCGCCGCGCGGCTTCGGGGCACCATTGTCTGACGTTGCGTCGACTCCGGCTCCGGCGTCCCCGGCACCATCATCCTCGACGCCGTCCTCCACCGCGATGCGTTCCGAGCCGGCAGGCAGATCGGCCTCGGCGTCGACGCTCTCCTCCTCCGCCACCTCGACGTCGATCTGCGCCCGTGCCCGCCCGCTGAGATCGGCGGCACGACGTGCAGCCCGCACACCGGCGGAGATGCTGTGCCACATGTGGTCCTCGCCCAGCCGCTGCAGGAACTCCGCCCGCGCCAGCGTTCGACGGGGTTGGTAGAACACCCGCACCAAGTACAGGTCGACGGCGCGTTCGTCGAGTTGGTCCAGCAGTTCGACCGAGCGCATCCACGCTGGTCGTGTCCAGCTGGGAGGTGGCCTCGAGGTCCAGCACGAGAGCTACCGCACCCTCAGATTCGTCGACGCGCCGCAGCACCAGGTCGGCCGCCTCGCTGGCATTGGCCCAGAACAGCGGAGCGTCGAGTCTCACGACGACCACGCCGGGGTAGGTGCGACGCTCCGGATGGTTGCGCAGGGAGCCCCAGGCGGCCTTCTCCTCAGGCACCTTGCCCATGACCTCGACGTCGAGCCGGCTGGAGCGGTACACCAGGCCGAGCAAGGCCAGCCCGATGGCGATGAGCAGCCCGTAGAGCGGCCCGAAGATCACGACGCCGACCAGCGCGGCGATGGCGGCGACGAAGTCGTTGCGTCGGATCCGCTGGTAGCGGCGGAAGGCGGACAGGTCCATCAAGCCCCACACGGCCTGGATCACGATGGCTGACAGCACGGTTCGGGGCAACGGCTCCAGGGCACCGGCGAACAGGACGAGCACCAGCAGCGTCACGGCGGCCGCGGTCAGGCCCGTGACCTGAGTCTTGCCCCCGGCGCGCCGGGATGCGGCGGTCTTGGACAGCGAGCCCGCGACCCCCAGCCCTCCCGACAACCCTGCCGCCACGTTGGCCACCCCGGAGCCGAGGAGCTCCTGGTTGGAGTCGATGGAGTAGCCCTCGCGCGCGGCGAACATGCGGGCGGCGCTGAGCCCCTCGGCCAGACCCACCATCGCCATCGCGAGGCCGCCGAACAGGACCGGCGCGACATCGCTGGGGTTGATGTCCGGCAGCCCGATGGGAGGAAGGCCGGACGGCACGGGCCCGATCACGACGACGTCGCGGGCCGGCAGCGAGAACGCCGAGGACAGCGCGATCGCGGCCACCAGGACCATCAGCCCCCACGGCAGCGCCGAGGCGAAGCGGGCGCCCAGGACGAGGATCGCCAGCGCCCCCAACCCGATCGCTGCGGTGGGTCCGTGCAGCTGGGTGATGTTGCCGAGGATCTGCACGGCCTGCTCGATGGAGTCCCCGCTCACCGCCGGCAGTCCGAGCAGTTTCGGGATCTCGCCGATGATGATGACCAGGACCAGGCCGAAGACGAAACCGGTGACGATCGGGCGCGACAGGAACTCCGCCGCCCAGCCGATGCGGAGCAGCCCGCCGACGAGCAGCCCGAGGCCGGAGGCGATCGCCAGGGCGGTCGTCAAGACGATCGCACGGTCCGGATCGCCGCCGGACAGCGACAGCACCAGCGTGCCGGAGACCACCGAGACCGTCGAGACCGGTCCGACCACGAGGTGCGGCGAGGATCCGAACAGGGCATAGGCGACGAGTGCGGCCGGAATGGCATAGATGCCGAGCACGACCGGCACGCCGGCGATGGTCGCGTAGCCCAGGGCCTGCGGCACGGCAAGCGCCGCCACGACGAGACCGGCCAGCAGGTCGCCGCGCAGCCACCCGAACCGGTACTGCCGAGCCCACGTGAGGATCGGCAGACGGTCCCGGATGCTGTCAGAGCCGTTCACCGCGACAACACCTCGTGTTCACCTTGGCCAGGGTAGATGCTGGGCGCCGGTGTGGACAGGGCCGCGAGCATCCGCAGTGCCGGCGGTCCGCCGCTTCCACCTCAGCACTGCGCCGATGACGGGCGCGGCAGCAGGTCGCGCCGTAGGCTGCTCGCACGACCAGCGGAGGAATCCATGATCCTGCTCGATACCAACGACCTGCGCGAATTGCTCGATGCCGCCGGCGTCGATCCGGTCCTGACCCTCTACCTGCCCGTGGACACCACGGACCCGGCCAATCACCGCGACGTCGGCAGCCGGTCCTGGGAGGTCCAGCTCCGCAACGATCTGCACGAGATCGCCCGAAACGTCGAGGAGGCAGAAGCGGAGCGCTTCGCGCAGACGCGCGCCGCCGTCGAGCAGTGGATGGCCGCCTACCACCCCGGCGGTCGCACGCTGGTGCTCGTGGCGAGCCCGGACCGGGTCATCGACATCGAGTTGCCGATACGTCTCGCCCAGCGGTCGGCCTACGGGCGGCCGGCGGTCGCGGAGTTGTCCAGGGCGGTCAGTGAGCACCGGCTCTACGGGATGCTGCTCGTGGACGGGGAGACTGCGCGGCTGCTGGTCGGGGCGCTGGGCTTCGTCGACGACCTGGTGGCGCTGCAGGTCGACAACCGCTGGGGTGAGCCGGGGCCGACCCGCTCCCGCCATCAGTTCCGTTTCGAGTCGCGCCGGGAGGAGTACCAGGCCAAGCACCAGCGCTCGATCGCCGAGCAGGCCGACCGATTCCTGGAGCAGTTCCCCGAGGTGGACCGTCTCGTGCTCGGGGGCAACGCGGTGGAGGCCCACGGCGTGGCTCGGGCCCTGGGGGCCCGTGCCACGCGCGCCCTCCTCGGCGTGATCCCCTGCCCGGTGGACATCGCCGACAACGACCTGCTCCAGCGGGTGTCGGCGGTGGCCGAGCAGGCCGAGACCGATGCCGACCGTGCCGTGGTCGCCGAGCTGCACGCGGCGGCTGCCCGGGGCAGGGCGGTGTTCGGCATGCAGGCGGTGATCGATGCGCTCTCCTCGCGCGTCGTGCGGGAGGTCGTGATCAGCTCGCACCTGGAGATCTCCGATGCGCTGGAAGACCTGGTCCGCTCCGCGATCGTCGGCGGTGCCACGGTCGTGTTCGCGCACCAGGATGCC
This sequence comes from uncultured Actinomycetota bacterium, assembly GCA_963766005.1. Classification (GTDB taxonomy): domain Bacteria; phylum Actinomycetota; class Actinomycetes; order S36-B12; genus CAVXYG01. The sequence goes on along the minus strand of CAVXYG010000001.1, from coordinate 52,666 downwards.
GCGGACGATCTGGACGCCACCGACGGCGTGGCGGCCGGGCTGTACTACGCAGCGGTGGTCGTGCCGTAGTTGGTCCGCGGATCCGGCCGGATGAGCTCCGCGCTGCTGTCGGGGCAGGCAGCCCGGCGACTGGGTCGGGCCCGGCGCCTCAGCCGAGGGCGAGCACTCCGCCGACGACGACGAGGATCGACACCACGGTTTCCGCCGCACCGATCAGGGCCGGTCTGGTCCCCGCCGGGACGATGAAGGCCCGCACTGCTGCCGCGCCGAAGGGCAGCAGGAGCCAGGGCGAGGCCAGCCCCAATGCCAGCGAAGCAACCGCGAACGCCCTCGAGCCGACAGCCCAGCGCCGATCGTCGGCCTCGCGGATGAGTGACTTCACGTGCAGCACCGATCCTGTGAAGAACACCGCGCAGATCCCGGCTGCCGTCCAAGCGTCGGCCGGCGGCCAGCCGTCGATGGTGACCGCCCACAGCAGCGGAACGGCAAGTGCGGCCTGCACCACCAGCAGCAGGTCGTTGGTCGCCCCGCGCTCGTGGCCGGCCCGCATCAGTCGCAGGCTGGCGACCCAGGCCACCAGCAGCGGCGGGAGCACCGCGGCGAGCCACGGGCGCGCCCACAGCAGCACCAGAGCCATGGCTGCGGCCGCGACCATCCAGGGCACGGCGTTGCGCAGCTCCCGTTGCGCCAGCCGGCTCCAGCTGCCACGGCGCCACCGGATGACCACGGCACGCCCGAGGTACCAGCTGGCGGGGTAGGCCGCGACCCATGCGCTGCAGAACAGCACTCCGATCGGGGTCGGCCCCGCCAGGGCCAACCCCAGCAGCAGCGGCACCGCCAGGAAGGCCCATGCACCATGTTGCTGCGGCACGGCCAACCGCGTTCCCCGGTGCCGAGCCGCAGTCGGTTGCGTCATGGGCCAATGGTCGCAATCGGCGGTGCCGGGCCCATCACCCGTCCCGCCTGCCTGCCATCCGGGCCGCGGCCGCTCCGCGAGGCTGCATCGACGCCGGTCGCGAAGAGCGGGTGTCGCCCCGCCGCGACCCAGCAGGTCGCGGACGCAGGTCGTGCTGGGTCGCCCTCTCTGGTCCCGTCTGCCAGGCAGGTGCCGCCAGACCGCCGGTCGGCGTGGCGTCTGGCCGGAAGCCGCCCGGCTCACCACGGCCGACATCCCCTTGCGGCTCCCGGCGGTGCCGCATCAGGTGGTCGCTGCAGCGACCTCCAGCAGTTCCGTCAGGGATGCGTCCAGGAAGTCGGTGTATGAAGCGAGGTCGTACATCGCATCCCGTTCCGCGGTCACGCCCCAGCACATCTGACCGTTGTACGACAGCACCGCGTTGGTGAGGGCACGGTTGGGGAAGGTGGTGACGAAGGGGAACATGTGCGTGATGGTGGCACCGTTGACGTAGAGCGGGAACTGCGGCCCCGGCACGTTGGTCACCACGGTGTGCAGGACGTCGGCGTGCATGGCCGAACGCGCCGCGATCGCGAACAGATTCGGGGCGATGAAGTCCGCCGCCGGCATCAGCGCCCCGGCGGCCACGGCCTCGCCGGTCTGCTTGATCCGCCGGGTTTGCGCCTGGATCATCTCGTAGCGGCGCTTCGGATCCGGCTCGCCCACCGGCACGTCGGTGAACATCGCCGAGACCAGGTTGCCGCCGGACCCCATCTCCTCCGGCTTGCGCATCGACGCCGGCGCCATGACGCGAAGAGTCAGGTCTGGATCCAGATCCTCGCCGCGGCTGAGCAGCCACGACCGCAGTGCACCGGCCACCACCGCCAGCACGACGTCGTTGATCGTGCCTCCCAGTTGGTTCTTCACCGCCTTGTAGTCCTCCAGCGGCTGCGGCAGCCCCCGGTATCGCCGCCACTCCGTGCTCGGCGTCGTCAGCGGCGTCTGTGCAATCCGCTGCGGCAGCTTCTTCCCGGTGGCTGCCAGCCCGACGGCCGTGGCCGCCGCGGTCCTGGCGGTGCCGGAGAGGTTCGCCACCCAGTCCTTCATCGCCACCGCCAGCTGCAGCGGCTGCTGGGCCCGCTCGAGGACGCCGGACTTCAGCAACTCGGCATCGCTGGGCTCGGGATCCGGCTGCCAGGGCTGGGCATCTGTCCGCCGCGGGTCGGGCGTGGGATCGACCAGGGTCGTGAGCATCTCCACCGCGCTGATGCCGTCGACCATGCAGTGGTGCGACTTCATGAGCAGCGCGACCCGACCATCCTCGAGGCCGTCGATGAGGTAACCCTCCCAGAGCGGCCGGCTGCGGTCCAGACTGCGGGAGAACACGCGTCCGGCCAACTCCCACAGCTGATCCTCGCGACCGGGCCTCGGCAGCGAGACGTGCTGCACGTGGTAGCTCAGCTGGAACGACGGATCGTCCACCCAGACGGGATTGGCGAGGTAGCCGGGAACGAATCGCACCTTCTGCCGATAGCGCGGGATCAGGTGGAGCCGCTCCTGCATCAGCGCGAGCATCCGGTCTACGTCGAAGCCGTCGGGCCCGGGATCCAGGAGGAGCAGTCCGCCGACGTGCATCGGGCGGTGGCGCTTCTCGATGAGGAGGAAGGAGGCGTCGAGTGCTGATAGGCGTTCCGGCATACCGCGATACTGCCAAGTCCGGGCGCGGGTTGTCCGGCGACGCGCTCTTCGCCGGTCTGGCGTCCGCGCCACGGCGGCTCGCGGAGCGCGTCGTCCTCCGGGCCGCGCGCGGCAGTAGGCATGATGGTGCTCATGCAGGGAGCGCGATGAAGGTGTCGATGATGCTGTGCGACCACGCCCAGGTCGCGGACAACAAGCTGTTCATCAACGGGGCGGGCTGGGACGTGTGCGGGACGCCGACGCCGCCGCACGCGGTGGCGATCCTCGTCGCCGTTCCCTGGGATCAGACCAATATCCGCTTCGAGTACCAGTTGCAGCTCGTCTCCGAGGATGGTCGACGGGTCGGCGAGGCCGGTGGCGCTTTCGAGGTCGGTCGACCGTCCGGCCTGCGCCCCGGGACGCCGATCACCGTGCCCCTGGTGATGGCAGTCACCCCCATGCAGCTCGATGCGGATACCGGCTACGAGTGGCGGCTGGTGATCGGTGGGCGGACCGAGGAGGACTGGTCGCTGCCGTTTCGGACGGCGCGCCCGGGGGAGCGGCGCGCCGGCTAGCGGTACCCGGCCAGGACGTTGGTGCCGGCGCCGGGGCTGAACGCCGCCGGCGCGGAGCGCGGACCTCGCCGGCCGCGAAGCCTCAGGCCACGACCGCGGCCAGTGCCCGCTCCACCCGACGCTTCGCGTCCTCGGCGATGTCGTCGATCCCATCGGCCTGGGCCATTCGCAGCATCGCGTGCGGGTCCAGCGCGGCCACCACGGTCCGGCCGTTGAGTTCGTACACCACGACGTTGCACGGCAGCAGCAGCCCGATATCGGGCTCGGCAGCCACCGCGGCGGCCGCGAGCGGCGGTCGGCAGGCACCGAGGATCTTGTACGGGGGCATGTCCTTGTCCAGCTTGGCCTTCAGCGTCGCGGCCATGTCGATCTCGGTGATGATGCCGAACCCCTCGTCGCTGAGGGCTCGACGGACCCGCTCCTCTGCCTCGGCGGGGGAGAGGTCGGTGGTGATCTTCAACGCGTACGACATGGGGGCTCCTTCGCTGCCGGCAGCAATCTATCCCGCGTCCCCGCTGCGGTGCGCCCCTGCCCGCGCGCCGCAGCCATCAGCGCCGCATCCGATGCCCGGGCCTCAGCGCCGACCCGGCGGCACCCTGTCATGGTCCGACCGGCATCGGCGTGCCGGCTCGCAGCGCCTGTCCGGCCGTCGGCTCGTCCCCGCAGGAGACCACGCGTTCGGGCACCGGGATCTGCTCCACAGGGACGCGCCATGCCGACCTGTCCGCCAGCCGGACGGTGACGAGGTCGCCGCGGACCTCCGCAGCCTCGAGCGGCACGACGCCGTGCCGTCGCCATACGGCAACGGCAGCGGCCTGCACCGCGGCGGGCCAGCCTGCTGGGCCGCGCACGGCGTCCATCGGCGTGTCGCCGGCCATCGCCGCAGCGCTCGTGGACCCGTCCAACCGTCCGAACACCAGCAGGTCGGGCAACCGGACGGCCGTGGGGGCGAAGCGGTGTCCGCCGAGGTGCGAGCACTCCCAGGCTCCCGATGCTGCCACGAGGTCGAACACGGCCCGGCCGGCCAGTGCGCAGCACCGGTCGCGGGCTCCGTTCGTGCAGACGAAGAGTTCCGGATGCACAACTGCCATGCCCGGTCCCGGCAACGTGTGGGGCAGCACCGGCGCGTCCAGTGGGAGCCGCCATCGTCGGGCATCGCCGCCCGGCCCGCTGAGCCAGACGGTGCGGTCCCGCTGCGCGCGCAGCGGCCGGTCGGGCCGACGCACCAGGACAACGCGCCAACCCGGCGGCAGTGCGGCCAGCGCGAGACGCTGCTGCTCGGGCAAGGAGCAGCAGTCCAACGCCTCGCGACCCCACCGACCCGGAGCCTCCACGAACAGCCAACGGGCCTGGGTCGGCGCGCTGCCCGCCAGCGGTTCGGCGACCGACGACTGCGAGCAGAACGGTGTCACACCCCCACCGCGCCGATCGGTACCGCCAGCGGGGCACCCGGCCCATCGCGGCGCTGGTCCACAGCCGGCAGGTCGATCGGGGACCCGCTCGAAGCTGCAGCGATCGGTGCCCCAGGCACCACTGCGGCGAAGACGAGGCGATCGACGCCTTTCGTGAAGCGCATGCACCGTACCCCTCCGGTCGCGCGACCCTTCGAGGGGTACATCGACAGCGGCGTGACCTTGACCAGGCCCGGCTCCGTGCCGGGCAGCGCGGCACCTGACCCGGCCACGGTCACCACATGGGCGTCGTCAGCGGCTGGGGCGACGGCACCGAAGGCCACCACGGCGGCCGAGTCCGGCAGCTTCACGCCGGCGACGCCGGCGGCGGCCCGGCCCTGGGCGCGCACGGCAGCGCCTTCGAAGCGCAGCAGTTGCGCAGCGTCGGTGATGAACACCAGGTCGCGGCCGTCGTCGGGAACGGACGCGGCGGCGCCGACCACCGCATCGCCGGCGGCCAGGGAGATGAGCTCCCAGGCCTCGCGACTGGCCGGTGCATCGGCGACGACGCGCTTCACCACCCCTCGGCGCGTGCCCAGCACCAGCCCGGTCTTGCCGTCCAGGGGCAGCAGTCCCACTGCGCGAACGCCTTGCGGCAGTTCCAGCAGGGCTCCCAGCGGCGCTCCGCCGGACAGGTTCGGGCGCTGCGCAGTGGTGACGATCGTCGGCAGTTCCACTACCGACAATCGGCGGGCCATGCCGTCGCTGGTCACCAGTGCCACCGACCCCGCGCGCCGTCGCCGGCACCGCCGAGACCAGCACATCGTGCGCGGCGCGCTCCCCTCGGTGCGGTAGCACGTCGTCGGAAACGGTCCGCGCCAACAGCCCCGACCCGCTGAGCAGCACCCAGCAGGGGTCGTCGGAGACCTCCAGAGGAACCGCGGCCGGCGTCGCCACGGAGCGCTCCGACTCCAGCAGGACGGTGCGCCGGGGCGTGGCGTGGCGCGCGGCCGCGTCGGCGAGCTCCGCGGAGACGACCGCCCGCAGCCGGGCCTCGTTGGCCAGGATGTCCTCGAGGTCCTCGATCGCGGCCCGCAGCTCGTCGCGCTCGGTCTCCAGCTCGATACGGGAGAACTTCGTCAGCCGGCGCAGCGGCATGTCGAGGATGTAGTTGGCCTGGTCCTGCGACAGGTCGAACGCCAGCATCAGCCGCTCGCGCGCGATCGCGGCATCGTCGCTGCCGCGGACGATGGCGATCACCTCGTCGATGTCGAGGATCGCGATGAGCAGGCCGTCGACGAGGTGCAGCCGCTCTGCGGCGCGGTCGCGGCGGTACTGCGAGCGCCGCCGCACCACGTCCATCCGGTGGTCGAGGAACACCTCCAGCAGCGCCTTCAGCGCCCAGGACCCGCGGCTGGCCCTCCACCAGCGTCACGTTGTTGACCGAGAACTGCTCCTCCATCGGCGTCAGCCGGTACAGCTCGGCCAGCACCGCCTCGGCGTGGAAGCCGGTCTTGACGGCGAGCTCCAGCCGCAGGCCGTGCTCGCCGTCGGTCAGGTCGACCAGGTCGGCGATGCCCTGCAGCTTCTTGCTCTGCACCAGCGCCTTGATGCGCTCGATGACGCGTTCCGGGCCCACGTTGTAGGGCAACTCCGTCACGACGATGCCCTTGCGGCGCGGCGTCAACTGCTCGATGCGGGCCGTGGATCGCATCCGGAAGCTGCCCCGGCCGGTCTCGAAGGCATCGCGGATCCCAGTCGAGGCCCACGATCGATACCGCCGCCGGGCAGATCCGGGCCGGGCACGAATCGCATCAGCGCGGCGGTGTCCGCGTCGGGATGGTCCAGCAGATGACGAGCCGCGGCGATCGACCTCGCCGAGGTTGTGCGGCGGCATGTTCGTCGCCATGCCGACGGCGATCCCCGCGGCCCCGTTCACCAGGAGGTTCGGCAGCGCCGCGGGCAGGACGCTCGGCTCCGTCTCCCGGCCGTCGTAGTTCGGCAGGAAGTCGACGACGTCCTCATCCAGCGAGGCGGTCATGTCCAGCGCGGGGGAGGCCAGCCGGCACTCGGTGTAGCGCATCGCCGCCGGCCCGTCGTCCAGCGACCCGAAGTTGCCGTGCCCGTCCACCATCGGCAGCCGCAGCGAGAACGGCTGGCTCATCCGCACCAGCGCGTCGTAGATGGCGCTGTCGCCGTGCGGGTGCAGGCGGCCCATCACCTCGCCCACAACGCGGGCGCTCTTCACGTGGCCGCGGTCGGGGCGCAGGCCCATCTGCGCCATCTGGAACAGGATCCGCCGCTGCACCGGCTTCAGCCCGTCGCGGGCGTCGGGCAGGGCGCGGGAGAAGATCACCGAGTAGGCGTACTCCAGGAACGACTGCCGCATCTCGTCGCTGACATCGATGTCGACGATGTGCTCCGGTTGCGGCGGGCGGGGCTGGTCCGGGCCGCGGCGGCGGGCCATGGCGACTCCTCGAGGGACGTGAACGGCGGAACCTGGCTTCGGCCATGCTATTCCAGGGCGCCCGCGCTCCCGGGCGCCGAGACACGGGGCGATCGGCGGTGCGAACAACTAGCGTGTCAAGCGTGGACAGCGATAGCGCCAGCGCACCGGCCGCAGTGCCGGATCGAGGCCGAGGAGGCGGCCGACTACCCCGAGCACTGGGAGGCCGACGTCGTGCTGCGCGACGGCAGCACGTGCCACATGCGGCCGATCAGCCCCGCCGACGCCCAGCGGCTGCGCGACTTCCACGGGCAGCTGTCCGCCGAGACCATCTACTACCGCTATCTTCGCCCCGTACCCGGAGCTCACCGACCGGGACGTGCGGCGGTTCACCGAGGTGGACCACGACAAGCGGGTGGCCATCGTTGCCACCGTCGGTGACGAGATCATCGGCGTCGGCCGCTACGACCGCGTCAGCGATGCCGAGGCCGAGGTCGCCTTCACGGTCCGCGACGACCATCAGGGCCGGGGATTGGGGTCGGTGCTGCTGGAGCACCTGGCCGCGGCGGCCCGCGAGCGAGGTGTGGACCGCTTCGTCGCGGAGGTGCTCCCCGGCAACCGCAAGATGCTGGGAACCTTCGCCGTGGCCGGCTACACGGTGGCGCAGGAGATGGAGGAGGGCGTCGTCCGGCTCGCCTTCGACATCGAGCCCACCGACGCCATGCGCGCCGTAGCGCGAAGCCGGGAGCAGCGCGCCGAGGCCAAATCGATCGCGCGGCTGTTCCGGCCCTCCTCCGTGGCCGTGATCGGGGCGTCGCGGCGCAAGGACTCCATGGGCAACCAGTTGCTGCAGTGCGCTGCGCGGAGGGCGGCTTCACCGGTCGGCTCCTCGCGATCCACCCGGCCGCCGACGAGGTTGCCGGGGTCCCTGCCTACCCGACGTTGCGGGACGCCCCCGGTGCGGTGGACCTGGCCGTCATCGCGGTGCCGGCCGACGCCGTGGAGCGCGTGATCGACGACGCCGCTGCCGCCGGCGTCCACGGCCTGGTCGTCATCTCCTCCGGCTTTGCCGAGGCCGGGCGAGAGGGGGTCCAGCGGCAGCGCGAACTCGTCGCGAACGTCCGCGGCGCCGGGATGCGACTGGTGGGGCCGAACGCGCTGGGCATCATCAACACCGACTCCCGGGTTCGACTGCACGCGGCCCTGACCAAGGAGCAGTCCTTGCGGGGCAGGATCGGGGTCTTCTGCCAGTCGGCGGCGATCGGCACGGTCATCCTGGAGCGCTTCCGGCAGCGTTCGCTCGGACTGTCGTCGTTCCTGTCCGTGGGCAACCGGGCCGACGTCTCCAGCCCGGACGCCCTGCACTACTGGGCCGACGACCACGCCACCGGTGTGATCGCGCTCTACCTCGACGGCATCGCGAATCCGAGCAAAGCCATCCGCGTCGCCCGCGATGTCGCCCGCCGGACCCCGATCGTGGCCCTGCGCGCCGGACGGGTGAGCCAGGCCTTTCCGCTGGGGCCGAAGGTGCGCCGCACCACGCTGCCCTCGCACGGCGTGCAGCAGCTGTTCGAGCAGGCGGGCTTCATCGAGGTGGACTCGCTGGACGGCATGCTGGACGTCTGCGGCCTGCTGTCCTGCCAACCGCTGCCGCGCGGCAACCGGGTGGCGGTCATCAGCGACTCGGTGGAGTTGGCCACCATCGCGGTGGACTCGGCCAGCGGGTTCGGGCTGCAGCCGGTCGGGGAGGGGACCATCCTCACCGATCCGCTCGGACAGCTGCGCGGCGCGCTGCAGGACGCACTGCGCGACCCCGGCGTCGACGCCGTCCTCGTGATCAACTCCCCGCCCGGCGTGGAGGCGCCGCCGGACGTGTCCGAGGTGTTGCTCCAGGCCAGCGCTCAGGCGACGGTCCCGGTCGTTGCCGTGCTCTCCTTCAGCGAGGACCGCAAGATCCTGGTGCAGGACGGGCCGGATCGGGCCGCCGCCCGGGGATCGGTACCGGTGTTCGGCACGGTGGAGGACGCGCTGCACACCTTGGGCCATGTCGCCGGCTACCGGAGCTGGCTGAACCGCCCCCGAGGCGAGGTGCCCGAGCTCCCGGACGTCGACACCGAGGCTGGGCGCGCCATCGTGGAGCAGGCTCTGGCCCGGCAGTGGGACCGCGCGCCGTCGCAGCGGCAGACTGTCCGGCTCTCCGCGCCCGCGGTGGCAAAGCTGCTGAACCGCTACGGGATCAACGTCTGGCCGGCGCTGCCGGTCGCCAGCGAGGACGAGGCGGTCGCCTTCGCCGATCGGGTCGGTTGGCCGGTGGCGCTGAAGACGATCGATCCGCGGCTGGCGCGCCGCATGGAGATGGGCGGGGTTCGGCTGAACCTGGAATCGGAGTCCGCCCTGCGCGCCGCGTACCTGTCGATGAGCGCTCAGCTCGACGGAACATCGATGGCACAGGTGGTCGTGCAGCGGATGGCGCCGGCCGGTGTGCCCTGCGTGCTGTCGACGGTGGAGGATCCGCTGTTCGGGCCCGTGGTGTCGTTCAGCATCGGCGGCGTCGTGCCGGACCTGCTGGTGGACAAGGCCTTCCGGGTTCCGCCGATCACCGATCTCGACGCCGCCGCGCTGGTCCGCGCGCCGCGTGCGTCGCCGGTCCTGTTCGGCTACGGCGGGAACCCGCCGGTCGATGTCGCCCAGGCGGAGGACCTGCTGATCCGGCTGGGTCGGATGGCCGAGGACCTGCCCTCGCTGGTCCGCGTCAACCTTGACCCGGTGGTGGTGTCCCCGCGGTCGGTGAGCGTGCTCGGAGCCGCGGTCTGGGTCCGGGTCCCGGATCTGCGCATCGACACCGAGGCCCGCCGGCTGGCCGATGTCTAGGTTCCGCCGCGCCCGCGACCGACCAGGGCCGCGGGAATGGGAGACTACCGGTATGACTGACGCAGCCCTCATGCATCGTCTGCGGCGCGATATCGACAAGACCGGGTACTACCCGGATCTGGTCGCCGATGCGATGGCCACGGCCCTGGGCGGCGAGCCGGTCAAGGCCTATCTCGTCCAGCACGAGGCCACATTCGACAACGAAGAGCTGCGGCGGCACATGACGGTCCTGGTGCTCACGCCGAGCCGGCTGTTCGTCTCGCACACCGATGAGCACCCGCCTGATGGGACGTACACCGAGCCGTACGCGACGACCTCGACCGAGGCGGTACGCCTGCAGCAGGTGCAGTCGGTAGTGGTGACGCGAGTCGTGACGAACCCGGCAGAGCACCGGCTCGGCGGCGCGGCCCGCGAGGTGATGCTCACGATCGGATGGGGCGCGGTCAGCCGGATCGACCTGGAACCCGCCACCTGCGGCGACCCCAACTGCGATGCCGACCACGGCTATACCGGTGCCGCGTCCAACGACGACCTCTCGCTGCGCGTGAGCGAGGCCGCAGACGGAGCGCGCGTGGTCGCGCAGGCGCTGCAGTTCGCCGAGGCGCTGTCCGAGGCGACCGGTCACGGGTTGCAGTGAACCCCCGCTCACCGGACTTGCCCTGGGCGCCGCCGGACTACGCGGCGGCCTGCCTCACCCAGGTGCTGCCCTCGGCCGCGGCCGTCCTGGCACGACAGCCGCCGGTGCTGCCGATGCCCTCGGCCGACCGTGTCGTCGTCCTGCTCGTCGACGGTCTGGGACACGAGCTGCTGGGAGCGCATCACGAGGCCGCTCCGTTCCTGTCGCGGATGGAGCACGTGCTGGCCGAGGGGATCGATGCGGCCTTCCCCAGCACGACGGCCGCCAGCCTGACCTCGCTCGGTACCGGGCTCGCCCCGGGCAGCCACGGGATCGTCGGCGCGTCCTTCTGGCTGCCCGAGATCGACAACGTCCTGTTCCCCCTGGGATGGCGGGACCGGCCGAGCCCGCAGGTGGTGCAGCCCGAGCCCACCGTGTTCGAGCAGGTCGCCAGCATCGGGATCGCTGCCACTGTCGTGGCGCCGCGGGACTATGCCAGCAGCGGCCTGACCCGATCAGCGCTGCGCGGCGCCCGCTATGTCGGCGCGGATTCGCCGGGTGAGGCGGTGGTCGCCCTTGCCGCCGCGGCCGCCGACCCTGCGCCGGCCCTGGTCTACGGCTACTTCCCGACCGTCGACAAGTCGGGGCACATCCACGGCGCGGGCTCGCCGCAGTGGAGGCTGGACCTGCAGTACACCGATCTCGCCGTCCGGCAGCTCGCGGATCGGCTGCCGCCGCGGACGCTGCTCCTGGTGACCGGCGACCACGGCATGGTCAACTGCCCGGATAGCGCTCGGATCTGCGTGGACGGGCATCCGTTCAGCGATGGGCTCCGTCGGATGGCCGGCGAGCCCCGGATGCGGCACCTCTACGCCAAGCCGACGGCGGACCCCCACGAGATCGCGCTGCGGTGGCGGGATGCCCTGGGGTCTGCCGCAGTCGTCCTCACGCGCGACGCCGCGCTGGCCGCGGGCCTGTTCGGCGAGGTGGCCCCGGGTATCGAGGAGCGCATCGGCGACGTGCTGGCCCTGCCCGTCGCCAACGTGGCCCTGGTCAGCGAGCACTTCGATTCCATCGTCTCCGGGCTGCGTGGACAGCACGGCGGGCTCACCGACGTCGAGCGTCGCGTGCCGCTGCTGGCATGGATGGCGGGATAGGCGGCTGCGGGATAGCCGTGGCAGCGACGGGCGCCGGGCTGCGCGTGATGCCCGGTCGGGCTCCGGCCATCACGGCCCCGATGACGCCGGTCGTGCTAGGAACTGTCGTCCTCGGAAGAGCCGCCGAAGAGGATCTCGTCCCAGCTCGGCACCGTCGCCCGTTTGCCGCGGGAGCGCTCCTGCGCTGCCTCGGCCGTGTCCCGCGCCGGATCCTCAGGTGCGCGCTCGGCGTCGTGCCCGGGTGCCTCGTCCTGCGTCGGGCTCGGCGGCTCGGCCGAGGCCGACGCCGGCGAGGCCGTTCGCGGCCCGGACTGGCGCCGCAGGGCAGGGTGACGGCTGCTGTCCCCTTCTGACGCCCGGTCCTTGGCCGGCGGCAGGTTGACGATGAGTGCTCCGGGCTCGTCGGGGTCCGCGTGGGGCGTCGCGGGGACGGCACCTGCCGGATCCGCGTGGTACTCGGTCAGCCATGCCGCCTCCTCGTCCACCGGCTGCAGCGTGCGCGATTCCAGATCGAACAGCCACGTGGCCACTTGATCTCCGCGACCGGCCGGATAGGCCAGCAGCAGGGTCCAGCGGCCGTCCTCGCCGCGCCAGGCGTCCCAGCGGAAGTCGTCGGCAGCGATGCCGCGCTCGGCGAGCCGATGGGCGACGACGCCCTCCAGCGGCAGCTCGCCGTCCTGATAGCGGATCAATGACGCTCGGGCGCGCTGGGCGACGAAACTGCGCTCCTGCATGACCGGGACCGCGAACGCCTCGACACGGTCCAGCGGCCACCCCGAGGACTCGGCGACTTCCTCCGTCGTGGCTCCCGCCCGCAGCCGGGCCTGGAGGTCCTTGGGACGCATCACCTCGGTGGGCATCCTCATCTGTCCCGGACGGGCGACCCCGCGCGTCGCGGCCCGCAGCCGCTCGTCGATCGGCAGCGCGAATCGTCGGCCGTCGGGCAGCGCCAGTAGCAGCCGGGATCCGTCCTCCGCCAGGCCTACGAACGTCAACTCCTGCATCGCGCCCCTCCGAACACCTCGCCCCCGCCGGCGACCCCTTCGCGCATCGGCCGGCAGCCCGCCCATCTTTGCACACCACAGCGGCTCGTCGGCGACATCGCGGCGCGGCCGCCGTTGCCGATCGCCGCCTCGGCGGCAGCGGCGGCGAAAGGGTTCGCTCGGCGCCGCCGCCGATCCCTGCGGCAACAGCGCCCGAAGCGGCGGCGGGTCGGGGCAGGGCGCACTATCGGATCATGACGAATCACGCTGTGCTGCTCATCGGATTCGGCGGTCCCGAGGGGCCCGATGAGGTGCTGCCGTTCCTGCGCCGCGTCACGGCAGGCAAGCACATCCCCGACGAGCGGCTGGTCGAGGTGGGTCGCCACTACGACCATTTCGGGGGCGTGTCGCCCATCAACGAGTTCCACCGTCAACTCCTGCGCCGTTGGGAGCCGGTGCTGCGGCAGCGCTGGCCTGACCTGTCGCTGTACTGGGGCAACCGGAACAGCCGGCCGTTCATCGCCGACGCGCTGCGCGAGATGGAGGCCGACGGCGTGCGCTCCGCGGTGTCCGTCGTGACCTCCGCCTTCAGTTCCTTCTCCGGCTGCCGTCAGTATCGGCAGGACATCGCGGCGGCTGCCGAAGAGGTGGGCGGCGGGCCCGAGGTGGTGAAGGCGCACCCGTTCTTCGACCACCCGCTCATGCTCGACATCTGGGCCGACAGCGTGCGGTCCGGGCTGGCGCGGCTGGCCGATCAGGAGCGCGTGCTCGTGCTGTTCTCGACCCACTCGATCCCGGAGGCCGCCGCCCGCGCTGCGGGACCGGGCGGGACCGGTGCCTACGTCGCCCAGCACCTGCAGCTGGCCTCGGCGGTGATGGCGACGCTGCCGGACGGCCTGGCCTGGGACCTGTGCTACCAGTCACGCTCGGGGCCGCCGCACCAGCCGTGGCTGGAGCCGGACGTCTCCGACCGCCTCGCAACCGCCCACGAGGACGGCTTCACCGGCGTGGTACTCGTGCCGCTGGGCTTCGTGTCGGATCACATCGAGGTGCTGTGGGACCTCGACACGGTGGCTGTGGCTGACGGCCGCGACCTGGGCCTGGCCGTCGTCCGGACGCCCACGGTGGGCACCGACGACCGGTTCCTGGAGGTGCTGACCGATCTGGTCGCCGAGTACGCCGATGGCGAGCCGTTCCCGTCGTTCCGCGAGCGCGGGCCGCTGCCGCGCTGCCCGGTGGACTGCTGCTTGCCGGTGGCTCCGCGCGGGAAGTCGGGCACGATGGACCGATGAGCGCACAGCCCGAGGATCTCCTCTCCCTCGCCATCGCGGCCGCGGATCTCGGCGGACAACTGCTCCTGGCGGGCCAGCCGGGGGCACGGCAGGTCGATGCGAAGAGCTCCCCGACCGATGTGGTCACGCAGATGGACACCGCCAGCGAGCAGGCCATCGTCGAGCACCTGCTGCGGCACCGCCCCCATGACGCGATCCTCGGCGAGGAGGGAGGGGAGCGGCCCGGGTCCTCCGGCGTGCGCTGGGTGATCGACCCGCTCGACGGGACGGTGAACTACCTGTACGGCATGCCCCTGTGGGCGGTGTCCGTTGCCGCGACAGGCCCGGACGGGGCAGCGGCGGGCGCGGTAGCGGTCCCGGCTCTTGGCGTGACGTACGCCGCGGCCCGGGGCGGCGGCGCATGGGCGCTGTCGCGCGGCGGCCGCCGCGGTCTGGCGGTACGGAGGTGCGAATCGGTCGGCTCGGCGCTGGTGGCCACGGGCTTCGGCTACCGGCGCGACCGACGCCTCGACCAGGGCGCGGCGCTGGCCCGGATCATCGGCGAGGTGCGCGATGTCCGCCGCTGCGGCGCGGCAGCGCTGGACCTGTGCTGGCTCGCCGACGGCCGCTACGACGCCTATTTCGAGCGCGGCCTGCAGCCGTGGGACGCGGCGGCCGGCACCCTGATCGCCCGGGAAGCCGGTGCGATCGTGACCGGGGCGACCGCTCCGGAGCCAGACGGCCACCTGCTGGTCGGCTCGGCCCCCGGCGTGCACCCGCAGCTGCGGGAGCTGCTCGTGGCCGCGGGCGCGCACGAGGGCGCCTGACGACCGGTCAGTCCAGGCGGCGCAACTCAGCGTTGTACCAGTGGGCGTTGCGGACGTAGACCTCGGCTGCCCGCAGCGTCTCGCCCTCGGGGACTGCGTCGGGGCGGATCCTGGCCGGCACGCCGAGGGCCATCGCCCGCGATGGCACGTCGGTATCGTTGGTCACCAGCGCCTGGGCGCCGACCAGGGCACCGCGGTGCACGACGACGCGGTGCAGCACGACGCTGCCCGATCCGATCAGGCACTCGTCCTCGACAGTGCACCCCTCCAGGTGCGCCCGATGGCCGATCGTGCAGTTGTCGCCGATCACGGTGTCGTGGGCGGCAGTGCAGTGCACGACCGCGCCGTCCTGGACCGAGGTCCGGGCGCCCACCCGAATGCTGCCGTGATCGCCGCGCAGCACGGCACCCGGCCAGATCGTGGATTCCGGACCGACGGTGACGTCGCCGATGATGACGGCGTCGGGGTGCACGAACGCGGCGGGGTCGATGCTGGGCCGGCGATCTCCGATGGCGTACAGCGGCATGGGCGCTCCTGGTCGGTTTGGCTGCCGCGATGCTATCCGTTGACGGTCCCTGCGGCCGTGCGGAAATCCGCTGTCAGCAAACTCACAGCGGATTGGGCAGACTTCCAGGCGGTTCCCGTTGGTAGACAGTGCCGAATTGAGGCACAATCGCGGCGCTAGGACTGACGTTTGAGGCCGCAATCTTGCAGCGCGCACTCGCGACGAGGTGGAGAAGGACGAATGGCAACCGACTACGACGCACCGCGCAACAAGGACGAGGACCTCGCCACCGACAGCCTGGAGGAACTGAAGGCGCGCCGAGCCGAAACGGCCGCCGGTGCCGTCGATATCGACGAGTCCGACCTCGCCGAGAACCTGGAATTGCCCGGCGCAGACCTCTCCAAGGAGAGCCTCAGCGTCCGCGTGCTGCCGAAGCAGCAGGACGAGTTCACGTGTTCGGTCTGCTTCCTCGTCCACCACCGTAGCCAGTACGTCTCCGGGGGACCCGGTCACGAGGTCTGCCGCGACTGCGCCGACTGACACGGCAGGTCGCTAAGGCGCCGGAATTGGCGGGGTGATCGTTCCAAGCCTCGTTGTCCTTGCTCCCGGGTCGACGTGGCCGCGAGCAGATCGCGGGCTGCTGCTGCCGCGAGATTCCTGGTGCCGCAGCGAGTCGCCGTGGGTGATGGACGGTGAGACTGCAGCCGGCAATCTCGAGATCCGCGACCGAAACGGCTGCCGTCGGCCACGCTCGGCGCAGGCGGAGGCGCTCTCGCAACGCCGCCAGCGCGTGTCACCAACGCCGAGCAGCCCGCGGGCCGCGGCACCCGACCGCGGTGCCGCGGAGCAGACCGTCCGGGCGACGAGTCAGACCGCGACCGGCTCCTGCGGCTCCGACTTGCTGATCGCCCGCGCAACGCCACGTTGCACGCTGACTTGGATGATGGCGGTCAACGCTGCTGTTGCGATGGCGAAGACCACCACTCGGGTGGTCGACGCGGTGAGGTCGTCCGGCGTGGGCGGCGTGCTCCCCGTCGCCTTGGAGTAGCCCGCACGCAACGCCTTCGTGGCGACGTACACGGTCCCTGCGGCTGCGACCGATGCACCTAGCCGCAGCATGTCGTTCCTGTCCAACGCTCCTCCTCGGGTCATCGGCCAATCTAGCCTGCCGATGCCCCTGCCCGGGCTGCCACGAGTGCATCGGCGAGGCGTTGCGGCCGACGCGTGGAGATGAGCCAGTAGGGATGCGGGTCGGCCGGGTCGGTGACCTCCATGACGACCGAGGATGCGCTGGCCCATGGCCTGAGCATGAGGAAGGCGCGGGGGTCCGCCGCCGCCGTGCGGGCCCGGAACGTGGCCTGCGGGTCCAGCGGGCGCACCCGTCCGATGTACCGGGCCGGGAGCTGCGCGCGGTCCGCACGAACGGTCCCGGCGTCGACTGCCACACTGGTGCGGGTGCCGAGCGCGAGCCAGGCCAGGAGCGCGGAAGCGGTCGCGAGCCCGACCAGCCAGCCCGCGGCCGAGCCGTAGGCGTATCCGTAGGCAACGCCGAGGAACGCCGCGAAGCCGATGGGCATCAGCCATACCCAGGGCCGCGGCAGCAGCACCTCGCGATAGGGCAGGGCCGCGGGCACACCACCGGTCATCCTGGTTCCTCCCTGCGGGCCGCTGCAGTCGGCGTCGCTACTGTCGTGGGTATGGACTCCATCATCGCAGCGCGAGGCAGCGACGCCACGATGCCGCCGGACGATGCGGTCGTGCCGCGCCGCGACGACGCTGCCCTGGCTCCCGGCACCGTGATCCCCAGCCACTACCGGCTGTGCTTCGGCTGCGGGTCCGATCACGACAGCGGACTGCAGTTGCGCGTGAGCGCAGGCCCCGGGCTGTCGGTCGCCGGCACCTTCGCCGTCGGCGAGTTCCACCAAGGCGCCCCCGGCCTCGCCCATGGAGGCGTCCTGGCCTCCGCGGTCGACGAAGTCATGGGGGCGCTCAACTGGCTGCTGATGGAGCCTGCGGTCACCGCGCGGCTGGAGGTGGACTTCGTCAGGCCGGTTCCGGTCGGCGCCACGGTGGAGCTGACCGCGGCGATCGCGGGCCAGTCGGGGCGCAAGGTCTACAGCATCGCCGACGGCCGTGTGGACGGCCGGCCGGTCCTGCACGCCAGAGGGCTGTTCCTGCAGGTGCCGCTGGCGCACTTCGCGGACAACGGCAGGCGGGACGACGTCGCGCGGGCGGCGCAGGACGACACCTCACCGCGCCGGCCCTGGCTGGAGATCAATCCATGACCGACTCCGTGGATGTGCTCATCGTGCGGTTGGACCCGGCGCTGCCGTTGCCCCGTCGCGCCCACCCGGGGGACGCCGGGCTCGACCTGGTCAGCACCGTCGATATCGTCCTCGCGCCGGGCGAGCGGGCCGCTGTCGGCACCGGGATCGGGCTGGCCCTGCCGCCCGGGTACGCCGCCTTCGTGCACCCCCGCAGCGGACTGGCGCTGCGACACGGGTTGACGATGGTCAACGCTCCCGGCACCATCGACGCCGGCTACCGGGGCGAGGTCACGGTGCTGCTCATGAACGCCGACCCGCTGCGGCCCATCTCGCTGCGCCGGGGCGACCGCATCGCCCAGTTGGTCGTGCAACAGGTGCCCGAGGTCGTGTTGCATGAGGTGCGGCGGCTCCCGGGATCGCACCGGGGCGACGGCGGGTTCGGCTCGACGGGGACTGCCCCGATGAAGGAGGCCTGAAGTGTTCAGGAAGAAGGGTCGTGCGCGCGCCGAGGACGCCGCCGCCGACAACGAGGATGCCGCGGCGCAGACCGCCGATGCCGAGGCAGTCGACGAGGCTGCCGACGCGGCCCCGGACCAGCCCGCGCATGCCCCCCTCGATAGCAGCGAGGTCGAGGACACGTCGGGATATCTGGACCTCGGGGGGCTGCTGCTGCGTCCCATCCCCGGCGTCTCCATTCGTTTGGACGCGGAGCCGAAGACCAAGCGGATCATCGCGGTCACCGTGCTCCGCGACGGCGCCTCGGTGCAGCTGCGCGCCTTCGCCGCGCCCCGTAGCGGCGGGATGTGGGACGAGAATCGCGCGTCGATTCTCGAGCAGGTGGCGGCGCAGGGCGGCATTGTCGAGGAGGTATCCGGCGTCTACGGCCCGGAGCTGCACGCACAGCTGCGCGTGCAGAAGCAGGACGGTTCGCCGGGCCCGACGCGCTACGTCCGCTTCGTCGGTGTCGAGGGGCCCCGGTGGCTCCTGCACGCGGTCTTCACCACGGAGTCGCGGGCCGAGGACCGCTGGGAGCCGCTGGAGGAGGTGCTGGGCGCCGTGGTCGTCAATCGCGGCGACGAAGCGATGCCGGCGGGGGCGATGCTGGCGCTGCGCCCGCCGGAGCAGGCGATCAGCGCGCCGACGGCGGCACCCGCGGCCCCCGGTCTGGACCAGGTGGACCCGAAGGACCGGATCACCGAGGTGCGCTGACCGCGACCCCGCGTGCGGGCGCGCGCCGGAACGGTGCCATCTGCGTCGATCATCCGGGCACGGCGCCGGCCGCGAGCCATTGCCCGATCGCCCGACCGAAGACGGCGCGATCCGGCCCCGGGTCGTGGCGGCCGATCAGATACAGCGATCCCGACGGCAGCGCGGCAGTCCACTCCTCGGCGACGTGCTCGGGGTGGACGGGATCCTGTGCCAGCGCGATCACCAGGGTCGGTTGCCCGATGCGGCCGAGCTCGGCCGCCGTGGGCGCTGCGCCGACGGCGGCTGAGCGCAGTTCCGCGGCCAGCGTCGGCCGGTCCCGCCAGGCAGCGTCAAGTTCGTCGACAATCCAGTCCCCCCGCAGCGCGGGATCCGCGCGCAGCCGCCGCAGCACGCCGGCGGCTCCGACCGAGGACACCTCCGCTGCCGCCGCTGCTGTGGGATTCGGCATCGGCGCCGGGCCCGTCCAGGCGGGCATGGCGAAGACGCACCCGTCGATGGCTCCCGGCGGGGCGGCGGCGCAGGCCAGCGCAGCCGCGTGGGCGCCGATCGACACCCCGCCGAGGATGACCTGCCGATACCGGCGCCGCGCGGCGTCCACGGCCCTGGCAAGCGCGTCGACGATCCGCTCGACCGACCCGGTGCGGTCCTCGACCGCGAGCAGTGCCGCCCCGGTGCTGCTACCCGGGAACGCCCGCTGCAGGAAACCGGCGGAGGAGCCCGCGCCATGGGCCACGACGAGGCAGCGGTGCGCCCCGCCGCGGGCAGCCGTCGGCGTTCGCATTATGGCTCTCCGTTCCGCCTGGCTAGCCTAGGCATGTGGCCACGCATCCGCCCAAGGCGGCTCGATTCCGACGGATCCTTTCGGGCCTCGTCGCCCCGAAGGCCGAGCAGGAGATCCGCGAGGTCCAGCGTGAGGTGCAGGACGATGTCCGCGCCGCCGACGCCATGGCGATCGCGGATTGCAGTACGGGAACCCGCACGAAGGTGTGCGGCGTGCTGAAGTCGGTGTCGCTGCGCCCCAGGGCGGGAGTGCCCGCCGTCGAGGCCGACCTCTACGACGGGTCGGGGCACCTGACGCTGGTCTTCCTCGGCCGACGCGTCATCGCCGGGATCGAACCGGGCCGACGGCTGATCGCCGACGGCCGGGTGACCTGCCACGACGACGTCTCGATGATGTACAACCCGCGCTACGAGCTGCTCCCGGCGCAGAGCCCGGATGCTGCAGATGACTGAGCGGCCGTCGCGATCGGGGGGCGCAGCGGCTCCGGATCCTGTCGGGCGCAAGGTCGAGCAGGAACCCGGTGTCGCCGATCTGCTCCGGGCCAATCTCAGCGATAAGAACAGCATCATCGACACCAGCCTGCCGACGGTGGCCTTCTTGACGGCCTACGTGATCACCGGGTCGCAGCTGCAGCCGTCGCTGATCGCCGCAGTGGCGGCCGGTGTCGCCGTGGCCGGGTGGCGGGCCGTGCGCCGGGAGAGCGTGCGACACATCCTCACAGGCTTCCTCGGGGTGGCGATCGCTGCCTGGCTGGCCAACCGGACGGGTCGGGCGGAGGACTTCTTCCTGCCCGGGCTGCTGCTCAACCTCGCCTACGGCGCCGCCTTCGCCGTCTCGGCGCTGATCCGTCAGCCGCTGGTCGGCGTCGGTATCCGTGTCATGACCGCTGACGGGGGAGCGTGGCGGGACTTCGAGCCGCTGCGCCGCGCCGCCTACCTGGCCACGTGGATGTGGGCATCCCTGTTCGCTGTCCGGGTCGCCGTGCAGGTGCCGCTGTACCTGCTGGGCGCGGTAGCGGTGCTCGGCGCGGCGAAGCTCGCGCTGGGATTCCCGCTGTTCCTGCTCGGGGCGTTCCTGACCCATCGGTTGCTGTCGCCGCCGCTGACGCGGCGCAGGGAGATGACCGAAGCCGAACCGGCTGGCTGATCGGCCACCCGATCGGGGCGCGGTGCGTCCGCCTCAGAGTCCGCCGGCGAGCGTGACTCCCGCCGTGATGAGAGCCGCCCAGAGGCCGAGACTCACGGCGATCAGAGCAGCCCACACCGCGAGCGCCGCGCGACGCGACGGCGGCGATGGCGACGCCGGCGCACGGCTCGGCGGGGCGGTCTGTTGGCGCTGGACGGCGGCGGTGGTCATGGCTCTTGTCTACCCGCTATCACCTGCCGGCAAACCGCGGCTCGCCGGGGGGTCGGTACCGGCCCGCTGCGGGTGCGACAATTCGCAGCGTGAATCTCGATGAACTCCTGCTGCCGATCATCGTCCTGTTCTCGCTGCTGGCACTCGGCGCCGGCCTGCTCCTCCTGGTACGGCGTGCCAGGAAGGCGCCACCGGTGCCGAAGGCCGGCGACCATGTTCCCGGTGTCGGCGACGACGCCACGGAACCGCGCGACACGCCGCGCCGCGGAATCGAGGAGGTCTCGGTCGGCGACGTCCTGGTGGCCCCGCAGCCGCAGCTGGTGCCCGAGCCGTCCGTCGTCCCAGGGGTGGAAACCCCGACTCCGCCCGAGGGCCGGATGGCCAGGCTGCGCGCGCGGCTGGCCCGGTCGAACAACGCCATCGGCGCGGCGCTGCTGTCGCTGCTCTCCCGCGACCGCATCGACGAGGTCACCTGGGAGGAGGTGGAGGACACGCTCCTCATGGCAGACCTCGGTGTCGGCCCGGCCACGGAGATCGTCGATGCCCTGCGCACCGAGGTCCGGGTCAGCGGGATCGCCGACCCGGAGGAGGTGCGAGCCGTGCTCACCCGGCAGCTGCTGGCACAGGTGGACCCCACGATGGACCGGTCGCTGCACACCTCCCGCTCCGAGGGCAAGCCGGCCGTGGTGCTCATCGTCGGAGTGAACGGCACCGGCAAGACCACCACGACCGGCAAGATCGCCAGGATTCTCGTGGCAGAGGACAAGCACGTCGTGCTCGGTGCGGCCGACACCTTCCGCGCCGCAGCCGCGCACCAGTTGACGACGTGGGGGGAGCGCGTGGGGGCCGAGGTCGTGCGCGGGCCCGACGGCGGCGATCCGGCCGCGGTGGCCTTCGACGCCGTTCGGGCGGGCATCGAGAGCGAGGCCGACGCGGTGCTGGTGGACACCGCCGGCCGACTGCACACCAAGACCGGGCTGATGGACGAGCTGGGCAAGGTGAAGCGGGTCATCGAGAAGCAGGCGCCCGTCAGCGAGGTGCTGTTGGTGCTCGACGCGACGACCGGTCAGAACGGACTGAACCAGGCCCGCGTGTTCGCCGACGTGGTGGACATCACCGGCATCGTGCTGACCAAGTTGGACGGCACCGCCAAGGGCGGCATCGTGGTGGCCGTGCAGCGCGAGCTCGGAGTGCCGGTGAAGCTCGTCGGGCTCGGCGAAGGCCCGGACGACCTTGCGCCCTTCGACCCGGAGGTCTTCGTCAGCGCCATCATCGGCGGCGACACCCGACGCCTGAGGGCCGCGAGAGACCGGGGACGTAACCCAGCGTTAACACGGCAACCCGATCCGATACATGGGGGAAACACGACCCGCCCCTTCAGCGAAACACCGGGGGCACAAGGTGATGGAGTCCGTTCACTTCGGGAGGGAGAGTGGCGATGGAAGACATTGCCTTGAACTCCGGCGATACCGCCTGGGTTCTCACATCGGCAGCGCTAGTGCTGTTCATGATCCCGGGTCTTGCGCTGTTCTACGGCGGCATGACCCGGTCCAAGGGCGTGCTCAACATGACGATGATGGTCATGGGCGCGCTGGGTCTGGTCGGCCTGCTCTGGGTGGTCTACGGCTACTCGGTGGCCTTCGGAGACGGGAACGCCTTCTTCGGCAACCCGACCGAGTACCTGGGGCTCGAGGGCCTGATGACCGATGACCCGGAAGCGTCGCTGCCGGGTATGGCGTTCGTGGCCTTCCAGCTGCTGTTCGCTGCCATCACCGCCGGTCTCATCGCCGGTGCCATCGCCGATCGCGCCCGATTCGGCGCATGGCTGCTGTTCGCCGGTCTGTGGGCGACCATCGTCTACTTCCCGGTGGCCCACTGGGTCTGGAGCAGCGGCGGTTGGATCTTCGAGGGCCTCGGCCCGCTGAACGGCGTCCCGGCCATCGACTTCGCCGGTGGTACCGCGGTCCACATCAACGCCGGTGCGGCCGCCCTGGCGCTGGCCCTGGTGCTCGGCAAGAGGCTGGGCTGGCCCAAGACGCCGATGAAGCCGCACAACCTGACGCTGGTGATGCTGGGTGCGGGCATGCTGTGGTTCGGATGGTTCGGTTTCAACGCCGGTTCCGCCCTGGCCGCGGACAACACCGCCTCGGTGGTCTTCCTCAACACCATCGTGGCGACCTGTGCCGCGATGCTGGGCTGGCTGCTGACGGAGCGCATCCGCGACGGCCACGCCACGAGCCTCGGTGCCGCCTCCGGCATCGTCGCCGGACTGGTGGCCATCACCCCGGCCTGCTCCTCGGTCAGCCCGATCGGCGCCATCGCGATCGGTGCCATCGCCGGTGTGCTGTGCGCCCTGGCAGTCGGACTGAAGTACAAGCTGGGCTACGACGACTCGCTCGACGTGGTCGGTGTGCACCTCGTCGGTGGCCTGGTGGGGACCATCCTCATCGGCTTCCTGGCCACCGAGGCGGCCCCGGCCGGCGTCAACGGCCTGTTCTACGGCGGCGGCGCCGACCAGCTGTGGACCCAGACGGTCGCGGCACTGGCGGTGATGGTGTTCTCCTTCGTGGTGGCGTTCATCATCGGCAAGGCCATCGACCTCACGATGGGCTTCCGGGTCAGCGAGGACGACGAGGTCGCCGGCATCGACCGCACGACCCACGCCGAGTCGGCCTACGAGTTGGGTGAGAACACCGGCGCCGGCGGCACCTTCGCCGGAATCGGTCAGGCAGCGGCTGCCCGAGCCGCCAAGAAGGAAGGGGCGACGGCATGAAACTCATCACCGCGGTGATCAAGCCGTTCAAGTTGGAGGACGTGAAGTCGGCGCTGGAGTCCTTCGGGATCCACGGGCTCACGGTCAGCGAGGCCAGCGGCTTCGGCCGGCAGAAGGGCCACACGGAGGTGTACCGGGGCGCGGAGTACACCGTCGACCTGGTGCCCAAGCTCCGCATCGAGATCCTGGTCGAGGACGACGACGCCGACTCCGTGGTCGAGGTCATCGTCAAGACCGCCCAGACCGGGCGGATCGGCGACGGCAAGGTGTGGGTGGCGCCGGTGGACAGCGTGGTGCGGGTGCGCACCGGTGAGCGCGGCCCCGACGCGCTGTAGCGCAGGGGTTCCGGTAGCCGGGCCGGTCGCGATCGAGCAGATCGCGGCCGGCCCGCAGCCGTTGCAGCGAGGAGGCGCGAGGAGATGGACCCGATGGTGGGCAGTGCGGTACCGGACTACGCGGCGGCGCGGCAGGACCTGCTGCAGCGGGCCGGGTTGACCCCCGCGGCACGTCGCGCGGAGTTGGCGGCGCTGACCGATCAGTGGTTGGCGGGTCTGTTCGAGGCCGCGGGCGGCGACAAGCACAACGCAGCGCTCATCGCGGTCGGCGGGTACGGCCGGCGCGAGCTGGCGCCGGGCAGCGATCTGGACCTGCTGCTGGTCCACAGCGGTGCCGTCGACGGGCTGCCGGAGGCCATCTGGTACCCGATCTGGGATGCCAAGCTCAAGCTCGACCACAGCGTCCGTACCGTCTCTGAGGCCCGCCGCGTCGCGGCATCGGACCTCAAGGCCGTGCTCGGCCTGCTCGATGCCCGAACGATCGTCGGCGACGACGCCCTGCGGCGCCAGATCGTGGAGTCCGTGCTCGCGGACTGGCGCGGGCTAGCAGCGCGCCGGCTGCCCGAGCTGCGGGAGCTGGTCGACGATCGGGTCCAGCGCGACGGCGAGCTGGCCTACCTGCTGGAGCCCGACCTCAAGGAGTCCTACGGCGGCCTGCGCGAGGTGACGATCCTGCGCGCGCTGACGGCGACCTGGCTGACCGACCTGCCGCACACGGAGATCCAGGCGCCCCGGCGGCTCCTGCTCGACGTGCGCGATGCGCTGCACCTGACGCTGCTGTCCCGTTCGTCCCGGCCCGGCGACCGCCTGCTGATGCAGGAGCAGGACGCCGTGGCCGCCATCCTGGGCCGCAGCGACTCGCTGACGATGATGCGCGAGATCTCAGCCGCCGGTCGCGCGATCGCCTACGCCAGCGACACCACCTGGTACCGCTTGCAGCGGGCCACGACGCGCGTCAAGCGGGGGCCGCTGCGTCGGCTGCGCCCCGATCGGAGCCAGGAACGTCGGCCGCTGGCCAACGGCGTCGTGGAGCAGGACGGCGAGGTCGTGCTCGCCGCCGACGCGGTGCCCGCACGCGACCCGATCCTCGTGCTCCGAGCCGCCGCCGCCGCGGCGCAGTCCGGCCTGCGACTGTCGCCCCATGCCGTCTCCCGGCTCGCCGAGGAATCCGCACCGATGCCGGTGCCGTGGCCCAGGTCCGCCCGCGATGCCATGGTCGGGCTGCTCGGGGCGGGTCGCCCGGCGGTGGCGGTGTGGGAGGCCCTGGACCAGGTGGGCCTGGTCGAGCGGCTCATCCCCCAATGGACGCCGGTGCGGTCGGCGCCCCAGCGCAACGCCGTGCACCGGTTCACGGTCGACCGCCACCTGGTGGAGACGGCCGTCGAGGCGGGCCGCCATCAGCGCAGCGTCGAGCGACCTGACCTGCTGCTCTTCGGGGCGCTGCTGCACGACATCGGCAAGGGCCGCCCGGGACGCCCGCACAGCGCCCTCGGCGCCGAGATCGTGGCGCAGCTCGCTCCCGACCTGGGCTTCGACGAGGCGGACAGCACCGTGCTGCGGACCCTGGTCGAGCACCACCTGCTCCTGCCGGAGGTCGCCACCCGACGCGACCTCGACGACCCGGACACCCTCGCCATGGTGGCCGAGTTGGTGGGCGACACCGAGACCCTGGATCTGCTCTACGCCCTGACCCTGGCCGACGCCGCCGCAACGGGTCCGAAGGCCTGGAGCGACTGGAAGGCCGCCCTGGTGGAGGATCTGACCGGGCGGACCAGGGCCGTGCTGCAGGGCCGAGCACCGCAGCGGAGCCAGACCGGGCCGACGCCGGAGCACCGCGCGCTCCTGGCCGGCGACGGCGTGGCCGTGGCCATGCAGGAGCTGCCCGCGGGGCTGGAGGTCGTCGTCGCCGCGGACGACCGGCAGGGGCTGCTGGCCCTGGTGGCCGGGGTGCTGGCGATGCACCGCCTCGACGTGCGCTCGGCGAACACCACCACCCACGACGGCCGGGCCCTGCTGGTGTGGACCGTGGAATCCGCCTACGGCAGAACCCCCGCGGCCGAGCGGCTCGCCGCCGACATCCGGCGCGCGCTGTCCGGGTCGCTGGACATCGCCGAGGCGCTGCGCCGGCGCGAGGAGGCCTACTCGACGCCGGAGTTGCCGTTCGACCGCCCCGCCAACCGCGTGGACATCGTGGCGGACGCATCGCGCTCGGCGACCGTCGTCGAGGTCCGCGCCCACGACCAGCGAGGGACGCTGTACCGGCTCACCCGTGCGCTGTCCGAGACCGGCAGCAACATCGCCTCGGCCCACCTGGAGTCGCGTGGCGCCAACGTGGTGGACACCTTCTACGTCACCGACCATGCCGGTCGGCCACTGGGCCCGGCCGCCGCCGAGGCGGTGCGCGTCGCGCTGCAGGGTGTGCTCGACAGACGGTGAACGGCGCTTGCTGGCCGACCCTCGGCCCGGGTTGCAGGTACCCTGAGGACGTTGGTGCGCGCGCTGCACCAGTCATGCCGGTCCAGCCCTGAACGGGGGAGCTGCAGTGTTCGCCAATCTGTCCGACCGTCTCACCGCGACGTTCAAGAGCCTGCGGGGCAAGGGCCGTCTGACGGAGGAGGACGTCAACGCCACGATCCGTGAGATCCGCATCGCGCTGCTCGACGCCGATGTGGCGCTGCCGGCGGTGCGAGCCTTCACCTCGCGGATCCGCGAGCGGGCGCTCGGGGCCGAGGTCAATCAGGCCCTCAATCCGGCGCAGCAGGTCGTCAAGATCGTCAACGAGGAACTCATCGAGATCCTCGGCGGCTCGACCCGGCGACTCACGCTGGCCAAGACGCCACCGACGGTGATCGTGCTCGCCGGCCTGCAGGGCGCGGGGAAGACCTCGCTGGCCGGCAAACTGGCGCGACACCTGACGCAGCAGGGTCACCAGCCGCTGCTCGTCGCGGCCGACCTGCAGCGGCCCAACGCCGTGGACCAGCTGCGGGTCGTGGGCGAGCAGGCCGGGGTTCCCGTGTATGCCCCCGAGCCGGGCAACGGAGTCGGCGACCCCGTCGCCGTCGCGCGCGACGGTGTCGCGCAGGCGCGCACCACGCTGAGAGACGTCGTCATCGTCGATACCGCCGGCCGACTGGCGATCGACGCCGATCTCATGGACCAGCTGCGCCAGATCAAGGACGCGGTCCAGCCGGACGAGACGCTGCTCGTCGTCGACGCCATGATCGGCCAGGACGCCGTCAACACTGCGGAGACCTTCGCTCGCGAGGTGGGCATCGACGGCGTGATCCTCACCAAGCTCGACGGCGATGCCCGCGGTGGTGCCGCGCTGTCGGTGGTGACGGTCACGGGCAAGCCGATCCTGTACGCCGCCGTGGGCGAGAAGCTCGACGACATCGAGGTATTCCACCCCGACCGGATGGCCTCCCGCATCCTCGACATGGGCGACGTGCTGACCCTCATCGAGCAGGCTGAGCGCGCGTTCGACGCCGAGCAGGCCATGGAGATGGCCGGCAAGGTCGAACGCGGCGAGAGCTTCACTCTGGACGACTTCCTGCAGCAGATGCAGGCGGTGAAGAAGATGGGCTCGTTGTCCAAGCTCCTCGGCATGCTGCCCGGCATGGGAGAGCTGAAGGACCAGATCGCCAACCTCGACGACCGCGAGATGGACCGCGTCGGGGCGATCATCCAGTCGATGACGCCGCAGGAGCGGCACGACCCCAAGATCCTCAATGCGAGTCGCCGGCAGCGTATCGCCAAGGGATCAGGCCGGACCGTCGCGGATGTCAACCAGCTCATGGAGCGTTTCGAGCAAGCCCAGAAGATGATGAAGCAGATGCGCGGCGGCGGTGGGATGCCCGGGATCCCGGGGATGCCGCCGATGCCCGGCGTCGGTGCCGGCGGTGGCGGAGGCCCCCGCAAGGCCAAGGGCAAATCCGCCAAGTCCAAGCGCGGAACGAAGGGGCGCAGCGGCAACCCCGCCAAGCGGGCCCAACAGGCGGCCGCGGCCCAGTCCACCGACGCCGACGCGGTCGCGTTGCCCGACGAGTTCAAGAATCTGCTCGGCTAGACCGGCAGCCATGCGCCGCGATTACCCCCGCATCCGCCTCATCTGGCACACTGGTCGGACGAGGCATCAGCGCAGCGGCCCCTCTCTCCGCCGCGGATGCAACCCTTTGTGATCCGCGTCCCCCGGACCCCACCCGGTGGCCGGGATGAGCACTACAGAACCAGGAGACCCTGCAGCCGTGGCTGTCAAGATCAAGTTGAAGCGCTTGGGCAAGAAGCGCAACCCGCAGTACCGCATCGTCATCGCCGACGCCCGCAACCGCCGTGACGGTCGGGCGATCGAAGAGATCGGCCTCTACCACCCCAAGGAGGAGCCGAGCCTGATCCAGATCTCCTCCGAGCGCGCGCAGTACTGGCTCGGCGTGGGCGCCCAACCCACCGAGGCCGTGCAGCGCCTGCTCGAGATCACCGGTGACTGGCAGACCTTCAAGGGCTTGCCCGGTACCGAGGGAACGCTGAAGGTCGCCGAGCCGAAGCCGGACCGTCGCGCCATCTTCGAGGCTGCCGCCAGGGAGGCCGCCGGCGAGAACGAGAAGTTCGCGCAGGAGCAGAAGGCCAAGGCCAGGGATGCTGCTCAGGCGAAGGCCAAGGCTGCCGAGGCCGAGGCCAAGGCCGCTGAGGCGCAGGTGGAGATCGCCGCAGAGGAGGCCCAGAACGCCGCAGACAAGGCTGATGAGGCCAAGGCGGAGTCGGAGAAGGCCTGACCATGCTCGCTGACGCTGTCGAGCACCTGGTACGGGGCATCGTCGACCACCCGGACGACGTCTCGGTTCGGCTGTCCTCATCACGCCGGGGCCGCGTACTGCAGATCCGCGTGCACCCGGACGATATGGGGCGGGTCATCGGCCGGGCCGGTCGCACCGCCAACGCGGTCCGCACTGTGGTCGATGCGGTGGACGCCGATACCGGACCTCGGGTCCGTGTGGACTTCATGGACGTGGCCGGTCGGTAGTGCGCTTCCTCGTGGGCCGCGTCGGCCGGGCCCATGGGGTGCGCGGCGACGTCGCGGTGCAGCCGCGGACCGATGATCCGGAGATCCGTTTCGCTCCGGGATCGGTGTTGCTGACATCGCAGGACGGGGCCGGCACCCTGACCGTGTCGGACAGTCGCTGGCACTCCGGGCGGCTGCTCGTCCAGTTCGCCGGCATCGCCGACCGCGCCGCCGCCGAGGCCTTGCGGGGCCTGGCACTGTTCCGTGAGCCCGAGGACGCGGTTCCGGAGCCTGAGGCCTGGTACGACCACGAGCTGGTCGGGTGCTCCGTGCACACCGATCAGGGTCTGGTGGGCGAGGTGGTGGATGTCGTCCACCTCCCCCTGCAGGACCTCCTGGCAGTACGTCTCACCGACGGGCCCACGCGGTTGGTGCCCCTGGTTGTCGAGCTCGTGACCGAGGTCGATACCGCTGCCGGGCGCATCCATGTCGCCGACCGCCCGGGCCTGCTCTCCGAAGCCGACGAAGCCGACCAAGCCGACGACTGAGCGATGCGCATCGACGTAGTTTCGATCTTCCCCGCCTACCTGGCACCGCTGCGGCTCTCGCTGGTTGGGCGGGCGATCACCGTCGGCATCCTCGACCTGCGCGTGCACGACTTGCGCGACTACACCCACGACCGCCACCGCACCGTCGACGACGCGCCGTACGGCGGCGGCCCCGGGATGGTCATGAAACCCGAGCCCTGGGGCGAATGCCTCGACGAGGTGCTGGGGACGGACCCTGGCGATGCGGTGCTCCTCGTGCCCACCCCTGCCGGCACCCCGTTCCGCCAGGACACCGCCCAGGAACTGTCCCGGCGGAATCGGCTGGTCCTGGCGTGCGGGCGCTACGAGGGTATCGATCAGCGGGTCGCCGAGCACTACCGCAAGCGCGTGGACGTTCGCGAGGTCTCCATCGGCGACTACGTCCTGGCCGGGGGTGAAGCAGCGGCGCTGGTGATGATCGAGGCGATCGCCAGGCTCCTCCCGGGCGTGCTCGGCAACGAGGGCAGCGCTGGTCGACGACTCCTTCGCCGCGGACCGGGACGGACTGCTCGAAGCGCCGGCGTACACGCGGCCCCCGGTCTGGCGCAGCCTGCCGGTGCCGGCCGTCCTGCAGTCCGGCGACCACGGCGCCGTCGCGCTCTGGCGCAACGAGCAGTCCCGGCTGCGCACCGCGACAGGTCCGTCCCGACCTGCTGCCGCCGGCGTGATGCGGGGATTGGCCGCAGCCGACCGGCCTGTGGCACACTGAAGCCGCGCCGCGGGTCCGCTTGCCGCAGGGAGCCCCGGGACGGCGCTGCACCGCATGAACTCATCACCGGCGAGCGCCGGACGACGGCGGGCGACCTGTGGCGCCTGCGGAATGGACACCCCATGCACACCCTCGACTCGGTCAATGCGACCTCCTTGCGCAGCGACATCCCGGACTTCCGACCCGGCGACACGGTGAAGGTCCATGTGAAGGTCATCGAGGGCAGCCGCTCGCGGATCCAGATGTTCCAGGGCGCCGTGATCGCCCGGCAGGGCGGCGGAATCGGCGAGACGTTCACCGTGCGCAAGGTGTCCTTCGGCGTCGGCGTTGAGCGGACCTTCCCGGTGCACACCCCGTCGGTCGACAAGATCGAGGTGGTGACTCGCGGCGATGTCCGCCGGGCGAAGCTCTACTATCTGCGCGAGCGTCGCGGCAAGGCCGCCAAGATCCGCGAGCGCCGCCACAACGCCGGCTGATGACTGCCCGCGGCGACTGCCGCAGCGGCGAGACTGCTCGACGTGTCTGATTCCGCTGGCGCGGTCCCGTCCTCGGACGGGTCGGCGGCGCAGGCTCAGGAGCGCCCAGGACGCCGACGGATCCCGGGCTGGATCGAACTCCCGCTCACGATCGTTGTCGCGCTCGTGGTGGCGCTGCTGGTCAAGACGTTCCTGGTCCAGGTCTTCTTCATCCCCTCCGGCTCGATGGAGGACACGCTCGAGGTGGGCGATCGTGTCGCGGTGAATCGGATCGCCTACCGCATTGGCGAACCGCAGCGGGGAGACGTCGTCGTGTTCGACGGTGCCGGCACGTTCACGCAGGCCCCGCCCGCCGACGTTGGAGCGAACCTGCTGGAGCGCGTCGCCCTGGAACTGGGGCGCACCGTGGGACTCGTCGCCCCGCCCGACACGGTGTTCGTCAAACGGCTCATCGGTGTCGGCGGCGACCGCGTGCAGTGCTGCGACGAGGCCGGGGCGATTCTCGTCAACGGCGAACCCCTGGTGGAGCCGTACCTCTACCCCGGCGATCTACCCAGCACCCAGCCCTTCGACGTCGTCGTGCCCGACGGCCACATGTGGCTCATGGGCGACCACCGCTCGGCATCGGCCGATTCCCGGGCGCACCTCGGCGACCCGGGTGGCGGCATGGTGCCGGTGGACCGGGCGATCGGGCGGGTCGCCATGGTGATCTGGCCGTGGGACCGGTGGGGCTTGGTGCGGTCGCAGTCGTCGATGCCGGCAGAGGCTGCGGATGGGGCGCGGGCTGCGGCGGACTCCGCCGGTGACCGGTCGGCGGGGGCGGCATCCCCGGGACCAACCCCGGCACCGGCCGGCGCCGGAACTCCGGCAGCAGCGGGGTAGCGACGGCGGATGTCTCGACCATCGCTGACCCACGAACGCAGACTCCTTCGCGCCGGCGCGGCCAGCGTCGTCGGGATGGACGAAGTGGGCCGCGGGTCGCTGGCCGGTCCGGTCACGGTAGGGGCGGTCCTCGTGCTGACGGAAACCCGCTCGGCGCCGACCGGTCTGCGGGACAGCAAGGCGCTCAGTCCCAAGCAGCGCGAGGCGCTCTACCCTCGGGTGCTTCGGTGGGCGCCGGCGCACGGTGTCGGCCACGCCTCGGCCGAGGAGATCGATGTCGTCGGGCTGACCGCTGCGCTGCGGCTGGCGGGCGTGCGCGCACTGCGCGCGCTCGGCCGGCCGGTGGCGGCCGTCCTGCTCGACGGCTCCCACGACTGGCTTGGATCGACCGGCGACGGCGTGCCGGAGTTCCCCGGGTCGCATCGGGTGACGATGCGGGTCAAGGCGGACCGCGATTGCTCGTCGGTTGCCGCGGCCAGCGTGCTGGCGAAGGTCGAGCGGGACCGGATCATGGCCCGGCTGGACAATCCCGGGTTGGGCTACGGCTGGTGCAGCAACAAGGGGTACGCAGCACCCGAGCATCTCTCGGCGATCGCGCAGCAGGGCCCATCGAAGCACCACCGGCTGAGCTGGCAGCTGCCCGGCACCGACGAGCAACTGCATGGACTCGACCCCGAACGTCGCCGGACCTGGCGTCGCTTGGCCGACGGGGAGCAACTGCTCATCCTGCCGCCCGGGACGGGTGCCGACCCGGCGACCCCCACCGGCGCGGGCCGCTGACGGCGCGGACCGCCGACCCGGGCCGATCCCCGCCCCGTCCACAGCCCGCAGCCCATCCCCACGCATCGAAGGCTCGCCCACGAACCGTCACGGCTCGCCCCACCCTGAGCGGGGGAGGGACTGATGGAGATCGAACGACTTGCCCGAATCGCACTGAGCCGTAGCGCGGAGCCTGCCGACCAGGCCACGGCGGCACTGGTGCGCCAGGTGGGAGCGGTCGCCGCTCTGGGCGCCACCGAGGTGGTGTTGGCGCGGGCCGCGGAGGACCTCACGAGGTGGCGCACCGCCGGCATCGAGACGCTGATCCCCGGCGACGCGGGATGGCCGACCCAGTTGGACGACCTCGAGGCTCCACCGCTGATGCTCTGGGTCCGGGGCAAGCCGTTGCGGGTATCGCTGCTGCGCTCGCTGACCGTCGTCGGGGCGCGAGCGGCCACGGGGCCGGGCCGCGAGATCGCCGTGCAGTGGTCGGCGTCGCTGGCCTCGGATGACTACACGATCGTCAGTGGCGGCGCCTTCGGCATCGATGCGGCCGCGCACCGCGGCGCCCTCCAATGCCGCGGCCGGACCGTGGCGGTGCTCGCCGGCGGCGTGGATGTCGCATCGCCGCGCAGCCACGCCGAGCTGCTCGATCGCGTGGTCGAGCACGGCACCGTCGTGTCGGAGGTGCCGCCGGGTACCTCGCCGGCACGTCACCGCTTCCTCACCCGCAACCGCCTGATCGCAGCCCTCACCCCCGCAACCCTGGTCGTCCAGGCGGCCCAGCGGTCGGGAGCGCTTGCGACAGCCCGGCGTGCGGCCGAGCTGGGCCGGATCGTCATGGCGGTCCCCGGGCCGGTCGACGATCCGGTGCATGCCGGGTGCCACAGCCTCATCCGCGACCACGTGGCGGTCCTCGTCAGCGGCCCCGACGAAGTCCGCGAGCTGCTCGAGCCGATCGGCGGTCAGTCGACGGGCAGCAGCACCGCACGGTAGCGGCGAACCAGGAGCAGCGGATCGCGGTACTCCCCGGCCACGCGCAGTCCCCAGTGCAGGCAATGCTGAGGCGCGCAGTGACTGCGGCCGTCGGCCACGACGCCGATCGGGTCCCCGGCTTGCACGAAATCCCCGACGAGGACCACCGCGGAGACCGGCTCCAGGCTGACCTGGATCGAGCCGGATCGCAGGACCAGCACACCCCGGTCCACGATGGTGCGCGCCACTTCGACCCGCCCCGTGATCGGCGCGCGGACGACAGCCCCGCTGCTGCTGCGGAGATCGACACCGCGATGGCCGGCCAACCACGGTTGCGGCGGCGGCGCGAAGCCGTGCACGACGACGGGGCGGCCCGAGAGCGGCCATCCTGCCTGCGGACGAGGCCCGGACACAGCCGATGCGGCGGTGTCGCTGATCGGCACGGCACGGCATCGGCAGCGACGCCGACGCCGCTGCGTCGCTGCCGAGAGCAGGGATGAGGAAGAGGATCGACAGCAGAAGTCCAGGGCGCACTCCGACACCATGGCGGGCACTCGCGGTGGCCGCAGCCGAGCCGAGCCGGTCTGGGGATTGGCTTGGCCCGGTGGATCGCCGGCGCCAGCCCGCCGCAGCGCCGCGGCTGCGTGCATCGGTGGCCCCCGGTGCGGCCGGAACGCGTGGTTGGCTGGCCGCCCCTGTGCTCGGCTACACTGGCAAGCGCCGCCACGGCGGCATATTTCGCGTGCTCGGAGCGGTCGGTCAGATCGTTGCGCCGGTCACGCCCTGCGGTCCCTTCGGGGTTGGGCGTGATTCCCGAGCACCAGGGGTGGCTCCGCCACCGGAACCGACACCAGGTGCCGACACCGGCACCGCAACAGGTGCCGCAAGGCACCGCAGAAGGGCACATCACCATGGCTGTCGTCACCATGCGCCAGCTGCTGGACTCCGGCGTCCACTTCGGACACCAGACCCGGCGCTGGAACCCCAAGATGAAGCGCCATATCTTCACCGAGCGCAATGGCATCTACATCATCGATTTGCAGCAGAGCCTGACCTACATCGATTCCTCCTACGAGTTCGTGAAGAACACCGTGGCCAAGGGCGGAACGATCCTGTTCATCGGCACGAAGAAGCAGGCTCAGGAGGCCATCGAGCAGCAGGCCGCGCGCGTCGGCATGCCGTACGTCAACCAGCGCTGGCTCGGCGGCATGCTCACCAACTTCAACACGGTCCACAAGCGGCTGCAGCGACTCAAGGAGCTGCAGGAGATCAACTTCGACGACGTCGCCGGTTCCGGCATGACGAAGAAGGAGCTGTTGGTCCTGCGTCGCGAGAAGGACAAGCTCGAGCGCACCCTCGGCGGTATCCGCGATATGCAGCGCCCGCCGAGCGCGATCTGGGTCGTGGACACCAACAAGGAGCACATCGCCGTCGCCGAGGCGCGCAAGCTGGGCATCCCGGTCGTGGGCATCCTCGACACCAACTGCGATCCGCAGGAGGTCGACTTCCCGATCCCCGGCAACGACGATGCCATTCGCGCAGTCGGGCTGCTGACGCGGGTGATCGCCGACGCCGTCGCCGAGGGACTCGTTGCCCGAGCCGGGGCATCGGAGGCCGCGGCCACCGACGCCGAGCCGATGCCGGAGTGG
Organism: uncultured Actinomycetota bacterium; assembly: GCA_963766005.1. Lineage (GTDB taxonomy): Bacteria > Actinomycetota > Actinomycetes > S36-B12 > CAVXYG01. The sequence goes on along the minus strand of CAVXYG010000001.1, from coordinate 17,698 downwards.
GAGCGGGAACTGCTCGTGGCGGGGGAGGCCATGGCTGCGCCGGGCCCGGACGAGGCTGCTGAGATCGCTGCCGACGAGAAGCGCGTCGCCGCTGAGGCCGCTGCCGAGCCGGCAGCCGAGGCACCGGCCGAGCCGCAGCCGAGGCCGCTGCCGAGCCGGCAGCCGAGGCACCGGCCGAGCCGATCGCCGAGGCACCGACCGGAGACGCGCCGACCACCGCCGAGCAGGCCTGAGTCCGCTCGAGCGCCACGCAGGAGACCGACAGGGCGACCGCTGTCGCGGCCCCGCCCTGCCATGAAGGAGACACAACGAGATGGCGAACATCACCGCTGCGGAGGTCAAGAAGCTCCGCGACGCTACCGGCGCCGGGATGATGGAGTGCAAGAAGGCACTCGTCGAGGCCGACGGCGACTACGACAAGGCTGTGGAGATCCTTCGGATCTCCGGAGCGGCCAAGGCCGCCAAGCGGTCGGGCCGGGCGGCTTCCAACGGACTGGTTGCCCAGCAGGGCGGCACGGTCGTGGAATTGCTCTGCGAGACGGACTTCGTCGCGAAGAACACGGAATTCCAGGGACTCGGCGCCCGGATCGCGGCAGCCGCCGACGCTGCCCGGCCGACCGACGCTGCGGCGCTGCAGGGCCTGGTCCTCGATTCCGGGAAGACCGTCACCGAGGAGGTCGAGAGCCTCTCCGGCGTGATCGGCGAGAAGCTCGCCGCCGGGCGGGTCGCGCACCTCGACGGCGACGTCATGGTCTACCTGCACCGCAAGTCCGGCGACCTGCCCGCACAGACCGGCGTCGTGGTCGCCTACGAGGGCTCGGCGGAGGCGGCACGTACCGTCGCGATGCAGGTCGCGGCCATGCGGCCGACATACCTCACCCGCGACGACATCCCCTCGGACGTCCTGGACAACGAGCGGCGCATCGCCGAGGCGACCGCGCGCGAGGAGGGCAAGCCCGAGCGGGCCCTGCCCAAGATCGTGGAGGGCCGGGTCAACGGGTACGTCAAGGAGCACTGCCTGCTGGAGCAGGCATCGATCCTGGACAGCAAGCGCACGGTCCGGGCCATGCTGGACGAGGCGGGGACCACGGTCTCCGGCTTCGTCCGTCTGGAGATCGGCGCCTGAGACCGACACGACAGCGGCGGCCGTCCACATCGGGCGGCCGCCGCTGCGTCTTTGTCCGCGGCCATTGGGGTGTCCCGCCCATCGTTGGTCCGGGTACGGCAGACTGAGGGCACCGGATGGGCCTCGTGAGCTCGCGGAAGGGTGGAACGATGACGGTGACCGGCGGAGTCGGGACGGCGGGGCCGGCATCGGCGCAGGCGGTCCTGGAAGGGACGGCGGAGTCCTGGCCGGAGGCGCCGGAGGGCGGCTTTCACCGGGTGCTGCTCAAGCTGTCCGGCGAGGCCTTCGCAGGCGGCGGCGGGCTCGGGGTCGATCCCGCGACCGTTGCCTCCATCGCCGAGCAGATCGCCGCAGTCGTCGAGCGCGGCGTCCAAGTCGCGGTCGTGATCGGGGGCGGCAACTACTTCCGGGGCTCGGAGCTGAGCCGTGCCGGGATGGATCGGGGCCGGGCCGACTACATGGGCATGCTGGGCACGGTCATGAACTGCCTGGCACTGCAGGACTTCCTGGAGGCGCAGGGTGTCCCTACCCGCGTGCAGACCTCCATCTCCATGGGACAGGTCGCCGAGCCGTACGTGCCGCGCCGGGCCGAGCGGCACCTGGACAAGGGCCGTGTCGTCATCTTCGGCGGTGGTCTCGGAGCGCCGTACTTCTCCACCGACACCACCGCGGCGCAGCGGGCGCTGGAGATTGGCGCCCAGATCGTGCTGATGGCCAAAGGCGTCGACGGTGTCTACGACAGCGATCCCCGGACCAATCCCGATGCCCGGCGCTTCGAGCGGCTCAGCTACGACGAGGTGCTGCAGCGCGACCTCAAGGTGGCCGATGCTACGGCGATCAGTCTGTGCCGCGACAATGAGATGCCGATCGTCGTGTTCAACTTGCTGCAGCACGGCAACATCGCCCGCGCGGTTCGGGGTGACAAGATCGGTACTTTGGTCAACTAGCAGCCCACACGCGACTGGAGCGGACGTGATCGACGAGGAACTCCTCGAGGCCGAGGACAAGATGGACAAGGCCGTGGAGGTGGCGCGCGAGGACTTCGCCACGATCCGCACCGGCCGGGCGAATCCGGCGATGTTCAACAAGGTCAGCGTCGAGTACTACGGCGTGCCGACGCCCTTGAACCAGTTGGCATCGTTCCAGTCGCCGGAGGCGCGCATGATCATCGTGAGCCCCTACGACAAGGGATCGCTGGTCGGCATTGAGAAGGCGATCCGGGATTCAGACCTCGGCGTGAACCCGGCCAATGACGGCTCCATCATCCGCGTGGTCCTGCCGGAGCTGACCGAGGAGCGCCGCCGCGAGTACATCAAGCTGGCCCGCACGAAGGCGGAGGATGCCAAGGTGTCGATCCGCAACATTCGGCGCCACAGCATGCAGCACCTGGAGAAGATGATCAAGGACGGAGACGCGGGGGAGGACGAGGCCAAGCGCGCCGAGAAGCAGCTGGACTCGTTCACGGCGGCACATGTCGCGCGGGTGGACGAGCTGCTGAAACACAAGGAATCAGAACTCCTCGAGGTGTGACATGAGCGACGATCCCACGACCGACGATCAGGCAGGTCCGCCCGGTACACCCGGGCCGGATGAGCAGGCGCCTGCTCCCGAGGCACCCAAGGCGTCTCGGGCCGGCCGCAACCTGCCCGTCGCAGTCGGGGTCGGCGCAGGGCTGCTGATTCTGGTGGCCGTCAGCCTGGTGTTCGCCAAGTGGCTCTTCGCGGTGGTGGGCGTGGTCGCTGTCTGGGCCGGCGCGGTCGAGTTGAGCGATGCGATGAGGGGTCACGGGTACCGAATCCTGCGCATCCCCATCCTGGTGTCGCTGCCGATCATCGCGTTCGTGGCCTACGAGGTCGGCGTGGTGGGCCATCTGGTGTCGTTCGCCGTGCTCGTCCTGGTACTGATGCTCTTCCGTCTCCGGGTCCGCGACGACGGCGCATTCCGCGTCCAGGGCTATGTGCAGGACGTCACCGGCAGTGTGTTCGTGGCTGCCTACCTGCCGCTGATGCTCGGCTTCGCCGTGCTGACGCTGGCCGCCGAGGGGGAGGGCCCCCTCGGCTTGGACACCGGCGCCTGGCTCATCGCGACCTATGTCCTGCTCACGGTGGGCAGCGACATCGGCGGCTACATCGCCGGTGTGCTCTTCGGCAAGCACCCCATGGATGCGAGCATCTCTCCGAAGAAGTCCTGGGAGGGATTCGCCGGATCGTTGACCCTGCAGGCGCTGCTGGGTGCGCTGATGTTCACCTTCGCGCTGGAGGCCTCGTGGTGGCAGGGCGTCGTCCTGGGGCTGGCGATGACGGTGACCGCGACCCTGGGCGACTTCGTCGAAAGCGCGCTGAAGCGCGACCTCGGGGTGAAGGACATGGGCACTCTGGTGCCGGGGCACGGCGGGGTGATGGACCGGCTGGATTCGCTCATTCCCAACGCCTTCGTCTCCTGGGCGTTCTTCGCCTGGTTCCTTGGCATCTGACATGGCGACCGACGCCCCACTGCTGGTCTTCGAAGCGCCGCGGCGGGGGAAGCCGCCGCGCCACTTCGCCGATCTTGAACCGAAGGAGCGCGCCGAAGCGCTGGCGGACCTCGGCTATCCGGCATACCGGGCCGACCAGATCGCCCGGCAGTACTTCGGCCGACTGTCGTCCGATCCGACGCAGTGGACCGACCTTCCCAAGGGCATGCGCACGCAGATCGCCGAGCAGCTGTTTCCGCCGCTGCTGACACCGGTGCGCGAGCAGATGACCGACGACGGGGAGACTCGCAAGTCGCTGTGGCGCCTGCACGAGGGTGCGTTGGTCGAGAGCGTGTTGATGCGCTACGACGACCGGGTCACGATGTGCGTCTCGTCCCAGGCCGGGTGCGGCATGAACTGCCCCTTCTGCGCCACGGGTCAGGCGGGCCTGACGCGCAACCTCTCCACCGCCGAGATCGTCGAGCAGGTCCTTGCCGGTGCACGGGAGATGGCGGTCTCCGATCTGGGCGACGGTGCCGGCAGCCGGGTGTCGAATATCGTCTTCATGGGTATGGGCGAGCCCATGGCGAACTACCGGGCGGTCATCGCCGCGGTTCGACGGTTGACGGCCCCGGCGCCGGCCGGGCTGGGCATCTCCGCGCGCAAGATCACCGTCAGCACGGTCGGGCTGGTCCCCCGGATGCGTGAGCTGGCGACCGAGGGCATCCCGGTGACGCTGGCAGTCTCCCTGCACGCTCCGGACGACGAGTTGCGCGACGAACTCGTGCCGGTGAACAACCGGTGGCCGGTTGCCGAAGTGCTGGACGCCGCTTGGGGCTACGCCGAGGCCACAGGCCGACGCGTGAGCATCGAGTACGCGCTGATCCGCGATATCAACGACCAGGTCTGGCGGGCCGAAGCTCTGGCCGACCTGCTGAGCGGTCATCTGGCCCACGTGAACCTCATCCCGCTCAACCCCACCCCCGGCTCCAAGTGGACCGCGTCGCGGCGGTCCGACGAGGACGCCTTCGTCGCGGCGCTGCGTCGCCGCCGGATCGCGGTGAGCGTCCGGGACACTCGGGGCCAGGAGATCGACGGCGCCTGCGGGCAACTGGCTGCGGCGCCGGAGTAGCGCTCCCGGGGACGGCCGGCCCCGTTGCTGTTCGGTGACGGGTCAGAAGGCCCTCGATCGATCAGCACCGCGCCCGAAACCGCAGCGGGGCGCGAAGGCCTTTGCCGCGGTAGCGAGGACCATCGCGCCGCGCCGCAAGCCGGGTGACAGGTGCGCCGGTATCGGTCGGCTCGGTCGCTCATTCCCTGCTCCGCGGCCCGCGGGTCCTGCCGTGCCGTGGCACGGGGGTCGCTGCGGCGGTGGATGCGCCAGTGGCGCCCGCACAATTACGGCAAGTCATCGGCCGATCACGAAAAGTGCAGATTTGAGGAGATGCGTTCCTCTGGAAGATTGCAGAAGAGGAAGGGGTCAACGGGGGATCAAGGACTCCATGCTGGTGGGCTTGGCCGGGCTTTCGCTCCTGGCCCTGGCGGGATGTGCCAGTAGCGTGGTCGACACCACCGTCAGGGACGATGCCGGCGAGATCACTCAGGGCGGCGACCTCGGGGTCCTCGCGCTGCAGGTCGGAGACTGCGTGAACGACCCATCGTTGCCGGCGTCGGTCGACGAGGCGGACGCCGATGCCGTCCTCGAGGTGGCGCAAGACGACGCCGTGTCGTGCAGCGAGGCGCACACCGGGGAAGTCGTCCTCGTCGACGACGACTTCTTCTCCGGCGAGGCGGAGTTGCCGAGCGAGGAAGTGCTGACGAGCCGGGTGTACGAGGCACGTGCGGCGGCCGTGGAGGAGTACACCGGAGAGCCATTCGTCGACAGCCGGTTCGACGTGGCCCCGATCTTCCCGACAGCGGAATCGCGGGAGGTCGTGAACGACCGCGGTATCGCCTGCCTCGGCATTGTGCTGTCGGACAAGACCTGGCACCCGATCGAGTCGATGGGATCGATCAAGGTGCCGGTCACGTCGCCCTCGAGGGCGTAGCTCCCCGGCGCTCACGTCGGGACGGGCACGACGAGGGGGCGTCTCGCGACCGTCGGAGGGCCACGACGCAGGAACAGCGGATGCGCGCCGATGTCCGGGCACGGATCGGACTGCTGGACCAGGTCGGTGCCCTGGGCATCGGCCCGGCCAGCGGGGGAGTCAGGCCTGCACGAGCCCGGCCAGCGGGGGAGTCAGGCCTGCACGAGCCCGGCTTGCAGCGCGCCCTCGTCGTCGCGCAGCTCCAGCCGGTTGCCGTCCACCCGCCAGGTCGTCGCGTTGCGCAGCGCGGAGAGGTAGGCCAGCTGCTCCGGGTCCCCGCAGGAGACGGCCGGCTCGGCGTCGATGCTGATCCGGGCACCGTCGGTGGCGAAGGAGCCGGCGAATGCGCCGCAACCGTCGAATCCGCTCACTGTCCCGTCCCCGGCAAAGGTCAAGGACAGCGCCCCGGTCGCGGTTGTGGACACGACACCGCCGCGGCCGTTGTTCACCCCGGTCGCCTGCCACGACGTGCCCGCCAATGCCCCGGCGGCAGCCCGGTACTGCGCCAGCACGACGCCATCGGAGCCGAGCAGGACGAGGGACTCGCCGCTGCGGCGGAACCGATGCGTTGCGCCCAGCGCAGCAAGGACCGCCGCCTCCTGGGCACCGAGCTGGTCGGGGCATCCGCGCATCGTCGTCGCCCCCGGCGCGATGGTCAGTCGATCGGCCTGAGCGGTCCACGTCCCGGTGAAGCGATTGCAGCCCGTGCTCCCGGCGATCGTGCCGTCAGCGCCGAAGTTCAGGGAGGCGCTGGCATCGACGCTGGGACGCATGGCGCGCTCCGCGGCCACTGCGGTGAGGATCCACGAGCTCCCTGCCAGGGGTCTCGGGCTGACCGGGGCGGCGTGCGAGCACGACACGAGAAGCGCGATCGTCAGCGAGCCGATAGCCAGAGGCAGGAGCACCGTCACAGCGTATGCGCCCCAGGTGTGCGGGGAGTCCGCTGCGCCGGGCAGCGCCGCCCACGACGGCGCGGCGGGCTGCTGCTCGGCCGACCGGGGCCCAACGGCCCGGGCAGCGGTTGCGGTGGCGACCACGGCTCATCCCGGGGGCGGCATCCCGGTTGGGGGAACGTCGAGAATTCCTCAGGCAGCAGATCCGGAGCCGCGACGTGCCCGGGGACGACCCGACCGGGGATTCGCCCCGTGGCGAAGACTGTGCCGATCTCTGAGCCGGGGGACACCGGCGGCGATCGGCCCACCTCACCGGAACGCCGGCACCCCCGTCAGTTCCTGTCCGAGGACCAGCGTGTGCATCTCATGCGTGCCTTCGTAGGTGACCACCGACTCCAGATTCGCTGCGTGGCGCATCGGCGGATGCTCCAACAGCACGCCGTTGGCGCCGTGCAGGGCTCGGGCGCGGCGGGCGATGCCGAGGGCGGTTGCCGCGCTGGTGCGCTTGCCCAGGCTGACCTGGGCCGGGGTGATGCTGCCGGCGTCCTTGATCCGACCCAGGTGCACGGCCAGCACAAACGCTCCGGCGAGCGCCGAGGCCATGTCGGCCAGCTCGGCCTGCACGAGCTGGAACCCGGCCAAGGGCTTGCCGAACTGCTCCCGTCCGACCGTGTAGTCGATGGCCGCGAGCAGGCTGTCGCGGGCCGCGCCCAGTGTCCCGAAGATGATGCCGAAGCGAGCCTCGTTCAGGCACGAGAGCGGCGCCCTCAGCCCGCGCGCCCCGGGCAGTCGGTGATCCTCGCCGAGCTCCACGTGGTCGAGCACCATCTCGCCGGAACGGCTCGCCCGCAGCGACAGCCGGCCCGGGATGTCGGACATCGTGACGCCGGGGGCGTCGGTCGGGACGATGAAGGCGCGCATCCCCTCCTCGGTGGCGGCCCAGGTCACCACGAGCTGCCCCACGGGGCCGTTGGTGATCCACTTCTTGGTGCCATCGAGGACCCAGCCGCTCGCGGTGCGGACCGCGCGGGTCCGGCACTCCGCGGGGTTGGACCCGACATCGGGCTCGGTGAGGGCGAAGCCGCCCAGGACATCGCCGGCCGCCATGCCCGGCAGCCAGTGCCGGTGCTGCTCCGCAGTGCCGAACGCGTGGATCGCGTGCATGGCCAGCGACCCCTGGACCGACAGCTGCGATCGCAGACCGGAATCCACCGCCTCGACCTCCAGGCAGGCCAGTCCGTACTCCACGGCGCTCGCACCGGACCCGTACGGCGCAGGCAGCGTCATTCCGAGCAGTCCGGCTGCGCCCATCGTGCGCGCCACTTCCGGCACCGGCACGGATTCCTCGGCGAACCACTCGGCGATCAGGGGGCGCCACGGCGCGGCCACCGAGGCGACGCGCTCCTGCAACGAGCGCTCCTGCTCGCTGAGCAGCAGCTCGGGGTCGAGCAGTGGAATCGCGCGCGGGTCGGTGGATCGGTGACGAGCAGCCATTCGTCGACGGTAGCGAGCCCGCGCCCGCCGCAACCCTGCCGGGTTGGCCCTGCACCACAATGGAGCCATGGCTACGCCAGCTCGCCGCAGCGTCACGATCCTCGGCTCCACCGGATCGATCGGGACGCAGGCCCTCGATGTCATCGCGCGCAATCGCGACCGTTTCCGGGTCGGGGGGCTGGCGGCGACCGGCCGGCGGCCGGACGCATTGGCTCGGCAGGCGCTGGCCTTCGATGTCGGGCGCATCGCGGTAGCCGATGCCGATGCCGCAGTCAGGGTGCACGATGCGCTGGCTTCGCGAGGCGGATCCGCCGTGCGTATCGACGAAGGCCCCGAGGCGGTCGCAGCGATCGCCGCGGCTCCCGCCGACGTCGTGCTCAACGGTCTCGCCGGCGCCGCCGGCCTGCCCTCGACCCTGGCGGCGCTGAGGTCCGGGACCACGCTCGCCCTGGCGAACAAGGAGTCGCTCATCATCGCCGGGCCGCTCGTGCGCCGCCTGGCCGGTCCTGGCCAGATCGTGCCGGTGGACTCGGAGCACTCGGCGTTGGCGCAAGCGCTGCGCGCCGGTGCCCCGGACGAGGTCGCGCGACTGGTCCTCACCGCCAGCGGGGGCCCGTTCCGGGGCCGCACCCGCGACCAGCTCCACGGCGTCACGCCCGAGCAGGCTCTGGCCCACCCGACCTGGAGCATGGGTCCGCTGGTCACCATCAACTCCTCGACCCTGGTGAACAAGGGGCTGGAGATCATCGAGGCGCATCTGCTGTTCGGGGTGCCGATGGACCGGATCGAGGCGGTGGTGCATCCGCAGTCGATCGTCCACTCGATCGTGGAGTTCGCCGACGGCTCCAGCATCGCCCAGGCCAGCCCGCCGGACATGCGGCTGCCGATCGCGCTGGGGCTGTCCTGGCCCGAACGGGTGCCCGGCGCTATCGCACCGATCGACTGGACCCGCTCAGCCCGATGGGACTTCGCCCCGATCGACCACGGCGCCTTCCCCGCCGTCCAGCTGGCCCGGCGCGCCGGAGCCGCGGGGGGAACGGCACCGGCGGTGTTCAACGCGGCGAACGAGGCCGCCGTCGAGCGGTTCCTGGCCGGTGACATCGCCTACCTCGACATCGTCGCCGTCATCGCCGATGTCCTGGACGCGCATTTGGCCACCGACGGCGGCTTCCGCAGCGACGCGGCGATCGGCGACATCGGCGACGTGCTCGCCGCTGATGCGCAAGCACGTGCCGAGGCCGCATCATGGGGGACAAGGGCAGAAGGGCGCTCATGACCGACATCGCGGCCAATGTGGTCGGCATCACCATCTTCGTGCTCGTGATCGGCTTCTCGATCGCCTTCCACGAGTGGGGCCACTTCGTGACGGCCAAGCGCTACGGCGTGAAAGTCACCGAGTTCATGGTCGGTTTCGGGCCGAAGCTCTTCACCAGGGCCCGCGGCGAGACGGTCTACGGCCTCAAAGCGATCCCCGTGGGCGGCTACGTCCGCATCATCGGCATGCTGCCGCCGGGGAAGGACGCGCCGCCCGGCATGGTCCCGGCCAGCACCACAGGCCGCTTCGCCACGATGGTCGAGCAGGCGCGGGACCAATCGATGGTGGAGATCGAGCCCGGCGACGAGGACCGGGTGTTCTACAAGCTGCCGGTCCGCCGGCGCATGGTCGTCATGATGGCCGGCCCCGCCATGAACCTGATCCTGGCCACGGCCCTGTTCGCCGTGCTCCTGGTGGGCATCGGAACGCCGCAGACCACGACCGCCGTGCGCGAGGTGGTCCCCTGCGTGCCGACGGCGGGGGAGCCGTTCGGCGAGCCGCTGCCGGGGGGCGCCTGCGATGCTGAGCCCAGCCCCGCCGTCGCGGCGGATATCGAGGTCGGCGATGTCGTCGTGGCGCTGGAGGGAGCGCCGGTGTCGACCTGGGACGACCTCACCGCCGTGTTGGCCGACGCCCGCCCCGGCGACACCGTCACGGTCGATCTGGATCGCGGCGGGCAGCCGCGTGCGACGACCCTGACGTTGGCCGAGGCCGTGTACCCGGTCCTCGACGAGGACGGCCAACCGACGGGGGAGACACAGGTTCGGGCGTTCGTCGGAGTACGCCCGGATGCCGCCTATGTGCCGATGTCGCTGGTAGCGGTGCCCGGCTACATGTGGGACCTGACCGTCCGATCGGTCGAGGCGCTCATCTCGCTGCCGGTCCGGCTGGTGGAACTCACCGGTACCCTCATCTCCGGCGGGGAGCGGGATCCCAACGGCCCGGTCGGCGTGGTCGGCGTCTCCCGGATCGGTGGCGAGATCGCCGCCCTCGACGAGCCCATCAAGGCGAAGGCCGCGGCGTTCATCGGGCTGGCCGCCTCGCTGAACCTCTTCCTCTTCCTGTTCAACCTGCTGCCGCTGCTGCCGCTGGACGGCGGGCACGTCGCTGCCGCCGGGTACGAGGGGGTGCGCCGCAGACTGGCCCTCCTCCGGGGCGCGGCGGACCCCGGACCGGTCGATACGGCGCGGATGCTGCCGGTGACCTATGCCGTGGCCGTGGTGCTCATCGCCTCGGGCATCATCGTGATCTGGGCCGACCTGGTGAAGCCGATCACGCTGACGGGGTAGCGGGCCAGGCGCACTCCGGGGCGACTGGCCGGCCCGCGCACCACCGATCCTGCCGCACCCGCCAACAGGGTCGTCGGGCAACTGCTGGCGGCGGCCGCCGACGCCGCCGAGCGGTCCCTGGCGACCTCCACCTGGCGCACCCCCAACCCGGGCGGCGCCGAGTGGCTGGGCCTGCTGGTCGCGGACACCGGCTACCAGTTGGCGGACATCGAGGCCGTCGCGATGAAGGCCACCGACCCGGCGCGGGTCCCGCCGCGGACCGCCGCACCGAGCACCGCCGCCGCCCCGGCCGCGCCGGCCCGCGGCCGCGCCTCGGCCGCGAAGCAGGCGGGCCGGCCATGAACGACCCGTGGGAGCAGGCCGAGGTCGAGGTGTGCACCGACTGCGAGCTCGCCCTGGCGAACGGGCTGCCCGACGACCTCGGCCCCGACCGGGCCGCGGCCATCACCGGCGGGATCGCCGGGTGGGCCGCCGAAGGGTGGCGCCTGGAGCCCGGCGGCGGCGGGGCCGGCTTCTCGTGGGCCCGCTGCGAGGTGTGCGGCGACGGCCGCGGCGGGGACCGCGCACAGGCATGGGCGCTGCGCCCGCCGCCGCGGCAGGAAGGATCCGCCATGCGCCGCACCCCGATCGGCCGGACCACCGGCAGCGACCACCTGCCGGCCGGCGGCGCCGTCCAGGCAGACCCGCACCACCCCTACGTCCCGGGCGGCCCCCGGACCGCCGCACCGGCGGCCCCCGCCCCCGCCCGGACCCTCGGCGCCAGCCGGGGGCCGGGCCTGTGAAGGAGGGAAGGAACCCGATGAGCGAGGAACCGCAGGAGCTGGGGTGGCGGCCCGCCGCCGCCCCGTGGACCACCGACGGCGAGGCCGAAGCGTGGGCCGACGCCAACGAGTCGCGGCCCAGCGCGGTGGAGGAACTGACCGAGGCCCTGGCCGCCGAGCGCCGCCGGGGCCGGCGCGATGACTAGCCGCGGGGGAGCGGTGCTGGAGGTCCGAGGCGGACTGGCGGCAGTGATGGCGTGCCGCGAGATCGCCGCGCACGTCGACCAGCTGTTCGGGCCCGACGACCGTCCCGTCCCGCTGGCCGTGGACGCGGACGGCGGAGCGCTGCGGCCGCGAGGGGGATGGGCCGGACTGGACAGCGGGTCGATCGAGCTGCAGGAGGTCAACTGGTTCGACGACGCCGCCCTCGTCGAGGCCGCACCGAGCGCCCGCTGGCAGGTGTTCCTGTCCCCGGAGACCGAGCAGCCGGGGCTGTGGCTGGCCTACACCCCGCAGACCGGGCTCGTCGAGGGCGCCCACGTCGGGCACGAGGTGATGGTGCCCGCCGCATGGGTCGACCCCGCCGGCCGCACCGGCGACGACGAGCGGTACCTGGCCCGCATCCAGTCCGTGCGGGCGCTGCTGGCCGGGCCGGTGCAGGACGAGTCGAAGCGCACCGCCCTGCCCGCGGCCACCTCGGCCGCCGCCGTACCGCCGCGCGCGCACGGACGGGCAGGGATGGGCGTGCGATGAGCGGCCCCGGCGTGGAACCCATCAACGACATGCTGGCGCGCTGGTGGGCGGCCGCCCAGGCGGGCGCCGACGACGACGCGGCCATCATCGTCGGGCTGTGGCGGGCCGAGGTCATCGCCGCCGCCGGAAGCGGGGAGCGGCGGTGAGCGGCGCCGTGACCGTCCACGTCCATGACGGCTGCCGGGCGGTGCACTGCCGGCTGGTGCACGGCGCGCTGGCCGCGGACCCGCCGCACGGGCCCGGCACCCGCTGCCTCGGACGGCACGGCCACAGGCCGCCGCCGCACCGGCGGCAACGACCACCCCGACCGCGTCCCGCGGCCGGACCACCAACCGATGAAGGAGAGAACCATGAGCGCAGAACCGTCCGAATTGGTGGCGCGCACCGCCGCCGCACTCGCCGACCCCTCGGCGGCGGCCGCTGACCTGGCCGCGATCTGCAACCACCGGGGCATGCGCGACGCGCTGCTGGTCCTGGCCGCCCGGTCGGGGGACTGGGCCGGGCTGGAGCGGGCCGCCGAGTCCGCGTACCTGCACGCCGCCGGCACCGGGCAGCACTCGGTCCACGGCCCGCTGACCGTGCTCGGGGCGGCCCGCTGGATGCAGGACCCCGCAGCCGAGGGACCTGCGGCCATGTGGGCCGCCGTCCCGCCGGAGGACCCCGCGCACCGGATGGCGGACCTGCTGGGCCGCATCGCCGACCGCGGCCACGCCCCGGGGGCCTGGGCCGCGGCGCTGGCCCAGATCGACCCGGAGGAGTGCGCGGCCTTCGGGCCCCCGCCGCCCGCCGCCGCGACGCGGACGGCCCGCCCGCCGGCCGCCGCCGCGGCGCCGGCGGCCGTGACCATCCCGGCCGCGTCCCGCGCCCGGACCGCGGCCCGCTGAAGGAGGCAAGGACATGAGCGACACCCCGACGATCGACCTGATCCCGGTGCTGGCCGACCTGCAGAGCCAGCTCGGCGCGCTGCAGCGGGCGGTGGCGGCCCAGCAGGCCACCATCGACGCGCTGACCGACGTCGTCATCGACCTGCTCGAATCCGGCGATGGGCGCCGCTGAGCCCCGCCGGCGGCGGGACCGCGGCCCCGGGCAGCGGGCCGCCGCCGAGGCCGCCCGCACCGAACGCCTGGAGGCGCTGCACCGCCAGCTCGCCGCCGGGGTCGCCGCGATCCGCGACGGGCAGGCGTGGCGGGGCTGGCTGGACACCGCGGCGAGGTTCCACGCCTACAGCTTCCGCAACCAGGTCCTGATCGCCGCGCAGAACCCGGACGCCACCCTGGTCGCCGGGTACGGCGCCTGGCAGGCGATGGGCCGGCAGGTCCGCAAGGGGGAGAAGGGCCTGTGGGTGCTGGCCCCGGTCACCGCCCGGCGCGCCCGCAGCGAGCAGGACGTCCCCGGCGGCGACGAGCCCGCCGGCCAGGAGGACCCGGCCCCCGCGCGGGGCCGCGGGCCGGTCGTCGGGTTCCGGGCCGCGGCGGTGTTCGACGTGTCCCAGACCGACGGGGACCCGCTGCCGGCCCCGCCCCGCCCGCAGCTGCTGGCCGGCCAGGCCCCGCCCGGGCTGTGGGACGCCCTGGCCGGCGCCATCGCCGCCCGCGGGTTCACGGTCGGACGCTGCCCCGGGCCGGCCGGGATCGGCGGGGCCAACGGCGTCACCGACCACGCCCAGCGCACCGTCACCGTGCGCGGCGACGTCGACGACGCCCAGGCCGTGAAGACCCTGGCGCACGAAGCCGGGCACGTCCTGCTGCACGACCCCCTCGACCCGGCCGCGCCAGGGTCCGGACTGCCGCGGGCTGATCGAGGTCGAGGCCGAGAGCGTGGCCTACCTGGTCGCCGCCCACCACGGGCTGGACACCGCCGGCTACACCTTCGCCTACATCGCCGGCTGGGCCGGCCGCGACGAGCAGGCCGTCACCGGCACCGCCGGCCGGGTCCTGGCCGCCGCCCGCACCCTGCTGGAGGCCAGCGACCCGGCAGCAGCCGGGAAGCCGGGGCGGGCCGCGGGCCTCGCCGCGCGGGCCAGTGCCGCAGCAGCCGCCGCCGAGGCTGCCGCGGCGCATGCCGAGGCCACCCGTGACCGGCTGGCCGCCGCGGCCGCCGGGCCGGGCGCCGATCGGCTGCGCGCGGTCGCCGCCGACGCCCAGGCGTGGTTCGTCGCCCAGGCCGCCGGCAGCACGGTGTACGCCGCGGCGGCCGACGCCCGCGGGCACACGACCGCCGCCGCGCTGGCCTACGGCGCCGGGTACGCCCCGCCGGGCTGGACCGGGCTGGTCGACCACCTCCGCGCCGCCGGGCACACCGCCGACGACCTGATCGCCGCCGGCGTGGCGACCACCACCCGCCGCGGCAGGCTCATCGACCGGTTCCGGGGCAGGATCACCTTCCCCATCCACGACCACCTCGGCGTGGTCGGGTTCACCGCCCGGGACACCACCGGCCGCCCCGGCGCGCCCAAGTACCTCAACACCCCGGCAACCGCCCTGTTCGCCAAGGGCCGGCTGCTGCTCGGCACCCAGCACATCGACCCGGACCGCACCACGACGCTGGTCCTGGTGGAGGGGCCGTGGGACGCCCTGGCGGTCACCGCCTCCGGCGACGGCGGCACCGTCGGGGTGGCGGCCTGCGGCACGGCGGTCACCGACCACCACCTCGACCTGGCCGGCCGCGGCGGGCGGGCCCTGATCCTGGCCCCCGACGCCGACCCCGCCGGGACCGCGGCGCTGGCGCGCACCCTGGCCATGCTCGCCGGCCGCGGCGACCCCCACCCGGCCGCGGCCGCCGCCCCGGCAGGGACGGACCTCGCCGACGTGTACGCCGCCGGCGGGGCCGGCGCGGTCCGCGGCCTGCTGGCAGCGGCCCGGCCCGGCGGCATCGTGCACGCCGAGGCCCTCCTGGCCGCCCACCCGCCCGCCGCCACCGCCGAGGGCCGGGTCGCCGCGGCCCGGGCCGCGGTCGCCGCCGCGGGAGGGCTGACCCCGCCGCAGCGGGTCGCGCTGGCGGGCCTGCTCGCCGAGCGGGCCGGGATCGCCGCCGCTGCCGCACGGGCGGTCGTCGCGGAGGCCTGCCGCGGTCCGGCGGCGCCCCCGGAAGCCGGGACGGCCGTGGCGCCGGCGGCACCCGCCGCCACGGCCCTGCCGGCCGCGCGGCGCGGACCGAGGCTGTGAGCGCCCCCGGTGCTCGCTGACGGAGCCGCCGCGCCGGCAGGCCTGCCTGCTGGCGGGGCCGTCGCTAGGCAGGCGCAGTGGCCGTACTCGGCCCAGCCGGCCAGGTCGGAGCGCCGGGCGGTCTCCCGGGAGCGGCCGCACTCCACCGGGGTGGAGTCCACGACCCACACGTCGTCGCCGGCGGCACCGGTGCGCCGGCCGAGCCCGCCGACCGGCCAGCCCATGGTGGCGGCCACGGCGTCGCCGCCGGGGCCCAGAAGCAGCGTTCCCCGCCGAGCATCGTGGAGGCGGCACGGAGCGCGGCCAGTAGCGGGTGGGCGGGCCAGGCGGTCTGCGGGACCGCGTCGCACTGCGCGCCCTCGAACTCCACGGCCCCCTCCCGGGTCCCAGCCGGCGTGCTCCGGCCGAGGGCGGCACAGGGGCCCGCCGCGGGACGGTTGCCGCGGTCCCCACGTTCGACCCAGCTCAGCCGGTCGCCCGGCGTCGCGCTATCGCTTCTTGCCAGCACGGCCCCGGTCAGCGCAGCAGGGGCTTGTGGTGGTCTGCTCACGTTGTAGGACTCGCCCAGCCTCAGTCTGTCGGCGGCGACACCGGCAGGTCGTCGAGCGCTATCAACGGCCACTGGTTACTCGACTGCGCCCGCGCTTGACCCGCACGCGATCGCCGCCGGCGGATCGCTCGATCCGCAGTGGCGGTCGGGATACGGGTCATCTTGCCAGTCCCAGTCCAAATTCAACATCACTCTGTAGGCCTTCCAGGGCTCTTCGGTCAGCAGTTCGCGCAAGCGGTCGTCGAACAGCGGCGTAGGCGCCACCTGTGCGGCGGCATTCTATGTGGGCGATACCGCCCTCGGGATTTCTATCGGACACCGTTCGCAGCAGAAGGACGGGGTCCCCGTTGATCTCCGTCCGCAGGGCATCGACCAGCAGTTCATCCTCGTGGTCTGCACCTCGGGCTGGTTCGCGCCATAGATGTCGCGCTTCGAGAGTTGGTTCAGGAGGCGGGTCGCCAGCCAGAGCGGTGCGCTGACCGAGATGTCGATCTGCCGGGCGAGGATGGTCCCCCTGATGTGCTTGGACACGCCGAGGTAGCGCTCACCCATGGCGGCGCGGAGCGTACTGCCATTGGGGTCGCGCCTGTAGTTGGGAAGGTACCTGGCGAGCAGCCAGGCGAGTACGTGCCGATGCAGGCACAGGTGCCATCCCTTGCGCCACACATCCAGCGGCACCTTGATCTCATCCGGTCGGACCGGAGTGCCCCATGCCTTCTTGTCCTCGGCGGGGCGCCAGACGGCCATCTCGGCGGCGTAGTCGTCGTGGACCTCTCGGAAGTACGGCGCGGGCCCGCCGCAGGTCGCGGGCGCCGTGCCGCAACGGAGCGATCGCCTGGCTCCACGGGAGGGAGTCGTCGGCAGCAACGGGATCGGCCCCCCAAAGGAGCCCGAGCATCTGCAGCCTCATCGGCAGGTCCATCTTGCGCCGGGCCAGCCGAGCGATCACGGCAACCAGGCTTCCCTTGTAGTACCGCGCTACCACGTCGCCGCCGACCTTCACGGAGTCGCCATCGACCGGCCCGCCCGTATCTCGCGCGGCCTTCACTGCAACCTCAGCGGCCGCCTCGATGTCCTCCTGCCGCGCCAGCAGTTCGCCCAGCCTGCGGGCGTCGGCGGAGTCGCGCCTGTAGGCGTCCACCAACTCCCGACGCCTTCTCTGCTCCGAAGAAGCATCCACGCGTACCGGTCTCCCGTCCCCCGCGCCACGACCAGTGATGCGTCCATCCGGATCAGGTTCTACAGGCCAGAACGCGGGATTGAAGCATAAACGCTTCATCCTGCGTTCTGGCCCGCGGCCGGCTTCTCCCCGCCCACACCGCAGGGCAGCGTGAGAGCGAAGGAGGTACGGCATGAACTTCACGGCTACCGGCCAGACGGGGCTTCCCAGCCCCATCCGCGGTGGAAAACGCGTCCCCTCGACCTCGTGCGCGGAGCCCGGCTCCCGGCTCTTCGTCGGCGCCGCTGGGGGCGACCAAGTCACTGCGCAGGAGCAGATGACGCAAGCCGCAGCAGTGCATGCGATCCCCGGCGCCCCGGATCGTAGCCCTGCGCAGCGGCCGGGGGAGGCGGGGGCCTGTCGGCTTCAAGGGGATCGAAGCCGGATTCGGCGGCCGGGGGAGGAACGTTCGGCGAGAACTTCACCGCACCAGCCCGGCCAGCGAGTACGCCGCGAACTGTCCGACCCCTGGGCAGGCCTGGCCTGGGCCGGCGGGGACCCCCGGGTCCTGCACCGGGGCTCGAAGGGCACGCGGGGCATCGGCGGACCTGCGAGATACGACGACGCCGAATGGCTGGCCGATGTCTGCCAGGCC